>JAFZQO010000009.1 GCA_017620335.1 Bacteroidales bacterium
GAGGCCAGCAGGCCGCTGTCGGAATAGAAGAAGTCCTTGAAATAATAATGCCCGGCGAGCTCGCCGCCCCAGAGGCCGTCGATCTCGCGGAGCTTCGGCGCGGCGAAGGCGCGGCCGACGCGCCAGGTGTGCAGCTCGACGCCCATCGGGGCGAGGAACTCGCCCACGGCCTTGGAGCTGCGGATCTCCTGAAGGACGCGCGGGGCCTTCTCGCCGCGCTCCTTGATGAAGTACTCCGACATCAGGGCTATCACCAGGTCGGGGGCCACGAACTGCGACTTCTCGTCCACGAACATCACGCGGTCGGCGTCGCCGTCGTAGATGACGCCGACATCGGCCTTCTCCCGGCGCACGAGCTCCTTCAGGGGCTCCACGTTCTTGGCGACCAGGGGATTGGGTTCATGGTTGGGGAAGCGTCCGTCGATCTCGTCGAATATATAGGCGGGACCGTCGCCGTACATCTGCCTCGCGAAGAGGCAGGCCATGCCGTTGGACAGGTCGAAGGCGACCTTGAGGCCGCTGTAGTCGCCCTTGTACTTCTGCATGAAGGCAAGGTAGTCCGGCAGGATGTCCTTGGCGTGCACCTCTCCCTTGCGGGCTGCGGGAGGAGTGGGACGACCCTCGTCGATCCACTGCTTGATCTGCCCCAGGCCCGAGTCGAAGCCCACCGGAAGGGCGTTCTCCCTCGAAACTTTCATGCCGTTGTATTCTGCGGGATTATGCGATGCAGTGATCTGCACGGATGCCTTGAAACCGTAGTTGGCGGTGCCGAAATACACCATCGGAGTGCTGCTGAGGCCGATGTCGTACACGTCGGCGCCGGCATCGGTAATGCCTTCCAGCAGTGCGTCGTAGATCTCCTTCGAGGAAACGCGGCAGTCGCGTCCCACAAGCACCTCTCCGGCGCCGAGGAGTTCCGGAATGAAATATCCTACCTTGTAGGCTGTATCCTTGTCGAAATCCACTCCGTAGATTCCGCGGATGTCATATGCGTGAAATGCTCCCATAATGTCCTGCAAATATACAAAAATTATTCCTCGCTTTGCTTTTCTCAAGGCGGATAGTTATATTTGTAAGGATTTGCCGGCTTGTATTCATTTATACCGGATATTATTGAGACTTAACAATTAAACTCTCCATATCATGTCCAAGATTGATTGGGATTCCCTGGGATTTGACGCTTACCGCACACGTACCGTCGTCAAGTCGCATTTCATGGACGGCGCGTGGTCGCCGATAGAATCGACTGAAACATTCTCCTTCACCCTCGACCCCTTTGCGCAGGTCAACCATTACGCTATCTCCTGTTTCGAAGGCCTCAAGGCCTTCACCCAGAAGGACGGCAAGGTCGTCATCTTCCGCCCCGAGGAGAACGCCCGCCGCATGAAGCGCACCGCCGATTATCTCGGCATGCCCTGCCCCTCCGAGGAAATGTTCATAAAGATGTGCGAGGAGTGCATCCGCGGCAACCTCGAGTTCCTCCCGCCTTACGGCCATAAGGCATCCCTGTACCTGCGTCCGCTGCTCTTTGGAGTGCATCCGCAGATGCAGCTCGTGCCCTATCCCGAGGCCGTATTCGCCGTCATGTGCGCCCCTGCTGGCTCCTACTACGGCGAGCACCTCAGGACCTTCTCCGCAGTGATTCCGGGCGACTTCGACCGCGCCGCGCCCCATGGCTCCGGCAGCTATAAGGTAGGCGCCAACTACGCCGCCACCTTCCGCCCGTACAAGATGGCCCACGACCAGGGCTATACCGAACTCCTGTTCCTCAACTCCGGCACCCGCGAGTTCGTGGATGAGTTCGGCTCCTCCAATTTCTTCGGCATCAAGGACAACAAGTATATCACCCCGCTCTCCGACAGCGTGCTGCCTTCCATTACGAACAAGAGCCTCCAGGCGGTGGCCGAAGACCTCGGCATGACCGTCGAGAAGCGGCCCATCCCGCTGGACGAGCTCGACACCTTCGAGGAGGCCGGCGCCTGCGGCACGGCTGTGGTGATCACTCCGATGTCGCACATCGATATCAAGCCCGTGCTCGGGGCACCGGAGGTCTCGCGTACCTTCACGTTCCGTCCCGACGGCACCGTCGGCCCCGCCTGCAACGCTCTCTACAAGCGCCTCACCGGCATCCAGTTCGGCGAGATCGAGGACACCCACGGCTGGTGCCACCCGGTGGAGATCTGATCAGAGGTCCTTTTCCGGTAGTAATACCTATATCGCTTATAGCCGCCATCGCCTATGTGTGCTGGCGGCTTTGTTCATAATACGCGGCGATTCCCTCCAAAAAAGACGTTATCCTTCGACCGACGGTAGAAGGATGTGGGCACTTTTGCCAAAAAAGGCGTTATCCTTCGACCGTAGGTAGAAGGATGTGGTGGCGGGATGGGGGATAACGGGAGCGGAGATGACGCTTCCGGTCCAGCCGGTGGACCGGAAAGAGCGAAAAGGCAGTTAAAATGTCACTGACGGTCCAAGGGTTGGACCGGAAGGAACACTTAGCGGTTTTCCGGATTATTCCTGAAGGAGGTCCTGCAGGGTGGAGTAGATCTGCTCTCCGCGCAGGCCGCGCTTGAGTATTGTGCCGTCAGGGGCGAACAGGATAAGGTGCGGGATGGTCGCGACTCCGTACAGGTCGACCGGGATCTTCTGGGCGTCAAGTATCTGGTTCCAAGGCATGTCCAGCTCGGAGAGCGACCGGATGGTGTCCTCCCTCCTGTCGCTGCAGGCGATGCTGACTATGTCGAAGCGGTCGCCGTGGAATGCGTCGTAGGCCTTGAGGATGGCAGGGATCTCGGCCTTGCAGGGGCCGCACCAGGATGCCCAGTGGTCCAGCAGGATGTATTTGCCTTTTCCGATATAGTCCGACAGGCTCACGTCCGTGCCGTCAAGGTTGCCTCCCTTGACGGTGTAGTCGAGGAACATCTTGCCGGGAGCGGTGTCGGCCAGGACTGAGATGGCCTTGTAGTCGCTCTTGACAAAACTGAAATCCTTGACCAGGTCGGACGCTTCCTTGTAGCGGCGCATGAAGAGGGCAGTGTCCTTGTAGGCCATGTCGTCGAGCGCAAGCGCAGCTACGTAACTGCCGGGCCAGGCAAGGATCACGGAATCTGCGAGCGCGACCTGGAGGGCGGCGTACTTCTCATTCAGGCGGTCCCATTCGTCGCTGAACTCCTTCGGGCTCATCTCATCCTGACGTGCCTCCAGGGCCTTCCTTTCCTCGTTGCGTATGGCGTCGTAGCCGTAGAAGCGCCTGTGGAAACCGTTGTAGGCGTCGGCCATCGGAGTGCCGTGGCCCGTCCTCTCATCCAGGTCCACATATGCGGTGCCGGGCTCAAGTATGAAGCGTATGCGGTCGTTTCCGTGACCTACATAGGCAAAGATCGGTTCCTGTAACTTTCCGGAAAAGCTGAAACGATTGTCCTTCACCGTGGTTACGGCGAGGGTGTCGTTATCGGATGTATCGATCAGACAGACATCCATGCCGTCGGGAGCGGTGTAGGTGCCTTCGATGTTGTAAACGTTCCTGCCGCAGGAGATAAAGGCAGCGATGCATAGGAGGATGACGACTTTCTTCATATATCGGTTCATAAGGGACGCAGGACTCGGATGCCTGTGACGGCGGGACGGGCTGCGAGATATTGCATCAGGGAGCGGGATTCGGCGACCACCTTCATCGGGCCGGTGGAGGCGTGCAGGAGTCGGACCGTGCCGCCCTCCACGAGGGCCATCCCGACATGCGAGATGTCGAGCCCGGGAACGGAAGTCACCATGCAGATGATATCTCCGGTCCGGATACCCTCAAGGGCGTCAGCCATGGAGGTTTTCGGAATATAGTACTGCTCAGAGTCATTGATACGCCGTTCGGCTTCGAGGATGGCCCCAGTGTCGTCCATGTGGGGGTAGGACTCCGGATGTGAGGACATATAGTTTAAGGGGTGGTGCAACGGCACGCCGCCCAGGTCTTTCGTGATATCCTTGAGGACACCCCTGGCTTCGCCCTGCATTCCCCACTCGGTCGTGTAATGCAGCCTGTCGGCATAGCCACCGACCTGACCGTCACGGTAGCGGCTTTGCCTTATTTCATTTGCAAACATCATGAAATCGCCGCCTTCCGCCGCGGTTCTGGCCAGCGCCAGGCAGGTCTCCACGAAAATTATGCAATCCGTCCGCGTCAGATAAATGCGGAGTTCCTCCTTCCAGGCTCCGGCATCCGCCGCTTCATCGAGCGTTCCGGCCACGTACTGCTGGCCCTCCAGGGTCTTCCCGGCCCGGACCATCAGCTCCGCTACGGTTCCGGGAGTGTCTTTCAGCCCTGCAAGGACCTTCTCTGCCAGCAGCGAATCCTCCGGTGTCGTTACCCAGAACCTGCTTTCAGCTTCCCGGCCCCTGACACCCGGTCCCTGGCACCAGGTGAAAACCGGCACCAGAACCAACAGTATCGTCAGCCATCGTCTCATGATGCAAATATAAGCAAATTCCCGCAGGTATGTCCTGGTGACAACCTGCGGGAATCTTAAAGCCGGGATAATGTATTCCTATTTGGTCTTTATGACGAGGTCGGACTTCCCGTATGCGGAGTTGACGGTGAGCTTTGCGCTGCCGGGGGTGTCCTTTATCGAGCGGATGACTGCGAGGGCCTTGCCGTTGAACATGGCCTTGTCGCTGCCCTTGAGCGAGAGGGAGTCCGCGGCGTTTCCGTTGTCGACGCCGAACAGTTCGCCGTTGCCGCTCACCTCGAAGTGGAGCATGGTCTCGTTGTCAGGCACGGCGTTGCCGTCCTTGTCGACGATTTCTACAGTGACGTAGCACAGGTCGTATCCGTCGGCGGAGATGGTCTTGCGGTCGGGAGTGAGCTTTACCTTGACCGGTTCACCCGCGGTAACCCTGGATGCGCTCGCCACCTTCTTGCCGTCCTTGTAGGAGACGACCTCGATCTTGCCGGGTTCGAAAGGAACCTCAAGCCATTCGGCGTGGAGGACGTCGCTGGTCTTGCTCTTCTTTCCGAGGGACTCGCCGTTCAGGAAGAGCTCGACTTCGTCGGCGTTGTTGTAGTATGCCCAAACGTCCACCTTGTCGCCGGGATTCCAGTTCCAATGCGGGAACAGATGGAGCACGGTCTTGTCGGTCCATTCGCTCTGGTACATCCAGTAAACGTCCTTGGGGAAGCCCGCGAGGTCCACTATTCCGAAATAGCTCGAGCGGGACGGCCATCCGTAAGGAGTCGGCTCTCCGATATAGTCGAAGCCCGTCCAAATAAAGGTACCCGCAATGAAGTCGCGGTCGCGGATGGGAATCCATGCCTCCTCGTGGAGGTTGCCCCACGGAACGGACCAGGAGTCGTATCCGGAGCACTGATGCGTGGGGTTCGGATCTTCGCCGAACACCCTCGCCGGGTGCTTCTCCTTGCTGGAAGAAGGCATCATGTATTCGCCCCTGCTGCTGATGGCGGAAGCGGTCTCGGAGCCGAACATCCTCTTGCCGGGGAAGTATTCGAGGCACTGGTCGTAGCCCTGGGGATGGTAGTTGAAGCCGTACGCATCGAGGGCGCCGCTGCGGAACAGGTTGTTGGTGGGGCCTACGCCGTTGCACCCGGCCGACACGAAGCGGGTCGGGTCGACGTCCCTGACGAGCTGGGCCATGTGCCTGGTAAGGAGGACGTTGGGATTGTTCTCGAAGGGTCCGTCGGGATTGGTGTGGTCCACAAAGTTGAGGAGGAGGTTGGCCTCGGCGACGCTGAGGTTCTGGAGGTTGTCGTCGATGGAGTCACCCTGCTCGCCGATCTCGTTGGCTATGCTCCACATGATGACGGAAGGGTGGTTGCGGTCCCTCCTGACGAAATCCTGGAGGTCGGCGACATGCCACTCGTCGAAGAAACGCGAGTAGTCGAAGGTCGTCTTGCGCTTGCGCCACATGTCGAAGGCCTCGTCCATGACCATGAGACCCATCTTGTCGCAGATCTCGAGAAGCTCCGGGGTGGGAGGGTTGTGCGACGTCCTGATGGCGTTGCAGCCCATTTCCTTGAGGATACCGATCTCACGCTCAAGGGCCCTGTAATGCACCGCCGATCCGATGCAGCCCATATCGTGATGCAGGCAGACGCCCAGGAGCTTGACCGGCTTGCCGTTGAGGAAGACACCCTTCATGGGGTCCCATTCAATCGTCCTGAATCCGAAGGTGGTCTCATAGTCGTCGACGGTCTTCCCGCCGACGCTGATCCCGGTGTTTACGGTGTAAAGGTTGGGAGATTCGACGCTCCAGAGTTCCGGAGCCTTGACGCTCAGTGAGGAATTGACGACGTTGTCTCCCTTTTCCAGCGTGATGTCTTCGCTGACCGAAGCGACCTTCTTTCCTTTACGGTCGATGACGGTATGCGTCAAGACGGCTTCGACCCGGTCGGCGCAGTTCTCGATCGAGGTCTCGATGTTGACCTTGCCGGATGCCGCAGTGATCTCAGGGGTGGTGATGAAGGTCCCGGAATACTTGACATGCTGGTCGGCAACGGAAACGAGCCTTACGTTGCGGTAGATGCCGCAGCCGGCATACCAGCGCGAGTTGGGCTGGTCGGCGTTGTCGCAGCGGACGGCGATCACGTTGTCCTCTCCCGCAGGGTTCAGGAATCCGGTGATGTCGTACGTGAACGAGCTGTATCCGTACGGGCGCGTGCCGACGGGCTTTCCGTTGACATAGACGGTGCTGTTCATGAATACGCCGTCGAACTCCACGAAGACGCGGTCGGCCTGGGGGGTCGCGAAGTGCTTGCGGTACCAGCCTATTCCGCCGGGAAGGGCCCCGCTGCCGGTGCCAGAAGGAGCGTCTTCAGAGAATTCGCCCTCGATCGCCCAGTCATGCGGGAGATGGAGGGAACGCCAGGAAGAGTCGTCGAAGCCGGGTGACGCCCAGTCCGCCGATGCGTCCTCCGAGAAATGGGTGGGATTGGGGTTGCGCGGCCTTTCCGGCTCGCGGATGGTCATCTGCATTCCCATTCCGAAGGGGCCTGCGTTCTGAACCCTTCTTCCCGAAGCCCTCATCGCCCTCTGCCTCTCCTCGATCTGCTGCTTCTGCTGGTCGATTAAGGCCTGCCTCTGAACCGCCCAGGCGGCATCCTGTTCGGCATTGTAAGCCGCGAGTTCTTCCGGAGTGAGGACGAAATCGGGGCTGTCGCCAAGGGTGAACTTCCAGTCGAAGTTGAAGTCCTCCACCACGCGCACGCCGGAGTCCTTCTGCCCCGCCGTGCAGGCACATAGCATCGCAAGTGCCGAGAGAATCAATAGTGTGCGTTTCATGTATCTTGGGTTTTATCAGTTGATTGTTTCTTCTTGAGAAGGGAGCTCGGTGAGATGTTGAACTGCTTCTGGAACGACTTGGTGAAGTACGACATGGTCGTGAAGCCGACCATGTAGGCGACTTCCTTGGTCTGGTACTTCTGGGTGGACAGCAGCTCGGCGGCTTTCTTCAGCCTGCAGACACGGATGTATTCGTTGATGTTCATCCCCGTGTTCGCCCTGATCTTGCGGAAAAGGGTGGAACGGCTCGTCATCATCTTGTCCGCAAGGTCCAGTACGGAGAAGTCCTGGTTGGAGATGTTCTCCATCACGTAGTCGTAAAGCTTCTTCATGAAGACATCATCCTGGCTGCTGGTGTTGTTCTCCGGCCGAGTGTATGGCGAGGATGAGAAGCGTTCGTACAGTATCTCCCTGTTCTTGAGCGTATTGAAGATAGTGGCCCGAAGGATCTGCATGGAGAACGGTTTCGTGATGTAGCCGTCCGCCCCGGAGTGCAGGGATTCGAGCTGGGTGTTGTAATCCGTGACGGCCGTCAGGAGGATTATCGGCACGTGGCTGAACCTGAGGGTGTTCTTGACGGCGTCGACCAGCTCGCAGCCGTTCATCTCGGGCATCATGATGTCACTGACGATAAGGCTGATGCTCTTCTCGTTCAGTACGGAAAGGGCCTGCTTGCCGTTATAGGCCTGATATATGGTGTATTCGCCGGAAAGCTCGGTCTTGATGTAATCGTTGAGGACGGGGTCGTCTTCCACGATAAGGATGGAATGGTTGCCGGCTTCCCGCTCTTCACCCTGGATGAAGTCCTCCTCCTTGGTCTCCATTATTTCAGCGACCTGGCCTTTCGGCAGTTCCAGGACGAATGAGTTCCCGCCCTGATATGCCGGATCGAGCGTCAGCGTGCCCTTGTGGAGGACGGCCATGGACCTCGCGAAAGAAAGCCCGAGCCCCGTCCCTTCATTCACGGAAATCCTTGAATGCGTCTTTGGAGACTGGTAGAAAGGCTCGAATATCTTCTCCCTCTCTTCCTGCGCGATGGGAACCCCGTCGCTGTTGACGGTGATCCTCACCGTTTCGTCGGAACGGTCTTCGAGGATGACCGAAACGGTCGAACTGCAGTATTTGATGCCGTTCATCAGGAGGTTGCCGACGATCTTGTCGACGCTTCCCGGGGCGCACATGATGAAGACGGAATCCTCCGGCAGTTCGCTTTCAAGGGTGACGGAGTACTCCTTTGCCAGCACTTCCATGCGCGTACAGACATCCCTGACCAGCTTCGTCAGGTCCGTACGGGAGAAGGAAAGGGTCGAGGACCCGTTCTCCATCCTCCTGAAATCCAATATCTGGTCCGTCATGTCCAGGAGGGTGTCCGTGCTCTTCTTGATGCACTGCATGTCATATTCGGCCTCCGGAAGATAGGCCTTCCTTTCCAGTATCTTGTCCAGGGGGACCTTGATCAGCGTCAGCGGAGTCCGTATCTCGTGGGAAATGTTGGTGAAGAAGTTGATCTTCGATTCGTAGATCTCCTTCTGCTTGTAGGATTCGAGCTTTTCTATGGCCCTTTCCTTGTCCTTCCTGATGAGGGCGGTCCTGAACAGGATGAAAGAGGCTATGACCCCCAGTGCGAGAAGCGCGTAGAGCAGCTTGGCGGCAAGGCTGGCATATAACGGAGGGATCACCTGGATCAGCAGGGAAGCGCGCGCTTCAGGGCTGTCGTCCTGGTCGACGTTGACCGTAAACTGGTATTTGCCCGGGGTCAGGTTGTTATAGGTTATCTGCTTCTCGTTCGAGACGCTGACGATGTCGCGCCCCCTGCCGGCAAGAGAATACCGGAACCGTACAACCTCGTTGATGTCGGTCTTGAGGCATATCAGGCGGATGGTCAGGGACGAGGTCTCGTATGAGTGGATGCGGATGATGCGGGAAGTGAACGAAGAGTGGCCGGCTTCGGATACCTGGGCGAAGGAGTTGTCCCGGGCCTTGATGATGTCCGCCAGGAAAAGCCTGTGCCTCCTCTCCGGAATCCCTTCGGGGTTGAAGGCGACCATTCCGTCGGAAGAGCCCATGTATATCATCCCGTCAGGGGAGTTCATGACGGAACCCGCGCAGAAGTAGTTGCCTATGGTCTTGTATTCCGTAACGCCTGCGACGGCGTCATCCTCTATGGAAGCGATGCCGTTAATCGTGGAAAGCCATATCCTTCCGGATTTGTCCTGGGTGACGGCGCGGCATTTGTCTGACGGCAGCCCGTCCTGCCTCGTTATCCTGGAACATTTGACTTTCCACGGCATTTCCCTGTCGGGCGTGAAGATGAGCAGTCCGTCTCCGCCGGATGCCGCCAGTATCCGGCCGTCCCTGTCCTCGCGGAGGTCCGAGATGTTGGATGTGGTAATGCCTTCACCATCAGATATTTCCAGGGGATGTGCCGCGAACGTTGAAGGGGAGAGCACATATACTCCGTCACGGAAGACGCCGGCCCAGACATTGCCCTGGCCGTCCTCGCACATCGTGTAAACGAAGCCGGGTTGTACGCTTTCGACGCGGACGAAGCTGTCCGTGTCCTTGTCCAGCCGGTACAGGCCGTCCGACGCCCCGACCAGGGTTTCGTTCTGTGCGGTGAACAGTATCTCACTGCAGTAATTGCTGCCGACGTCATACTTCTTAAGCAGCTCCAGGCTCTCCGAATCATAAACGGAAAGGCCTTCCCCGAGGTCGGCCGCATATACCTTCCCGTCGAGGAAGGCTATCGACTGGTATGTGTTGCTCCTTGAAGAGCCTCTCTGGCTTGAGCCGAAGGAGACGATCCTCCCGTCGGGGAATATCTTCTCGAGGGAGCCGTCTTCCGTCGCCGCCCAGACTATGCCATGGTCTCCCGCGCAGATCGACCTGACGGTCTTCCCGGTGAGGGAACGGTCCGGGTTTTCGGGACATATGCGGAATATCCTTATGTCCTGCCCGGTGTCTATAAGCTGGCTGACTCCGTCATAGAAAGACCCTACCCACATCCTGTCCTCACTGTCCTTGAAAAGGCAGCGCAGCTTGGAGCTGGCGAGGGAGTACGGGTTGCCGTTATGGTTCATGTATCCCGTGCAGGTCCTTTCGAGGTCATCGTAGATGAAAAGGCCGTTGTCTGTGGTCACCCAGAACTCCTGTGGATTCCTGGCGAGTATTCCGGAAAGGATGGCGTCGTTGCCGTCCAGATGGCCGTCGTAAAATTTCCTTGAAACACCGGAGGAAAGGTCCAGGCAGAACGAAGAATTGTCGGAGGTGGAATACAGTATGTGCCTTTCGTCGCAGGCGGTGACCTCCACCAGCGAAAGGCCGCCTTCCATGACTTCGCCGGACAGGACCTGCATTCTCGAAAAGACGGACTGCCCCTTCCTTTTCCTGTATATGCAGCCGTCCGCCGCAGTCGCGCACAATTCGCCCAGGGAGTTGATGCAGATGTCCACCGGGCTGAAGGCGTCCGAGTAGGAAGAGTCCCACACGTCCGTTTCAGGGTTGTAGCATACCAGCCCCTGGGGACATTTCAGCCAGATGACGCCGTCTCCGTCACAAAGGATGAGCGACGCCCTGTAATCCTTGAATATGGTTGTTTCCCCGGTATCCAGGTTGCAGCTCAGCAGCCCCTCCCTGGATCCCATCCACAGCACATTGCGTGAATCTATGTACATCCCGGAGGGCGACGCCGACAGGAAAGGCTCCTGCTGGAGGAAACTCGGCGTGATGAACGAATCCCCGTCAAACAAGCAGACACCCTCGTTGGTGCCTACCCATACCGATCCGTAGCGGTCCTGGGCGAAGGAAGTGATACCCATGGCGGGGAGTCCGTCCTCGGAAGCATAGTTCCGGAAAAGCAGGGTCGGGGACGCCACGATGTATGAAACCGGCCACATCATGGCCAATACGGCTGTCAATATGTATTTCCTTAAGCAGGTGCCCATGTCATCCGGCGCATTTTTTCTGATAAATATAATAATCATAATTGGAATGGCGATGTGATTGAACGATGAGAATTATAAATTGAACGATATCGGTTCCCTTAAGGAAAACGGCGCGAAAAACAGCTTTTGGTCATTGGTTAACATATTTCGGTCAATGTAAACAGGGCCTTTGTTCCGGCCGATTTAATTACATAACTTAGTGAAGGTTATATAATCGGCTCCCGCATCTCCTGTTATCCCGGAGGGAGGTCAAGGGCATAAACCACTTATCCGGAAAACCATGTACAACAGTTTCATTTATTTTGCCTATGAGAAAGATTTTACTTAAATCATTCGCTGGGATGATCATGATCATCGGCCTGTTCTGCTCCGTGACTTCGTTCGCGCAGAGCAGGATAACGGTCTCCGGCGTCGTCCGCGACACCAATGCGGAACCGCTGGTAGGAGTGTCAATCCAGGAGAATGGTTCGACAACCAACGGTACCGTCACCGACCTCGACGGCAGATGGTCACTTACCGTCCCGGAGGGTTCCACGCTCCTGTTCTCCTCGGTGGGTTTCTATTCACAGGAGGTGAAGATAACGAACAGGACGACTTACGATATCGTCCTCAATGAAGACACCACCCTTCTCGAAGAAACGGTCATCGTCGGCTTCGCGTCGCAGAAAAAGGTGAACCTTACCGGTTCGGTCGCCGTCGCCACATCGGAGGACCTTAAATCCCGTCCCGTCAGGGACCTCCCTTCCTCCCTCCAGGGCATGCTCCCCGGCCTGCAGGTGACGACGAACGACGGCTCCATCGGCAAGACCATGAACATCAAGGTCCGTGGTACCGGTACGATCGCCGGAGAGTCGAGTGACGCCCCCCTGATCCTCATCGACGGAATGCAGGGCGACATCAATACCATCAACCCCCAGGATGTCGAGAGCATCTCCGTCCTGAAGGATGCCGCATCCGCCTCCATCTATGGTTCCAGGGCGGCGTTCGGCGTGATCCTCATCACGACGAAGAAGGGAAGCGCGGGCAAGGCTACGGTGAGCTACAACAACAACTTCCGTTTCCAGAGCCCTACTATCGTTCCCGAAACAATGGACTCCTATACCTTCGCCTTGTACTTCAACAGCGCGGCGAAGAACGGTGCAAGGGCACAGATATACAAGGATGACACGCTCCAGAAGATGCTGGACTTCCAGGCGGCGGGAGGCACCAATACCGGTGGTATCCCCAAGTCGAGGGACGGCAAGACATGGGGCAAGCCCGACTATGACCCGTACACGTACGGCTATGCGAACACCGACTGGTTCAATGAGCTCTACAAGAAGAATTCCTTCTCCCAGGAGCACAACGTCAGCGTTTCGGGCGGTACGAACAGCATCAAATACTATGTGTCGCTCGGTTACACCGACGTCAACGGCATGATCAAGTACGGCGAGGACAATTCCCAGCGCTACAACGTTACCGCGAACATCACCGCCGACATCACGAAATGGGCCCAGATATCATATAACGAGCGCTTCATCAGGAGCAAGACCCATACGCCGGCGAGCTACATGGACGCGAACTACTGGAGGATCGGAAGGAACGCATGGCCGAACCTCCCGGTATATGACGAGAACGGCTATTTCTCCAGCAACGGTTCCGGCGGCTGTATCCCCCAGCAGTGGGCGGAGAGCGGATTCGACGAGTCCGTCGCGGACACTTATTCCCAGCAGGCCACCCTGGTCCTTGAGCCTGTGAAGAACTGGAAGACCCATGTTGAGTTCAACGCCAGGATCATGAACCGTAACAGGGAACTCCTGAACCTCCCCCTTATCGAGCATGACGTGAACGGGGATCCCATCCCCACCAACTCCGATACCGAGCTTACCAACTCCAACACCAAGAGCAACCACTACAACTGGAACATCTATTCCAACTACCAGTTCTCGCTCGGCGACCACAACTTCAACATCATGGGCGGTTTCCAGTCCGACCATGAGATCTCCAAGACGTTCTCGGTCCTGAGGACCGGCGTCCAGGACCCGTCGCTTCCTGTCCTCGACCTTACCACCGGCCTCGACACCAAGGGTGAAGTCAAGGCTCCGGTCATCCACGGCAACGCCTACCAGTGGTCGACGGCCGGCTTCTTCGGACGCTTCAACTATGATTACAAGGGCAGGTACCTCTTCGAGGCGAACATCCGCTATGACGGTTCGTCGAGGTTCCGTGCGGATTCCCGCTGGACCCTGGCCCCTTCCTTCTCCGCAGGTTGGAACATCGCCCAGGAAGACTGGTGGGAAGGCCTGAGGCCTGTCGTCAACCTTCTCAAGATCCGTCTGTCCTACGGTACCCTCGCCAACCAGAACACCGCGGGATACTATCCTACCTACAGGACCATGAGCCTCGGCACTTCGGACGGTACCTGGCTCCAGAACGGTGAATACGTGAACACAGCCAGGGTCGGCGCCCTCATCAGTTCCGCCCTTACTTGGGAGAAGGTCACCAGCTACAATGCCGCCCTCGATTTCGGCGCGTTCAACAACCGCCTGACGGGTTCCGTTGACGTGTTCTCCCGTTATACCTACGACATGGTCGGCCCTGCCGCGACCCTTCCCGCGACCCTCGGCCTCAGCGCCCCCCGCGCGAACAACTGTGACCTCAAGACTTCCGGCTGGGAGTTCAACATCACATGGAAAGACCGCCTCAGGAACGGCTTCGGATACAGCATTTCCGGTAACATCTCCGATTCCAGGACCGTTATCCTGAGATATCCCAACAACCCCACCCACTCGATCAACAGTTACAACGAGGGCCACGAGACCGGAGAGATCTGGGGATTCGAGACCGTCGGTATCGCCAAGACGACCGAGGAGATGAACGCCCACCTCGAAGCGGTCGGCGGCCAGTCCGCCCTCGGATCGATGTGGGATGCCGGTGACATCATGTACGCCGACCTTGACGGGCAGCCGGGCATCACCAAGGGCGCACAGACCCTCGAAGACCACGGCGACCTCAAGGTCATTGGTAACTCCAACCCGCACTATTTCTTCGGCCTCACGCTTTCCGCCGATTACAAGGGATTTGACGCCAAGGTGTTCTTCCAGGGAGTCGCCCAGCACGATGTATGGGTGAGCAGCTGCCAGCTCTGGGGAGCCGCCGGATACAACATGTGGTTCTGGTGCGGATATACCGTCCACGAGGATTACTTCCGCGCCGAGCCTATCGGACTCCCGGGACATGAGATTCCCGCCAACCTGGATGCCTATTATCCGAGGCCGGTCCAGGGAGCCTGGGGAACCCAGAAGAACCAGAATGTCCAGACCAAGTACCTCCAGGATGCGTCATATGTCCGCCTGAAGAACCTTCAGATAGGATACACGATACCTAATTCCCTTTCAAGCAAGGTGGGTATCTCAAGGCTACGCCTCTTCTTCTCCACCGACAACCTCCTGACTTTCAAGAAGTGCTGCGAGGTCCTCGATCCGGAAACCATCACCGGAGGTGACGGCGGAAACGCATATCCTCTCTCCCGTACCACGTCGTTCGGTGTCAACGTCTCTTTCTAAGCCGTCGGATCACTTTAACTGAAATCAATTACAGGTATGAAAAAAATAGCATTATCCGTTAAGATATCGATGATAGGTGCCGCCATTCTGCTTGGCGCTGTTTCCTGCAACGAGTTCCTCGACCAGGAGCCGATGTCATCTATCGCCCCTGAAGCATATTTTTCTTCAGAAACCCAGGTTGAGGCCGTCCTGATGCGCGAGTATCAGTCTATCCTTCCCGGGGCGTCCCTGGCCCGCGACAACAATACGGACAACCAGCAGGGCACGAACATAGCGAACAAGTACACGGCAGACCTCTGGAAAGTCCCTGCATCGGACTCCAACTGGGACTTCTCCGGCCTGTACTACCTCAACTTCTTCTTCGAGCAGGTGCTGCCCAAGTTCGAGGCCGGTGAGATATCAGGAAACCAGGACAACATCAAGCACATGATAGGCGAGGTGTATTTCCTGCGTGCGTATTGGTATTTCGAGAAACTCCAGGCCTTCGGCGACTATCCCATCGTCACCGAGGTCCTTCCCGACGACCTTGCCGTCCTTACCGAGGCCAGCAAGCGTTCGCCCCGCAACGAAGTAGCCCGTTTCATCCTCGGCGACCTTGACACCGCCATCAGCTACATGAGCGGAATGACACTGACCAGGTCGAGGATCAATGTCGATGCAGCCCATCTCTTCAAGTCGAGGGTTGCCCTGTATGAGGGAACCTGGCTCAAGTATTTCAAGGGTACGGCGTTCGTTCCCGGCACCGCTGAATGGCCCGGCGCCAAGGCCACGCCTTCCTACAGCTATCCTTCCGGAAGCATCGACAGCGAGATCAACTGGTTCCTCACCCAGGCCAAGGATGCGGCGAAGCTGGTCGGCGACAAGTATGTCGGAAGCCTCACCGCCAATCCCGGACATCTCCCGGAGTCCAAGGACGACGCTCCGAACCCGTATTACGAGATGTTCGCCTCCGAGGACCAGCTTGACAACGTCCCTGAAGTCCTCCTGTGGAGGGACTATGCGTTCAAGAAGGCCAACCACAGCATGGCCGTCCAGGCAGGCCGCGGAAACGGCATGGTGGGCCTGACCCGCGCATGTGTCCAGAACTTCCTCATGGCCGACGGAACCCCGGTCTATGCCCATGGCTCCTACGCCGACGGCGACGGATACTATCTTGGCGACAAGACCCTCACCGATGTCCGCCAGAACAGGGACGGCAGGCTCTTCCTCTTCCTGAAGTCGAAGGGACAGATCAACGGTTTCAAGAACCTGGACGACCTTTCCGGAAACGAGTTCGTCGAGGTGGAACCCGCACCGGACATCCTCGGAGCTGACAACGACCGTTCGTACGCCACCGGTTACTCGATCCGCAAGGGCTGCTCCGAAAGCCGTTCGCAGTTCGTCCTCTTCAGCAGTTTCACCGATTTCGTGATCTTCCGTTCCGCCGAGGCCCTTCTCAACTACATGGAGGCGAGCTATGAACTTACGGGGACCCTTGACGCCACGGCGACGAATTACTGGCAGGCTCTCCGCCGCAGGGCGAAGACCAGCGACGACATCAACGTCACAGTCGCCGCCACCGACATGGCGAAGGAGGCCGAGTTCGACTGGGCCGCATATTCCGGAGGCAAGGTCCTCACGGACAAGGTCCTTTACAACATCCGCCGCGAGCGCCGCATGGAGCTCCTTTCCGAAGGCTTCCGCGACATGGACCTCCACCGCTGGCGTTCGATGGACCAGCTGATTACGAACCCTTACCACTTCGAGGGATTCCATCTCTGGAATACGCCCATGGAGGAATGGTATGCCGGCAGGCTGATCGAAGGCCCGACCGACCCTAAGGCGAACGTCTCCTCGAAGTCCGTGAGCGAGTACCTGCGCCTGTTCCAGAAGAAGACCGGCATGAACGGCTTCAACGGCGCTACCTGGAAGATGGCCCACTATCTCAACCCCATCGCCATCAACCACCTGCTCATCACTTCCGAGTCCGGCACGGACGCCTCGGCTTCCGTCATCTACCAGAATCCTTACTGGCCGCTTGCCGCCGACCAGAGTGCAACGAAGTAATCATTTCCAAACATGCGTATCATGAAAAAAGCTTTATTTGTCATTCTTGCATCGCTTGCCTTGGCAAGCGCCGTCTCCGCCCAGGAGGTGAAGGAGGATTTCGTCAGCCTTCCCACCAACCAGTGGGGCAAGGAATATCCCAAGGCCAATTCCCAGGGATATGTCCGCAACCAGGTCTACGCCCCCGAAGCCTACAGGGTGCAGTTCCAGGTGAACGGCATCGTATTCCCCATGTCCAGGGACACCGAAGGCTATTGGACGGGTACTTCAACGCAGACGTTTGACGAGGGCAACCACTACTACGCCATCATCGTCGACGGCGTGGAGGTCCCGGATCCCAACAGCGTCTTCCTTTACGGATCGGGCGCCGAGCGTACCCAGATCGAAATGCCTGCCCACGACCAGGACAAGTATGCCCTCAGGGACGTCCCCCACGGACAGATCCGCGAGTTGTACTTCAAGTCGTCGGTCACCGGGGAGCACAGGCATGTATTCGTTTACACTCCTCCGATGTATGACCAGAACCTGAAGACGAAGTACCCCGTGCTCTACCTTCAGCACGGATATACCGAGAACGAGACCGGTTGGAGCCGTCAGGGCCACTGCGGATGGATCATGGACAACCTCATCGCGGACGGCAAGTGCCTCCCGTTCATCATCGTGATGGAGAACGGCGAGACCTCGCATCCTTTCGATATGTCCGCCCGCCAGGACGGTTCGATGAACCAGCAGGCTTTCCAGAGGTTCCCTGATATCCTCATCAAGGATGTCATCCCTTATATCGACTCTCACTTCCGCACCTACGCTGACGGCAAGCACCGCGCCCTGGCCGGACTGTCGATGGGAGGCATGCAGACGAGGCAGATATCCCTCGCGCACCCGGACATCTTCAATTCGATAGGCCTCTTCAGCGGCGGCACCATCTCCGAGAAGGACCTCGAGGACAACCCCGACTTCCTCAAATACAACAGACTGACCTTCATCAGCTATGGCAGCCGTGAAGTCGAGAATCCCCGCGGGGACGCCCCGAAGGATGTCGTCGAGAAAGTGAAGGGCCTCGGGCTCAACGCATATTATTACGAGTCGCCCCTCACCGCCCACGAGTGGCAGACCTGGAGACGCAGTCTCTATGAATTCGCACAACTCCTGTTCAGGAAATAGCACGTTGGTTTAATTGGTTGTCTCCGGCCGTGTCACCGCGCAGTTCTCCCGCGCCTGACATGGCCGGAGTTTTTTCCCTGACGTAACCTTCGCTTGCGGTTCAGGAAAAAAGTTCCTATCTTTCAAGGGAATAACTGACCGTATTATGAATAGAACTGCCTTCCTGACCGTTTGCCTGCTGTCCCTGTCCTTTTTCTCGTACGCTCAGGACCTCCCGTCGGAGTTCCGGAATCCGCCGCAGGAGGCGCGCGTGCGCGTCTGGTGGCACTGGATGGACGGGAACGTTTCCATGGACGGGATCAGGAAGGACATTGAATGGATGTACCGCAGTGGCATAGGCGGTTTCCACCAGTTCGACGCCGGAGGAGATTCGATGGGCGGGGGTGTGTCCATAGTGGAGAAGAAGCCCTACATGAGTGACAGCTGGAAGGATGCGTTCCGCTACGCCATACGCATGGCCGACTCGCTCGGCATGGAGGTGGCCATCGCGTCCGCGCCGGGCTGGAGCTCTACCGGCGGCCCCTGGGTGAAGCCCGAAAACGCCATGAAGAAGCTCGTCTGGCGGACGGTCGAAGTTACAGGCAATCCCAAATCGAGGAAGCCGGACGTGATAGCCCTTCCCGAGCCTTTCACGACGGTCGGCAAGTTCCAGAATGCCGGCGGTGTCGACGGGGTCGAACCCTGGTACAGGGACGTTGCGGTCGTGGCGGTCAGACTCCCGGAAGAGGAGAGGTCGATGGCTGAACTCGGTGCCGTCGTGACTTCCTCGGGTGGCGATTTCACGCTGGAGATGCTTACGGACGGGGACCTGGCGGACGGCGCCGGGCTGCCTTTCCCCGGAGACGGGGAGGACGCCTGGATTTGCTATGGATTCCCTCAGCCACAAACCGTCCGCGCCCTGACATCGGTGGGAGGCGACGTCCGCAACCAGTGGGAGGCCGAGCTTCCGACCTACAGGAATACCCTTCAGTGCAGCGACGACGGAGTGGAATGGAGGGATGTCTGCCGAATCCCTTCCGGCGGCGTGGTGCAGCAGACCGTCACCATCCCTGAGACCACGGCTCGTTATTTCCGCCTGCAAGTCGCGGAACCGCTGCCAGACATGACCTATGCCGCTTACGGATATATAATTCCGGCGCAGGAGTCCACGATGATACACGAGTTCGTGCTGCACAATGTGGTGAGGGTGAACCACGCCGAGGAGAAGGCCGGCTTCGCCGCCCCGCATGACCTGGCGGACTATCCCACTCCTGATACAGATACACCTGTCCTTGAGACGGTGGATCTCACGGGGATGACGGCCGCGGACGGCACGCTGACCTGGAAGGTCCCGGCCGGCCGCTGGCGCATCTACCGTTTCGGCGCGTCTCTTACCGGCAAGCAGAACCATCCGGCCCCGCCGGAGGCCACCGGCCTAGAGGTAGACAAGCTTGACGAGGCCGCGTGGATGGACTATTTCCGCAAATACATGGACATGTACAAGGAGGCCGCAGGCGGGATGGTCGGGCAGCATGGCATACAGTACATCCTCACCGACAGTTACGAGGCGGAGCAGATGACCTGGACTCCGACGCTTCCGGAGGTCTTCCGGGAGAAATGCGGATATGACCTCATCCCCTGGCTGCCGGTACTGACCGGCGAGATAGTTGGCAGTTCGGAAAGGAGCGAAGCCTTCCTCTTCGACTGGCGCCGGACCCTAGGGGAGATGTTCGCAGAGAATTATGACCGTATCAACCTGATAGTCAGGGAGTATGGCATGAAGGGCCGCTATACCGAGTCACATGAGAACGGCCGTGTCTACGTCGGGGACGGCATGGACATCAAGATGACCGCCACCGTGCCTATGTCGGCCATCTGGATGCCCGACGGCGGTGGCGGCTCCACCATCCCCATGGCCATGTCCGACATCAAGGAGTCTTCCTCCGTGGCGCATGTCTACGGGCAGAACATCGCGGCGGCCGAGTCATTCACCGCCTCAGGCATGAGCGGGAACGCCTATGCGTATTATCCCGGCAACATGAAATACACCGCCGACCTGGCGATGTCCCAGGGGCTCAACCGTTTCGTCATACACGAGAGCGCGCACCAGCCTTCCGACGCCCATAAACCGGGTCTGGGGCTGATGATATTCGGCCAGTGGTTCAACCGTCACGAGACCTGGGCGGAGTATGCCCGTTACTGGACGGACTATCTCGCCAGGAGCTGCTACATGCTCCAGCAGGGCCGCTATGTCGCGGATATCCTCTGGTATTATGGCGAGGATACAAATATCGCTGGCATCTACGGACATGAACTTCCTGGTGTCCCTGAGGGGTATTCATACGATTTCATCAATCCTTACGGACTGCTTAACGTTCTGTCAGTCAAGGATGGGGCCCTTGTTACAGATTCCGGGATGAAGTACCGCGTGCTGGTGCTCGGGGAGCATTGCAGGACCATGAGTGTCGAGGTGCTCCGGAAGATAGACGCCCTGGTGCGGGCCGGGGCGGTAGTCTGCGGCCGGGTTCCGGAGCAGGCCGCCGGCCTGTCCGATGACCGGGCCGAGTTCGACCGCCTGGTCGCCGACATCTGGCGGGCGGGCCGCCCGAACGTACATACAGGACAGCTGAAGGGCGTCCTTTCCGCACACGGCGTAGAGCCGGATTTCAGCTATACCGCTCCGGTGGAGCTGCGCTTCGTCCACCGCGACGCCGGCAGCAGGCAGATATACTGGATCAGCAATCTCAGCAATGAGCGCGTGGAGGCGCGGATAGCGCTGCGCGACGGCAGGGGAATCCGGACGGTTTACAACGCCGAGACGGGTGAGACGCTACAGGAGGCTTTGGACGGCGACCGCCTGACGCTCGAGCAGGGGCAGGCGCTGTTCGTGGTCTGCGACCCGGAAGGGCGCGCGGAGGCGGCGCGGCCCGCTCCGAAGGAGCTGGGCGCAGCCGCGCTCAGGCGCGCCTGGGCCGTCTCGTTCGAGGGCCCCGCCGCCCCGGCTCCTACCCTCTTCGACAATCTCCAGTCCCTCAGCAGGTTCGAAGACCCGGCCGTGAAGTATTTTTCAGGCACTGCCACGTACACCAACTCTTTCACGATCGGAAAGAAAGAGGCGGTGGACGGCCTCCGTATCGACCTGGGTGAGGTGTACTACATGGCGGATGTCTTCGTGAACGGAGAGCACGCCGGTTTCCTGTGGAAGGCCCCGTACAGGCTCGACTGGTTCGGCCCGCTCAACCAGGGTGAGAATACGATAGAAGTCCGCGTAATCACTCTCTGGCCCAACCGCCTCATCGGCGACGCCCAGCCCGGCGCGACTAAGGCCGCGTTCACCTCATTCACATACTTCTACCGTCCCGATTCGCCGCTCCTTCCGGCGGGCCTCGTCGGCCCGGTGTCGGTCACGAAACTGCAGAAATAGAAAAAGGCCGGTCTGGAACCGGCCTTTTTCTATGGTGGGAATCACTATTTGTATTTCTTGACGCGGGCGTCGTCGATGACTCCGGACCAGTTCATTCCGAAGGCGAAGTCATACTTGTTGCCGTCCGTATCGGTATGGCAGGCCATGTCGCGCGGGACGTCCTCGAACTGCTCCTCGACAGTCTGCATGTTGGCAGGCAGCTGCATGGGCAGCAGGCCTGACGGCTCGGAAGCGCCGCAGACCGTCTCCAGGATGGCCTGGTTCTGGACGCCGAAGGACAGAAGGATGGCGTCGCAGTAAGGCTCGATCTCGCTCATCACCATGGGCCTGGATATGCTGATAACGGTAACCACCGGCTTGGCGCCCATGGCCTTGCGGGTGTCGCGCACCAGCTGCATCTGGGACTTATTGGAGGTGCTGACTGTCTTGCCCTTGTACGAACGGTTGGTGAAGTCCTCGAACGGGTCTCCGCCGGCTATGCTGGTCTCGCGGGCATAGGTGGCAGTGTAATCCTCATACTGGAGGCTGATGGGCACGTAGCCGTTGCCGCCCTTGGCAACGTCATTCCTGTCATAGCCGCTGCCGGATGCGGGGGCGTTGATGAACACCAGCGCGAAGTCGGCGTCCTTTGCATTCTCAACCCTCTCGAAATACCTGTTCACCAAGTCAGTGGCGACGGGGTCGACCCAGCGGCCCTCGGCCGCCCGGCCGCCGAACATGGCCTGGCGCGCAGGCTCGTAGTACTTAGGCACATAAACCTTCGGCCTGTCCTTCTTCGGTAGGACTCCGCCGTGATTCTTCAGCATCACGACGGACTTGAGCTGGGCCTTGTAGCCCGCCTCCATGAATTCGGGCTTGCCGACGATTTCAGACGTTTCGGCCGGGTCGAGGTAAGGATTCTCGAAGAGGCCCGTGCGGAAACTGTTCATCAGCAAGCGCACGGCCGAGGTCTCGAAACGCTCCCTCGCGCTCTTATCGCCGTACTTGTCCACCCACATCTGGTATGCCTCGAGGACGGGGCCCTTGTCGTTGTTGCCGCCGAACTGGTCCACTCCGGACTCCAGTACCTTGAAGTGGCGCTCGGCCACGCTCAGCGTTTCATTGCCCCAGGGTTTGCCCTGGAAAGCATCCACGCTGGCGTAATCGCCGGTGATCCCCCAGTCCGTGCAGACCACTCCGTCGAAGCCGTAGGTGTCCCTCAGCAGGTCGGTGATGATGTACTTGCTGTAGCTGTTGCCGTTGTTGGCGCCCGACGGATCCTGGCCGTAGGAGATCGTATAGTAAGGCATAACGGCCGTGGCCATCTTCGTCTTACCGTTGAGCTTGAGGGCTCCTTCGGTGAAGGGACGCATCTGGGTGGCGAGGTTGTCGCCGGGATATACCGCGAACTTGCCATAGCTGTAGTGGGCGTCGCGGCCGGCTTCCTCCGGGCCGCCGGAGGGCCAGTGCTTGATCATGGCGTTGACGGACTCGAAGCCCCAGCCGTCCTTGACTTCGGCCTCGCCTTCAGAGGTCTGGAAGCCGTCCACATAGGCGCGGGCCATGTCGGTGTCAAGGTCCGGATCCTCGCCGAAAGTGCCGTTGAAACGGCTCCAGCGCGGCTCGGTGGCCAGGTCGATCTGCGGGGAGAGCGCCGTGGCTATGCCCAGGGCGCGGTACTCCTTCGAGGCAATCTGCCCGAACTCCTCCACGATGGCGGGGTCGAAGGTGGCGGCCATGCCGAGGCTGGAGGGCCACATGGAGATGGTGCCGCCGTTGCCGGCGTCAAACTCCGCGGTCGCCCTGGCGCCGTGGCGCGGGTCCGAGGAGTTGTTGGCCGGCACGCCGTGGCCGAAGCCCTCGACGAAGGCCTGGACATTGTTGTTCCATTTCGCCGCGTCGGCGGGGGAGGAGACGCTGGTCATCAGGACGGCGCGGAGGTTGTCCTCCTCCAGGAACTTCTTCTGCGCGGGGGTGATCTCAGGGCCGTTGATGGCCTGGTGGGCGCTGTAAAGCATCATGCCGGCGATTTCGTCGACGGAAAGCTGCGATGCGAGGTCCTTCGCGCGGACGAGAGGGTCCTTGCGCCAGTCCTCATATACGTCGACCTTGCCGTTGCGGTTGAGGTCCTTGAAGGCGTAACCACCCTTGGTGAGGATCTGTACGCCGGACGCCGGGCTGTATCCGAGGTCCTGCCCGCCTTTCTGGGTGACGAGGTTGTACCCGTCCTTGGGTGTCTCCTGCCATTTCTGTCCGCAGGATGCCGCCGCCACGCATGCCGCGAGGAGGAAGACTGCTGTTCTGAAGATTCTTTTCATGGTTCGGTGTGCTTTTCCCAAATATATGCATTTTTGTCCGAAATGAATGTGATTCGTAAAAAGAAAAGGCGTATATTTGCCGCCACGATAACTATTACACGCTTACTGTCATGAAGAAATTCATCCTCATCGCCGTTGCGGCGCTCTTCATCGCGGCCGTCCTTCCGGGCGCGGCGCGTACGTCATTCCCCGGCAACGCCGGAGCCGCGGCCGATACCCTGAAAGTCAACACCACCGACCTCGCCAAGGACGTCGAGGGCTTCAACGGCCCCACTCCCGTGGAGATATCCGTCGTCAAGGGCAAGATAACCCGCATCAAGCTCCTCCCCAACCAGGAGACCCCCAACTTCCTCCAGCTCGTCATCGACGCTGGCCTTCTGAAGGCTCTGGACGGCAAGACTGTCGAGGAGGCCTCCAAAGTGAAGCTCGATGCCGTGACCGGCGCTACCTATTCCTCCAAGGCCATCATCGAGAATATCCACAGGGGTCTCGACACGTTGAAAAAGTAGTATTTCGGCATATATTCCGAGTTTACGGATAATGGTACGGTCATATTATATGCACCGTACCATTTTTTATCCCTATCTTTGACACAGCTAAACTATAACCGGTTATGTACGATCTCGCAATAATAGGTGGCGGTCCGGGCGGCTATGTCGCTGCGGAACGCGCGGGCGCGGCGGGGCTCTCCGTCGTACTTTTCGAGAAGAATGAACTTGGCGGCGTCTGCCTCAACGAAGGATGCATCCCCACCAAGACACTCCTCTACAGCGCCAAGGTCTATGACTATGCCAAGCATGCCGACCAGTACGGCGTCTCCGTCGAAGGGGCGTCCTTCGATTTCGGCAAGACCATGAAACGCAAGCATAAAGTCATCAGGAAGTTGGTCGGAGGCGTAAAACTTGGTGTTAAGAACGCAGGCGTCGAGATTGTCAAGGGCGAGGCCGTCATCAAGGGACGCACTGTCGAGGGTTTCGGCATCGAGTGCGGCGAGGTGCTGTATATAGCGAGCGATCTCCTGATCTGCACGGGCTCCGAGGCCGTCGTCCCTCCTTTCCCGGGCCTGAAGGAGGCCGGGGAGGTCGTAGTCACCAACCGCGAGATCCTTTCGTTGGAAGAGCAGCCCGAGGAACTCGTCATCATCGGCGGCGGCGTCATCGGAATGGAGTTCGCGAGCTTCTTCAACAGCATCGGCACCAAGGTCACCGTAGTAGAGATGCTTCCCAAGATACTCGGCCCGATGGACCGCGAGATCAGCGACATGCTTCAGGGCATTTATGCCAAGCGTGGCGTTGAATTCTGCCTGAGCTGCAAGGTAACCGGCATCGAGGGCGATACCGTCATTTATGAGGATCCGGAAGGCAATGTCTGCCGCGTCAGGGGGGATAGGATCCTCGTTTCCGTGGGCCGCAGAGCTCTCCTTCAGGGCTTCGGCCTAGAGGAGCTCGGCGTTGAGCTTGCGCTCAATCCCGCCGGCCGCCCTTTCGGCATAAAGGTCGACGACCACATGCGTACCAACATCCCCGGCGTCTATGCCGCGGGCGACGTGACGGGTTTCTCGATGCTGGCGCACACCGCCAGCCGAGAGGGTGAAGTCGCCGTCAATGACATCCTCGGCCATGAGGACCGCATGCGCTACGACGCCATTCCGGGCGTGGTCTATACCAATCCCGAGGTCGCCGGCGTCGGCCTCACCGAGGACGAGGCGCAGAAGAAGGGCGTCGAATACACCCTCCTGAAACTTCCCATGGCCTATTCCGGCCGCTTCGTGGCGGAAAACGAAAGGGGAGAAGGACTCTGCAAGATACTTGTCGCAGCTGACAGCCACAAGGTCTTGGGAGTCCACATGCTCGGCAACCCTTCGTCCGAGATGATCCACGGCGCCTGCATCGCCATCGAGCAGGAGATGACAGCGGAGCAGCTCAAGGAAGTCGTCTTCCCGCACCCGACAGTCTCCGAGATTATTAAAGAAACCGTATCCACGATCATGTAATTATTTGTCAATCTTCCCGTTTTGATTATATTTGTAAGAAATCATTAACCTGATACCACTATGGATGAGAAGATTACACGCCGCGAGGCCCTGAAGGGGCTGTTCTTCGCCGGAATGGGGCTCGCTGCCGGCGCTCCGCTCATGAAATCGCTTGGCACACCTGCAGCCGCTGCTACTTTACCTGCCGAGGCCCCCTGGAAGGAGGCTCCGGAGGGGTCGAAGATTGACACCCGCACCTGGGACAAGATGGGGGAGACCCTCGGCATGCTCGGCCTGGGCTGCATGCGTCTGCCGACGCTCGGCGGAGGCGGCGGAGGCTTCGGCCGCCGCCAGGCCCTCGACCAGGAGGCTGTCAACGCAATGGTCGACTATGCCATCGCCCACGGTGTCAATTACTTCGACACCGCTCCTGCATACGGTGAGTCGGAGGTCGTGACGGGCAAGGCCCTGAGCCGTCACCCCCGTTCTTCATACAAGATCGCGACCAAGATCTCCAACATGGGAGGCGGCAGACCGACGCTCGCCGCCGGAAAGGAGATGTTCGAGACCTCCCTGAAGAACCTTCAGGTGGACTACGTGGACTTCCTGCTCCTGCACAACCTCCAGGACATGGCGGGATACAACTCCCGCTTCAAGGAGAACGGCCTGTTCGAGTGGCTGCTGCAGCAGAAGAAGGCCGGAAGGATCAAGCATCTGGGCTTCTCGTTCCACGGCAGCAACGAGGACCTGCCCGGCCTGGTGGACCTTTACGACTGGGATTTCGTGCAGATCCAGCTCAATTATGCCGACTGGAAGGACATGTCGGCCGGCTGGGGAGGCAACTCCAAGACGACAAGCTCCGAGTTCCTCTATAACCATCTGGTAAGCAAGGGCATACCCGTCCTGGTGATGGAGCCCGTCAAGGGCGGCGCGCTCGCGAGCGTCAGCGACGGAGTCGCCGCCGTGATGCGCGAGCGCCATCCCGACCTCACCCCCGCTGCCAACGCCCTGTCCTTCGTGGGCTCCCTTCCGGGTGTCATGGTGACTCTGAGCGGCATGTCCAACATGGAGCAGCTCAAGGAGAACGTCTCCCTGTTCACGGACTTCAAGCCCTTCGACCAGAAGGAGATGGACTTCATGCTGACGGTCGCGGACCTCTACAAGTCCAAGGGCCAGATCCCCTGCACGGCCTGCAAGTACTGCATGCCCTGCCCCGCCGGCGTGGACATCCCCGGCAACTTCAAGATATTCAACACCGCCAGCGACGCCCTCACCGACGCGGATACCTCCCGCAAGGACGTCGCAGACAAGCGCAAGGCCTTCCTCAAGCTCTACAACGAGCAGGAGGCCGGCATCCGCGCAGATGCCTGCATCGGGTGCAACGCCTGCCTGCCGAAGTGCCCGCAGCATATCAGCATCCCTACCCACATGCAGCGCATCAAGGATATAGTCGCCAGATTGTAGGATTATTATCCGGGTTTTGCCCGGTCTTTCTCGGGGAATTTGTTTATATTTGGGAACTAACCACTCCCTGATATGGACAGATTCCTTTTTTTATGCATTCTGCTGTTCCTGGCAGGAACGGGCGCGGTAGCACAGTCCGGCCCTCAAGGAGACCTCTCGGATCCTCTTGACCTGAAGACAGAATCTTGGAACGCACGCTGGATCTCCGTACCCGGAACCGGAGCGCAGGATTATGGCGTATATTATTTCCGCAAGGACGTGGACCTCGCCGCCGTTCCGGCGGACTATGTGGTCCACGTTACGGGCGACAACCGCTACAAACTATTCGTAAACGGCACGTTAGTATCCCTCGGACCCGCCAAGGGCGATGTGACCCACTGGCGTTATGAGACGGTCGACCTGGCACCGTACCTTAAGGCTGGGAGGAATGCCATAGCGGCGTTGGTGTACCACGAGGGTTCCCGGAAGCCGGATTCCCAGATTTCCTTGGAGACAGGTTTTCTCTTGCAGGGGGAAGGCAACGCCCGCGACCTGTGGACGGACAAGTCCTGGAAATGCATGAAAGACAATGCTTACAGCCCCGTTCACCCGATTGTTGTCGGGTATTATGTGGCCGGGCCGGGCGAGAAGGTAGATATGGCCGAGACGCCCAAGGACTGGATGTCCGGGTCCACGGAAGGCTGGCTGAATGCCCGTGAAGGCCCGGCAGGAAAGCCTGCGGACGTGCTGGATGTCAGCGATTTCGACGGACACATGCTGGTCCCGTCCCCGCTGCCGCAGATGGAGCGGACCCCTTTCAGACTGAGCGGTGCCATTACGGTTCCCGCCAACACCACCAAGGAAATCCTGCTTGACAACAAGGTGCTGACCAACGCCTATGTCTGCCTGCTCTTCCGCGGCGGCAAGGGCGCCAAAGTCAGCATAAGTTATGCCGAGTCCCTTTACGTTCCGGACGGTTCCGGCCCCGCCTACAACCTGACGCCCGAGCAGCTGGCGGAGCTTCCGGAAGAGTACCTGTCCTTCGTGCTCGCCCCCAAGGTGAAGGGCAAGGGAAACCGGAACGAGACGGAAGGTAAAGTGTTCGTCGGCCGTGAGGACGTCATTCTTCCGGACGGCGGAGACCACGAATGGACCTCGCTTTCCTGGCGGACCTTCCGCTATGTCCGTATGCAGGTCGAGACAGCGGACGAGCCGCTTGTCATCGACGGTTTCTACGGCACGTTCACCGGCTACCCATTCACTCTCGACGCGCATCTGGATACTTCCGACGCCGAACTTCAGAAGATGCTGGAAATCGGCTGGCGCACCGCCCGCCTCTGCGCAGTCGAGACCTATATGGACTGCCCTTACTACGAGCAGCTCCAGTACCTCGGCGACACCCGCATCCAGGCCCTCGTCACGCTCTACAACAGCGCCGACGACCGCATGGTGCGCAATTTCCTATACCTGGCCGACATCAGCCGCAACTCCGACGGCATCACCAAGAGCCGCTATCCCACGACCATCCCGCAGTATATCCAGCCCTATGCCCTGAGTTATATCTATGCCCTGCATGACTACATGATGTACGGCGGCGACGTGGACTACGTAATGGACCTCCTGCCCGGAACGGAGCAGATCATCCATTACTTCCAGCGCTACCAGATGGACGACGGGCGCGTGAAGAACCTCCCGGGATGGAACTTCAGCGACTGGGTGGAAGACATGCCTTCCTGGAACAACGGCGCGCCGCTGAGGGGAGCCGACGGCTGCTCCATACTGATGGACCTCCAACTGCTCTACGCCTATCAGATGATGGCCGACATGGAGAAGGTGCGCGGCAATGACTGGCAGGCGGGGGAGTATACGCGCGAAGCGGAGAGGCTCGCCGCGGCCGTGAAGAAGGCCTACTGGAATCCCGCCCGCGGCCTCTTCGCCGACCGCGCCGAGCAGGACAACTACAGCCAGCACGCCGGCGCCCTCGCCATACTCTGCGGGATAGTGGACGACCCGGCCGCGATTGGACGCAAGCTCTTGGAAGACAAATCATTGGCCCAGTGCACGGTGTACTACAAGTTCTATCTGCACGAGGCTCTCACCAAGGCGGGCCTCGGAGACGGATACCTCGACTGGCTGGACATCTGGCGCGAGAACATCGCCATGGGCCTGACCACCTGGGCGGAGACCTCCGACGTGAACGGCACCCGTTCCGACTGCCATGCCTGGGGCGCCAGTCCCAACATCGAGCTGTACCGCACCGTCCTCGGCATAGACTCCGCCGCACCGTCTTTCGCGAAGGTCCGCATCGAACCGCACCTCGGCGACATAAAGGAAATCGGCGGCACGATCCCTCATCCGAAGGGATCCGTCACCGTGAAATATTCCGTCGAAGGCGGGACCCTGAATGCGGAGATAACTCTGCCGGAAGGCGTCGAAGGGACGTTCATCTGGAAGGGACGGAACATTGGGTTGCATGCCGGGAACAATGGGTTGAAAATCTGAACCCGGCCCTCTTCCGAATGGCCGGAATTAGTGCTATATTTGCAAAGATTAACATATAGGAAATGAAACATCGTATCCTCACCTTTGCATTAGCGTTCATTACGCTTTTCGCCGCCTTTCCGGCATTGGCCCAGCAGAGCCTCAAGACCGAGACCGTCAACGGTGTCGGCGCCAAGGTCTGGCGTATCACTACCGACCGCGAACCGAACATTGCCGACCGCACGGTCAATCCCGTTTATTTCATCTACCCCAACGGCGCCGTGAGCGACCCCATGTCTGTCGTACGCAACTTCGGCATGGAGAACCACATCGACGCCTATCGCGCCACAGTGTACGTGGTCAACCCCGCCAACGGCAAGTCCTACACTTCGGGCGCCGACCTGGAGGTTTTCTACAAGCTCGAGGAGCAGCTCCGCATCATCAATAACCTCAAGTTGATAGGCAAGGGCATCGGGGCGACCTTCATCAACAACGTCCTGTCGCTCCACGCGGAGGCCGTCTCCGGCATCCTCACCATAAACGGCTCCGTCAACAAGGGCCTCAAGCCCGTGGTCGTCCCCGCCTATGTCGCTGGCCGCAACAAGTCCGTCGTAGACCACTACGTCAGGGCCAATCACGCCCTGGAGGCCGGCGGAGGCATCTGGAAGAACCCCCTGCACCAGATGGAGCGCATCTTCATCAACGGTTCGCCTTACTCCGACGCCGAGCTCTTCATCGACGCCTGGAACAGGATCCTTTCGCAGAACTACCGCTATTTCAACTATACCACCTGGTACAACGGCAACGACGTGCGCCACACCAAGCCTTACGAGCTGGTGAGCTACGTCATGTTCGACAAGCTCCATATCCAGCGCAACATCGTCGAGGAGAACCTCTGCGGCTGGGGAGACTTCCTCTGGTATGAGTACATCCCCGAGAATCTCCTGAACGCTCCGAAGGGCAGCGTTCCCCTGGTCATCATGCTTCATGGCAACACCAACGACCCCCGCACGCAGGCCGAGACCTCTGGCTTCGTGGAGCTGGCCTCCGAAAAGCATTTCATGGCGGCTGAGCTTGAGTGGCAGGGCAGCGGCAAGTATGCCGCCATGGGCCTTGACGGCATCGAGGCCGTCATACGCAGGATCCTGGAGAAGTATCCCTATGCGGATCCCGGACGCGTATTCGTCACCGGTCTCTCCGCCGGCGGCATGAATACCACCAACATGTGCCTTTTCAAGACCAACCTCGTTACGGCTGGCGGATCCATGGCCGGCGGACTCTTCAATCCCGGGGCCGCCCTCGAGGACCAGCTCAAGCTTTACAACGGACGCATGGAGGTGGCTTACATCATCTGCTCCGGCACCAACGACGGCCGCTTCACGGATACGAACAAGGCCGAGGACGGCATCGTCTCTAAGGGCTGGCTGGTGAACGCGGTCGAGAGCATCGCAAAGCTCAACGGCATGGAGATAGGGGAGACCTGCAACCCCTCCCTTGACCCGATGTTCGGGATGAAGGTCAGCGACCGCCGCACCGTCTCCACGATGGACGACCTGAGCATGCACGAGGGCACCCTTTACAAGGACGACAAGCCGCTCATCAAGATGATAGAACTTGAGCCTTACGGCCACTGGAACTATAAGGGAGCAGCCCGCGAGATGTGGGAGTTCTTCCGTCACTTCAGGCGTGACCCCGATACCAAGCAGCTTTACTATATCCCTTGATATAAGTCAGTTACCTTTAATACAACCAATTTATGAAGAAATTCTTTCTGATCGCAGCCGCTGGCCTCATGGCGCTTTCCGCCATGGCGCAGCCCCAGCTCAACAAGGACAACATCGATGAAGTCCTGAAAGCAATGACCCTCCAGGAGAAGGCTACGCTCCTCGTCGGTGGCGCCCGCGCCGCCGTCGTCAACGGCGTTACCTCCGGTATCGCCGCCCAGGTGCCCGGCGCCGCCGGCAACACCCGCCCGATCGAGCGCCTCGGCATCTCCGGTACCGTCCTCGCCGACGGCCCTGCCGGCCTCCGCATCTCCCCGACCCGCCAGGGTACGAACGACACTTTCTACTGCACCGGTTTCCCTGTGGGTACGCTGCTCGCCAGCTCCTGGGATCTCGACCTCGTCCAGGCCGTCACCACCGCCATGGGACAGGAGGTCCACGAGTACGGTGTGGACGTGCTGCTCGCTCCGGGCATGAACATCCACCGCAACCCTCTCTGCGGCCGTAACTTCGAGTATTTCTCCGAGGATCCGCTCCTCTCCGGCAAGATGGCCGCCGCTTACGTGAAGGGCATCCAGTCCAACAGCGTCGGCACCTCCATCAAGCACTACGCCGTGAACAACCAGGAGACCAACCGCAACGAGGACAACGCCCGCGTCAGCGAGAGGGCCCTCCGCGAGATCTACCTCAAGAATTTCGAGATCGCCGTCAAGGAGGCCCAGCCGTGGACCGTCATGTCCTCCTACAACCAGCTCAACGGCGAGTACACCCAGCAGAAGAAGGACCTCCTCACCACCATCCTGCGTGATGAGTGGGGCTTCAAGGGCATCGTCATGACCGACTGGGGCAACAAGGCCGGTACCGTCAAGTCCGCCTGGTCCGGCAACGACCTCATGGAGCCCGGCAACCAGAACGAGATCGACCGCATCGTCGCGGGCGTCCAGGACGGCAGCCTCTCCATCGAGGATGTGGACCGCAACGTCCGCCACATGCTCGAGTATGTCGTCAAGACCCCTACCTTCAACAAGTACAAGTATTCCAACAAGCCTGACCTCGCAGGTCACGCCCAGGTCGCCCGTAAGGCCGCCGGCGAGGCCATGGTCCTCCTCCGCAACGAGAACAACACCCTGCCCATCGCTCCCGGCAAGGTCGCCCTCTACGGCATCACTTCCATCAACTTCGTGGCCGGCGGTACCGGCTCCGGCGATGTCAACAAGGCTTATGTGGTCAACATGAAGGAAGGCCTCGAGAACGCAGGCTTCACCACCGACAAGGCCCTCATGGACTTTTACCAGAAGACCATCGACCTTGATGCCGCCACCCGCGCCCTGACCGCCACCGGCGGCCGCAACTGGTTCATGGGCTCGCCCAAGCTCGCCGAGGTCGCCATCCCGGAGACCGCCATCGCCCAGCAGGCCCGCAACAACGACGTCGCCATCATCGTCATCGGCCGCAACGCCGGTGAGGGCGCCGACCGCAAGATGATCGACGACTTCGACCTGACCACCGTCGAGCGCGAGCTCATCCGTGACGTCAGCCTCGCGTTCCACGAGCAGGGCAAGAAGGTGATCGTCGTCCTCAACATCGGCGGCGTCATCGAGACCAACTCCTGGAAGAACAGCGTCGACGCCATCCTCCTTCCCTGGTCTCCCGGCCAGGAGGGTGCCAATGCCGTCGCCGACGTCCTGACCGGCAAGGTCAATCCTTCGGGCAAGCTCCCGATGACCTTCCCGATCAACTTCATGGACCACCCGTCCTCCGCGAACTTCCCTTACAACTATGTCCGCAACGCCCAGCCTCAGGGCGGCATGGGCTTCGGCCAGCCTCAGCAGCGTCAGCTTCAGAAGGACGTGGACTACACCAACTACGAGGAGGGCATCTATGTCGGTTACCGCTATTTCAGCACCGCCGGCAAGGAGGTCTCCTATCCGTTCGGATATGGTCTGAGCTACACCAACTTCTCCTACAGCAAGCCCGTCGTGAAGCCCGTCGCTGACGGCTTCGAGGCCAGCGTCACCGTGACCAACACCGGCGCCGCCGCCGGCAAGGAGGTCGTCGAGCTCTACGTCTCCGCCCCCGCCGGCGGACTCGAGAAGCCGGCCTGCGAGCTCAAGGGCTTCGCCAAGACCCGCGAGCTGAAGCCCGGCGAGAGCCAGGTCGTCACCATCAAGGTCACCAACTACGAGATCGCTTCCTTCAACGAGGCCAACTCCGCCTGGGAGGCCCCGGCAGGTGCGTACAAGGTCTGCTTCGGCGCCAGCGTCGCCGACATCCGCTCCACCGCCACCTACCAGCTCAAGAAGGCCGCCAGCTGGAAGACCAACAAGCTCTTCGCCCTGGACGCCCCTCTCAACGAGCTCTCCCTCAAGTAGCAGAGTGCTTGAATTATAAAAACAGCCGGTCAAATCGACCGGCTGTTTTTATTTGATCTTGGCCTTGTAGTGGGTGGAGACTTTTCCGTGGGAGATGTTCTGGAGTTTCTTGACGAGCATCTTCTTGCGGATGGGGGCGACGAGGTCGGTGAAGACGACGCCGTCGAGGTGGGACATCTCGTGCTGGACCATGCGGCAGGCGAACTTGTCGAGCTTCTCGGTGACTTCCTCGAAGTTCTCGTTGTAGTAGCGGACAGTCATGCTCTCGGGACGGCGGACGTCGCAGTAGATGCCGGGGATGCTGAGGCAGCCTTCGTTGAACTCGCACTGCTTCTCGCTCTCCTCGAGGACTACGGGGTTGATCATCACGCGCTTGAAGTCGGATAGATAGTCGTAGACGTCGGCCATGATGGTGCCGTCGACGATGAGCACGCGCTGGCTGACGCCGATCTGGGGGGCGGCGAGGCCGCACCCGTCGGCCTTTACCAGCGTGTCTTTCAGGTCGGTGATGAGCTGCGTGAGCTCTTCCTTCTTGCTCAGGTCGGCTTCCTGGGCCCTGGCGCGGAGCACTTCCGAGCCGTAGAGGTAGATGGGTTGTATCATAGTCCTTTCGATTTCCTGTCCATGTAGCCCTGCAGGATGATGGCGGCGCTGATGCGGTCCACCGAAGTCTTGTCCCTGCGGTCCTTGTATTTCATGCCTCCGTCTATCATCGCCCTGTGGGCGAGCACCGAGGTGAAACGCTCGTCCTCGAGCTCCACCGGGACGCCCGGGAAGGCCCTTTTAAGGCGGGGGAGGAAGGCGTCGACGTCGGCCGCCGCTTCGGAGGGCCTTCCGTCGAGATTCATCGGGTAGCCCACGACGAAACGCGTTATGGTCTCTTTTTCGGCGTATTTTTGAAGATAATCTATTATCTTTGCAGACGGTACCGTCTCGAGGGCGGACGCGAATATCCCCAGGGGATCGCTGGCTGCGAGCCCCGTGCGCTTCCTTCCGTAGTCGATGCCGATCAGTCTTTCCATGAGGCTGCAAATTTAGTGAAAAAGTATGTCAGAGACAAATAATCAGAAGAAACCCCGCAGCTTCCGCCTCTCCCTGGTGGACGACATGACGCACAGGAAGCTATGGGTGTTCCATTTCACGAAGGCGGGTTTCCTGGTAAGGGTCATCTCCGTCGTCGTGATTCTCTTCGCCATAGTGTATGCCCTGTTCGCATACACGCCCCTGCGTACCTCCATCCCCGGTTATCCGTCCGCCCATACCAAGCGCGCGGCCATCCAGAATGCCATAAAGATCGACTCCCTCGAGAGCGTCATCAGCCGCTGGGAGCTTTATTCCGAGAACATCCTGAGGGTCATCGAGGGCGAGGCCCCGCTGCCGGTGGACAGCGTGCTGCGGCTCGCGGACGCGGCCGAGGCCGAGAGCCGCGACCCCGCATTCCTCGCGCAGCGCGACTCCGTCCTCCGCGACCTTGTCAACAGGGAGGAGCAGTTCGGCGTGTCCGACCGCGAGGAGCGCGCGCTTCCCATCGAGGGCCTGCATTTCTTCACCCCGCTCAAGGGTGTGGTGCTCCGCGCCTATGACAGCGTCCTCCACCCTTACATCGACATCACCGCCCCGGCCAATTCCGTGGTGATGGCAGCCCTGGAAGGCACGGTGGTGTTCGACGGATGGAACGACGAGTACGGATATACCATCGCCATCCAGCACTCAGGAGACCTTATCACGGTTTACAAGCACAACCAGAAGCTCCTGCGCAAGACCGGCGACCGCGTGTCCGCCGGCACCTCCATCGCCCTGGCAGGAGAGCATCTGCACTTCGAGCTCTGGTACAGGGGCGAGGCGGTCAATCCTGAGAAATACATCGTATTCTGATGAAGAGGAGGATAGCTATACTCGGCTCGACCGGCTCCATAGGCAGGCAGACTTTGGACGTGGTGCGCCAGCACCCGGATCTCTTCCAGGTAGAATTACTTACGGCAAACAACAGCTCCGAGCTTCTCGTCGCCCAGGCGAAGGAGTTCGACGCCAACAGCGTCGTCATCTGCAACAAGGACCGCTACCATGAGGTCGCGGACGCGTTGCAGGACGACGGCATAAAGGTCTTCACCGGCATCGACTCCGTCTGTGACCTCGTGACGGGGGACAACATCGACATCGTCGTCGCGGCGATGGTGGGTTTCAGCGGCCTGGCGCCGACCGTGGCCGCCGTGAAGGCGGGCAAGATCATAGCCCTGGCCAATAAGGAAACCCTGGTCGCCGCCGGCTCCGTGGTGATGGGCCTCGCCGAGAAGCATCACGCGCCCATTCTCCCGGTCGATTCGGAGCACTCCGCCATCTTCCAGTGCCTGCTGGCGGCGCAGGGCAACGCCCTCAGCCGCATCCACCTGACTGCGTCAGGGGGCCCTTTCCGCACCTGGGACAAGACGAGGATAGCATCCGCCACCAAGGACATGGCCCTGAGGCACCCCAACTGGAACATGGGCGCCAAGATCACCATAGACTCCGCCACCATGATGAACAAGGGCTTCGAGGTGATCGAGGCGCGCTGGCTCTTCGACGTGGAGCCCGACAGGATCAACGTCGTGGTGCATCCCGAGTCCATCATCCACTCCATGGTGGAGTTCGAGGACGGGGCGGTGATAGCCCAGCTGGGCCATCCCGACATGAGGGAGCCGATCCAGTTCGCCATGGGCTTCCCGGAGCGCCTGCCGCTGAACAACAGGAAGCTGGATTTCGCCACGCTCGGCAGCCTGACCTTCGCGGCGCCGGACCTCGACCGCTTCCCGGCCCTGGGCCTCGCGTTCGAGGCCATACGCCGCGGCGGCAACATCCCTTGCGTGCTCAACGCAGCCAACGAGGCCGCAGTCGCGGCCTATCTGAAGGACCGCATCCGCTTCTATGACATCCCGCGCATAACCGCAGAATGCATGGAGGGCGCAATTTTTGCAGCGGAACCTTCACTGGACGACATCTTCGCCACGGACGAATGGGCGAAGAGGCGTGCCAATGAACTGATAGACAGATGGTAATCCTTATCAAGACGCTCCAGGTGATCCTGGCCCTCTCGCTTCTAATCATAATCCACGAGTTCGGCCACTTCACTTTTGCCAAGCTTTTCGGGATACGGGTGGACAAGTTCTTCCTGTTTTTCGATGCCGGAGGCGTGAAACTTTTCTCCTCCAAGGAGACGAAGTGGTTCACGAAACTCTTCCCGAAGGCGGCGGAGGCCGAGACCGAGTACGGTATCGGCTGGCTTCCGCTTGGAGGATACTGCAAGATCTGCGGCATGGTGGACGAGTCGATGGACCTGGAGAGCCTGAAGAAGGAGCCGCAGCCCTGGGAGTTCCGCACAAAGAAGCCCTGGAAGAGGCTGCTGGTGATGGCCGGAGGCGTCCTGTACAACTTCATCTTCGCCATCATCGCCTACAGCATTCTGCTCGGCATCTGGGGACAGGCCTATTTCTCCAACGAGGACAACGCCATCTATGTCAACGACCTGGCCTACGACATGGGCTTCCGCAGCGGCGACCGCATCCTCGCCTTCGACGACTACGTGCCGGAGAACTTCGGCATGCTCCAGGCCGACCTGGCCCGGCGCAACGTCCGCAAGGCGACCGTGTTGCGCGGGGCCGACACCCTGGACATCTATATCGACCACTCGATGATAGGGGAGGTCCTGAACACCCCGGGGATGTTCGACCTGGCCGTACCGTTCGTGGTGGACTACTTTATGGAGGATTCGGAAAATGCCGGCTGCGGGCTGGAGCACGGGGACAGGATAGTTTCCATCGAGGACAGGGAAGTGCCCTACGTGCAGGATTCGCGTACGGTGCTGGAGGCCTTCGCCGGGCGCGAGGTGTCCGCCGTCGCGCTGCGCGGGGCGGACTCGCTCCGCGTGCAGCTGCAGGTGGACACGACCGGCCGGGTGGGCGTGTACCTGGTCATGCCCGGTTACCAGACGCGCCGTTACAATTTCCTGACGGCCATCCCCGCTGGATTCAAGGAGACCTTCTCCACCATCGGCGGGTATGTCAAGGACCTCAGGCTGGTGGCAACTCCCAGCACACAGGCTTACAAGTCTGTGGGCAGTTTCATAGCCATCGGGCAGGTATTCCCGAGCACCTGGGACTGGTACCGCTTCATGGAGCTCCTTGCGCTGCTGTCCATCATGCTTGGCGTGATGAACCTCCTGCCCATCCCCGGACTTGACGGCGGCCACATCCTCTTCACTCTGTATGAGATGGTTACGGGGCGTAAGCCGAGCGACAAGTTCCTGGCCATCATGCAGATAATAGGCATGGTCCTGCTGCTGGGCCTGATGTTCCTGGCCTTCGGGAACGATATCGGAAGATTGATCAAATAAACGAAATAGGTATGAGACGAATTATTTCCATCCTGGCTGCGGCCCTGACGATCGTCGGCTTCGCATCCTGCTCCTGGTCCGGCAAGGCCATACTCCCGAACGTCAGCGGCAAGGCTGGCGAAGTGATAGTGGTGATAGAGCGTGCCGACTGGGAGGGTGCACTCGGCGACGAGGTACGCGACCTCCTGGCCGCCGACTGCCCCTGGCTCTATATCCGTGAGCCCCTCTATTCCCTCGTGAATGTGCCCAATGGCGCTTTCACGGACCTCTTCAAGGTGCACCGCAACATAGTGATATTCAACATCGACCCCCAGATAGCCAACTCCGGAGTTATTATAAGGAGCGATGTCTGGGCTTCACCGCAGTGCGTCATCCAGGTCAGCGCCCACGACTCCGACGAAGCGCTCTCGATCCTTAAGGAGAAAGGTGAGACCGTCGTCAATGCCATCGAGCAGGCTGAGCGAGACCGCGTGATCGGCAACACGCTGCTTTATGAGGAGGGGTCGATCCGTCTGGCCGTCGAAGAGATTTTCGGCGGTTCGCCCCATTTCCCTTCGGGTTACAAGCTCAAGATGAAGAACGACCATTTCGCTTGGATCGCGGATGAGAAGCAGTACACCACCCAGGGTGTGTTCGTCTACAGGTATCCGGTCCCGAAGGATGAACCCTTCACCATGGAGAGCATCATCGCCAAGCGCAACCAGATGCTACAGGAGAATGTCCCGGGCATGTTCGAGAATACCTACATGACCACTGCGGAATACATCACTCCGACCGTGGAGTTCATCCGTTACAAGGGACGCGACTTCGCCCAGACACGTGGATACTGGGAAGTGTACAACGACTTCATGGGAGGACCCTTTGTGTCGCATTCCTTCTATAATCAGGACGGCTCGGAAATAATTGTCCTTGAGGCGTTTGTGTACGCTCCCAGATATGACAAGCGCCAGTATCTGAGGCAGGTGGAGTCGATCCTCTATTCCTTCGAGTGGAAAAAGGAATAAAAAAAGTTTGCCGGATAGAAAATAATACGTATATTTGCGGTCCATTCGTGTAATACGTCTGGAATATGGTGGGTTCGTATAACGGCTAGTACTTAGGATTTTCATTCCTACAATAGGAGTTCGATTCTCCTACCCACTACGAAAAAAATATAAAAAAAAATACATAATGGCAAACAACCCTTCTGCTGAGAAGTGCATTCGCCAGAGCGAACGGCACAGAGTGCATAACAAGTATTATGCAAGGACTACACGGAATGCTATCCGTGCTATTAGGAACACTACTGACAAGGCTACGGCCGAGGCTAACGCGCCCAAGGTCTACGCCATGATCGACAAGCTCGCCAAGATCGGCCTCATCCACAAGAACAAGGCCTCCAATCTCAAGAGCGGTCTCCAGGTTTACATCAACAAGCTTTCTTAAGCTTTCCAGTCTCGAGAAGTAGCGCAGTTGGTAGCGCACTACGTTCGGGACGTAGGGGTCGGGCGTTCGAGTCGCCTCTTCTCGACGTAAAAGGTCCGGATGGAATCCCATCCGGACCTTTTACGTCTGTTGTCATTCCGAGCGTAGCGAAGGAATCTATACCACTATCCTTCCGTCGCAGAGCACGTGCTTTATGCAGCGGCTGTCCGCAGCGTACACGAAGTTGGAGACGAGGTTGTGGCAGGGCTGCATGCGGATATCGGAGAGGTCGATGAGGAGGCAGTCGGCGAGAAAGCCTTCGGCGATGGCGCCGGCGGCGAGGCCGAAGGCCTCCGCGCTGGAGCGCGTGGCCCAGCGGAAGACCTCTTCCGCGGGCAGCAGCTCCGGATCGCCGCCGGCCTTCGCCAGCAGCGCGGCGAACTTCATCGCCTCGCGCAGGTCGAGGTTGTTGCCCGACGAGGCGCCGTCCGTGCCGAGCGTGATGCGGCAGCCGGCCTTAATCAGGCGCGCGTAGGGGAATATCCCGGATCCGAGTTTCATGTTGGAACAGGGGCAGTGTGAGACGGTTACGCCCCTTTCCGCAAGGATGCCGGCCTCCCCGTCATCGACGTGCACGCAGTGCGCCGCGATGACGTCGGGGCCGAGGAATCCGATGCGGTCCAGATACCTGACCGGGGTGGCACTGTGCTCTTTGACGCAGTTCTCCACCTCCGTCTCAGTTTCGGAAAGATGGATGTGCAGCAGCATTCCGTTATCGCGGGCGAACTCCGCGCATTCGCGGAGCTTCCTTTCACCGACGGTATAGATGGCGTGCGGGGCCATTACCAGTTGTATGCGTCCTCCGGTAGGGTCGTGCCACTGCCTGACGAATTCCTTCTTCTGCTCCTCCACCGCCTTGGTGTGGTTCTCCATGACGGTGATGCCTATGGCTGCGCGCATCCCTGCCTTATCCACGACGCCGATGGTCTCCTCCACGTTGAAATACATGTCGTTGAAGAATACCGAACCGCTCTCCAGCATCTCCCTGACGGCTATCTCACTGCCGCGTCGTATGTCCTCCGGGGTCAGTCTGGCCTCGAAGGGCCAGATATAGTCGTTCAGCCAGGTCTGCAGCGGCATGTCGTCGGCATAGCCGCGCAGCAGGGTCATCGCAGCGTGCGTGTGGGTATTGTACAGGGCGGGGAGGATGGCCGTGCCGGTGGCGTCAAGCACCTTTGCGTCAGCGACTTCCGCGGGAGCGTCAAGGTCCTTGAAACACTTGCCTTCAATGAGGATGTTCCTTGTCCTGCCTTCGTGCAGGACGTCCTTTATCAGCAGCCTCTCCATCGTCAAAGCAGTTCTCCGGCCAGTTCGAAAAGCCATATCCGAAGGTCCGCCATCCAGGCTTCCCTGTAGACGAAGTCCTTGTGGTCGGCCCAGCCGTGACCGCCTTCAGGGTAGATGTGAAGGGCGGCGGGCACCTTGTTGGCCCTCAGGGCTTCGTAGTACCTGAGGCTGTTCTCGCAGGGGACCAGCCCGTCGTCAGAGTTGGCCATGATGAACGCCGGGGGAGTGTCGGCCGTCACCTGCTTTTCGTTGCTGAACTTGTCCAGCAACTGCTGCGAAGGCTCGCGGCCGAGCAGATAGAAGGAGGATCCCGCATGCGTGATGGCCGGGTCCAGAGAGATGACGGGATAGAAAAGTATCTGGAAATCAGGACGTTCCTCGGGCTTTGTGAAATGCGTCGAGGCCATCGCGGCTAGGTGGCCTCCGGCCGAGCAGCCGGCGATGCCGAGCTTTTCGAAGCCGAACTCACCGGCATTCTCCCACAGGATGCGCATCGCCTCATGGACGTCGTCCAGCGGGACTTCCGGATGCCCGTTCGGCAGGCGGTACTTCAGCACGGCATAGACGATGCCCTGCTCGGTGTACCAGCGGGAATTGGCATAGCCCTCGGTCTTGTCCCAGACATCGACGTAGCCGCCGCCGGGGCAGACCAGGATGGCGAGGCCGTTGGGATTCTCGGGGAGATAGACGCCGAGGGTGGGGTGGGTGACATTGGAGACATGGTTGCCGTAGTCGATCTCTTCGCCCGTGAGGCCGTTGTCTGTCGGAGCCCCGTCGGGCCAGAGATTGAACATCACGTCAGGCAGGGGCCACTGCGGCAGCTCCTGCTCCGCACCTGTGGTGATGTCTTGCACGTTCCCGGCCAATGCTCCCATGGGGAATGACACCTGCTCGTCTGCCGCCTGGGCCCCGGCCCTCATCGCCGAGCAGCCCGTTAGCACCGCCGCCATCGCCAGTATAAGGATCGTCTTTTTCATATCGTTTCCGTTTATCCAAACAAATATAGGAAAACTCCCCGACAATCCGCGCACCCGCCCGCACGTTACCCCCGAAAACGGAGTAACCTGCGGGTAAATGCCCGCAGGTTACGGCAAAATAGACTTGACGTGCGGGTAAATGCCCGCAGGTTACGGCAAAAAAGGGTTAACGTGCGGGCTAGAGGTCGAGGAGGAAGCCGACGCTGTAAGTCTTGAAGGAGGGACCGGTGCCTTCCTTCATGAAGGGGCAGGGGCTGTACTTGGCGTAGAAGCCGATTTCGCTGAACTTGATTCCGGCAACGTAGTTCCAGGTCCAGGGCTCGAGGCTGATATCCTTGTATTTCATAGGGACTCCGGGCTCGTCCACGGTGTACTTGTTCTTGATCCGTCCGTTGAAATTGAAGCAGATCTCCGCGCCTCCGTACAGTTTCAGCTGGCCGTGACGGCCGAAGGCGAGGGTCAGGAGTCCGGGGACTGCCAGATAATTGCTTCTGAGTGCCGAACGCTTCAACTCAAGGCCGGAAGGAATGGCCGCAGTCCGGACTATCCCGTCCTGCTTGACGAAGATGCCGTCATCCTGCAGGCGGAAGGACCGGTAGCCTATGTTAAGTGCCGCCGAGATACTGGCGTGGTTCCCGAGGAAATGAAAATCCACGGATTCCAGCGTAAGGAATATGTCCGAAAAGGATTTGCCGCCCACGCCGATGCCCGCAGGGCCGTCGTATGGCATAGCGAAGCCGAATCCCCAGCCGTCGAATTCTCCGGTCGTGACCCTTCTGTAGCGCCTTCCGGAAGCTTGGGATTCAGAGTCGGAACCGTCGGTGTCCGAAGGTCTCTGGAGTATGATGGAGTATGTTGTGTCACGCGTCCTTCTCTGCTCCATCTTGTCCTGGAGGACATCCCAGTTGAAGAGGTCCAGACGGCCCTCGCGAACGGAAACGTTGCTGTCCGGGGTAATGCTGACGCTGCTTTCGTAGCGGAAGGTGGAGTCGTTGGCGGAGCCCCTGAGGCTGATGGTCTGGGAGTCCTTGGAGGTGATTACGGTGACTTCTTCGACGTTCCTGACGCGTAGGGTATCGGGTGCCTGTGCTGCGGCGGTGAGGCAGAATGCCAAAGCCGCGGATATGAATACTATTCTTTTCATTCTGGTTTCTTACTTGGTTGTGAACATTTTTCTGAGATTCGTGAGGGTCGTGTCACCTTCCATATAGACTACTATGACGGAAGTGAACCCTTCATCGGCCGAAGGCTTGGACTGGAAGCATAGGAAACACCGGGAGTCCTTGTCGGGTTCAAGTGCGACCAATGCGTATTTGAGGCGGTTGTGTTCGACCTCCGTCTCCTTGCTGACCGCATCGGAGGCGTCGTTGAGTATGAGAGCGGAAATGCTCTCCAGGTCTGAGTCGTCCACGTCCATGCGGACGCTTCGGAACAGGGTAAGGTCGTAGTCCCTGAGATATTCGCCCTTGACGAGGGTTTCAACCATGCGGTCCTTGGGAACGATCTTCCCGTCGAAGACTGCACTGCTTCGCAGCCGGTCCTGGGAGCGGGCTGCCAGCGGGAGCAGGAGTAGCAGGGTCAAGATTATTATGGTCTTTTTCATATCAGTTGAACAATTCGTTGAGCTGTGCGGCGACATCCGGGCCCTGGCATTCGCCGAACAGCATGGTGAGAGTGTTGTTTACATCGTCGAGGACGTATTGTGTGTCCGTGGTTTCTTCGCCGTAGGCGTACATGACGCAGGTGTCCGGCTCGCGGGAGAACAGTGCGTGGCCGAGGACGGCCGCGATGGCGAGGGCGGCCGCAGCGGCCAGGAGGCCGGAGAGCCTCCGGGCTCCGGCCCGGGCCGCACGCCGGCTGCGCTGCGCGCTGAAGTAGCCCAGCACGGCCCTGGCCTCGTCGAAGGCCGGGTCGTCCGTGCGGGCGAGGAACCCGCGCAGGGCGCGCTCTTCCTCCGGGGACGTCCCGCCCTCGAAGTACTTGTCGATCAATTCTTTCCAATAATCCTGCGTCATAAGTTCCGTTCTTTATAAAGATCCCTGATTGTCTTCCTTGCCCTTGAGAGCTGAGTCCTTACAGTGGCGGGCTGCATGCCTAATTCTATGGCTATCTGCTCCTGGGTGATGCCGCCGTATTCCACTCGTTCCATGATGTAGCGCTGGGTGTCGCTGAGTTCGCTCTCGATCAGTTTCTGGACGGCGGCGAGCTGTTCCAGGCGGTCCCGGCGGTCTTCCGCCGGCAGCCTGTCCGCCGCGTCGAGCGGGACCTTGTCCCGCCTCCGGCGGACCGCGTCCAGGCTGGTGTTGCGGACCGCCGTGCTCAGCAGCGCTTCCGCCTCAGCCGTCGTCCGGATGTCATAATCCCGTTTCCAGAGCTTGTAGAAGGCCTCCTGGAGGGCGTCGTCGGCATCCTCTGCGCTGCCGAGGATGCGCCACGCGCCCGTCCGGAAACGGTTCCGGAGTCGCAGATAGGTATCGGTCAGCAGTTCGCGCGGCATTGTCTTTCTTTCAATCCATTATTATAAACGCACAAATCCCCGTTTTGTGACAGCCCTTCCCGCAGGGTACGGCAAAAAGGGCTTGACGTGCGGGAAAATGCCCGCAGGTTACGGCAAAAAAGGATTGACGTGCGGGAGGGGCGCTAGCGGACGATGGGGGCGGAAGGGGCCTCCGGCTCGTCCTCGGGATCGTTGAGGAAGGGGAAGGCGCCGCCCTTGACGAGCCAGGAGAATCCGAAGAGGTGCAGGAGGATGATCTCGAAGACCATGACAAGATAGCCGTGCGCTCCGAAGAAAAACGCGAAGGCGAGGCAGGCCTCGACCACGAGCAGGCCGTAGCCGCAGATGCGGTAGATGCGGTTGCGGATGCGCTTGCGCTCTGTCATCTCACCTTTGGACTTGGTGAACTGGAAGATGCTGTTTATGGCGATGCAGAAGAAGAACAATCCGGAGCAGGCTACATGTACGATGTGGGAAAGCTCCACGGGCATCTGGAAGAAGCCCACCGGCGTACCGTCGGGGATCCAGCTGACCTTGCAGGGGAAGAGCACGATGCCCAGGCCGAAGATCCCGCAGAGGGAGGTGATGAAGTTGTCGGTATTGTCGTAACCGATATAGGAGATGAGGACCAGGGCTGCCGGGACCAGCACTCCGACCAAGGCCGGGGTCTGGTAATAGGTGGCCGAGATGCTCCACCACCAGTCGGTGCCGGGATGCTCCGCAATGCCTGCGGAGAACAGGGCCAGCCAGGGAAGCGAAACTCCCAGAAATCCGACTAAGTTCCTGATACGAAGGTACATCCTACCTTCTTTAGTATTGTTTTTCGTCATATATCCATGTTTATTGCAGTTCAAAGATAGTCATTTTACCCATAAACTCCCATCCCGCGCCCGTTGGATAAGTGGATACAGTTTCTTAATTTTGTAGTGTAACCACAAATTATATATCCTGTAATGAAAAGATCGACTATTCTCATCTCGGCGCTGTTATGCATAGCCGCCGCCGTAGCCAATGCGCAGGTCAAGGAAGATTTCGTCCCGGCTCCGAACGTACAGCCAGGCAAACAGTATCCTCAGGTCAACTCCGAAGGGTGTGTACGCGTACGCGTCGCCGCCCCGGACGCCAAGTCCGTCAAGCTGGACATCGGAGGTGTCAAGTATGACCTCAAGAAGGACGACCAGGGTGTCTGGATCGGCGAGTCCGCCCCGCAGGACGAGGGATTCCACTACTATCAGCTGAATATCGACGGCGCCGAAGTTCCGGATCCGTCCAGCCTCTACTATTACGGCGCGAGCCGCTGGGGAAGCGGCGTGGACGTGCCTGCCGCCGACCAGGATTTCTACGCGGTCAAGAATGTCCCCCAGGGACAGATGCGCGAAATCTACTACTGGTCCGAGGTGAACCAGGCCATGCGCCACTGCTTCGTATATACCCCGGCCGAATATGACGACAATCCGGCCAAGCGCTACCCCGTGCTCTATCTGCAGCATGGCGGCGGCGAAAACGAGTACGGATGGCCCCAGCAGGGCCGTACCGCCAATATCATGGACAACCTGATTGCCGAGGGCAAGGCCGTCCCGTTCATCATCGTGATGGACAACGGGTCGTGGACCATGCCGCGCCCGGCGGCGCCGGCGGCGGGTCCCGCTCCGCAGGGACCGCGTCCGGGCGCAGCGCCCGCCCCTCAGGGCCAGCGCCCGCAGGGCGCGCCCCAGGGCGGCCAGCGCGGCGGCGGCTTCGCCATGCCTTCCAACTGGGCTGACGGCATCGCCGACACCTTCATCAGGGACCTTATCCCTATGATTGACAGTCGTTTCCGTACCATTCCCGATGCTGCACACCGTGCAATGGCCGGCCTTTCCATGGGCGGCATGCAGACCAAGACCATCACCGTCGCCCACCCTGAGGTGTTCTCCAACATCGGCATCTTCAGCGGCGGCACCATCACTGTCGCCGACACCAAGAACAACCCCGCGTTCGCCAAGACCCTCAAGCTCGTCTTCGTGAGCTTCGGCAGCCGCGAACTCGAGAACCGCGCCCCCGGCTTCGGTGACGGCACCGATCCGAGGCAGGAGACCGAGGAGCTCAAGGCTTCCGGCGTCGACGCCCACTTCTACGTTTCGCCCGGTACCGCACACGAGTGGCTGAGCTGGCGCCGCGCCCTCTATCAGTTCGCACAGCTCCTGTTCAAATAGTGAAAAGAAGGACGTTCATAAAGGGAGCGGCGGCGGCCGGCGCATCTGCGCTGCTGCCCGCCGGGGCGCTAGGCAGCCTGCTTGCAGGCTGCACCGGCGCCCCAGCCCCTCCCGCCTGGGACTTCGACGCGCCCGTGGACCGCTCCGGCACATGGAGCATCAAGCACGGGCGCGCGAAGGACGGGCAGCTGGCCATGTGGATCGCGGACATGGACTTCAAGACCGCGCCCTATGTCAGCGACGCTTTACAGCAGCGCATGGACAGGGACGTCCTCGGCTATACTTCCACCCCTCCTGAGTTCTATGACGCCGTCGCCGGATGGGTCAGCGGCCAGCACGGCTGTCCGGTCGACAGGGAATGGGTCGGCTATGCCCCTGGAGTCATCACCTCGCTCAACCAGGCATATCTGGCTTTCACCGAGCCGGGGGACAAGATCGTCATCCAGCCCCCGGTCTATGACCATTTCCGCCTGTACATAGAGCGTCTGGGGCGTGTCCCCGTCGAGAATCCAATGATTTTCGAGGACGGACGCTACAGGATGGATTTCGAAGGGCTTGAACGCCTGTTCGACCAGCGCACCAAAGCCTTCGTGCTATGCAACCCCCACAATCCCTGCGGCATTCTCTGGGACAAGGAAACGCTGGCCACCCTGGCCGATATCTGTGAGAGGCACGGCGTCCTCGTCTTCTCGGACGAGATCCACGGCGACCTGGCGCTGTACGGCCGGCGGCACTATCCCTTCTGCGGCGTCAGCGAAGCCGCCGCGCGCATCGGGCTCGTCTTCGCCGGCCCCACCAAGGCCTTCAACCTCGCCGGCCTTTCCGGCACCGCCTACAGCATCATCCCCGACAGGGAAAAGCGGGAGCGCTACAAGGCCCAGCTGGGCAATCAGAAGCTCGACGAACCCTCCATCTTCACCATTGTCGCCACTATCGCGGCATATACCCACGAGCCTGACTGGCTCGAGGCATTGAAGCGCTACCTTGAAGGGAACATAGACAAGGTAGTCCGTTTCTTTGAAGACAACAATCTGGGCATCAAGGCTATACGCCCTGAGGCTTCCTTCCTGGTCTGGCTGGACTGCCGGGCACTGGGCCTGCCTCAGGACGAGCTGATGCGCCGTTTCTCCGAGGATGCGCGCATCCTCCTGAACAACGGCGCCTCCTACGGAACGGGCGGCGAGGGCTTCGTCCGCCTCAACATCGGCTGTCCCGCCTCCGTCATCGACGAAGCCCTCGCCCGCATCAAACGTGCCTTCACCTGACGCAAGCATAATAATCGAAACTATGAAAAAACTGACGGCCGTTACCCTATTGGCGATAGTCCTTTCCCTGTGCGGATGCACTAAGAAAGAACCGTCCGTCGAGTCCATTGCCCTCAATGTCACTGAGGCCGTGTTGGAGACCGGAGACACGCTCTCGCTGTCGGTCACCGTATCTCCATCTTCCATTAAACCGGATGCAGTAACTTGGAGATCATTTTCAAAGGAGGTTGCTTCCGTATCCTCGTCAGGTGTCGTCAGGGCTTTGTCCGAGGGCTCTGCCCGCATCACCGCTTCGTTGTACGGGCAGACCGCTTCCTGCACCGTCACGGTCGTCCGCAAGGCCCTCCCTGCGTCTTCAGTGGACCTGGACCGTGATATCCTCAGCCTGCTTGAAGGCAGTACGGGCGAGATCCATGCCACTCTCATACCTGCGGAGGCCTCTGGCAGGCCGGTTTCATGGGAGACTTCAAACCCTGCAGTGGCAACGGTAAAGGATGGGGTGGTCTCTGCATTGAAGGAAGGCCGCGCGGTCATAACGGCAAAGGCGGACGATGCCTCTGCATCCTGCACGGTGAATGTTTACGGGGCTTCTTCCCTGAATCCAATCCCTTTTGCCGACTTAATTCTCAAGTCAAAGCTGGTCGATGCCTATGACTCGGACGGCGACGGCGAACTTTCATATTTCGAAGCGGCGTCAGTTACGGTCTTCAAAGATGTATTCGGAGGCGAAAAGGCATTCAAGTCATTTGATGAGTTCGAGTTCTTTACCTGTGTTACATCCATCCGGGAGGGGATGTTCGAAGACTGGGACCTCAGGTCGATCAAGTTACCGGATTCGATACGCCGGATCAATCGGAAGGCTTTCAAGGGCTGCGGACTGATGAAATCCATCGTCATACCTGATTCCGTGACGGAGCTTCTGTCTTCGGCATTCGAGGGCTGCCAGGAACTGGAATCAATCACGTTAAGCAAGTCGCTGAAAAGGATAGAAGAGCGGACGTTCCGTGGATGCACGAATCTCAAGAGCATACATCTACCGGAATCCGTTACTTCGGTCGGGAACGAGGCTTTCTGGAGTTGCTGGTGGCTTTCAGAAGCCATTCTGTCACCTTCGCTCAAAATAATAGGGGACGCAGCCTTCTATGATTGCCGGAGACTATCCTCCATAGATATCCCGGATTCAGTCACGGATATGGGATGGGCTGCATTCAGCGGGTGCTACGGGCTGTCATCGGTAAGGATAGGGAATTCCTTGAAGTTTTTGGATGAGAGGGCATTCTATCAGTGTACCGGGATTCCGGAGATAGTCATTCCGGATTCGGTGATGTACATAGGTGATTCTGCTTTCTACGGCTGCAGCGGCATCACAACCCTGAAGATCGGGTCCGGTGTGACAAGCATAGGGGATTGGGCGTTCTTTGCTTGCAGGAGGCTTGCATCCATCGAGATCCCCGACTCTGTCAAGACCATCGGCGCCGCCGCGTTCGGCTCCTGCGATGGCGCTATGGGTGCTTTGGTCATCCCGGATTCGGTTACGGAGATAGGAGGGGGAGCGTTCGCAAGCTGCTACGGCCTTACATCGGTCAGCCTTCCCTCCACGATTGAAGCTATCGAAAGTACCTCTTTCTACGAATGCCTCGGTCTCAGCAATATCGTCATACCTGATTCAGTGAAACGGATCGGCGAAAGAGCCTTCGCGTCGGGTGCCCTGACATCCATTGAAATACCCGATTCGGTGCAGTATATCGAAGAGGCAGCGTTCCGTTTCTGTACCCAGTTGAAAACCGTTACTGTCGGAAGGTCCATCAGGAGCATAGGACGACAGGCGTTCTGCTATTGTGAGGCCTTGGAGTCGGTCACGGTCCTGGCGGACTCTCCGCCCAGAGGAGGTGAAGACATGTTCCTCTTGACCAATGATTGTCCCATTTATGTCCCGGAAGTGTCCCTTGAGCAATACCGCAATGCCTGGACAGTTTATCTGGACAGGATAATGGCGATTCCCGCTACCGGGAATTAACCGCTTTTTTCTTGCAACCCGCCCGCAAATAAAGTATATTTGTGGTAAATAGCGTTCATTCCATGAAAAGAAGAGAATTCCTCCGCATCGCAGCCATGACGCCTGTCGCCGCCGCCGCACTCAATCCGTTGAATCTGGCCAAGGCCCAGGATCCCCCGGGCAGCCGTCCCCCGCAGGGCATGCCTCCGGGCGGTTTCCCCGGAAGGAATCAGGGCCCCGTCGTATATGAGCCCGCAGGCCCCGGCATCCATGTCCGTTTCCTCGGCACCGGCGGCGCAGACTGGAACGGCCCCTCCTCCAACGGCGAGCTGAGGCGCCATGCGAGCATCCTCGCGGACGGCAAGGTCCTCTTCGACTATACTCCATCCGCGGCTGACATGGTCCCTGAAAAGCGTCCGGAGGTCGTATTCTATACCCATTCCCATAACGACCACTATGACGCCAAGGCCGCCCTGGAGCTTGGCATCAAGCGGGTTTACCTGGGAGAGACATGGCTCGAAAGGGCGAAGAGCGACTTCCAGAAAGCCTCTGAGTCCACGGGCAAGCCCGTCCCCGAGATCATCCCGCTCTCACTCGGACAGGTAGTTGAGTTGGAAGGCCTGAAGGTGACGGCCCTGCCGGCCAACCACACTTCCAACTATTCTGATGAGCAGGCGCTTATCTATCTCATCGAGAAGGATTCAACCCGCCTCCTTTACGCTACGGACACTGCCGGGCTTATGGCCCTGGCCCTCGCGATGGCCGGTGTCGGGCAGTTCTCGCGCGAGCGCAAATACCTGACCGGCATCATCATGGAGGCCACGATGGGACTCGACTACAAGAACGACGACCAGAGGATGTTCTCGCACTCCAGCGTAGAGCAGGTGGCTAATACGGTCAAGGTCCTTTCGGACAGCCGCAAGTATGTCCCCGTGGAAGGACAGAAGGTGTATATCACGCACATGTCGAAGATGCAGCAACCGTCCCAGGATGTGCTGGACAGTACGCTGCCGGATCCCATCAAGGCCGCATACGACGGCCTGGAGGTCGTATTCCCTTAGGATTCTTCCGCGGTGGAGGCCGCGTCCTTGACGGGCTCCATGTGAAGGGTGACTATGGTCTGGGGGCCGAAGCGCTCCTTCAATGTGTTCTCAATACGTGAACTGAGTTCGTGCGCCTGCCTGAGCGGCATGGCGCCGTCCATCCTTATGTGCGCTTCGATGGCGACGCGGTTCCCGATGCGCCTGGTTCGGAGGTTGTGGGGCTCGTAGATGTCCTCAAAAGAGTGGAAAACGGAGAGGATCTCCTCCTCCGTCTTCTCCGGCAGGGACTCGTCGGTGAGTTCGCCGAGGCTCGGACGCATGATCTCCCACGCCACCTTTACGAGCATTCCGCCGACCACGATGGATGCCAGGGGGTCAAGGACCGTCCACCTTCCTCCGAGCAGCACCGCGCCGCCGATGCCGATGGCTGCGCCGATGGACGACAGGGCGTCGCTGCGGTGATGCCAGGCGTTTGCAGTCAGGGCGGATGACTCGAGCTCGCGGCCCTTCCTGGCGGTGTACCGGAACATCAACTCCTTGAGTAATATGGAAATGAGCGCGGCCCAGAGGGCAAGGCGGCCGGGCGAAGCCAGGTCGGCGCCGCAGAGCCAGGCCGCGAACTTCATAGCCCCTGAGACTATGATGCCCACGGCCGCGCCGAACAGCGCCAGGCTGATGAACAGCGAGGCCAATGTTTCGAACTTGCCGTGCCCGTAGTCGTGCGACTGGTCCTGGGGCCTCGCGCTGATGCCCACGAACACCAGGACTATGATGTCTGTTATGAAGTCGGAAAGGGAATGGACGGCGTCCGCAATCATCGCGGAACTGTGCCCCAGCACGCCCGCGATGAACTTGAAGATGACCAGCAGCGCGTTCCCTGCGCTCCCGACCAGCGTTACCCTGTATATCTGCTTCTCCCTTTCCATAGTCATTCAAACAATGTCCATGCAAAGGTAATAATTTCCTTTTGCTTTGTATTTTTATTTGGCTATCTTGCCCGCATGAAACAAAGTAAGGTATGTCATGAAGAATAAGGTTTTATTGAGAGCGGCGTTTCTCCTGCTGGTTTCCTGCAATAACGGCAGCGTGTCCGTGTTCGACCGCGTGGAGAGGATCTGCAACAGGGACGGCGGCAAATTGTGGGGCGTTAATCTTTATTCCCCTGTCCTCGGCGTCGATTCGCTGAGGCACATTGTCAGCAACGTCGCTGATGCTCCTGAGACCTTCCCACCTGACATGCCTGTCGCCAATTCCACGACGGAGCTGGACGGGAGGCGCTGGACCATGGTCATCTGGCCTTTGTCCGGAGACGAAAGGCATCAGAACGAACTCCTTATACACGAGATGTTCCATTACCGCCAGCCGGAGCTGGGATTTGAATTCAGTAATCCCAACAACTCCCACCTGTCGAACAGGGATGCCCGCACCCTGCTGAAACTCGAGTGGAATGCGCTGAAGGCTGCGGCGGGATGCCGGGGAGAGCGGAAGACAGAGGCACTGGCCGATGCGCTGGCTTTCCGGGCCCTGAGACGTCAGCTGTATCCGGATTACGCCGTCGAGGAGTGTTCGCTTGAGATCCTTGAAGGTCTCGCAGAATACACCGGAAGGCGGCTCGCATCCCCTTCGGACAAGGAATACATCCGGGGCCTTTCCAGCCTGGACTACCTTTATTCCTCGGATAATCTGACCAGGTCGTTCGCATACCTGTCCGGACCCCTGTACGGACTTGTCCTGGACCAGTCCGGACGTCATTGGCAGAAGGAAATGAAAGTTGACAGTGACCTTGGGGCGGCAGTCAAGGAGATATATGGTATCGAACTTCCTGACAATCTTGAAGAAGCCTGCGAAGCCGCCCGGATGAAGTACGGTTTTGAGGCAGTCGATGCGGTTGAAGAAGAATTCGAGCGTCAGCTTGAAGAGAGGAATGCTCAGCTTGCCAGGCTGTTCGCTCCGGAAAACGTCATCTCTCTCGACTGTCCAAGCCTTTCGATACAGTTCCCTCCCAACGGCATGATCCAGATGGATGACGGCAGCATGATTATCTATGGTGGTGAAGCCTATTGGGACTGGGGATACGTGGAAGGCCGTCCCCTGAAGGTGACGGCAGACTGGAAACACGTCGAACTGCCCCGGCTCGACACCCTTTCGGTCAGGGGAGACACTACGGTCACCTCAGGCTGGACAATGGTCAGGAAGAAATAGGGGAATACCGTCAGGCTGACAGTCCCCCCCCCGGTTTCCTAGAAACTAAATGTAATGCCGAAACCGTTTCCGGTGGGCCCGAGACTCAGCTGAGCTTCGGGTCCGTCGGCATTATATGAGCCGACTATATTGTTGAGTTTCTTGCAGTTGACGGCCAGTATGGGGATGCCGGCGCCCATGGCTGCAAGCCCGGCCCCGGCGGCTATCAGGCCTCCGGTGATGTAGGGCTTGCCGGCGGAGGCGCCCGCCTCCGCACCTTGCTGTGCGCCCTCCTCGCCGCCTATGCTTCCGAAAATCGCTCCGGCCGCTCCTCCGACAATACTGGCGGTAGCCCCCAGCAATACTGCGGCACAGCCTCCCAGCGCGACAACTCCGCCGCCGATGGTGAGGCCCATGCCGGCATCCCTGCCGGTCTTAGCCTTCTGCCAGGCGGGATTGAAGTCCCTCCCGCCTATGTCAGACAGCAGTATCATCTGATCCTCCGTGGAAAGTTTCTCCCCATCCACCTTAATATGCGTCCCGGCCCTCTTTGCAACGCCGGTCCCCGCATACTGCGCCCATGCTCCCACCGAAAGGAGCATCAGCGCCATTATTACTATAATCCTTTTCATCATTTCAGTCGGTATAGTATTCGCCGTATTCGCAGCCGATGTTCTCCGCGTGGATGCGGTCGACCAGAATGCCTTTATTGTCAAACAGTTGGATGGTGCCGACGCCGTTGCCTCCGTTCCAGAGGCGCCTGTGGCGCCGGGCCCCGTCGGGGGATTCGTAATTGACAAGGAGCATGTCTTTCTTCTCGCAGGTGACATCCGTGACCATCCTGCCGGAGCTGCTGCGCTGCTCGACGTGCCAGACGATCTGCGTGACGGTCTCCCTGCAGTCAAACTCCGTGTGGACGCCGGTCCAGGCCTTGGAGAAGTTGAATTCAAAGGGTCTGCCCTCGTACCAAAAGGCCGAGAGGAGTTTTCTCGGCAGTGCCAGGGGGCCGATCTTAGGCCGGCCTCCGCCTATGTCGAAGACGCTGTCAGTCAGTTTCTTGCCGCTTATCTCGCTGGTGAGGTTGTTGGATGAGAGCCATACCCAGGGCGAGGTGAAGTCCTTTCCCCAGTTCTTGTCGGCATAGCCGTAGCAGTCTTCCGGGCGTACGAGGTACCGCCGCCCGTTCCACACCACTTCGCCCTCGTATTCAGTCTTCATCCCCTCGGCATGCCAGAACATCTCGAAGGCTTCGGCGTGGCGGAAGAGCTCGTCGGCGCCGAAACCGACGTTGAAGGCCGTGACCTTGCGTATCCTGAGGTCCCAGGCCATCCGCCCGTCGGAGCACATCCATTCGGGGTGCTCCGCCGAGCCTTCGACCACGACGTTGCCGCAGGTCCGTTCCTCGTCGAGGAAGCAGTCGCCGGCCTCGACGCTGAAGGGCACGCCCCAGTCCACCTTAATGCGCTTCCAACCCCAGAAGCGGTGGAGCTGCGCCGCGTCCTCGCCCCAGGCCCCGGCCTTGACCATCAGGTACGAAGGCTTCTGCGGTTTCCCGGGGATCTGCCCGAAGACGGGTTCCTCGCCCCCGAGGGAGGGGTTGCATAGGAAAAACTCGATGAAGAATGGCTTGGCCGCACCCGTTTCGGCGTCGTATCCCGTGAACGAATGCCACCACCAGTCGTACCCTTGGTGCGCCTGCGGCCCGTAAAGCTGGCAGGCGTCCCGGGCGATGTCGTGCTTGTTGAATCCCGTCGTTTTCATATTATTCCAAATATACGTATTATTCTGATGTCAGATGTGTTTTTTGATTAACTTTGGCATCGATTAGCATTTCACTTCCGATTGAAGCCGTCCGTTAATGAAGAAGATAATTGCCTTGTTAGCCGCTCTTTCGATATCGGTCTCCCTCTCGGGGCAGAACGATAAGATCCTTTTTGCGGGAATCGACGCCAGTATGGACTGTTTCTTGTCAGCGGACAGCAAGGTGTACACAAGCTTCGGCTTGGGAACGTTCGGCCGCTTGGGTAGGCCAGACCAATGGGTCAATCTCGTGGGAGGGGTCAGATACATATACGGGACGCGTTTGTCGGGATTCCAGGTCCCTGTTCTCTTGAACGTCAACCTTCTGAAGGGCAAGCAGTTCTCCGGATATCTCGGATGCGGATATGAGTTCGACTTCGCAGGGACTTATTATGGTGCGACGAAATACCAGGCAGGACTGGCCGGCAGACATGCCGACTTTCGCGTCTTCTACAAACCTTATCAAGGAGACTTGGGAGCGGAATTCACGTTTTATTTCTAGATAATTGACAACGGGGTGCATAACAAAATAGCCGGGACTTGACGTCTCGGCTTTTTTGCTCCCCCTCGGGGACTTGAACCCAGGACCCCCTGATTAACAGTCAGGTGCTCTAACCAACTGAGCTAAGGAGGAATGTTCCACATTCGTTTCCGAACGGGATTGCAAAGGTAAGACATTTTTTCAATCATTCAAATTTTTTCGGGCTTTTTTTCGTACCTTTGTGAGTCCTCAGGGCACGTTTCGAGATATGGATATAGACCTTTTGTCCAAAATGGTGGGTGAACTCATCCTCGACAGCGACGAAGTCGCGTTGCCGGGGGTCGGGACATTCGTCGCCGAGATAATGCCATCAACCTTCTCCGACAAGGGTTATACCATCAATCCTCCTTACCGCCGCCTGTCTTTCCGCCAGAGGGAGTCCCGTGACAACCGCCTGGTGGAGTTGTATGCGAGCTCAAACGGAGTCGACGTCGAGACCGCCGCTTCGATCATGGGGACCTTCCTGAAGGAGCTGAAGGAGACGCTCAAGGTCAGGAAGACCATCATCTTCCCCGGTCTGGGACGCCTGAGGGCCACCCGCGAGAACAATTTCTTCTTCATCCCCGACGAGGACCTGAACATATATCCCGAGGGTTTCGGGCTCGAACCGGTGTCGTTGAAGACTCACGTGGAGACGGAGGATGAGATGCGCTCGGCAGTGGAGTCGCTCCAGCAGATACTGGAGGAGCCGGCCGAGGCGGCCGCCGCCGCTGAAGAGGTGGCGCAGGAGGCTGTCGCTGAGGAAGCCGCTGAAGCGGTCGCCGAGAAGATCGCTGATGAAATTGCCGTGAATGCGGTTGAAGAGGTTGCAGAAGAAACAGCCGGGGCAGTTGCAGAGGTGGAGTCTGAGCCGGTTGCCGAGCGGAAGGGGAGGAAGTGGTGGATCGTCGCTGCCGCCGTCCTGGGAGCCGCAGTGCTGCTGCTGGCCGTGTTCGTGCTGTTGGCCCATGTGGCGCCGGACTTCATTGATTCGATACTCTACACCAAGGAAGAACTCGATATCATACACCGGATATGATAGAACTCGTATATCCAGTGGGCGCTCCTGCGCCGGTGTTCCCGCGCCGTCCGGGCTTTCCGGACGTGACCGCGCCGGAGATGCTGCCCGTCGTCGAGCCGACGGGCATTGTCATAGGCCAGGCCTCCCGGTCATATTGCCACGGAGGAGAGAAGCCCCTCCATCCCGTCGTCCATCTCCATGTCCTGAACAGGAACTGCGAGCTGTATATCCAGAAGCGTTCCTTGAAGAAGGACCTTCTTCCCGGCTACTGGGATACCGCGGTCGGGGGACATGTCGGCTACGGGGAAAGCGTAATCGAGGCACTGTTCCGCGAAGCCGGAGAGGAACTGGGTTTCTATGATTTCAACCCAGTACACCTTCTTACCTATGTGTTCGAGTCGGAGGTGGAGCGCGAACTGGTATTCTCTTTCGCGGCCATAGGCAATTTCGAGCTCCATCCAGACCGCGACGAGGTGGCGGACGGCGCTTTCTGGCCTTTCGCGGACATCGAAGCCCATCTGGGCCATTCTGTGTTCACTCCAAACTTCGAGCAGGAGTTCGGTAAGGTGCGCCATATCCTCGAATCGCTGTTGTAATGACTTCACAGACAGATAAATTCATCAAGGACCAGCTTTCGGTATGGCCGGAGGTTTCGGCCCGGTTCCGGGCGTTGAAGTCCGCCGGCGAGCGGCGGCTGGAGGCGGGCGGGCTGGAGGTCGTGCTTCAGCACAACCCCGCCCGCCTGGCCTCCGCCGTTGCCGGCACGCCGGCGGACTCCCTGAAGGACGCCCCCTGTTTCCTCTGCCGGGAGAATCTCCCGCCGGAGCAGGCCGTGCTCCCCTTCGAGGGCCGCAAGGGCCGCAGGTACCGCATACAGATCAATCCCTTCCCCATATTTCCAAAGCATCTGGTAATTGCCAGCGAACGTCATCAGCCGCAGTCCATCTGGCACCACTTCGTGGACATGATGGACATGGCGCGTTCGATCGGCGGATGCACGGTCTTCTATAACGGTCCCCAGAGCGGAGCATCTGCGCCGGAACATCTTCATTTCCAGGCGTGTCCTCACGGCATCCTCCCTTTGGAGAAGGCTGTCGACATCCTTTTCGACCGTGTCCGTGAAGAGGGCCTCGAGGACGTCCATTTCGACATTCCGGGCGAGCTGGAGTACCTTACACGGGTCCAGGAAGCCGTCGTCTATCATTACCGGCATTTCATGCGCGGCATCTTCGCGCTGCGGGGCCGCACTTCCAAGTCCGTGGGCAAGCTTTTCTACCGCCTTCTGGAAAGCGTCCCCGTCGTGGAAGGGGAGAAGGAACCGAGATTCAACCTTTTCGTCTGGCACGACGGGGCGGAATACCGCGCCATAGTCGTGCTCCGCGACCGTCACCGCACGCACCATTTCTATAGCGAGGGTCCCGACCATCTCACGATGGCTCCGGGCTGCGCTGACGTCGCGGGATACCTTATAGTTCCTGACCCTGAGGACTTTGCAAAGCTGGATTCCGCCTTGCTGGAGTCGCTGCTCGACGAGGCCGCCGTCCGGCCGGAGGCCGAGCGCGACATCGTCTGGCGCCTGAGGCGGCGCCAGCGCAAAGTCGAGGTCGGCATCATGTCCGGACAGGAGATCCGCTTCGAGATCATTTCTGACGGGGCCGGTCCGCAGAAGGTCTCCTTCCGGGAAGGGAAGATAGATTATGGCGGGGTACTCTACGATGAACTGGTATTCGACGCCGTCACCCGTTCGACGCTCTTCTCGGAGCCTTCGTTCATATTGTATGACGTTACCATAGGAGTCGGTTTCCATTGGGAGAGGAAGCAGGACCAGACCTTCGCGGGTTCGCTGAAGTTCATCGTCGAGGACGGGAAGGTCACGGCCGTGAACCGCGTGGGGATAGAGGACTATCTCGTGAGCGTGATTTCATCCGAGATGAAGGCTTCTGCTTCGCTGGAATTCCTGAAGGCCCATGCCGTCATCTCGCGCTCCTGGCTGCTGTCGCAGATGGAGGCGAGGCGCACCGGCAGGCCGGCGGGCGCGCCCGCCCGGCTGCCGCAGGCGCCCGGCGAGCTGATCCGCTGGTGGGATCATGACGACCACAAACTGTTCGACGTATGCGCGGACGACCACTGCCAGCGCTACCAGGGCCTGACCAACGCCGTCGGCGAAAATGTCAGGAAGGCCGTGGACGGGACCTGGGGCCAGGTCCTGATGTACGGCGGACAGATCTGCGACGCCCGTTTCTCCAAGTGCTGCGGCGGGCGGATGGAGCTGTTCTCCACCTGCTGGGAGGACCGGGATTTCCCTTATCTCCGGGCGCTTCCGGACACTCCGGGGGAGAAGCCGGAGGGGCGTTGCTTCTGCGACACTTCCGATGAAAGGATACTGTCCCAGGTCCTGAACGATTATGACTTGGAGACGAAGGACTTCTACCGCTGGGAGGTGCGTTATGGCTGCGCCACCCTCTCCAAACTTGTCAGCCGGCGCATCGGAATTGACTTCGGCGAGATCCGCGACCTCATCCCCGTTGAGCGGGGCCCGTCCGGCCGCATCAGCAGGCTGAAGGTCGTCGGCACGGCATGCTCCATGGTTGTCGGCAAAGAACTTATGATACGCAAGATGCTGTCGGAGAGCCATTTGAAGAGCTCCGCCTTCGACGTGTCATGGGAAGGCGACGAACTCGTGCTGAAAGGCCGCGGCTGGGGACACGGCGTCGGCCTGTGCCAGATAGGCGCCGCGGTGATGTCCTGCGAAGGATACGGCTATCGTGAAATACTGGGGCATTATTACCCCGGATCAACCATAGAAAGATTATGAAGAACACTCGCAGTCCGTGGGCGTGGGTCCCGACCCTTTACCTGGTCGAAGGACTCCCTTACGCCATAGTCAACACCATCGCGCTGGCGGTCTTCAAGGACATGGGCGTGGACAACGGGACCCTGGGTCCCCTGACTACCCTCATCAGCCTTCCTTGGCTTATAAAACCGCTCTGGAGTCCGTTCATGGACATCTTCCGCAGCAAGCGCTGGTGGATACTCCTGACCCAGTTCACCATGGTGGCCGTGCTTGCGGTGATCGCATTCTGCCTCCCGTTCTGTTCGATGACCGTGCTGCTGGTGCTGTTCGTGCTGGTGGCTTTCGCATCCGCCACGCATGATATTTCCGCGGACGGGTATTACATGCTGGCCCTGGACAGGCAGCGGCAGTCTTCGTTCGTGGGCATCCGCAATACCTTCTACCGCGGCGGCTTGGTGCTCGGCCAGGGACTGTTGGTCATGCTGGGAGGCGTACTTCAGAGGCGTTCTGGCGACATCCCTCGTGCATGGGGCACCGTGCTGCTGATCTCCGCAGCACTGCTTGCCGCCATTTCGGTATATCATTTCTTCAGGCTGCCCAAGGCCTCCGAAGACCTCGACAGGCGCGACAGCCGCACCTCGGCGCAGATCTGGGCCGAGTTCGGGGAGTCATTCCGCTCCTTCTTCATGAAGACCGGAGTATGGTGGGCTATAGCTTTCATGCTGCTCTTCCGCCTGCCTGAGGCGCTGTCACTCAATCTGTTATATCCCTTCTTCAAGGACGGGGCCGAGGTCGGAGGACTGGGCGCCGGTACGGAAATGTACGGCCTGGTGTACGGCACCTTCGGCGTTGTGGCACTGCTGCTGGGAGGCATACTCGGAGGACTGTACGCTTCGCGCGCAGGGCTCAGGCGGGCGATGTGGCCCATGGCCCTCTCGCTCGCCCTGCCCTGCGCCGTGTACCTTCTGATGGCCATCTTCCGCCCCACCTCCGTCTGGACCATAGGCTCACTGATAGTGCTGGACCAGTTCGGATACGGATTCGGATTCACGGCATACACACTGTTCATGATGCAGTTCGTGGACGGACCGCTCAAGACTTCGCACTATGCCATCTGCACCGCCTTCATGTGGCTGTCGATGAAACTGCCCGCCCTGGTCGCCGGCTATCTCCAGCAGTGGCTGGGCTACACCGGCTTCTTCACCCTCGTGATGGTCTCCTGCCTCGGAACCTTCCTCGCCGCCTTCCTCGCCCGCCGCAAAATCCTTCTTCCCGGGCAGGGGAGTCCGAAGGAGGCGTGACGCGCTGTCCGTCGTCAATGGTGTTGTGGTAGCTAAGGCACTGAGTGCCAGATGTTTAATAGAGATTACTACCCCTGCTCAGAGGAGGTACTGGATATATGTAAAGTATTGAATATGAGAAAGATGTTTACCACGCTGCTGCTGGCGACGAGCCTTTGTGCATGCGGGCAAGGGGCGCAGAGGCCGTCCTCAGGCCCTGTGGGTGAAGGCTCGGAAGCCGCGGCCGAGACTGTGGCTGAGGCCGCGCCGGAGCAGGAGGTGCTGCCGGGCGTCGAGGTGCTGGTGAAATCCGGATTCGAGTGCCTGAAAGGCAAGAAGATAGGACTCCTGACCAATCCCAGCGGCATAGACCGGAATTTACGCTCCACCGTGGACATTCTGTTCAACGCCCCGGATGTGGAGCTCAAGGTGCTATTCGCGCCGGAGCACGGCGTCCGCGGAGACGTCTATGCCGGCGGCCACCTGGACGATTCCGTCGACGGCGCCACCGGCCTGCCCGTCCGCTCCCTCTACGGGAACACGCGGACTCCCACCCCCGAGATGCTCAAGGGACTGGACGCCGTGGTTTACGACATCCAGGACGTTGGGACGAGGTCCTATACATTCATCAGCTCCCTGGGCCTCCTGATGCGCGCCTGCGGGGAGCAGGGCGTCGAGGTCGTCGTCCTCGACCGCCCGAACCCGCTCGGCGGCGAGAAGGTCGAGGGATGCCCGGTCGAACCGGGCTATTTCTCCTTCATCAGCCAGTTCAGCATCCCTTATATCTACGGCCTCACGGTCGGTGAGCTGGCCACGCTCATCAACGAGGAGGGCCTGAACAAGGGCGAGAAAGGTGACAAAACCCATGTCAAATGCAAGCTCACGGTCGTGCCCATGGAAGGGTGGCGCCGGGACATGACTTTCCTGGATACGGGCCTGCCCTGGGTACTTCCTTCGCCCAACATCCCGTATCCGCAGAGCGCCCTCGGGTATCCCTCCGCGGGTATCCTCGGAGAGCTCGGCTTCGTGAACATAGGCGTCGGGTATACGATCCCGTTCGGCTGCTTCGCCGCCGAATGGATCGACGCCGACGCCCTGAAGGAGACGCTCGACGGCTACGCCGTTCCTGGCGTCTCCTTCCGCACCATCCACTACAAGCCGACCTCCGGTTCCGACTCCGGAAAACTCCTCCACGGGGTGCAATATTACTTCACCGATTACAAATTAGCGGAATTGACGATGGTCCAGTTTTACGTCCTGGAGGCCCTCCACGAGCTGTTTCCGGACCGGAATCCCTTCGTTTCCGGCAAGATTTCTACCTTCGACCGCGTTTGTGGTACGGATTGTGCAAGGGTGGCTTTTGAGAAGAGCTTTAAAGCCAGCGACCTGAGAACCGAATGGTTCAAAAATGTCGAAGCTTTCAAGAACCTTTCGAAAAAGTACTACATGTACTAAAGAGTCACTAACCATTAAAATTTAGAGCCATGAGAACCACATTCAAAATCGCACTTGCCAGCGTCCTGGTTTTCACCCTCGCCGCTGCAGCGCCCGAGCTGAACGCTCAGGCAAGACGTAGCACCACTACGACTTCTTCCACTTCGAGCTCTTCCGATAACAAGTCCGCCGCCACCGCCAGCAGAAGCTCCGCTTCCAGCAACGCCTCCACGGCCAGCAGAAGCACTTCCACTGCGACCCGCAGCGCCGGTACTACTGCCAATCGTCAGAGCACCACTACTACCACCAACCGTGAAAACGGAACGGCCACCCGCCAGACCAGCACCGCGAACCGGAACACCGCCGCCCCTTCGGGCAGCACTTCCACCCAGGTCCGCCGTGGCAACACTGGAAGCAACACCGGTACTACTACCGGCAACAATTCCGGCACCCAGGTCCGCCGTGGCAACACCGGGAACAATACCGGTACCACTACCGGCAACAATTCCGGGGCCCAGGTGAACCGCAACAACGGTACTAACAACAACGGTAACAATACCGGCACCGCCGCCCGCCGCAGCAACGGCACCTCGACCAACGCCGAGACCAGCACTGCCCGCAGGCAGACGAATACCGGAACCAACCGCGCCACTACCACTACGGAAACTCCTTCCAGGACGGTTACTACCGCCAGGTCCAACTCCAACAACGGCAACGCCGCGACCCAGACCACTCAGACCAGCACCCCTGTCAGGACCGTACGTTCCAATGCGAACGCCACCTCCAGCAAGGGTCTGACCTCCGCACCTGAGGCTTCGGCCGCCGCTAGGGCGACGACCACCCGCGGGAATACCTCCAACAGAGGGGCAGCCCCCAACGTGAATTACTCCGCGGGTCCTGAGGAGCACGGCAACATCAGGATGGACAAGGACAGGAATCTGAACCGTATCCCTCCTCGTGAGCGTGACTTCATGACCCATGACAGGCCCGGCGCCTTCTTCAGCCACAATCCTCACTACTTCGGATACAGGGTACACACCCTCCCTCCGAGATATCGTAGGATCTCCTTCTGGGGCAGGGACTATTATTACTACAATAATGTCTACTACCTCCGCTACGGTGACTGGTACGTCATCAGCCGTCCTCCCTTCGGAGTGGCTCTCGACATCGCCATCCGCGACGCGGTCTTCGCCTCCGTGAGGTTCTCTTACTACCACAGCGTATATCGCACGTTCGATATCGTGGACCGTAACTACAGGACCATCCTGGAGCAGAATAGGGAGATCGCCCGCAACAACGAGCTGCTCGCCCGCCAGAATTCCGCGCTCGCGCTGAATTCCGCAAGAGCCCTCTCCGCCTACGAGATCGCGTCCGCCCTCGGACTCATCCAGAGCTTCGCGAACATCAACACCGAGTACTTCTATGAGGACGGAGTCTTCTACGTCCTCAACAGGAAGAACCGCTACGAGGTCATCGTACCTCCTGCCGGAGCTCTGGTGAACCAGCTCCCTGAAGACTACGACACGATCGTTCTCAACGGGGTTGAGTACTACAAGGTCGATGACACCGTCTACCGTCTGGTACTCGTCGACGGCATCCCCGCCCTCGAGGTTCTCGGACAGATGTACGGCACCATGGCCACCAAGTACAACTACTACTATTAGTCTGGAAATCCTCTCAGAGGATACTGAAAATACGTTCGAGCGCGGCCCTTGGGCCGCTTGAGAACAGCCGGATGTCGGCGGCCTTCGGGTCGCCGATTTTCGTCGGCTGTCCGTCGCGGCGAACAAGGCCGCGGTCCTTCATGACGTTCAGCAGATGCCTGGCGGCCGCGGGCGCAGGGTCTATGACCGTGACGCCGGGGCCGGCGAGGCGCCTGATGACGGGCAGGAGGAAGGGATAGTGGGTGCAGCCGAGGACGACCATGTCGGCGCCGGCGTCCAGCAGCGGCCGGAGGCTGCGGCCGACGACGGCCTCCGCCTCAGGGCCGTCCAGGACACCCGCCTCCACCAACTCCACGAAGCCCTCGCCGATGCGTTCCACGACCTCGACGCCGTCGGCGTAACGGTCGCGGGTGTCGTGGTACTTGTCGGCCTTGAGGGTGCCGGCGGTGGCGAGGACGCCCACCACGCCGCTGCGCGTGTGGAGGGCGGCCTGCTTGACCGCCGGCTCCATCCCTATGAACGGGACGTCGTACTCCGCCCTCAGCGTAGCGATGGCCGCCGCAGTAGCGGTGTTGCAGGCCACGACGATGACGTCGCAACCCTCTCCGAGCAGGAAATCAGTGATCTTGCGGGCCCTGTCGATGATGTAATCGCGGGTCTTCTCGCCGTAAGGACAGTGGGCGTTGTCGGAATAATAGACATATTTCTCCCCGGGGAGAAGCCTCACTATCTCCCTGTAAACGGACAGTCCGCCCGCACCCGAGTCGAAAATCCCTATCATACGCTCAAAGATACGGTTTTTTTCAGTAAATTTGAAGGATTAAACATAAAACGAACCACGCGTATGTCATTGTACATCCCAGCTGGCTACCGCAATGTCCTCGGTAGCGTCGAGAACACCGAGAAAGCCATCAAGGCCGTCAAGAACATGTTCCAGGACAACCTCTCCGCCCAGCTTGCGCTCCTGCGCGTTACGGCGCCGATGGTCGTCATGACCGGAACGGGCATCAACGACGACCTGAACGGCATCGAGCGCCCGGTCCGCTTCCCCGTCAAGGACATGGGCGAGCGCCAGGCCGAAGTGGTCCATTCGCTCGCGAAATGGAAGAGGCTCAAGCTCGCCGAACTCGGCACCGCCCCCGGCAGGGGCATTTATACCGACATGAACGCCCTCCGTCCCGACGAGGAGCTCGACAATATCCACTCCATCTACGTCGACCAGTGGGACTGGGAGCGCGTCATCCGCGACGAGGACCGCAACCTCGACTTCCTCAAGAAGATGGTCCGCCGCATCTACGAGGCCATCAAGGTCACCGAGAATAAGCTCTATGTCGAGTTCCCCCAGCTCGTCCCGGCTCTCCCGGAAGATATTCATTTCATCCATTCGGAGGAACTCCTGCAGATGTATCCCGGCCTCAGCCCGAAGGACAGGGAGAACGAGATAGTCCGCAAGTACGGTGCCGTGTTCATCATCGGCATCGGCGGCGCCCTGTCGGATGGCTCCGCCCACGACGGCCGCGCCGCCGACTACGACGACTGGAGCACCCCCAATTCCGACGGCTACCTCGGCCTCAACGGCGACATCCTTCTCTGGAATCCCGTCCTGGAAAGTGCCTTCGAGGTGTCCAGCATGGGCATCCGCGTTAGCCCCGAGTCGCTGGAGCGCCAGCTTGCCATCCGAGGCCAGGAATGGAAGAAGGACCTCTTCTTCCACAAGCGCCTGCTGGCCGGCGAGCTGCCCGCCTGCATCGGCGGCGGCATCGGCCAGTCCCGTCTCTGCATGTACCTGCTTCGCAAGGCCCACATCGGCGAGATCCAGTCCAGCCTCTGGCCCGACGACATGCGCGCTGCCTGCGCCGCCGCCGGAATCGAGCTGGTCTAACCCCGCAAAAATGCGTATATTTGTAAACTAATACGGAATCGAAATGACGACGACAGACCAGATAAAGGAGTTGAGGGACAGGCTTGAGACGCTTGACCAGTGTCTCAACATGGCCGGAAGGCGCGCGGAGGTGGCCCGCAAGACCGAGAGGACGCTTGCGGCGGATTTCTGGAGCGACCCGAAGGAGGCGGAGAAGTTCCTCAAGGAGCTTTCCGCCCTGAAGTACTGGATCGTCGGATATGACAAGGCTTCCACGGCCGTGGACGACCTTGAGGTTTTGTATGAGTTCGCCCGCGAGAGCACTTCGCTAGAGGGGGACGAGATGGTGGAAACCGCCGAGGTCAAGGAGCTTGACGCGGCGTATGCCGGAGCGCTGGCGCAGGTCGAGGCGCTCGAGCTGCGCAACATGCTCGGTGCCGAGGGCGACAGCCTGGGCGCCGTGCTGACCATCAACTCCGGCGCCGGCGGCACCGAGGCCAACGACTGGTCCGCCATGCTCATGCGCATGTACCTGCGCTGGGCCGAGCGCAACGGCTATCGCACGGAAGTCACCGGTCTGGTGGACGGTGACGAGGCCGGCATCAAGTCCGTCACCGTGGAGATCGAGGGCGACTACGCATACGGCTACCTCAAGGCCGAGAACGGCGTCCACAGGCTTGTAAGGCTCTCGCCCTTCAATGCCCAGAACAAGCGCCAGACCACTTTCTCCTCCGTCTTCGTTTATCCGCTCGTGGACGACACCATCAACATTGAGATCAAGGACTCCGACCTGGAGTGGGACACCTTCCGCAGCGGCGGCCACGGCGGCCAGAACGTCAACAAGGTCGAGACCGGCGTGCGCGTCAGGCACATTCCCACCGGCATCACGGTGGAGAACACCGAAGGCCGCACCCAGATAGGCAACAAGGAGAACGCTCTCCGCATCCTCAAGTCCCGCCTCTATGACCTGGAACTCAAGAAGCGCCAGGAGAAGCAGGCCGAACTCGAGGGCCAGAAGCGCAAGATCGAATGGGGCTCGCAGATACGCTCCTACGTCCTGCACCCGTACAAACTTGTCAAGGACCTCCGCACCGGGTACTCCACCGCCGATACGCAGGGCGTGCTGGACGGCGACCTGAACGAATTCATGAAGACCTTCCTGATGCAGCAGGGCAGTGGCAACTTCACCCCTGTGGCCGATGACGAAGAATAATCTTAAAATTTAACAGATATGGCAGAGTTCAAATACGCTCCGATGTTCCAGCTGGGAGCAGACACCACCGAGTATTACAAGATTCCCGATTCCGAGAAGCTCGTCTCCACGGGCGATTTCGAGGGCCATCCGATCCTCAAGGTCAGCCCTGAGGCCCTTACAGTGATGGCCAACACCGCCTTCCGCGACGTCAGCTTCCTACTTCGCCGCTCGCACAACGAGCAGGTGGCGAAGATCCTCAGCGACCCTGAAGCCTCCGAGAACGACAAGTACGTGGCCCTGACTTTCCTGCGCAACGCTGAAGTCTCCGCCAAGGGCAAGCTCCCTCTCTGCCAGGACACTGGCACCGCCATCGTCCACGGCGAGAAGGGCCAGCAGGTCTGGACCGGCTTCTGCGACGAGGAAGCCCTCTCGCTCGGCGTCTTCAAGACCTACACCGAGGAGAATCTACGCTACTCGCAGAACGCTCCGCTGGACATGTACAACGAGGTCAACACCAAATGCAACCTTCCGGCGCAGATCGACATCGAGGCCGCCGAAGGCATGGAGTACCGCTTCCTCTGCGTCACCAAGGGCGGCGGCTCGGCCAACAAGACCTACCTCTACCAGGAGACCAAGGCCCGCATCCAGAATCCCGGAACGCTCGTGCCTTTCCTCGTCTCCAAGATGAAGACCCTCGGCACCGCGGCCTGCCCGCCTTACCATATCGCCATCGTCGTCGGCGGCACCTCCGCGGAGAAGAACCTCCTCACGGTCAAGCTCGCCTCGACACACTACTATGACGGCCTGCCGACCACCGGCGACGAGACCGGCCGCGCTTTCCGCGACGTCGAACTCGAGAAGGAACTCCTCGAGGAGACCCGCAAGATCGGTCTCGGCGCTCAGTTCGGAGGCAAGTACATGGCCCATGACATCCGCGTCGTGCGCCTGCCGCGCCACGGCGCCAGCTGCCCCATCGGCCTCGGCGTCAGCTGCTCGGCCGACCGCAACATCAAGGCCAAGATCAACTCCGACGGCGTCTGGATCGAGAAGATGGACGACAAGCCGTACGAGCTCATCCCGGAGGAGCTCCGCAACGCCGGAGAGGGAGAGGCCGTCAAGATCGACCTCGACCAGCCGATGAGCGAGGTCTGCAAGATCCTCACGAAATACCCCGTCAGCACCCGCCTGAGCCTGAACGGCACCATCATCGTCGGCCGCGACATCGCACACGCCAAGATCAAGGCGCGCCTGGACGCCGGCGAAGAGATGCCCCAGTACCTCAAGGACCATCCCATCTACTACGCCGGCCCGGCCAAGACCCCGGCCGGAATGCCTTGTGGCTCCATGGGCCCGACCACGGCCGGCCGCATGGACCCGTATGTCGATGAGTTCCAGGATTATGGCGGTTCCATGATCATGCTCGCCAAAGGCAACCGCAGCCAGGCCGTGACCGACGCCTGCAAGAAGCACGGCGGCTTCTACCTCGGCTCCATCGGCGGCCCTGCGGCTATCCTCGCGCAGAACAACATCAAGAGCATCGAGTGCGTGGAGTATCCCGAGCTCGGCATGGAGGCCATCTGGAAGATCAGGGTCGTGGACTTCCCGGCCTTCATCCTCGTGGACGACAAGGGCAACGATTTCTTCAAGACCATAGGACTTTAAGGATGGACCTTACCGGCAACGAAATCATACAGGTCAACATTTCCGGCTACGACAAGCCGGGCCTGACCACATCCCTGACCGATATCCTGGCGAAGTACGACGCCTTCATCCTAGATATCGGCCAGGCCAACATCCATCAGACACTGACGCTGGGCATCCTGTTCAGCACCGAGCCCGACAAGTCCGGCTTCATCATGAAGGAGCTGCTCTTCAAGGCGTCGGAGCTGGGGGTGCAGATAGGCTTCAAGGCCATCTCCCCCGAGGATTACGCCCAATGGGTCGGGCGCCAGGGCAAGAACCGCTACATCGTCACCCTGCTTGGCCGCAGCATCACTGCAAGGCAGATTTCCGACGTCACGGCGGTCATCTTCCGGCACGGGCTCAACATCGACGCCATCAAGCGCCTTACCGGCCGCATCCCTCTGGTCGAGGACAACGGCAGGACCAAGTCTTCCATTGAATTCTCCATCCGCGGGATGCTTACACACGAGGACCGTGCTGCCCTGCAGGCAGACCTCGTGCATACATGCTCCGAAGGTCTGGACTTCTCCTTCCAGAAGGACGACATCTACCGCCGCAGCCGGCGCCTGATCTGCTTCGACATGGACTCCACGCTCATCCACACCGAGTGCATCGACCAGCTGGCCGAGCGCGCCGGGGTGGGGGACGAGGTGAAGGCGATCACCGCCAGCGCCATGCGCGGCGAGATCGACTTCACCGAGAGCTTCACGCAGCGCGTCGCCCTCCTGAAGGGCCTTGACGAGTCGGTGATGGAAGACATCGCCCGCAACCTGCCCTTCAACGAGGGCCTGGAGCGCATGATGATGATACTCAAGCGGGTAGGCTACAAGACCGCCATCCTTTCCGGAGGATTCACGTACTTCGGCAAATACCTCCAGCAGAAGTTCGGCTTCGACTACGTCTATGCCAATGAACTGGAGATCGTGGACGGCAAGCTTACCGGCCGTTACATCGGCGACGTCGTGGACGGCCGCCGCAAGGCTGAGCTGCTCCGCTTGCTCTGCCAGGTGGAGCACATCAACCTCGAGCAGGCTGTGGCCGTCGGAGACGGCGCCAACGACCTCCCGATGCTGGGCCTGGCGGGCCTGGGCATCGCGTATCACGCGAAGCCCAAGGTGCGTGCCGGCGCCCGCCAGTCCATCTCGAGCATCGGCCTCGACGGCATCCTGTATTTCCTCGGATTGAAGGATTCCCAGATCGACCCGTAAACAAATAAGCGACAGCGAAAAAAGAAGCACAGACCCGAACGGGCCTGTGCTTCTTTCATGCTGTATCCGTGTCTACCACTTAGCCGGAGGGTTGGGGTTAGGCATACCTTCCGCGTCGGGATTGGTGGAGTGGACGGGCTTGAAGCCCGGAAGGTGCGAGGACTCGACGAGGTTGTATTCCTCGGTCTTCATCTGGAGCTGGAGGCCCTGGATGACGTACTTCTCCACGAAGGTCTGAATTTCGTGGGTGTTGTATCCACTGTAGGGCTTGTAGGAGAGGACGTGGTCTCCGTCGATCTCGCAGTAAAGCCAGTACGGGACCTTCATCTCATGGAGCTGGTCGACGATGTACTTGGGGCCGAACACGGTCTGGGCATCGCTCCTCTTGACGTCGAAGGCGACGGTGGAGTCTCCGCTGCCGTGGAAGAACATCATCGGGCAGGGCTTCTTCGCCCAGGTAAGGTCCTTCTCGTAATTGAGGATGGCGCCGGCGTATCCGATGTATCCCGCGGGCATCCAGCCGGCAGGGAATTTCTTCGAATAAGGACCGTCGTTGCAGATGTCGTAGATGGCCATGAGGGTGGTGATGCCGCCGGCGCTGGAGCCTTCGAGCATCACCTTGTCCACGTCAACCTTCCACGCGTCCGCGTTCTTCAGCACAAACGCCATCGCGTCGGTCAGGTCGTCGAGGGCCATCTGGATGGCCGCCTCCATCTTCTCGGGAGGGGCGGGATTGTATCCGTACTCTGTCAGGCCCTTGCGATAGTCGATGGAGATGACCTGCACGCCGATGTCGGTCAGGTAGTCGAAGCGTCCTCCGCGGCTGCCGAAGGCCCAGCCGCCGCCGTACATGTAGATCATGGTCGGAATCTTGTCCCCCTTGACCCTGGACATGTCGACGTGGCGGTCGACGAAGAGCGAGTCGGCGCCCTTGACCGCGTAGAGGTAGGTCTCCCTGACCGGCTGAGCGTTCAGCGCGGCGGCGAAAAGCAAAAGGGATGAAGCGATGAGGATGAATCTTTTCATTGTGTAAAGGCTTTATTTGTCATAATCGCTGCCGCCGGTGAGGATCGGGTAGATGTTGGCCGGGAAGCAGAGGCTCTGGTAGATGGTGAACTCGCTCTGGGAGATGGCCGACAGGTTGTCGATGTAGATGCGCTCGCGCGGGGTGCTGCGGTCGAATGCGGGATAGACCTTGCCGGCGTTGGTCATGAGGCCGGGGCCGAAGACGATGATGCCGGGACGGATGCCCCAGTGCATCTCATGGTTGGTGTACTCGGTCTCGCGGTCGTGCGGGTGATGGACGCGGTTGTAGCCGATCCCGGTCATGAAGCACTTGCCGAGCGGGTTGAGGCCGAGGACGTAGTCCATCAGCTGGCTGACGCCGTCGATGTACTTCTGCTCGCCGGTCAGGCCCCAGTAGAGCATCATCGGATAGGCATACTGGCCCTGGGCGACGTTGCTGCCCCACCAGCGGAGGTTCGCGGGGGTACCTACGGGATATGCATTCTCGGCGAGGAAGCCGAGCTCCTTGTCAGCGGTGTTCTTGATGGCTTCGACGAAGATGGCCTTGACCTCGGGATCGGTCTCGCGGGTCTTGGTCAGCACGTAGGAATAGAAGTACGAAGGCAGCCATGCGTTGCGGGCGAAGGCCTCGGTGCCCTGGTTGTAGGTGTTGACGATGGCGTTGACGTCGGTCGCGTGCTCCTTGATGTAGTCGTGGTACTGGCTCTCGCCGGTCTTGAGATACATCTCGACGTTGTAATACATGTCGAAGGACGGGAAGGCCTGGCCTTCGAGAGACTTGCGGGCGAGGGCGGCGTGCTCCATGAGCTCGGCCGCGCGCTCGGGCTTGTAGGGCTCGATCAGGCGGGCCAGGTGCACGAAGAGAGCCGAGGCCCACGCAGCGGTGATGGGGGAGAGGACCTCAGTTCCAAAGAGATGGTCCTCGCGGTCGTAGGTCGTGAACGGGGAATAGCCCGTGGTCTCGGTGCCCCAGGGCATCTCGCCGGTCTCGGTCTGGACATACTCCCAGAACATGGTGCCCCACTCGGCCTCGTCGAGGATGTCGGGAATGCCGTTGCCCTTGCCGAGGATGTTGAAGTCCTCGTCGAAGATGTCAGGAATGTTGAACTGGTCGTCCTTGAAATACTCCGGGAATGCCTCGAAGGTCGTCAGGAGGGTGGAGGAGACGTCCATGTGATAGGTGCGGCGGTCGGCGTCGCCGGCGTCGTGGTAGCCGCCCCAGGCCTTGATGGTCGGCTCATCGCCGTTGACCCTCAGGCGGGCTTCGCCGATGGGGCCGTAGGTCAGATAAATGGTCTCGTGGCAGGGCTTGGTGCGGATGTCCCAGTCGGCGTAAGGCTTAACCACCGGGACGCCGCAGCGCTGATGGTAGAGGGCGCGGAAACTGAGCCATGCGACCTGCTTGGAGAAGCTTGCGCCAACTCCGAAGGGATAGGAGGCGCCGTAGCCCTTGACGGAAACCCTGTACGGGCCGCCCTCGGGCACTGCCGAAAGGTCGATCCTGTAAACGAAGTCTCCGGAGGACCTGTCCTGTCCGATCTCCTGGAGGGTTCCGGAAGCGACCTTCTTGCCGCGCTTGTCAAGGACGGTGTACTCCGGGAGGGGACCTTCGATCTGGCGGACTCCGCCGTCACCGAGCCAGATGGCGAAATTGGCGTAGCGGACGTTGGAAAGGGCGCTGTAGCCGGCCTGGTTGGTCTTGATGGATTCGCAGTAGGTCTTCTTGTCATTGAAGCGGAAGGCTTTCTTTCCGTAAGGAGTACGGACGACGTAGCGCTTGCCCTGCTTGAGCTTCGGGACTTCCATGTAGATGTGATGCTCGGAAGCGTCGGCCTCGGTCACGAACTTGTAGAGGGCGTTGACAGGCTTCCTGCCCACTTTCCAAAGGGAAGGGTCGGAAATGTCGATGCCGTCGATGTCCACGATGTCGCTGTTGAACAGAGCCACGACGATGTTGTCTGACGCCGTGCGGATCTCCTTGAGGACAAGGGATGCATCCTTGTGGTCGGAGCCTTCCTCCGGATAGACCGGGGAAGAGGGGTTGTACTGGCCGTAGAGGCTGGCGGGAATGGCCACTGCCAGGATGAGGCTTAGTAGTACGTTAGATTTCATGGGGTTAGTTATTGTGGTTGGTTAATGATTTCCTGTATCCACAAATATAACTGATAATTCTCTAACTTACTATCGTATCCGTACATTGTTTGCGCCGTGAGTACACTTTTTTCAGGTTCCGGTGTGTCGGAAAACGACAAATCCTGCCTGAGAATATGGAGGAGGGCGACAGCCCGGCGCCAACCGCTAGCCCATCCGGCATTAACGACTTCGCTCTCTCAGAATGACAGGGAGTATATTATTTTTGCTTTAACCCAGTCTGTCGTTATGACTCTGCCTGTCATCACGAACTCTCTCCTTCTACCATTCTGAGAGAAGCGAAGTCTACAGTTTAATCGTTCATATCCGGGGTTTCCGGATGATGCGGATGACAAGGGAGATAAGGTAAACGATGAAACCGTAAACGGCTGTGACCAAAATAGCCCTTACTCCTCCCCACATCACACTCATGGAGATGTCTCCTGCCCTATGAATGGCCGCTCCGGCCTGCATGAAGCTTATCAGCGTCCACATGATGCCGAATGCCAGGCCGGCCAGCCCTATTTCCTTCACCCATGCCGGGGCTTTCCAGGCTGCGAAGAAAAGGAAGATCAGGATCAGGGTGATAATGGTCATCGGACCTAATCCGCCCGTAGCGTAGAGTTCGAAAATGTTGGTTTCCAAAGGTAGCATGATAATACTGATTAGATGTTTGACAATGGGTTCGGAATTCCTTGTCACAAAGATAGGAATGACTTCCTGTAAAGTGCAAGGCTGAATCCTGCCGACCCTTTGTCAAATCCCAGTAACTACTGCATAGACCTGCCTCGGCGGAAGCTTTTCCAGCATTATTCCCTATATTTGCCTTGTCATCCGGACTATTCTGAAGCAAGATGAAAAGAATCCTGATACTTGTGGCATATTGGATAGTCGCCATATTCGTGACGGCCTTGATGCTTCTCGGCCTCGACTACGGTATCGACCGGGCGCTGATGATGAGCCTTGCATTCCTGCCTTGCGCCATGGCCCTGTCCTTCTTCCTTCCGAAGGTGGACCGGAGCAAGAGCTGGAGGGACAGGCTCTTGGACAGCATCTTCATCGTGCTGGGAGTGATGACTGCGGCATTCCTGCTCTTATTCATTGTTCAGGCGCTTATAGTCCTCATTCTGGAACAGGGTAGTTACTTTGAATTGGATATACCGGCAATGCTGCGTAATCCTTTCTTCATCGCTATAGTCCTTGGAATGCTCTCCCTGGTGCATTATCTTTTGGAAAAGTGGCTCGATAAGCGTTTCCCTTCGGCAACGCCTGTTACATTCACGTCCGACTACCGCAAGGTTTCGCTCCTGAAGGAGGATATCCTCTATATTGAATCCCGTGATTCCGAGGTGCTTGTTTTCGCACGGGACGGAAGGATATTCCGTAATTTCACCGGCATTACCCAGTGGGAGAATCTCCTCGGCGACGGGTTTCTACGCATCCACCGGGCCTTCCTCGTCAATATCTCCGCCGTCATTCTCACTTCTCCCGACACGGTCACTGTTGCAACTGCCTTTCCTGACACTGTCTCCGTGGCAGACTCTTCTTCGTCACGGCAATACTCTGTCGTCAAGGAGCTCCCGGTTTCCCGCAAATACAAGGATACCGTCCGCGCTGTCCTTAAGCCTTAGCCCTCAGGAGAGCCGGATTCCGATTCTTTACCCCCGCATCCTTCTACCACAGGTCGAAGGATAACGCCTTTTTTGCCGAAAACGCCCGCATCCTTCTACCGTAGGTCGAAGGATAATGTCCCATGTATGCTGGTTAGGGGGGAACTAGAGGAGGTCGAGGATCCGGGGGACGGAGGTGAGGTGGTAGCGGGCGGGGATGCCCTGGAGGCCGCGGCCCTGCCAGTCGGCGAGGGCGAAGTCGCAGCCGGCGGCATCGGCGCACTGGAAGTCGTGCAGGGTGTCGCCGATATAGATGCACTCGGAGGGGTCTGTACAGCCCGCTTTGCGCATCAGTTCTAGCATGGGGTCGGGGAAGGGTTTATGGCGCAGGCTGTCCTCGGCGCAGACGATGTGGTCGAAGTACTTGACCAGGCGCTGCATATGGACGTCCTTCTCGAACTCGTAGCGGCTGCGGGAGGTCACGCAGCCCGTCGTCCGCCCTGCGGACCTGACGGCTGCCAGGACCTCCTCCACGCCCTCGAAAGGCTTCATCATGTAGCTGAGTTCCACGAAGTTCTCCTCCCAGCGCGCGCCGAAGCGCGCCGCGTCGGCGTAGCCGAGCAGCGGCGCGACCTTCGCGCTGGGAATCCCGAAGTAGCCGTACGCCTCTCCGTAAGGCATCTCCGCGCCAAGGAGTTCCTTGACGGTCCGCATCAGGGACAGGACCCCGGTGCGCTCGGTGTCGATCAAAGTCCCGTCTATGTCGAAGACGAAATGCCTGTACATCCCTTTCTAGCTGAAAATGATGGTCTTGTTCCTGAAAGTCAGGATCTTGCGCTCGATATGCTTGGTCACGGCGCGGCTGAGGACTATCTTCTCCAGATCGCGGCCCTTGAGCACCAGGCTGTCCGGGGTGTCCTTGTGGGTGATGCGCGTCACGTCCTGCTCGATGATGGGTCCGGCGTCCAGCTCCCCGGTCACATAGTGGCTCGTGGCCCCGATGATCTTCACGCCGCGCTCATAAGCCTGATGGTAAGGCCTGGCCCCGACGAAGGCCGGGAGGAACGAGTGGTGTATGTTGATGATGTGATGGGGATACTCCCGGATGATGTCCTCGCTGAGTATCTGCATGTAGCGGGCCAGCACGATGAAGGATATGTTCTCGCGTTTGAGCAGCTCCATTTCAGCCTTCTCGACCTCTTCCTTGTTGGAGTGGTCCTTGTCTATGGACCACACATAATAGGGGATGCCGAACTGGTCCGCCACCTCGCGCAGGTCCTCGTGATTGCTGACGATGCAGGGTATCTCGACGTTCCATTCGCCCGCCTTGTAGCGGGCCAGGAGGTCGTAGAGGCAGTGGCTCTGCTTGCTGACAAAGATGGCCATGCGCGGTTTGACGTCGCTGAAGAAGATGCTGAACTCCATCTCAAAGCGCTTGGTGAAAAGCGTGCTGACGTATTCCTTGATCTTCTCCCTGGGGATGAGGAAGCCCTCCAGCTCCCATTCGATCCTCATGAAAAGCACTCCGTTCTCCCTGTCCACGTACTGGTCCAGGTAAACGATGTTTCCGCGGTTGTCGGTGATGAAGCGGGTGACTTCGGTGATGATGCCCTGGCGGTCGGGGCAGCTCAAAAGTATGATAGCGGTTGGTTTCATGGTCAATTGTTGATGATGTGGATGTCCCGCTGCGGGAACGGGATCTCGATACCGGCCTCGTTCAGGGCCTTGTAGATGGCTTCGCGGGCATTGGCGAGATAGGCGTTCCGCTGAGGTACCAGGACGAACTGCTTTACTGCGATGTTGACGGAATTGTCGCCGAACTCCTCGACCGTGACATATACCCCGGTCTTCTCGTCGACGATCTTCATCCCGGCGTCGTCGGTGCCCTGGAGGGGCTTCATGGCCTCCGTAAGCACCCGGCGGGCCTTGTCGATATCGGTCCCGTACTTGACCCCGACGACGATCTTGGTGAACTCGTAGGGATTGCTGCGGGTGAGGTTCTTGAAATTCTTGTTGAAGAGGGCGGTGTTGAGGAAGGATATCACCGCGCCGTCGAGGGTCTCGATCTGCGTGCTCTGGTAGCTCACCGAAGAGACCTTGCCACGCACGCCGTCACATTCGACCCAGTCGCCGGCGCGCAGGCGTCCGGACATCAGCTGGATACCGTAGATGAAGTTGTTGAGGACGTCCCTCATGGCAAGACCGATACCGGTGGCGAGACCGGCGAACACGATGGAGATGGCCCCCGTGGGGATGTTGAACAGCAGGAACAGCAGTATGATGAAGATGCCCCAGACGAGGATGCTGATGACGTTGTTGGCCACCGTGAGGTTGACCTCCTCGTCCTTGATGACGGTCCTTCCGGAAGCCTGCATGATGTTGCGCAGCTTGATGTCGCGGAACATCGACTTGGCGAAATAGCTGATGTACCTGAAGACGAAATATAGGCACAGGGCCAGCACTATCATGCTGGCGGACAGTTTGAGTATTTCCATCCCGCCGGAACTGGTGAAGCTGAAGAACTGGGCGGAGTAGAGGTTCTTGAAGATCTCCTGCATGTCGAAGACCTGCAGGGCGAGCAGCACGCTCAGCGGAAGCGACACAACCGCCATGACCGGAAGCACGACGTCCTCGATGAAGTCGTAAAGCCATGTGAGGCGTATGAACTCTCCCTTGTGGATCTTGCGGAAATCCGCCTCCGCCTGCAGGCGCAGGGCTTCCAGCCTGGCGCCAATGCGGCGCTCCTTGACGTTGTGGAATATGCGGTACAGCGCGATGATGGTCTCCTCGACCGCGAGGGCGAAGAGCCACCACATAACGATGAGCAGGCTCAGGAAGATGTATCCGAGGCAGGCAGCCACGGAACTGACGACCAGGACGACCAGGGTCACGTACGAGACGATCTCGTCGGTGAGTTCGGTCTGCTTGGCGTACTTGCGGCAGGCTCCGGCCTGCCAGAACATGCAGGCTACGAGCAGGGGCGGGAAGAGGATGTTCATCACCGTGTTGGGTACGAACATGACCCTGAAGCAGATGGCCACGAATCCGATGAGGATGACGGGCATGTAAAGGCCTATGCCTTTGCGTATCTTAGCCGGCTTTAGCCGGATGAGGAGCGAAAGGAAGATGGCGACAAGCATCCAGCAGAAGACCAGCAGCAGCTGCGAGGCCTGGGCGATGAAGTTGTTGGAGGTTACACCTGAAACTATAGCGATGGCTATGAGGAACATGGCCGTGCCGCACAGCAGGGTGATGAGCCCCTTGCTCTTCTGGAAATGGTCCGTGCGGAGTTTCCTGACGCGGCGCATAAGGACGTTCACGACTATCCTGCTGAGCAGGGTGGCAAGCCCGATGCAGAGAGCCACGAGCAGGAAGAAGCCGAAGACGACGGGGCCGCGCCACTCGCTCCGGACCCCGGTTCCGGAGCCGAGGCGGCGGCTGTACTTCGTCCTGACCTCGTTCATCGCCTGCTTGATGTATTTGACGGGATGCCGGATGATTTCCAGATAATGCTCCTGCCCCTGGGAGAACATCCTCTTCTGGATCATGCGGTAACGCTCCTGGGCGTAATCGTATGACTCCTTGAGCCTTGCATGGGCTACTCCGTAGTGCTGGCTGTCGGTGAGGACCATCTCCTTGCCCTCCTGGTAGAGATTCAGGAGAGCCTCGGCGTAGAAGATGCAGGCATCGCGGTCGTCCTTGCCGTCGTCGTCCAGCAGGAAGGCCTGCTTGCGGGAGACGGTATCGAGGCTGTCCACAATTTCAGGGACTGCGGGCGCCGCCGGACGGACCGCCAGGCTGTCGGTGCGAAGGGAATCGGGGATCGGCGGCGGGACGTCGCCGGGCGCCGGCAGGCGCCGCAGCGACTCCAGCAGCCGCGTGTACCTGTCTATTTCTCCGTCTATCTCCGAGACTATGCTGTCGTAGGGGAGCTTGCCCGAATTGAACAGCTCATATTCCCTCGATACTTCCTTAAGGGCGTACGCCATGTCGAAAGTGTATCCCTCGCTCTGCGAATACAGCATCAGCGAGAGCTCGTTGCATTTCTTTATCATGTCCACCATCTGCTGGTGCTGGGTTTCGTCCAGGGCCTGCAGTTCGTTGTCGGTGGAGCTCATCCTTTCATACTCCTGCTTGAGTTCGTAGCGCAGCACGGACAGGGTCTTCCCGAGGTCCTTCTCGTTGAAGACTGCCATGGCCGGTATGCAGAACAATGCCAGGACGGCTATGATGAAACGCCTTTTTCTCATATCGCGAAGTCGTGAATGGTCCAATATTTTCACAAGATAGTGAAAAAAGCGTTTGGATTATCCGGCAATGATTATTAATTTCGTCTCTACGACTTTTTTTACCCTTTTATACCGCCATTTTCCATGAAAAGGATTCCAATATTCCTCTATATCGCCATGATCCTGCTGGCCGGGTGCACAGGCACTCGCCAGCGTTCCGACAAGGATGTGACCCCTCCTGACGACAAGCCTTCGGACGTGCGTCCGGTAAAGCCCGGCCGTCCCGGCAAGCCGGATGAGGGTCCGGCCGGCCCGGCCGGCACCCCGGCCGCCTCCAAACCCGACTTCTGGCTCGGAGCCGACATAAGCTGGGCGACCGGCATGGAGAAACGCGGCGAAATGCTGTACGGCTTCGAGGGGAACTCTCCCGTGGAGTGCTCCGCCCTCATGAAGGACCTGGGTCTCAACGCCCTGCGTTTCCGTGTCTGGGTGGACCCCGCCGGCGGGGAGTGCGACAAGGACGACCTCCTGGAGAAATGCCTGCGCGCGAAGAGGCAGGGCATGGCCGTCATGGTGGACTTCCATTACTCCGACTACTGGGCCGATCCGCAGCACCAGCCCGTCCCGAAGTCCTGGAAGGGCCATTCCTACGAGGAAATGCTCGGGGACCTGCGCACCCATACCGTCGAAGTCCTGCAGCTGCTGAAGGACAACGGCATTGAACCGGAATGGGTGCAGATAGGGAATGAGACCACCTACGGACTCCTCTGGGAGCTGAAGCCCGGCCGCGCAGCCATGGGCAGCACGGAGCGCGAATACGCCGACACGGTCGGCCACATCGATTTCGCTCCCGCGCAATATGCCGGATTCATCCGCGCCGGGCACGAGGCGGCCAAGAGCGTCTTCCCGAATACCAAAACCATCGTCCATCTGGACGACGGCTGGAACTATGCCGTCTATGAGAAGAACCTGGGCGTGCTCGAGGAGTATGACGTGCCTTACGATATGGTGGGCATGTCTCTCTACCCGTACTGGGCCAGGGAGAAGGGCAGGAATGACGCCGACGGGGTCATCTCCGACTGTATCGCGAATATAAAGAAGGTGCACCGCCGTTTCGGAAAGGAGTCCATCATCGTCGAGACCGGCTTCGAGGTGGATGAGGCCGACCCCGCCGTCCTCGAAGAGGGCCGGCGGCAGCTCGCCCGCATCATCCGCGAGGCCCGGGACAGGACCGGCGGCCACTGCCACGGCGTATTCTACTGGGAGCCCGAATGCCGCCCGGGGCGCTACCGTCTGGGCGCCTTCGGCTCCGACGGCCGCCCCACAGTCATCATGAAGGCCTTCACGGACAGCGGATTATAACAGCTTGACTGCGTTGATGTTCCTTCCGCAGGCGGTCCCTTCGCGCCTTGCGGAGAAGAAGGACGTGTCTTTGTAAGTGTCGATGTCGAAGACCTGGATGCTACCCGCCGGAATCCCGCATTCCTCCAGGATCCAGGCGTTCGCCCTGAACAGGTCTATGTGATGGCCGCCGGACATGGGCCTGCCGTCGCCCGGACCGTTGAATGACCATATTGAAGGCATAGGGAACCCCGCGTCCCTGAACCTTTCCACCACTTCCTCTCCCACCTGGAAGCTGTCTGGGCCGATGGCCGGGCCAATGACGGCCCGAAGGTCCGCCGGCCTGCAGCCGAATTCGCTCTCCATGAACCTGACGGTTTTCAGGGATATCTTCAGGACGGTTCCTTTCCAGCCGGAATGGACGGCCGCGACGACACGCCGTACCGGGTCGTGGAGCAGGACTGGCACGCAGTCGGCCGTCCTTACCCCGATGGCGACGCCCGGCAGGGCGCAGACGAATGCGTCATACCCCTCCAGTTCCTCCCTGGTCAGGTCCGGCCGGTCTATGACGGCGATCCTGTCCCCGTGTACCTGATGCCCCTGTATGACAGGGTACGGAAGGGGTGCGTCCCTCCGTGTCGTAAAGGCCTCCGCCCCTTCCCCGATATTATATGCAAGCAGGTTCCTGTGCATGTGACAAAAATAGCGGACCGCCGCCCGCTATGAAACAAATATGCCGCGTGACGTCCCCTAGAACCTGAGGGCGACACCTATGTTAAGGTAAGGCATGTAGGATGCGTAATTCATCTCGGCGGAGATACCGAGATTATCCGTGAGGAAGTAACGCGCGCCGAGGATATCTCCTATGACAAGGCGGATGTGGCCGCCGTCGACGGAAGAAGAATGACCGTCCGAAACCCTGGTCTGCTCATACCCGAGCCCCAGGAGGGCACCTGCGTGGACTTCGAGATTCGGAAGGATGTTAAGGCCGTAGGTGGCACGGGGGACCAGGCAAAGGCGTGTGTCGGAGACGGAAATCCCATAACCGGACTGTCTACTGAAGGCGTTGAACGCCGCCTCGGCGCCGACGGTGAAGTGACCTTTCCACCAGTTGTCGAAAAGGACGTAATCCGCAAAGACATTACCGCCCCCGCCAGGATAGAAGGCGGCGTGTGCGCCAACGGTGATGGCTCCTACCGGATCCGGATCTTCAATCGCGGAAGCATTGAAAGCCATCGTCATGCCGAACGCGGCAGCCAGGACAAGTGCAAGGATCTTTTTCATATAATTACTGGTTATGATTAGACTGACTGTTGATATTATCATCCAAATTTAATCATTTCTTCCGAAAACCAAAAATAGATTGTCCTGCGGGGATCTCTCTTGCCTAAGTTTATTCTGGGGTACTGCTCTTTCCGGTCCAACGGTTGGACCTTCAGTAGCGAAAACGCCCCGAAAATGATACTGACGGTACATTTAATGGACCGGAAAGAACACCCAAGAGTTTCCTATTACCGGGCAAATCCCGCGTACGGGCAATAGGACAATTATCGAACCAATTATGACGATTTTCTGGCGGTGTATCTATTTGGTATTCAGGTAGGAGTGGTTTATTTGCGAGGTTTTAAAGCAATACGGAGGATTAGTGAGACTATGTAAACGACAAGGCTGTAGGCAAATGGAATCATACTGCATTTTATACCGAACCATATAAAACTGAGCGAGGCGTCACCTGAAACTTGTATGACATCACTTGCCTGAATCAAGGTGACAGGTATCCACAACAATCCTACGGCAAGAGCGAGATGGCCAATCTCCTTTACCCGAGTAGGAACTTTCCAGGCAGCGATGAACAACGTGACCAGAAGAAGGGAGATGATGGTCATGGGGAAATACCCTCCTTCGGTAAAGAACTGGGAGATATTGGATTGGAGTAGCAGCATGGGATTGCTTGTTTGGTTATGGTTTTGGTGTCTAAGTAGTTATGGATTACACACGTGGTTTCCTGGCAATCCGGATGATTAAGGAGACAATATAGACGGTAACACAGTAGGCAGATGGAATCAAACTACACTTTACGCCCATCCACGTTATATTGGGTGAAATCGAGTTGGCATCCACAGATTGAATGGCATCCCCACGTCGAATTAAGTAGATAGCTTGCCACAAAAAGCCGAGGGCAAGGGCGATAAGGCCTATCTCTTTGACCCAGGCGGGAGCCTTCCAGGCGGCAAGAAGCAAAGCGATCAGAAGAAGGGTTACGATGGACATGGGCCCATATCCTCCGAGTTGGAAAAAATTATACCCAATGGGTTGAATAGCCTCGGCTTCAAGTATCAGCATATGAAAGAGTGTTTAGAATGATAATCCGCGTGTAAAAATACGAAGAAATACACAAAAGAAGAACAGAAGCTCATGTTATACGCGGATATCTCCTCCTGAAATAGGTCAACCAGAGGGTTGGAAGCAACCTTTCAGTATTCGTTTGATTACCAGTATCATAGAAAAGAGGTGGTTCCAGGTCCCTTGGAAAAGCTGGAGACCTGGAACCTATTGTTTTGTAATTGTTTGATACATAGTATGTTGTAAAATAAGCGGTGCCAACCCTGTGAGAGAAATGGGAAAACACGGTCTCGGCATTGTACAAACCCTGAATCGAAGCACCTTTCGGAGCGAAGCGACTGGCGGCGGCTTCTGCCGCCTGGCCCCTCCCCGAGGGAGGGGTTTGAGTTGGGGTCTACGAAGAAGGACGGAGTCCCGCCACCCGTACGCGAAAAAGCCCGGCCTGCCGGCCGGGCAAATCCCGCGTACGGGTGGTGGGACTCGAACCCACACGCCGTGAGGCACCAGATCCTAAGTCTGGCTTGGCTACCAATTACAACACACCCGCATAAAAAATGTCCGGCCATCGCTGGCCGGACACCTGTCCTTTATGTGGAAAAGCCAGGATTACTGCTCGTCCATGAGACGCAGATGCTGTACATAGATAGCCTTCTGCTTGGCGATACGCTTCTTCTCGGACGGCTTCGCAAAGGTCTTGCGGGAGCGGAGCTCACGGACGGCGCCGGTCTTCTCGAACTTCCTCTTGAACTTCTTGAGTGCTCTCTCGATGTTTTCGCCTTCTTTGATGGGAACTATAATCATGCTTTTATCACCTCCTTTTTATTTGCGGACTGCAAAGGTAGCACAA
>JAFZQO010000010.1 GCA_017620335.1 Bacteroidales bacterium
AGCTCACGGACGGCGCCGGTCTTCTCGAACTTCCTCTTGAACTTCTTGAGTGCTCTCTCGATGTTTTCGCCTTCTTTGATGGGAACTATAATCATGCTTTTATCACCTCCTTTTTATTTGCGGACTGCAAAGGTAGCACAATTTATCTTTCTTCCAAAATTTTTATGAATTTCTCCATGCCTTTCGTCGCAACGTCCTTTATGTGAGTGATCCTGGGGTCGTGGAGGGGAAGGTCGGCGGGGTCCACTACGTATATCGGAGTCTTCGGGTCCGCGTAGCGGTACAGGCCCGCGGCGGGGTACACCTGCATCGACGTGCCGACGATGAGCAGGAGGTCCGCCGCGGCAACCACGTCGATGGCCGGCTCGATCTTCGGCACGGACTCCCCGAAGAAGACGATGTGCGGGCGCAGCTGGCAGCCGTTCGGGGCCTTGTCCCCGAGGTTCACAGGCTCGTAGCCCACGTCAATGACCTCGCGCTCGCTGAAACTCTCGTCATATACCCCGTTCTCCGGACGGACCTTGGTCGCCTCGCCGTGGAGGTGTATGACCTTGGTGCTGCCGGCCTTCTCGTGGAGGTTGTCCACGTTCTGCGTGATGACGGTGACGTCGTAGTCCTTCTCCAATGCTGCTATCGCAAGGTGCGCGGCGTTGGGTTTCGTGTCCTTCAACTTGGCCCTCTGCATGTTGTAGAAGTCCAGGACAAGCTTGCGGTTCTTGTACCAGCCCTGGATGGAAGCGACCTCCATTGGGTCATAGTTGTCCCAGAGGCCCCCGTTGTCGCGGTAGGTCCCGAGCCCGCTCTCTGCGCTCACTCCTGCGCCGGTGAGCACGGCTATCTTCTTTTTCATGGCTTATACCGTGATTTTGAAATAATATTTCTTGACCCAATACTCGAACAGGGGGTCGAGGATGTGCGGCTCGTCCTTCTCGTCGAAGGTCAGGATCTCCTTCTTGCAGAGAGCGTCCTTGAGACGCCGGACGTTTGCCGAGGAATTGAGCCCGTACCGTCCTATGACTTCGGCGGTGCTGAACTTGGTGTGGCCTTCCACCACGGCGCGCAGCAGGCTGACCTGATAGGTAGTAAGGTCGAACATGGTGGCCTTGAAGCGGGGCTCGTGGATGGCGAGGATCATCGAGAGGGACTCCAGCAGGACGGGCTCCATGATGTAGCCCTTTGAAAGCGAGTCGCAGATGGCGATGAAATGGTTGATGTACCAGAGATGCCCCTTGAAGAGGTGGCAGACTCCGAGCAGGAGGTCGCGGTCTATGACTTTTCCGCTCGCCAGGAAGCCCTTGACTATGTGCTCGATGATCTCCTTGTCCTCCACCTGGTTCAGGGGAAGGTGCTCCACCTGGCGGTAGAAAAAACGGCGGTGCTCGAATATCTCCTTCATGGCGTTCACCTGCGAACCGCAGAGCAGGAACGAGGCGAGGGGCCTGACGTTCCCGGCCTCGCGCATCTCCTTCATCACCCCCTCCAGGAGCTTGCAGACCTTGTCTCCGTTCTCGGTAAGGCCCACGTTCTGGAACTCGTCGATGATGACGAACAGCTGGGTGGCGTTCTCGGCTGCCAGGCGGTAGGGGAGACGCATGATTGCGCGGATGTCCTCGTCGTCGACGTCCCAGGTGAGGGACAGCACTGTGTCCGTCTCGGCATAGTTCTGCTGGTCGAAGACCAGGTGGGTGCCCTGCAGCATGCGTTCGGCAATGTCGGCGAATTCGCCTGGCGTGGACGCGAAGGCGCGGATGCAGGCGTCGCCGAGCTGCAGCAGCAGCTGGCCGATGCCGCGCGTCGCCGTCATGTCCACTTCCGCGATGGCGAATCTCCTGCCCTGGATGCGCATGTTGAAGAACGCCTGCTGTATCGCGGAGGTCTTGCCGCTGCGCGGCGGCTCGTACATGGAGATGTTCTCCCCGGCGGCCATGAGGTTGCCGAGGATGGTGATGTCGCCCTTGCGGCCGATGAAATTCTTGCCGGTGACGTACTTGTTGTATATGAACGGAGAATCCATGGCGATTAACAAAAATGTTTCAGTGCAAAAATAGCAAATAATTTTGCAGAATGGACGAAAAACGCTAAATTTGCAGTCCAAAATTTTGTTATGACCGCTAAGCCACTGAAAAAGAGCCGTTTTGAGAACGGACGCTTACGGTTGAAACTTTTTGATAAAGTTTGTTATGTACGCAATCGTAGACATTGCAGGCCAGCAATTCAAGGTAGAGGCTGGCAATGAAATCTTCGTCAACCGCCTCGCGGCTGCGAATGGTGCTGATGTTGAGTTCGACAAGGTCCTCCTCGTCGCGGGTGACGCGGGTGTCAAGGTCGGTACTCCCTATGTAGATGGCGCAGTGGTCAAGGCCACCGTCCTCGATGACAACGCTAAGGCTGACAAGGTCCTCGTCTTCAAGAAGATCCGCCGCAAGGGCTTCCAGAAGTGCAACGGACACCGCCAGAAACTCACCAAGATCAAGATCAACGGCATTGCTTAAAAACAGAACGAATTATGGCACACAAGAAAGGTCAATCAAGTTCCAAGAACGGTCGTGAGTCGCAGAGCAAGCGCCTGGGTCTCAAGAAGTTTGGCGGCCAGGTCGTGAAGGCCGGCAACATCATTGTACGTCAGAGGGGCACTGTCCACAATCCCGACCGCAACGTCGGCATGGGCAAGGACCACACCCTTTATGCCCTCGTGGACGGTACCGTGAAGTTCACCAAGAAGAAAGCTGACAAATCCTACGTTTCAGTCATCCCGTTTGAGAACTAGTCTCGAAGGGTTTGCAATGGCATAAAGAGGACTGCACTTCGAGAGCTGTGCAAGTCCTCTTTTGTTTTACCTGAATCTAACAGTAACACGATATGCTCACATTGAAAGTGCTCCGTGACGATCCGGAGAAAGTGATCGCTAAACTCGCAGTCAAGAACTTCGACGCCCGCGAGATCGTCGAAAGGGTGCTCGAACTGGATGGCCGCCGTCGCGCCCTCCAGACCGAAAGCGACGCCATCCTGGCCCAGCAGAAGGTCAAGGCAGCCGAGATTGGCAAGTTCATGAAGCAGGGCCTGAAGGCCGAGGCCGAGGCCGCCAAGGCCGAAGTGGCTGAGATGAAGGCCCGCTCGGGCCGCCTCCTCGCCGAGTACGACGAGGTCACGGCCGAGCTCGACGCCAAGATAGTCCTCCTTCCCAACCTCCCCTGCGACCTCGTCCCCGAGGGGAAGGGCGCCGAGGACAACCTCGTCGTCAAGATGGGAGGCCCTGAGGTGAAGCTTCCCGAGGGCGCCCTCCCGCACTGGGAGCTCTGCAAGAAGTACGACATCATCGACTTCGACCTCGGCGTGAAGATCACCGGGGCCGGATTCCCCGTCTACAAGGGCAAGGGAGCCAAGCTCCAGAGGGCCCTCATCAACTTCTTCCTCGACTGCAACACAGCCGACGGATACAAGGAGGTCGAACCGCCCGTGATGGTCAACGCCGCCTCCGGCTTCGGCACCGGCCAGCTCCCCGACAAGGAGGGCCAGATGTACCACGCCAACCTGGACGACTTCTACATGGTCCCCACCGCCGAGGTCCCCGTCACCAACATTTTCCGCGACGTCATCCTCCAGAACGACCAGCTGCCGCAGGCCCTTACGGCCTATACGCCCTGCTTCCGCCGCGAGGCGGGCTCCTACGGCAAGGACGTCCGCGGCCTCAACCGCCTGCACCAGTTCGACAAGGTCGAGATCGTGCGCGTGGAGAAGCCCGAGGACAGTTATGCTGCCCTCGACGCCATGGTCGCCCATGTCGAGGAGATCGTGAACAAGCTCGGCCTGAAGTACAGGATCCTCCGCCTCTGCGGCGGCGACATGTCCTTCACTTCCGCCATCACCTACGACTTCGAGCTCTGGAGCGCCGCACAGGGCCGCTGGCTGGAGATTTCCTCCGTCTCCAACTTTGAGACCTACCAGGCCAACCGCCTGCACCTGCGCTACCGCGACGAGAACGGCCGCACGCAGCTCTGCCACACCCTCAACGGCAGTTCGCTCGCGCTTCCTCGCGTCGTCGCCGCCCTGCTCGAGGACAACCAGACCCCCGACGGCATCGTCATCCCCGAGGTGCTGAGGCCTTATACCGGATTCGACAGGATTGACTAAGGACAGAATCATACTCGGAATAGATCCCGGAACCAACATACTCGGTTTCGGGATCATTTCCGTTGATTCACACGGGCCGCATTATGTCAGGATGGGTGTGTTCGACCTGCGCAAGATATCCGATCCTTTCGAGAAGCTGGCCAACATCAACGCCGGAGTAAAAGAGCTGATTGCCGAGCACTGTCCGGATGAGATGGCCGTCGAGTCGCCGTTCTACGGCAAGAACGCCCAGGTTATCCTGAAGCTCGGCCGGGCCCAGGGCGCCGCGATTATCGCCGCGACCGAGGCCGGCATACCCGTCCACGAATACGCCCCCCGCAAGGCCAAGATAGCCATCTGCGGCAACGGCGCTGCTTCCAAGGAGCAGGTGGAGACGATGGTGCAGAAGACCCTCGCCGTCGAGCTCAAGCCGGAACATCTCGACGCCACCGACGCGCTTGCCATAGCGCTCTGTCACTACTATCAGACATCAAGCCCCCTGGCCGGCGTTTCCTCCGGTTCTTCGTGGGAGAAATTCATCGCAGCCAACCCGGGAAGGGTCAAGAAATAGGTTATACCTATATTATTGAAAAAATTTTAAAAAAATTCCCTTCGGGATTAAACCGCACACATCCTTCCCTGTCTAAGAGGATGTGTTTTTTTGAATGATAACATTACGATTTATATGAAAAGAAGTTTGATTCTTGTCCTGACGGCCCTGTTCAGCATGATGCTGGCGACGTCCGCATTCGCACAGTCAACTCATTCGGTCAGCGTCACCCTTCTTGACGCATCCAACAACGAGCCAGTCAGTTACGCTACAGTATCCCTTACCCCCAAGGGTTCCACCGACCCCGCAAAATACACCCTCACGGGAGAGAAAGGTACCGCCACCCTTACCGGGCTCAAGGACGGCACCTATGTGTTTGCGGCCGAGTTGATGGGTTATCTCAAGTATGAAAAGGAAGTCGTCGTAAAGGGCGAGAACATTGCCATAGGCGAAGTCAAGATGGAACTTGACCGCGAAATGCTCGAGGCCGCCAGCGTCACCGACGTGGGCGCCCCCGTCACGATCAAGAAAGACACCATCGAATACAATGCCGGTTCCTTCAAGACCACCGAGAGCGACGTGCTCGAGGACCTTCTGAAGAAGCTTCCCGGCGTAGAGGTCAACGATGACGGCTCCATCGTCGTCAACGGCCAGACCGTCACCAAGGTGTACATGGAGGGCAAGACCTTCTTCATGGACGATCCCCAGATTGCTACCAAGAACATCCCGGCCAAGCTCGTCGAGAAGGTCAAGGTGATCCAGAAGAAGTCCGACCAGGCCGAGTTCACCGGCATCGACGACGGCCAGGAGGAAACTGTCCTCGACCTCTCCGTCGTGGGCGGCACCATGAGCGGTCTCATGGCCAATGTCACCGCCGGCGTGGGACACGACCTCCCGGCATCCAACAATATCCCTTCCAACGCCGTCATCAGCGAGAAGGCTTCCAATCTCACCAACTACGATGATTACCGTTACCAGGGCAACCTCTTCCTCGGCAACTTCACCAACGGCACCCAGATCTTCGTCATCGGCAACGCCAACAACGGCGCCGGCGGCATGGGCTTCGGCGGTGGCGGCGGCATGCCCGGCATGGGTGGCGGCGGCATGGGCGGCGGCATGGGCGGCGGCTTCGGCGGCGGCGGTGTTACCAGCTCCTACATGCTCGGTTCCAACCTCGGTTTCAACCTCTTCGACGACAAGATGGAGGCCAGCGGCAACTACAGCTTCAACGGCAGCGACTCCGACTCCCGTTCCCTGACCTATAGCAACAACCACCTCGAGGAGCTGGGATACGACATGATCACCAACCGTGAAAGCAACTCCCTCTCGAACAGCAAGGGCCACAGCATAAGCATGCGCATCGAGCATACGTTCAGCAAGAGCGCTTCCCTCATCTTCCAGCCCCAGTTCAGCTACAGGCTTTCCAACTCCGAGTCCATCAGTTCTTCTGACACTGACTACAACTACTTCGACCTCGGCTTGAAGGATATCAATGAAAGCTGGAGTATCAATTCCTCCAACACCAAGAGCCTGAGCGCCTCCGGTAACCTCATGTACCGCCAGAGGATCGTCATCCCCGGCCGTACCCTTACCGTCAACGTCAGGTACAACCTCAGCAACAGCCTCACCGACGGTTACACCCAGTCCCTGACCCATATTTTCGAGAATGCTATCGCCAGGACCCTGGAATCCTATACTCCGATCAACCAGAGGAACGACCAGACCAGCAAGCAGGCATCCATCTCGGCCAACGCTACATACACCGAGCCTCTCGGAAACTACTTCTACGTGGAGGGCAACTATTCTTACGCTTGGAACCATTCCCTGTCCGAGAAGAACGCCTTCAGCAGCGGACTCTATGACGTGGATTTGTACTCCAAGGACAATCATCCGTATAACAAGACTGGTGAGGTTCCCGATCCCAGCTACTCCAACAGCATACTGAATGACTACGTGAACCAGCAGATCGGAGCCAACCTTCTCTATCAGGGTGAGTACCTCCGCGCCCAGGTCGGTGCGAGCCTGCGTCCCACCACGACCCACAACGCCACCACCAGGGCCACCTACCAGATCGACACCACCTTCACCGTGATCAACTGGTCCCCTAACGCCCAGGTCATCTGGGATGCCAACGACTACCTGAACGTCCGCTTCTTCTACCGCGGCAACTCCAGCCAGCCGAACATCTCCCAGCTCATGCCTGTCCCTGACAACTCCAACCCTATCAACATCTCGCTCGGTAACCCTTCCCTGGCTCCGTACTTCTCGCACAACATCAACGGCGAGTTCCGCTACAATAACCGCCAGAGGTTCTCCTCCGCCAACCTCCGCTTCAACGCGGGCATGGTCCAGAACCCTATCGTCAATGCCCAGATGATCGTCAACGGCCGTACCTTCACGATGCCTTTCAACGGACATGACACCTACAACGGCAGCCTCAACCTCACGACGAACTCCCCGATCTTCACGACCAGGTTCACGATGTCCACCCAGACCGGTATCAACGGCTCCCGCAACTACTCTTACATGGGTAACAATATCGATGTCAAGAAGTATTTCAAGGATGAGGATCTTTTCGAGTTCGATTATCCTGCATTCCTCAGCGAGTACAGCGACATCAGCAACAGCAAGAATTTCATCCTGAAGTCCAATACTTCCATGAGCGCCAACGAGCGCATCACCTTCACCTGGCGTGCGGACGACTTCGACCTGAGGGTCGGTGCCAGCACCAACTACCAGAGGACCTGGGTTGACCAGACCGTCACCACCTCGACCTTCCGCAACGCCGCCACAGGTTCCTTCACCTGGAACTGGGAGGGCCCCGGCATCACCTTCGACACCGACATGAACTACATGTGGTACAACGGTTACGCCACCAACCCCACCCCCACCTTCCTTTGGAACATGGAGATCGAGAAGCTCCTCTTCAAGAACCAGGCTTCCCTCTCGCTCCGCGGCTATGACCTGCTCGGCCAGACCAAGAACTTCTCCCTGAGCACCAGCGGCACCACCTACACCGAGTCCTTCACCAACTCCCTCGGACGCTACATCATCCTTGCTTTCTCCTGGCGCTTCAACTCCTTCGGAGGCCAGCGCGGACGTGGCGGCATGGGCGGTCCCGGTATGGGCGGTGGCCGTGGAATGGGCGGCGGCATGATGGGCGGCGGTATGCCCCCTATGATGTAGAAAACAGTGTTTTAGATAAGAAAAACCGTAAAAAGGGTTAAACCTTCTTACGGTTTTTCTTTATATTTGTACGAATCGTATAAACCAACCAACTATGACTAAGAAGATTACACGTCGCGAGGCCATCAAGGACATGTTTTTTGTCGGAGTGGGGCTCGCATCTGCAGGAACCCTCTTGCAAGCCTGCGGCACGCGCGGAGGCGCAGGCAAGAATCCAGCCGATCTGGTTTTCACTCCTATGCCCGAAGCTCCTGAAGGATCAAAGATTGATTCACGCAGATGGGACAGCCTGGGCGAGACTCTTGGAATGCTCGGCCTCGGCTGTATGCGTCTGCCTACTCTTCCGGGGGCAAATGGCGGACACGGTGGACGCCTTGACCAGGATGCTGTCAATGATATGATAGATTATGCCATCGCTCATGGAGTGAATTACTTTGATACAGCTCCTGCATACGGCGAGTCCGAAGTCGTGACCGGCAATGCCCTGAAGCGTCACCCGCGCGAGTCTTTCATGATTGCGACGAAGATGTCCAATATGGCCTGGGGCAATTCCGCTCCAACCCTCGAGGGTGCGAAGACGATGTTCGAGACTTCTCTCAGGAATCTTCAGGTCGACTATGTGGACTTTCTCCTCCTCCACGCGGTCTCCAGCACTTCTGAGTTTGCTCTGCGATTTGAGAACAACGGCGTGATGAATTATATCCTGGAGCAGAAGGCTGCAGGAAAGATCCGCCATCTGGGATTCTCCTTCCACGGCTCCAACGCAGACCTTCCCCCGCTTTTGGATAAGTATGCCTGGGATTTCGTCCAGATCCAGTTGAACTATGCCGACTGGAAGGACATGCCCTCCGGTTTCGGCCCGTCCGACGGAGATAACCCGACCAGTTCCGAGGCTCTGTACAACATCCTAGTCGAGCGCGGCATCCCCGTGCTGGTGATGGAGCCTGTCAAGGGCGGAGCGCTGGCCAATGTCAGTGACGCCCTCAGGGCGAAGATGCTCGAGCGTCACCCCAACCTTAGCCCTGCCGGCAACGCCCTCACTTTCGTGGGTTCGCTCCCGGGTGTCATGGTCACTCTCAGCGGAATGTCCAATATGGAGCAACTCAAGGAGAACGTCGCCCTGTTCACGGGCTTCAAGCCCTTTGACCAGAAGGAGATGGACTATATGTTGACCATCGCCGACCTCTATAAGTCCAACACGCATATCCCTTGTACAGCTTGCTCTTATTGTATGCCTTGCCCCAACGGAGTCAACATCCCCGGCAATTTCAAGGTGTTCAATACCGCTAGCGACAATCTCAGCATCCCGGATCCTGCCCATCAGGACAAGGAGTACAAGCAGAAGCGCAAGGCCTTCCTGAAGGCGTTCAACGAGCTGGGAGATGGTGCAAAGGCCACGGCTTGCATCGACTGCAACGCCTGCCTGCCGAAGTGCCCTCAGCGCATCCGCATACCCCAGCAGCTGCACATGATAAGCGGCCTCGTGGAGAGCCTTGGATAGATTATCTCTTCCTGATAAGGAAACGCACAAATACCGCGAGGAGCAGAAGCAGGAAGACGAAGGTGCATACCCTTCCGACGATGTCCCCGTGCTCCGCGAAGAAAGTCACCCTGGAATTGAAGTTCACGCTTCCTTCCAGGGTCGTCTTTTCCCACCAGGGGCCGCGCTGGATGATGCGGCCTTTCTGGTCGATGATTCCGGATATGCCGGTGTTGCCGCAACGGACGATGTCGCGCCTGAGCTCGATGGCGCGCAGCGCGGAATAGCTCAGGTGCTGCCGGTAGCCCGGTGTATTGCCCCACCATGCGTCGTTGGTAATGACAGCAAGGTACTTCGCTCCCTCCCGGACATAGCCCGTGCAGTATTCGCCGTAAACGGACTCGTAGCAGACCGCACAGCCGTAAGGAACGCCGAAAGCGTGCAGCAGGGTGATTTTCTCCTGGCCGACGCAGCGTCCTATCCCGGTGCCGAGAAGGTGCGCGAGAGGCAGTATGATTTTGGGGAACGGAGTCATTTCGGTGCCCACGACGAGCTTGCTCTTGTGGAATATCTCCGTGGTGCCGTCCGGCTTCAGGTTGAGGGCGGAATTGTGCCTGCTGATCCATCCTCCACGGTCGAGCTTGTAGTCGCAGGGGTCCCTGGCAACGTCGCCCGGGTAAAACTCCATGGAGGTGGCCCCGAAGAGTATCTCCGTGCCGGGATGGTCGTTCAGGAGCTGCACGAAACGCCTCCAGGTGGGGCTGGTCTCGTATTCATCCACGACGATGTCATTGGTGAAGGTCTCGGGAGCGACCAGGAGCAGGGGGGAACCGGAATTGCGCGAACGGAGGGCATGGTCCGCAAGGTCGACCAGGATGGCGTTCTGCTGGCTCTGGTTGAGGAGCTGGAACTTCTGGTAGGGGTCGATGTTGGGCTGCAGGACCATGATGTCCTGTTTCCCTTCGCTGACCTCCTGATACCGGGCTCCGATTACGGCCGAGGTGACGGCGGGGCCGATGAAGAGCAGCGCGAGGCCTGCCACGGATGCGATGCGCGCCTTGGCGTTCCACTTGTCCGTGCGCCTCCCGCGCAGCGCCGTCCAGAAGCCGAAGAGCGCGAGGTTGCAGGCCCAGATCCAGAGCGAGCCGCCCAGGGATCCTGTGTATTCATACCACTGTGCCAGGCCGGTAGAGCGGGCGAAGGCGTTGCCGAGCACCAGCCAGGGCCAGGATATCTGCGCGCTGAAATAAGCCCTTTCCCAGGCTATCCACGTGACTGCCAGGAAGATGTAGGGGAGCGCCCCTCCGAGTTTCTTCTTCGAAAGGCGGAACAGTCCGAAGACCAGCGACATCTGGAGGGCGTTGGCAAGGACTGCGAATATGCCGCCTCCAACCGTTGCCCAGCACACCCAGAAGGTGGTGAATGCGTTCCACAGCACGAATGCGAGGTAGTGCCATATCCAGAACCGCTTTACGCCATTGGCCGTGGCGTAGCGCTCCATCTCCAGCAGGGGGATGAAGCCGAAGAGTGCGATGAAGCCGGTATGGGGGACGAGCCAGGGCAGGCTCATCATGACTGCGAAGGCCAGCGCGTACGCCGCCAGGTGTCTGGTATGTCGGGGCATGTCGTTTCAATAAATGGACATGAACAAAGTTAATGAATTATTTGTAACTTTGCGTGTATATACTTGACAAGCATGGAAGAAAAACCCAATACCAAGAAATACTGGGTGCTGAAGAACCTCCTGGGAGCGGTGCTGTTCTTCGTGGCCCTCGCCTTAGCCGCCAACATCCTCCTGGGCATCTTCACGCATCACGGCAAGGTCCTGGAAGTGCCCGACATGGTCGGCCTGTCCGTCCGCGAGGCGGACCACGTGGCCGACTCCGCAGGCGTGCGCATAGACGTCGTGGACTCCATTTACGTCCGCGGCATGGCCAAGGGAGCAGTCTACAAGCAGAACCCCGCTGCCGGCGCCAGCGTCAAGCGCGGCCGCCGCATCCTGCTGACCATCAACGCCGTCGTACCCAAGAAGGTCACCATGCCCAATCTCGTGGGCTATTCCATGCGCCAGGCGAAGGCCGAGCTCTCCACCCGCGGGCTCAACCTGGGCAAGCTGATTTACGTGAGTGACATAGCTACCAACAACGTCCTCAAGCAGCAGCTGCACGGCCGTGACGTCGCCGCCGGCAGCCTCGTCGAGAGCGGCTCCGACATAGACCTCGTGGTCGGACTCAACGGCTCCGACAACCGCACTTACGTACCTAACGTCATAGGCATGAAGTATATCCGTGCCGTGGATGTCGTCCATGAGAACTCCCTGAACATCAGCCGCCTGGTCTTCGACGACAGCGTCAGGAACTACAACGACTCCACCAACGCCGTGGTGTACCGGCAGAGCCCCGGAGCCTCACAGGCCCCCACGCCTATGGGCTCGGACGTCACCCTCTACCTTTCCGTCAGTCCCGAACGCATTCCTAAATAATGGCCGGATTGGACGACGACCTGGAGCTGGAGATCCTCCCCGGTGACGAGGAGCAGGGAATGTTCGAGCATTTCCGCTTCCTTGTGGACAAGGGGCAGGAACCGATGCGCGTGGACAAGTACATGTCCACGCACATGGAGGACACCTCCCGCCACCGCATCCAGTGCGCCATCAAGGAGCAGTACGTGCAGGTCAATGACAAGGTCGTCAAGGCCAACTACATAGTCCGTCCCGGCGACGTCATCCGCTTCGTGATGCCGTACCGCCGCCGCGGCCTGGAAATCCTTCCCCAGGACATCCCCCTCGATATAGTCTACGAGGATGAGGACCTGCTCGTGGTGAACAAGCCCGCAGGCATGGTCGTGCATCCGGGCCACGGGCATTTCTCGGAGACGCTCATCAACGCCCTGGCATTCCACCTGGGCATCTCACAGGGCCCCGAGGCCGAGGATGAGCGCATGGGCATCCTCGTGCACCGCATCGACAAGGATACCTCCGGCCTGCTCGTGGTGGCGAAGAACGACGAGGCCCAGCTCAATCTCGCCCGCCAGTTCTTCGTACACAGCATCGACCGCGTCTATGTGGCGGTGGTCTGGGGCAACATCAAGGAGGACGAGGGCACCATTGACGCCAATATCGGCCGCGACCCCAACGACCGTCTCCGCTTCAGGGTCTATAACGACCCGGAGAAGGGCAAGAACGCCGTGACGCATTATCGCGTCATGGAGCGTTTCGGCTTCGTCACGGTCGTGGAGTGCCGCCTCGAGACTGGCCGCACGCACCAGATCCGCGTCCACATGAGCTCCATCGGCCATCCTCTATTCGGCGACGAACGCTACGGTGGCACCGAGATACGCAAGGGCACCATCTACGCCAAGTACCGCCAGTTCATCCAGAACTGCTTCGAGCTGTGCCCCCGCCAGGCCCTCCACGCCAAGGTCCTGGGCTTCGACCATCCCCGCACGCGCAAGCGCGTCCGCTTCGACTCCGACATCCCCGGGGACATGAAGGCCCTCATCGCCAAGTGGCGCGCCTACGTCCAGACCGGCACCCACGCTCCCCAGGAGGAGGACCTTTGATTGTCCGTTTATACCCTTTATTTGCGCTGCGCCTGGGCCTAGAACCCCCTTTCCCAGGCCCGTTTGGCTGGAAATCCTCCTATTAGGGCCCGGAACCGCCTTTTTCAGGCCCGCGGGTGTTGTTGAGGGTCCAGCGCCTGGACCTTCGACAGCATTTAGGGGCGTTTTTGACGTTGAGGGTCCAAGCGATGGACCCTCAACAGCACTTTGAGCGGTATGTGAGGGGGGAGAATGTCAGAACTCCACCCTCCAGCTGAAGTTCGGCATGATGGGCAGTAGTGCGATCTCCTTCCAGGATTCCGTAGCAGGGTCGAAGTAGAGCATGAAGGGGTTGAAGTGGTTGGTGACATTGCATATGCCAAGGTTAACAGTATGTTCAATCCGACCGGTACGGAATACGAGTTCATAACCTAAATCCAGGCGGAAGACAGCAGGCATCTGGAAATTGTTGATTCCTTCATAGTACTCCGCATCCGTTTCCAGGCCGGGGATATGGATTTGATAAGTAAGCGGTGCGCCGTTCTCCCAATGGCCGCTCTGCAGGGTCATGGCCATGCTGAAGCCTTTCCATCGCCCCTGCATGTTAAAGATGTGCCGACGGTCAAAGCGGGCGTGGAACTTCCCGCCGTCGAAAAGTGTCGCGAACCCTTCCCGGTCCGTTTTGGACAGGGTATAGGCTGTCCGGAAATATATATCCCGACCCAGATATTCATAGAGGAATTCACCGCCGAAGGAATTGCCGGAGCCGATGTCTACGTTGTTCTCCCATCCGGCAAAGGTGTCCGTGAACAGGGTCTGGGCGTACTTGTAATAGACGAGATTGCCCATCCGTTTGTAGTAGCCGCCCAGTGAGGCGGAGTGTCGGCCAATGGCAAGGCTGAACCCCAGGTTGCCCTGAAGTGCAAACTCCGGCGGCGCCGTCCTTCCGGACGGAACGATGACATCCGTCGACCAACCGAGAGGAAGGCCTTCAAGGGTATGGTAGTACTGATGCACGTAGTCGGCAGAGCCTTCCAAGGCAAATGACTTGGTGAGATTCCACTTGAAAGAGAGGCAGGCGTCTGGGCGGAGGCTCGTCAGGCCATCGGCAAAATTGTAATAGCAGTTCCCCCTCATCACAGCTTGCATGTGCAGCTTTCCGGGAATCTCGCGGGAGGCCTGCAAATAGGAGGATACCAACGTCACCCCTTTCCCGGCATGCGCGGCGACCGGTCCCATTGCGAACAGGCCGTAACGGGCCTTGAAGCCGTAGTCAAACCTCCAGCCGGAGTAGGATCTGGGAGTAAAATCTGCGGAAACCGCGGTTTCAAGCATGCTGGAATTCAGGGATAGTAGGTTGTCAGCTCCATGGTAGTTCTTTTCCTGGCGCTGCATACTGCCGTACCTGTTCACATAAGCGTGGGCGTCCATCTCGGTCCGGTCAAGGATACGGTGGTATTTGAGGATGGCGATTTCGTTGTTCCATCCGAGGGCATCCCTGCTTCCTTCTCCCGTGGTGAAGCCATACTGGTCCAGGCTGAGGAGCGCAGATGCGGACAGCCGGCTGCGGTTGTCAATGGTCCAGTTGAATTTGCCATAGATGTCTCCGACGCCTGCCCGGAACCCTTGAAAGGCGGCCAAGCGGGATGGAAGCAATTGACTGAATGCTTTATACTCCGGTCCGATGGGTGAGATCCGGGCCGATGCCATAAAGGACATGCCGTGTCCGACAGGGGCTTCAGCGGCGGCCCCAGCGAGGAAGTTGTTGAGGGTTCCCTCCGCGTGGACCTTGTTGACGGCAGGATCGCGTGTAATTATGTTCAGGTGGGCGGCCGTGAAGTTTCCATAGCGGCCTTCAAACCCGCCTTTGGAAAGCGACGTGCTTTCCATGACAGAAGAAGGAATCGCTGTCGTCAGTCCCAAAATATGGGAATAACCATAGACCGGTACGCCATCCAGTGAAAAGAGATTGTTCCCCATATTGCCGCCGTGGACATACATTGCGGAAGAACCGTCTGCTCCGGTGGATACTCCCGGCAACCCCTGCGACCACCTGACCGGGTCTCCTTCGCCCATCGGGGATACCACACCCCGGAGAATGACGGCACTGCTCTCCAATTTGTTGATAGAGCGCACTATGCTCCGGGTATCCGTCTTCACCGCCGCGCGAAGCGTGTCGGTCCAAGCCACTTCCTGGGCTTGGGTGGACCAGGGCAGGAGCAAGGGAAGCAAGGATAGCAGTTTGGAGACTTTCATTACAGTTCTATTTTCGGAAGAGAGGCGGTATCCTGATTGTAACCGTCAAAATTCACCCTGTCAGAAACCGATGTCCCGAATATCCCGAGACCGCCCTGTATGTTGGAATGGATATTGTCCCTCAAATAAATGGAAGACAGGTCATCACCCTCATGTACTTTCTTGAGTTGCCAGACATCTTTCAGGAATTGGCCATAGTCCGGTGATAGCGAAGAGTAGAGAAGGTACTCATCATAATCGATCAGTGTATAATCTGGATTATAATACGCATGATTGATGTAAAAGGAGCCGCTGATACAAAAGCCTTTCCCGTTTTCAAAATCATACAGATTGTCAAGCCCTGCATGATTGTCGTCCACACGCTTTATCAGCAGGAAGCCGTCGTGCAATTCCTTCCCGATCAGGTTGGGGAACATATATGTCCAGACGCCGTCCATACCTGCAACCGGACTGTCATGATAGACAAAGGAATCTCCTCCCCATGCCACTCCGGTTCTCCATTTCGGGTTTCCGTCGTATAATCTTCCCGTCGCGTTTATATCTTCAACTCCCGGATAATCAGTACAGAGATCTTCCACCATGACATATTCCCCCGTTTCTTTGTTCCGTTTCGTTCCGCGGATAATCAGAAAGTCAGGAATGCTGTCTATGGTATAAAAGGCGCCATAACCCGTGTATTTGGGGGGTACTCCATGCCCGATGGCCGCCCTTGCCAGTTCAACCTTTTCCGGCATTATCTGTTCTGCCCAGACAAGGTCATACCCATCGGCCTTCACTTCCAGCCGGTACTCGTGTCCGGGTATTCCCGCATAGTCAAGAGTCCATTGATTGTCCGACACTCTCACGAACTCGTTAAGTACTATGTCCCGGTTAAGTTCCTTGCTCTTAGTGACATCGATGAGCCTTATCTCGGTCTCCTGAACAGGGGGAACCACTTTCTCTCCCGGCTCTCCCGTGAGGGACAAATACAAGTTCTGAACGTTATCCTCAGTCAGCACGAACTCGACCACCACTTTCCGCTCCAGCCCGGCATCCAAAGTGGTATCCTTCACGCATCCGCACAAAATGAAGGCAGCGATGAATAGAGCCAATGCTTTTAGTGGTTCACGGATTGACATGTACAATCAGTTGCTTAATCTTCTTTTCAGATATATAAACTGCTTGTTTGCCGATTTCCTGCGTGGACAGCACGCCACTTTCCCTGCCAAGCTGACTAGACGCGCTTGACCTTGATGACGTGCTTAAGGGCGGCGATCTGGGAGATGACCTTGTCGAGCTCCATGTTGGAGGGGACGAGGATGCGGGAATGAAAAAGCCTTTTCTATTCCCGTTTGCCGTAAAAATGACGTTATGGGAATGAAAACGGCGTTTCTGTTCCCATGGTATTATGCCACAAGACGTGTCTGCATGCAATAGGGGAGATAGCGCTCTATTATTGTGTTTCTGAAAAAAAAGAGGTCAAAAAAAGAGAGGAGCCCTAAAAGAGCTTCTCTCCTTTCTCGTTGTAGAATTCATACTGCAGGACGGTGAAGTCGTTGCTTTCGCTGACCCTGACCTTGCATTTGTACTTTCTCCTCCATTTGCTGACGTAGGACGACAGTCCCCGTGTCAGGTAGGCTCCCAGTATCGGGCTAACTTTGAGCGTCACGGACTTCATGCCGGTGTCCTTCACCAGGTCCGCGAGGTCGCGCTCTATCTGCTCGTCGATGACGGCGCTCGAGGTTATCTTGCCCGTGCCGTGGCAGAGGGGGCAGATCTCGGCGGTGTTGATCTGGGTCGCCGGGCGGATGCGCTGGCGGGTGATCTGCATCAAACCGAACTTCGTGAGCGGCAGCACGTTGTGCTTTGCCCGGTCCTTGTCCATGAGCTCCTGCATGTACTTGAAGAGGCTGTTACGGTGTTCTCCCGACGCCATGTCGATGAAATCCACTATGATGATGCCTCCCATGTCACGCAGCCTGAGCTGCCGGGCGATTTCCTCCGCCGCGAGCTTGTTCACCTCGAAGGTGTTCTCCTCCTGGTCCGTGGTCTTTGCGCGGGTGCCGCTGTTGACGTCTATCACGCCCAGCGCCTCCGTCGTCTCGATCACCAGGTATGCGCCCTGCTTCATCGGGACCACCTTCCCGAAAGAGCTCTTAATCTGGCGGCTGACCTCGAAATGGTCGAAGATCGGCTCCTTGCCTTCGTAGAGCTTGACGATTTTCTCCTGCTCCGGAGAGATCAGGGAAATATACTTCTTTGTCTCCTCGTAGATCTTGACGTCGTTCACATGGACGTTCGTGAACGATTCGTTCAGCAGGTCCCTGAGGATGGTGGTGGTTTTGGAATACTCCGTGAAGAGCAGACCGATACCCTTGTCCTTGGCGATCCTTTTCCAGGAGCCTTCCCATTTCTCTATCAGCGAGCGCAGCTCTCCGACCAGTACGGCGGCGTTCTTGCCTTCCGCGGCGGTACGGATGATGGCTCCGTAGTTCTTGGGCAGTATGCTCCTGACCAGCGTTTCAAGCCTTTTCTTCTCTTCCTTCGAAGAGATCTTCTGGGAAATGCTCACCTTCTCTGCGAAGGGGAGCAGTACAATGTTGCGTCCTGCCAATGAAATTTCCGCGGTCAGCCGGGATCCCTTGGTGGAGATGGGCTCCTTCACTATCTGTGCGATGACCATCTGCCCCACCTTGAGGACGTTTTCGATGTGGCCTTCCTTGGCCAGCACCGGACCGACCTTGATGCCCGAATAGAGCTTGTGCAGGTCGGTGTTGGGATTGGACTTCTTCACGAACTCGTCGAAGGAGTTGAAAAAAAGCCCGAGATCCAGGTAATGGATGAATGCTTCCTTGGAGTCTCCGATGTCCACGAACGCGGCGTTGAGCGCCGGCATGACCTTCTTGACCCTTCCGAGGAAGACATCCCCGATCGAAAACGTGTGACCCTGACTGGATTCCTTGTTGAGCTCGATCAGCCTGTGATTCTCCATCAAGGCGATCTGGACCTCCTTCGAACCTACGTCTACTATGAGGTCCTTTTCCGATTTCTCAGTTTCCATCAGGAAATTGCATTTTAAAGAACGTGTTTTTAGGTAATGAAAAAGGGTCGGACCAGTCCGGCCAGACCCTTTTCCTTTAGCTGACTGCTAAAATGGCAGACCCGGAGAAGAATTACTTCTTCTTGTGTCTATTCTTGCGCAAACGCTTCTTACGCTTGTGCGTAGCCATCTTATGCCTTTTGTGTTTCTTTCCGTTTGGCATAATTCAAAAGGTTTTTAATTAGTTCTCCTTGACGGCAGCAACGAAAACCTTGGCCGGCTTGAACGCGGGAATGTCGTGCTCGGGGATGGTCATAGTGGTCCTCTGGGTGATGTTGCGGGCAGCCTTCTGAGCCCTGTGCTTGATGATGAAGCTGCCGAAACCACGGAGATAAACCGGGTTGCCCTTTGCAAGTGAATCCTTTACGCACTCCATGAAAGCCTCAATGACGGTCTGGACTGCAATTTTCTCAATACCAGTTGCTTTTGCAACTTCGTTAACGATTTCTGCCTTTGTCATGATATAAAGAGTTTTATGTATATAAATGTCCTTTTTGTAAGGGATTGCAAAAATAGGCTTATTTTTTTAATAATCAAAATCATAAACACAAATTTCATCCTTTTTGTCCGCAGATGCTGTCATGTCCGGCCGTTGGCATGGAGATTGACAATAATCCGAGGTACAATAATAAGTTAGGCTATCCTGACAATTTGGCAGGGAAGCATACATACACCCCGATTCAAACATATGATCAACGACAAGTTCAACAGCGAATTCATGCTTCCGGGAGGCTCCGGAGTCAATATCATACCCGTCATGCAGGACGAAGGCCCGCTCAAGTTCAACGAGGCCGACCTTCCCAGCAAGCTGGCCATCCTGACCCTCAGGAACGCGGTCATCTTCCCGGGAACGGTATATCCAGTAACCATAGGCAGGGAGAAGTCCATCAAGCTCATCCGAGAGGCCGAGCGCAACGACTTCTTCGTCGGCGCCGTCCCGCAGCTCGACATCAACGTGGAGGACCCCAAGGCGGAGGACCTCAGCCCCTACGGCACCGTGGTGAAGATAGTCAAGACCCTTGAGATGCCCGACGGCACCATCACCGCCATCCTTCAGGGATTCAAGCGCATCTCCGTGGACGGCATCATCTCCTACGACCCCTATATTACCGCGCGCGTCCATTATCTGGACGAGTACATGAGCAACGAGAACTCGGTGGACAACCGGCTTATCGCCGACTCCCTGAAGGAGAAGGCCGGATACATCATCCGCGCTTCGTCCTTCGTCACCAAGGAGGCGGTGTCGGCCCTGCGCTCCATCACCAACTTCCAGTTCCTGGTCAACTTCATCGCCACCACCATCGAGGTGGACAACTTCACGGACAAGGCCGACCTGCTTCAGTACGACGACCTCCGAGTGCGCGCCATGAAGCTCCTCACCGTCCTTGACATCCAGGTCGAGTTCCTGAAGATCAAGCAGGAGATCAACCAGAAGGTAAAGGGCGAGATAGACCAGCAGCAGCGCGAGTATTACCTCAACAACCAGCTCCGGACCATCCAGGAGGAGCTCGGCATGGACGAGTCCGGCGACTTCGAGAAGTTCCGCCAGAAGGCGGAGACCAAGAAGTGGCCCGAGGAGGTCAAGGCCATCTTCGACAAGGAGATGGCGAAGCTGGAGAAGTACAACCCCAGCTCGCCCGACTACAGCATACAGTACAACTACATCCAGTTCATGCTCGACCTGCCCTGGGGCGAGTTCTCCGAGGACAACCTCGACCTGAAGAACGCCCAGAAGGTTCTGGACGAGGACCACTATGGGCTCGAAAAGGTCAAGGACCGCATCGTCGAGTACCTGGCCGTCCTTAAGCTGAAGGGCAACATGAAGTCGCCCATCCTCTGCCTCTACGGCCCTCCGGGAGTGGGCAAGACGAGCCTCGGCAAGTCCATCGCCCGCGCCCTCGGCCGCAAGTACGTGCGCATCTCGCTCGGCGGAATGCACGACGAGGCCGAGATCCGCGGCCACCGCAAGACCTACGTCGGAGCCCTTCCGGGCCGCATCCTGAACGGCATCTGCCGCGCCGGTACCTCCAATCCCGTGATAGTCCTCGACGAGATAGACAAGCTCGCGAGCGACTTCAAGGGCGACCCTTCGTCCGCCCTTCTGGAGGCCCTCGACCCGGAGCAGAACTCCACCTTCCACGACAACTACCTGGACATCGACTACGACCTGTCCAACGTGCTGTTCATCACGACGGCCAATACCACCTCCACCATCCAGCCGGCCCTCATCGACCGTATGGAGATGATCAACGTCACCGGCTACCTCGCCGAGGAGAAACTGGAGATTGCGAAGGACTTCCTGCTGCCCAAGCAGCTTAAGGAGCACGGCATAGGGAAGGATGAGCTGCGCATCAGCAAGCCCGGCCTGGCCGCCATCATCGACAGTTACACCCACGAGTCGGGAGTCCGCGGCCTTGAGAAGCAGATCGCGAAAATTGCCCGCGTGACCGCCAAGAAGATAGCCCTCGGGGAGAACCATCCCAAGGTCATCAAGCCGGAGCACCTCAAGGAATACCTCGGCCTGCCCACCAATTTCCACGACCTGCAGAAGGGCAACGAGATGCCCGGAGTGGTCACGGGCCTCGCCTGGACATCCATGGGCGGCGAGATCCTCTTCGTGGAGAGCCAGGTCAGCGTCGGCAAGGGCAATCTTTCGATGACAGGCAGTCTCGGCGACGTCATGAAGGAGTCCGCGACCATAGCCTACCAGTACATAAAGGCGCATCCGGACATCGCCTGCATCACTCCCGAGGAGTTCGCGGCGAAAGACATCCACGTCCATGTTCCGGAGGGAGCCGTCCCGAAGGACGGTCCTTCAGCCGGCATCACCATGGTCAGCTCCATGGTGTCCGCGATGCGCGGCAAAGCCGTGAAGCCCGGCATCGCGATGACGGGCGAGATGACGCTGCGCGGGCGGGTGCTGCCCGTTGGAGGCATCAAGGAAAAGATCCTGGCCGCGAAGCGCGCGGGAGTCACGACTATCGTACTTTCGGAGGAGAACAGAAAAGATATAGAGGATATCAAGGATATTTACGTAAAAGGCCTTACATTTGTATATGTAAAGACTATCAATGACGTAATCGACAATATCTTCTGATGGACGTTAAAATAGAACAAAGCTGGAAACAAGCCCTGCAGAGTGAGTTCGACAAACCCTACTTTGCGGAGCTTGTCCGTTTTCTGCACGAGGAGAAGGCCGGAGGGCAGGTCATATTCCCTCCCGGAAGCCGCATCTTCCGGGCGTTCGAGCTCACTCCTCTCGATCAGGTTAAGGTCGTGATACTGGGCCAGGACCCGTACCACGGCTACGGGCAGGCCATGGGCCTGTCCTTCTCCGTGCCGGACGGGGTCCCGGCCCCGCCTTCGCTCAAGAACATTTTCAAGGAGATAGAGGACGACCTCGGCATACGCATGAGCGGGCGCCCGAACCTCGAGGGCTGGGCCCGGCAGGGCGTCCTCCTGCTCAACGCCGTGCTGACGGTGCGGGCGGGCCAGGCCGCCTCGCACAGCGGCATCGGCTGGCAGGAGTTCACCGACGCCGTCATCCGCTGCATCAGCGACCGCTGCGACGGCGTGGTGTTCCTCCTTTGGGGCCGCTTCGCCCAGGCGAAGCGCGAACTCATAGACACTTCCAGGCACTACGTGCTCGAGGCGGCGCATCCCTCGCCGCTCGCGCGCGGCGCCTTCTTCGGCTGCAGGCATTTCTCCCGCACCAACGAAATACTTGTCCGTCAGGGCAAAACCCCCATCGATTGGCAGTTATGAAAAAGACAGCATTCTTCCCGGGGTCCTTTGACCCCTTCACCGCAGGCCATCTGAACATCCTCAAACGTGCGCTGACGATGTTCGACGAGGTGGTCGTGGCCGTGGGTATCAACCAGGACAAGCGCGGCTTCTTCGACATGGACCAGCGAATGGACATCATACGCCAGGCCACCGCCGGTATGGAGGGCGTCAGGGTGGTGAAGTATGACAGCCTCACCGTCGACGCCTGCCGCGAGCTCGGCATCAGGCACATCGTCAGGGGAGTCCGCAACATGCTCGACTTCGAGAACGAACGCGCCATCGCCGACGCCAATCGCCGCATAGCCCCGGAGATCGAGACGGTCATCATCCCGACCGCCCAGGAGTTCGCGCACATCTCCTCCTCCGCGGTCCGCGACATCCTCAAGCACAAGGGCGACACCAGCCTCTTCCTTTCGGACGGAGTCGTTCTCCCTGAGGTCGACTAGTTTATGAAACGCCTGATAATCACCGTATTGGTCCTTGTCCTGCTGCCCTTCGGGCTGCGGGCGCAGGAGCGTACCCAGTTGGATTCGGCTGTCGTTGAGGCGCTCGACGCGCGGCTGGACGAATACTTCGCCGCTCTCGAGCGCGAGAGCATCCAGATCAAGCTCGCGGAGTGCGACTTCATGCTGGAGAACTGCGCCGACTCGCTGGTGAAGCAGTACGTGGCGGTACGCATATACGACCATTTCCTCGGATCCAAGGTCATGGGTGACGAGGCTGTGGCGGTGCATATGGTGGACGACTGGTTCATTCCCGGCAAGGTGTCGATGTACAGCGACATCGACCTTCTCAACGCCAGGGTTTACGCCCAGTTCCACAGGAGTTCGCTGATAGGGATGCCGGCGCCGGCGCTGGCGCTGCGGGGCCTGGACGGCTCCGCCGTCACCGCCCCGCAGCCGGGCGCCGTCAGCGTCCTCTTCTTCTATGACACCACCTGCTCCAAGTGCAAGCTCGAGCTCCTGAAGTTGCGGGAGTATCTCCCCGGCCTTGAGGTCCCGCTGGAGTTCTTCGCCGTCTATACGGGGACACTGGAGGAGCAATGGAAGGATTTCCTGAATGTACGCTGGGACTTCGACACGCCTTGCGTCAATGTGCATCATGCCTGGGATCCGGAGCTGGACTCCGCCTTCCAGATGCTATACGGCGTGCTGCAGACGCCCCAGATGCTCCTGATTGACGCTGACGGAACCATCGTGGGCCGCTCCCTGGACACTGAAGCCCTCGCGCAGCTGCTCCCGACCGTCATGCCCGAGGCCTACGAATACGGCGCGTCAACCTCCCTTTTCGAGAATCTCTTCGGGGGGGAGGGCGTCACCGCGGCCGGCATGCTCGAGATGGCCCAGTACATCAAGGACCAGGCCCTGGAGCGCTCCGATTCCACCCTCTGCCGCCACATGCTAGGCGACATGTTCTACTACCTGATGGACACGCAGGGAGAGGAGTACAAGCTGGCCCTGAGGACTTTCATCACCATGTACATAGACGGTGACCCTGAGCTGTGGAGGAATCCTGCGGACGTCAGGCACGTGGTGGATCCCGCCGCGGTGTGCAAGGACCTCCTCGACCGCGTCCCCGCCGGTTCCAGGATCCCCCGCATGAAGGTCAGGGGAGTCCCGCTGAAGGACGGAGGCCCGGTGGATCTCACGGACGTGCGGACCTACCGCCTGCGTCGCCTTCGCGGCAACCCCTCCTATATCATCTTCCACAGCCCCGGCTGCTCCACCTGCGACGCGGAGCTGGAGGCGGTCCGCAGCGTCTTCGACGCCGAGCCCGCCGCCCGCGTACTGCTGGTGAATCCCGCCGAGAACGGCATTGAACTGCTGGAGAACTTCGACCTGTCGGTCCTCCCCTTCGCCATCAGTCTCGACCGGAAGGGCACGGTTCAGAGGAAATACATTTCATTCCTCTGATATTGAATCCTTTCATTTATTTTGTTATATTTGCAGGTACTGACCAACACTTGCAAAGCCTTGAAACGTAAAACCAAGAAATCCCCGGCCGTCTCGCCCGACTTTTTGGACAGGCAGCGGGACTCCCTGCGCCGTACCCACAGGCAGGTCATCTATCTGAACGAAAAAGAACTGGCAGCCATAGATGAATATTGCCGCCAGTTCAAGATTTCCGCCAAGTCGGCCCTTTACCGACAGGCTATAATGGAGAGGATCCTGGCCGGTCTGGACCAGAACCATCCCACCCTTTTCTAATTCCTCCGGGCCATCCCGATATAATAAAGCAGCGTCGCCAGAGAACCGACGGCTGCTATGACATACGTGTAGGCGGCCCATTTCAGGGCGTCGGAAGCCATCGGGACGGTCTCGCTGTCCGCGATGCGCGACTGTTTGAGCCATGCCACCGCGCGCTGGCTGGCGTTGACTTCGACCGGCAGCGTGACGAAGCTGAACAGCGTCGTGGCGGCGAAGAGGGCGATGCCAAGCCAGAGCAGGGCGGGAGTGATGCTGATGAGCAGCACGCCCAGGAGGATTATCCACTGGACGGTCTTGTTGGCGAAAGTGACCACCGGGACGAGTTTGGTGCGCAGCCGGAGCGGGGCATAGCCCTGCGCGTGCTGCAGCGCGTGGCCGCACTCGTGCGCGGCGACGGCCGCGGCGGCGATGCTGCGCTGGCCGTACACCGACTCGCTGAGGTTGACGGTCATGGTCTCGGGGTTGAAGTGGTCGGTGAGCTCACCCTGCACGCAGGTGACGCGCACGTTGGTTATTCCGTTGTCCTTCAGCATCTTGCTGGCAACTTCTGCGCCGGTAAGCCTGTCGGGAGTGGGTATCTGTGAATATTTCCTGAACTTGCTCTGCAAGGTTTGCTGGATGATGAAACTTGCGATCATCACAGCGATGACTATTATCCAGATATTCATTTCTCGCTTGTTTTACAGTCCCAAATATACAAATTCCGCTCCTATTATTCAAACATGTCTTTTTGTCATTTTTTTAGTAATTTTGCAGGTTGTAAGAGAGTATAGATGCAACATCCGGAAAACGATTTCTCGAGGCTGGAACTCAACCTCCCGGCCTGCCAGGAGAACTACCGATACTTCCGCTCCCGTCTGGAGCCGTCCACCAGGCTGCTTGTCCTGGTGAAGGCCAACGCGTACGGGCACGGGGCGGTGGAATTCGCCGCGATGATGCAGTCCTGCGGGGCGGATTACCTCGCCGTGGCCCTGCCCGTCGAGGGCATGGAGCTCCGCCAGTCCGGTATCAGCCTTCCCATACTCGTGCTTACCGCCGGGACGGACTTCTTCGACGAGATCATTGACAACCGCCTTGAGCCCGGCATCCCCAACCTTTACACCCTGAAAGCCCTCTGCGAGGTGCTGGCGTCGCGCGGGATGCGTGATTTCCCCATCCATATAAAGCTCGACAGCGGCATGCACCGTCTAGGATTCATGCCCGGCGAGCTGCCGGAACTGATGGATTTCCTTAAGGACTGTCCGTATGTCAGCGTAAAGTCCGTTTACTCGCACCTGGCCGCAGCCGAGGATCCGTCGTCGGACGACTTCACGCTGGGGCAGATAAGGATGTTCAAGGAGGGGGCGGACACGCTTTCCGCTTCGCTCGGATACAAGCCCATGTACCACATCCTGAACTCCGCCGGCATCGAGCGTTTCCCGGAGTACCAGTACGACATGGTGCGTCTCGGCATAGGCATTTACGGAATCAGTTCCCTTCCGGGAGTGAGGCTCGCCCCTGTGGCTTCATTGAAGGTGAAAGTGCTGCAGATAAAGGAGCTGGGGCCTTCTGACGGCACCATAGGCTATGGCCGGTACGGGCAGATAGCGCCCGGCGGGACCAGGATAGCCACGGTGCCGGTCGGCTATGCCGATGGCATAGACCGGCACCTGGGCCGCGGCAGGGCGTCGTTCTCGCTGAACGGGCATCGCGTCCCCACGATAGGCAACATCTGCATGGACATGTGCATGCTGGACGTGACCGGGGTTCCCGCCAAGGCGGGCGACACCGTAACGGTCTTCGGCGAGGACCCGACCGTATCGGAGATAGCCGACATACTCGGCACCATCCCGTATGAGGTCCTCACCTCAGTCCCGCGCCGCATCGAGCGCGTCATCATCAGGAAAAGGTAACTATTCGTCGTCCTCTTCGTCGACCCCGTCTTCGAACGGGTCGGAAGAGAAGTCGATGCCGTCCCAGACGGCCTCCATCTCCCTCCGGTCCTTCTTCGTGGGACGGCCCGCCCCGCGGTCGCGCCGCACGAAGAAAGTCTCGTGCGGGGCCCGGAGCTTGTCTAGTTCGCTCTGGGGAGTCAGATTCTCAGCATACTCGGGAACCTTCTGGGCCCCCATGCGCTGCTCGGCAATCTGGAGGACCTTGAAGGTGTACAGCGCCACGCCCTTGCGGACGGAGACCGTGTCCCCGACCTTGACGGGCTTGGAAGCCTTGACCGGGGCGCCGTTGAGCTGGACCTTGTTGCCGTTGCAGGCTTCGGTGGCATCGCTCCGGGTCTTGTACAGGCGGATGGCCCATACATATTTGTCAATTCTTACTGAATCTGCCATATACGCTGTTGAATTTGAATTCTTCGCCTTCGCCCGGGAGTTCGGGCTCGGCTGAAGGGTCGATATAGGCGTCCGCCTCCTCTTCCCTTTCCACCAGAACCTCGACAAGTACCGTGCCGCTCTGGCGGGGTACAAGGAAGAAATCATCGACTTCGGCGGGGACTAACACTGTCTCTCCTGCGGCCAGGACGGTGGACTCCATCCCTCCGGGGACGGGCACCTGCACGGAGGCTTCGCCGGATACGCAGAAGTACACCGCAAAGCCGCCGTTCTCGCCGGCCATGATGTGCAGCGGGTCCTTGAGATCCATCTTTGTGGCTGTGAATTCGGGGCATTTGACGAGGGTCCCGGATTCCTTCGCTCCGCCCGGAATGACAGAGGAGGCGCCTGGAATGACATTGCTGTCATCCTGAGGAGCGTAGCGACGAAAGGACCTGAAGTCGATGAAATCCAGCGCTTCCTCGAGACTGAGGGCGGGGTCGAACTCGTCCTCGGGGACCTCGCCGCCCCAGCCATGGAGGCAGAAGTCGAGGGGGGAGGCCTCGCTGACCTCGAGAAGCACGGCGCCTTCGGCGGCGTGCACAGTGCCGGGCCTGACTGCGAAGCAGTCGCCCGGCCGGGCCTCCACAGCGTTCAGCAGTCCTTCGACGCTGCCGTCCAGGCAGGCTGAGTACAGCTCCCCGGCGTCGGTATCGGCCTTGAAGCCAAGCCAGAGCCTGGCGCCTGGCCTAGTCTCCAGCACGTACCACATCTTGGACTTGCCGAGGAAATCGTAACGCTGCGAGGCCGTCTCGTCGTCGGGATGGACCATCAGGGGGGTACGCCCCTCTGCGTCTATAAGCTTGATGCTCAGCGGGAACTGCCTGCCATAGTATGCGAAGGCCTTTTCCCCGACTATACGGTCGAGGTACATGTCCATAACCTCGCTCAGGGTATTGCCCGCGAGCCATCCGTCCAGGATCTGCGAGTCGCGGTATCCCAGGTCGGCTATCTCGTGGCTCTCGGCCACGCGGCCGCCCTTTTCAAGCTTGCCCAGACGGCCCTGGCCGTCGCTCTCCACGAATGATTTGCCGTATTTCTTCTCGAGACGCGTTCCGCCCCAGGCGAAGGTTTCGCCTATGGGAAGGAACTTGAAGGGATATAATTTCCGGGGTTCTTCCATATTTTCGATCAATCCTTTTACAAAGTAAACAAAAAATCGTAACTTGGCCAAGAATACCAAACCGGGCATCGAACATGAAAGGAGTCTATATTTTCCTGGCTGACGGCTTCGAGGACATCGAGGCCCTCGCCACCGCCGACGTCCTCCGCAGGGGAGGGGTCTACGTTGAACTTGTCTCTCTCGACGAAGAACCGTTCGTCGTTTCCTCGCACCGCGTAGCCGTCGGAGTAGACCAGTCATTCGACTATTTCGCCCTCCATTACGACCACGGAGCCAACGAGAAGGATGTCATGATATTTCCCGGCGGAATGCCCGGCACACGCAACCTCGCACAGCACGGGATGTTGATGAACCTGATGCAGGAGCATTATAACGAAGGCGGTACCGTGGCCGCCATCTGCGCCGCTCCGGGCATGGTCCTCGGCCAGCTTGACGGCATTGCCGGCAAGCGCGTCACCTGCTTCGACGGCTTCGAGGGCATCCTGGAGGAGGCCGGTGCGGTGTTCGAGCCGCGGCCGGCGATCACCGACGGCCGCGTCATCACCGGCCGCAGCGCCGGTCATGCCGTCACCTTCGGCCTGGAGATCCTGAAGAAGATCAAGGGAGAAGAGAAGGCCGAAGAGGTCCGTCACGCCCTGATGCTGGAGACGCTGGAGGCCTAAAGGCCAGGCGGCAGCATTCCGTGGTCGGCGAGCATTTCCATCCGGGTGCGATCCGGATTGCCGATGACGAGGCTCATCCTTATGCTTTGCGCCAGCGCGAAGACACCTGCGGCGCCGCCCTTTATGTTGGTCGGCAGGTTTGCCGGCTGTGGCGAGAACAGCGGCATGTGGGCTATGCTCTCGTTCATAAGGGCCATCATGTAAGAGTAGAAGAAATCCGACATCGAGTACGTAAACAATTCTATCACATCGCCTTCCTTCAGGGGAGGCGTTTCTTCTCCAGTGCCTAGGATGTCGAAGGCGGTGTAGAAGAAGTATTCTCCTCCGTTGAGGTAGTTGCCGTCGAACATCTGGTATCCGTCAATCGTGATCCACTTGCCGTATCCGTGGACCTCGCCGTTGACGCGCAGGTCGGCGGCATAGTGGCTGACGATGCCCGGAAGGTCCTGGCCCCAGATGGCGAATACCCATAGCGAGTCGGACATCTTGTAGTAGTCGATAGCGTCGCCGCGCACTCCCGCCGGAGGCATCGTGTCCTGGGCTTCGAAATGGAAATTCCCGTCCACGTCGCTGCCGTCTATGGTCAGTGTGTAGGTCTTCCCGACCTCTCCCGCATAGTCTTCAGGCGTATAGTAGCAGCCTGTGCCGGGGTCTTCCCGGAGGGTTATCTCTCCGGCCCCGTCGGAGATCCTGACGCTGGCACCGGATATGACGGGGATGCGCTCCGAAGGCGTCCCGTAGGGCGCCGAGGCGCTTAGGCGGACGCAGTGCGCCGTGGTGTCCGTGGTGAGGACCGCGTCCACCACGATGCGGCGCACGTCCGCCTCCTTGATGTCGGGGATGAAGTCCTCGACGCAGGAGACGGCCGCGAGCAGGGCCAGAATTATCAGCAACGTCCTTTTCATAGCGTCAGCGTATATGAGATCGAAGGGATGGCGGTGAAAAGATAGACTTTCCGTGCCGTAATCTCCTCGGTATCGTCATCGTAATGGAAATCCAGCGCCCATGCGTTGTGGCGCGAATAGACGTTGTACACGGAGAGGTTCCACTCGCCGTGGCCGCGCTTGCCGGCGGGTACGCGCCTGCCCTGGAGCGTCAGCGAAAGGTCCAGGCGGTGATAGTCCGGGAAATGGTCGCGGTTACGGTCGGAGTATAGGGGAACGCGGGTGCCACCGACCTCGTAAACCCCGGAGGGGTACGTGGTCGGAGCCCCGCTGTAGTACACCCAGTCCGCCGAGGCGGAGAGCCTCTTCCCGAAGCGGTAAGTGCCTATCACCGAGATGCTGTGCTTGTGGTTCATGGGGGAGTCGTAGGGCTTGCCGCCGTTGATCTCCGGTATCTTGTAGCGTGCCTGGGCGAGGGTGTAGCTCACCCAGCCGTCGAACCTTCCCTTTTCATACTTCACCATGAATTCCGCACCTCGCGCAAAGGAGGTGCCGGTGCGTATCTCCGCTTCGAGGTCCTCGTTCATGATGACGTTGGGGTGGTCCTTGAAGTCGATGGTGTTGCGGTTGTCCTTGTAGAAGAGTTCCACCGAGGTTTCCAGTGCGTCGTTCAGGAAATTCTTGAAGATTCCGACCGTGTACTGGTCTGAGACCTGAGGCTTGATGTTGGGCGAGGCGGAGAACCAGATGTCCAGCGGCGACCCGGAGATGCTGTAGATGGCCTGCTGGATGTACTGGACGTTGCGGCTCCATGCCGCTTTTATCGACATCGACGGGTTGATGCTGAAAGAGGAGGAGAAGCGCGGCTCGAGCGCGTGCCAAGCCTTGACGGTTTCGCCCCTGGCGAAATCCTCGGTGTGGTCGAGCTCGTGCGCATCGTTGTAATAACGCTGCGTACGCTCGCCCACGGTGGCGAAGTTCGACATCCGCAGGCCGTAGCGCAGGGTCACTTTCGTCCCTATCTTCTGTTCATTCTGAAGATAGAAGTCCGGAGCGAGGGCCGTGGTCTTAGGGTAGGTGTATTCGCTGAAGATGCCCTCGCTCCTCGGGGTGAAGATGGCGGGGCTTATGACGTAGCGGTTGCCCTGGACACCGAAACTGACGGTATTGGAGGCGTTCAGGAACCAGTTGAAGTCGGCCTTGAAACCTTGGTTGTGCAGGTTCGAGCCCATGTCAATGTCAGTCGTGGAATACTCCAGCAGCGTGTTGAAATCGTAGTGCGAGTTCAGCAGGGTGAAGTTGGAGAAGAGCTTCGGGGAGAAGATATGGTTCCAGCGCAGGGACTGCGTGTTGTTGGCGAAGTCCATGTCAAGGTCGAGGTCAGCCGCCTCTGAATTCGCCATGGCGAATACGTCCTTGCCGTTGAACACGCTCAGGTACAGGCGGTTGTTGTCGTTGATTATCCAGTTGGCCTTGGCGTTGAGGTCGTGGAAGAACATCTTGTCTCCCTTCAGCGCCTTGACCAAAGGAAAGAAAAGGTCGATGTATGTGCGGCGCGCGGCTATCATGAAACTGGCCTTGTCTTTCACAATCGGGCCTTCCAGGAGGGCCTTTGACGAGATGAGGCCGATGCTGAGAGAGCCTCCGAACTCCTGCATGTTGCCGTCTATGGTGTGGATGTCCAGGAGGGAGGAGAGGCGGCCGCCGTACTTGGCGGAGATGTCACCCTTGTAGAGGTCGCCGGTCTTGACGGCGTCGTTGTTGAAGACGGAGAAGAAGCCCATGAAGTGGCCGGCGTTGTATACCGGGGCCTCGTCCATCAGGACTAGGTTCTGGTCCACCCCGCCGCCGCGGACGCTGAAGCCGGTCGAACCTTCGCTCGGGGCCTGCACGCCGGGCATCATCTGTATGACCTTGATTATGTCGGTCTCGCCGAACAGCACCGGGACTTTCTTTATGAAGTCGCCGGAGAGGTTGACCAGGCTGGTCTCCGGGCGCAGGAGCTTCTCGCGTTTCGAGACCGCCGTGACTGTCGAGCCTTCCAGCGACAGGGAGGACTCCTTCAAGGTGAAATCCTGCTTCAGGTTGCTTCTGAGGTTGATTATGAGGGTATCGGTGATGTATCCCAGGGTCGAGCAGCAGAGCTCATATTCGCCCGCAGGCAGCTCGAGGGAGTAGAAACCGTATGCATTCGTGACCGCGCCCCTTGTGGATCCGACGGGATTCACCACCGCGCCTATCATCATTTCCCCAGACGCGGCGTCCTTGACATGCCCGCTCACGGTGAATCGGCGCCCCTGCCCTTGCAGGGCGGGCGCCAGCGCCGCGAGCAGCAGCAGTATGGTCACCAGTTTTCTCATCGCCGCAAAGTTAACCCTTTTTTCCGACCTTGCAGCGATTTTTGTCTCTCAGGAAGGGTGGGGAGGGCTATTTCATCACGTCGCCGGGCTTGAGCTGGGTGACGGTGCCGAACTTGGCGAGGTCCTCCATTCCGATCTTGTCGGGGTCGCCGACGACTGCCCAGACGATGGGCCGGCCTTCGACCTGCTTCTTCCAGAAGTCTTCGATGTCCTTCATGGTGACCTTTCCGAGAATGTCATAGAATAGGGGGGCGGTGTCCGAGTATATCTCGTTCCTTAAGTCACCTGCGATATCCATCGAAATGTCCCTGAACTGGGGATATCCGGTCACAAGGTTGCTCCAGGCGTCCTTGACGGTCATCTCGAATCGCTTCTCGCTTAACGGAAGGTTCCGGATCAGGGAGTCAAGCACGGTCATGGCATCGATGGTCTTGTCGCCCTGGGTGCCAACGTAGGTGCTCAGGTATGCGGGGATACGCTCCCTCTCATGATAGGACTGCTTGTTGACGCTGCCGCTGGTGCTGTATGCCATGGAACGGAACTCGCGTATCTCCTGGAACAGGACCGATCCCATTCCGCCGCCGAAATACTGGCCGGCGATGCTGGAGATGAAGCGGTCTCCCAAGTCGGGTATTGTATCTCCGAGCACAAAGGCATTGATCCTGGTCTGCGGAGATTTCTTCTTGGGGATGAAATATACGCCGGACTTCCCTGACAGGGTGATGTCGGTGGCGTCGAAGAACGGATGGGCTTTCCTCTGCCTGTCGGGGATCAGCGTCTCCGACAGTACGGCCGCCACCTTTTCATCGGACAGGGTGCCGCTGTAATGGATGTCGCATTCGTAACCCAGGGCTTCCTTGAGGGTGGAGAGCAGCACGTCGCTTTCCATCTTGCCCTTGTCCTGAAGGTATGATGACCTGTCGCCATAAGTCAGGTACTGTATGAGTGCGCCGCCCAGTGCATCTAGGTCGCGTTTGGTCATGAGCTTGTCGGACATCTCGCTCTGTTTCAGGATGGAAAGCTTCTTCTTGTCCGCTCCCGGATGCTCGATGAGGTCGGCGGCCAACCTTACTGTCTCCTCGAAGTCCTTGTCGAAGCCGGTTATGCTTACGATGAAGGCATACCTGGCGGCGGTTATGCCGATGCTGCCGCCGAGGGCCTGCAGCGCCGCGCGGTGCTCATCGTAATCCATGGATTCCGTGCCTATCAGCGACAGGTACGAAGCCACCCTTTCGAGGTTTGGATAAGCGAGGGTGCCGACGGGATATCTGACCTTCAGTTCGAAGACGTCGTTAAGGGGATTGTCCACGCTGTACAAGGTCGCGAGCGGGCGGACCTCAGTACGGCGGACGTCGTTCTCATAGTCCATGGTCACCCTGGGAAGCTCGACCTTTGCGGCCTCGGCGCGGATGGCTTCGGCATAGGCGGAGGAAACGTCGTTCTTCGGGGCGATCCTGTCGTAAGGAGGCTTCGGGAGGTCGTCCTTCTCGGGGTCGCCGTATTTCTTGCGGATAACCAGCTGGTCCTCGGTGAAATACTTGTTTGCAAGGGCCACCATGTCGGCTTTGGTCAGGGCCTCTATGGCTTCGATCTGGGTGAGGACCTCGTCCCAGTCCTTACCCTGGGCGTAGGCGTCGACCATTTCGCCCATACGGCCTGACAGGCCTTCGATCTGTGTGACGAGATTCCTCTTGTAGGTCATCTTGCAGCTCTCGAAGAACTCCTCGGTGAAGTCGCCCTTCTTGATCCGCTCAAGGACCGAGAGCACCTTGGCCTCTGCCTTGGGGTATTTCTGGAACAGGAGCTTGGGCATGATTAGCACCGGGAAGAGGCCGGCCTCCTCGAAGGCGATGTCGGGGTACATGCACATGGCGGCGAGCAGCTGCTTGTCAGTGGTGAGCTTGTCCAGAAACCCGATACCCTCGGAATTGTTGAGCATGAAGGCCATCAGGGACATGGGCAGGCAGTCCGGGTCCTTCCTCGAAGGGCCGCGGAAGCACAGGGCGCTGATCTTGATGACGGGGATCTTGACGAGGGCTTCCACCTCCCTGCGGCCTTCGAAAGGCTTGAAGCCGGAGAAGGCCTGCCTTTCGGGCTTGCCCGTGCGGATGCGGCCGAAGGTCCGCTCCAGTACGGGCAGGGCCTTTTCTGCGTCGATGTCTCCGGTGAGCATCAGGCCCATGTTGCCGGCGACATAGTATTTATCGAAGAACTCCGCCATCTGGCTGAGGCGCGGGGTCTTGAGGTTCTCGGTCGTGCCGATGATGGGGAACTCGTACGGCGAGCCCTTGTATCCCTCGGACTGGAGGGCCTGGGAGAAGGCGCTGAGCTCGTTGCTCTCGGAGCGGTTCTTCTCCTCGTACACGGTCTCGAGCTCGCCCTGGAAGAGGCGGAAGACCGGGTCGATGAGACGTTCGGAGTTGAGCTCGGCCCACTGCTCGAAGTAAGCGGGGATGAACTCGTTGTGATATACGGTCACGTCGGTGCTGGTATATGCGTTGAGGCCGCTGCCTCCGCAGGCGGAGATGAGGTTGTCGAACTCGTTGGGCACCGCATAGGCGCTCGCGGCTATGTTCAGGCGGTTGATCTCCTTCTGAATGGCGGCGCGCTCCTCCTCCGGCACCGCGGCCAGGCGGTCGTACAGCACGGCGATGGAGTCGAGGTAGGGCTTCTCGGCGGCATAGTCAAGGGTCCCGATCTTGCCGGTGCCCTTGAACATGATGTGCTCGAAGTAATGGGCGATGCCCGTCCCGGGGCAGTCGCGGGCGCCGGCCTTCACGACCACGGCGCCGTAAGCCTTCGGAAGGCTGTGGTCTTCATTGATCCACACTTCCATTCCGTTGGAAAGGGTGAAAGTCTTGACCTCCAGGGGATTGGGGGTCTGTGCAAGCATCGCGGCCGCGTAGAGCAGGCAGATGCAGGTAAAGGCAAATCTTTTCATGTCCGTTTTTTATTAGCCCGCAAATATAGCAATATTCATCAAGAGTGTAAAGGGAATACAGGAAAGGCGGCCGGCTTGGCTGCCGGCCGCCTTTGCGGGCTGTTCCCCGGACGGGGCTATTTCTTGAAGTAGCGGTTGTAGAGGCCCTGGAAGCCGGCTCCGTGACGGGCTTCGTCCTTGGCCATCTCATGGATGGAGTCGTGGACGGCGTCGTAGCCGAGCTGCTTGGCGCGGACGGCGATGGCGAGCTTGCCCTCACAGGCGCCGCACTCGGCCTCCATGCGCTTCTTGACGTTGGTCTCGGTGTCCCAGACCACCTCGCCGAGGAGCTCGGCGATGCGGGCGGCGTGGTCGGCCTCCTCGAAAGCGTAGCGCTTGAAGGCCTCGGCGATCTCGGGATATCCCTCGCGGTCCGCCTGGCGGCTCATCGCGAGGTACATTCCGACCTCGGAGCATTCTCCCGTGAAATGGTCGTGAAGGCCCTGGAGGACCTCGGCGTCCTCGACCTGGCCGTCACCGAGCTTGTGCTCGCAGGCCCAGTTCAAGCCTTCGTCCTTGATCTCTACGAATTTCTCCGCCTTGGCGCGGCATACGGGGCACTGTGCGGGCGGGGTGTCACCTTCGTGGACATACCCGCAGACGAGACATCTGAATTTCTTTTTCATAAATGAAGTTTTTAGTATTATTTTGACAAATTCCAATTAATATGTAAAGATATCCATTTTCCGCGGGATTAGCAAATGTTGGAAGATAAATGAAAAAAAGTTTTGCTTGTATCGCCAGCATGGCACAAGCTTTAGGTATATTTGCACCATGAAAGCTTTTTTGAGACAGGTGGCGGAGCATTGGTACGCCGCGGGGGACATAAGGAGGATGTGTTTCATCTTCCCCAACAGGCGTTCCCTCGCATTTTTCCGCAAGTACCTGTCCGAGACTGTGGCGGAGCGCAGCGGGATTCCCGTCGAGGCTTCCGCCATGTTCACGGTCAACGATTTCTTCTACAGGGTGACCGGGTCGACGGCGGCCGGAAGGGTGACGCTGCTCTTGGAACTCTACCATTGCTATTGCAAGGTCTATCCGGGCCACGAGTCCTTGGACGACTTCATCTTCTGGGGGGACGTGCTGCTGCAGGATTTCGACGACGTGGACAAGTACCTGGTGGATCCGGCGCAGTTGTTCACGAACGTTTCCGACCTGAAGGATATACGCGACGGCTTTTCTTATCTGACAGACACCCAGCGCACGGCCGTCGAACGTTTCATCGGGCATTTCCAGAAGGGAACCCGCCCGGCCGCGGAGGGGAAGAAGGACGTCAAGGGCAGTTTCCTGCAGGTATGGAACATCCTCCTGCCGCTGTACAGGACTTTCAGGGAGGCGCTTGATGCGCGTGGCCTGGCCTATGAGGGCCAGGTGTACCGTACCCTCGCGGAGCGGCTCGCCGATGAGCCTGCGGCCGACATCCTGGCAGGGGTGTTCCCCGATACGGAACACTATGTGTTCGTCGGGCTGAACGCACTGAACGAGTGCGAGCGCCGCGTCATGCGCAGGATGCGAGACGCCGGGCTCGCGTCGTTCTGCTGGGACTGGTCCGAAGGCTGGATCAGCGACCCGCAGAACAAGTCCTCGGTCTTCATGCAGGACAATCTCCGGGACTTCCCGCAGGCTTTCCCGCTTGAGGACATCTCCGGGCACGAGCCGCGCATCGACGTGCTGGCAGTGCCTTCGTCCGTCGGGCAGGCCTTACAGCTGCCCGTCATACTCGGGGAGCTCGCGGAGCGCAGCTGCGGCGGGGACGTCTCGCGCCTTGGCATCGGCACGGCAGTAGTCCTGCCGGACGAAAGCCTGCTGCTTCCCGTCCTCAACTCCATCCCTCCGGAGATCGGGGACATCAACGTCACCATGGGCTATCCCATGCAGGCCAGCGGTTTCCATTCCTTCATAATGGAGGCGTGCGCCCTGCAGATGCACCTGCGCCGCCGCGGGGACGGCTGGTATTTCTACCACAGGCAGGTCCACTCTATATTGTCCAACAGCATTTTCAAAACCGCGGCGGGGGAGGCCGGAAGCACCGCCGCAGCACGCGTAAAGGCCGCTTCGCAGTACTATATTCCTTGGTCTGAACTTTCCGGAGACCCGGTGCTGGAGGCGGTATTCTTTCCTGTCGTAGAGGACCCCCGCAAGGCCGACGCAGGTACCATCCGCGCTTTCTGCCGCTATCTCCTGGATATCATCAGGACGGTGGCGCCGCTGCTGAAGGATGCCCCGGACATGGCCGTGGAGCTGGACTTCGCCAAGGAATGCTATGTCGCCCTGAACAGGCTGTCCGACGAGGAGCTTCCCATCCTCCCGGCGACCTTCGCCAGGCTGCTCTCGCAGGTCCTGGCCCCGATGTCGGTACCCTTCACCGGGGAGCCTTTGAAGGGCCTCCAGGTGATGGGCCCGCTCGAGACCAGGGCCCTGGATTTCCGGAACATGGTCATACTTTCGGCGGGGGAGGGCGTGTTCCCCAGGCGCTCGGCCTCGTCTTCGTTCATCCCCCCGGAACTCCGCAAGGGCTTCGGCCTGCCGACGTATGAGTACCAGGATGCTGTTTGGGCATATTACTTCTACCGGATGATACGCCGTGCGGAGAATGTCTGGATGGTGTACGACTCCCGTACAGAAGGGCTCAGGGCGGGGGAGGAGAGCCGGTACATCAAGCAGCTCGAGCTGCATTTCGGCGTAAGCCTGGTCAGGCATTCCGCCAAGGCCGCCGTGTCCGTGAGGAACGACGTGGAGCCGATAGCGAAGACCCCGGAGGACGTGGAGGCCATACGCGCCACGCCGCTTTCCGCGTCGTCGCTCCAGAACTACCTGTCCTGCCCGGCGAAGTTCTACTACCACACGGTCCGGAAACTCAAGCCGGAGGATGAGGTGGCGGAGTCGCTCGACGCCGGCATGATCGGCAATGTCTTCCACGACACCATGTGCGCCCTATATACCGGCCCCTTCGCGATGGATCCCTCCTTCCCTGTCGACAGGAAGACAATGAGGGAACACGCCGGAGAAGCGCTGCGTTCGGTGTCGAGGGATTACATCCTCTCGTGGATGCAGCGTCCGGAAGCCGTGCGGGCGCGTATCCGCTCCCTTATCATGTCAGAGCTGCACACCTTCGAGGTGAGCGGGCGCAACCTCGTGTTCGAGGACGTCGTCTTCCAGTACGTGATGAAGGTGCTTGAACGCGATCTGGGGCACATGGACCGCTGCGGCGTGGAGTCCTTCGAGGTCCTGGGACTGGAGAAGGAATGCTCCTGGTCGTATGAAGGGTTCCGTTTCACGGGATACATCGACCGCATGGACCGATTCCTTCCGGAAGAGGTCCGCGTGGTGGACTACAAGACCGGAAAGGTCGAGGACGACGACATCGACGTCTTCGACTCCACGGCAGGGAAAGTGATAGCCAAGCTCTTCGGGACGGACAACGCCAAGCGCCCGAAGATAGCCCTGCAGCTGTTCCTCTACGACATGTTCGTGGAGAAGGAGGTCCCTGCGGGAGCCGTGCTGACCAACTCCGTATATGCTCCGGCGCGGTTCTTCGTCTCGGAGGTGCTGAATGTCCCGGTCAGCCCGCTGTTCACTTCCCTCATGAAGGAGCGGCTTTCGGACATGCTGCGTGAGATCGCCGACACGTCGGTGCCGTTCACGCACACCGCGGATGCCACGACCTGTTCCATGTGTGACTTCAAAATGATCTGCGGCCGATGATAAAGATATTGAAAGCCTCCGCCGGTTCCGGCAAGACCTATAACCTCGCCAGGGAGTACATCTCCATCCTCCTGGGGAGCATAGACCGCCATGCATACCGCCACGTCCTCGCCGTGACCTTCACCAACAAGGCCACGGCCGAGATGAAGTCGCGCATACTCAAGGAACTGCATCTGCTCGCCACCGACCCGGAGTCGTCAGGGTATTTCAAGGATTTCGTCCCTGTCCCCTGCAAGGACGTGGAGACGCTCCGCTCGCGCGCAAGGCGCATCCTCGTGGACATACTCCACGACTACGGCTCATTCTATGTCAGCACCATAGACAAGTTCTTCCAGATGACGCTCAAGGCCTTCTCGAGGGAAGTCGGACAGTTCGCGTCGTATCAGATAGAGCTGGACAGGAAGGCGCTTGTCCACGAGTCCGTGGACCGCATCCTGGACGGGATCACGGAGGACTCGACGGAGCTGATAGGACGCCTTAACGAGGGCGTTATGGCGCAGCTGCGACAGGGGAAGAGGGTCAACCTCGAACGCGGGCTCTACGACATGGCCGAGAAACTGAAGAACGAGGAGAGGCGCGAGCGCTCCGAGACGCTGGGGATAGATCCGGCCGTGGCGTTCTCCGAGGAGAACCTGGCCGCGGTGCGCGCGGAGTGCGACCGCGTCATCGACGCGTTCGCCGCCGCGCTCGGCGACGCGGCCAGGGCGGTCCTGGCCGTCCTCGACGAGGCCGGCGTTCCGCCCTCAGAGTCCAACAACCACTTCCTCTCCCAGGTGGAGAATTATGTCGACATAGTCCCGGGCCGTACCGTCGAGAAACCCACCGCTGCCTTCATGCTCAAGGCTGCGGACAGTTCATCCTGGTTCGCCAAGGCCAAGGCGAAGAAGTACCTGCCTCTGGTTGAAGGCGTGCTTGAAGGCCCCCTGGGGGACTTCTGCGCCATGTTCGATACCCCGATGAAGATGTACAACACCGCGGTCCTGCTCCGGGAGCAGGCTTTCAGCCTCAGGCTGGCGGGAGATTTCTACCGTGAGTTCGACGCGCTCCTCAAGGAGAAGAACGTCCTGGGCATAGACGACTCAAACACCCTTCTCAGGGACATCATCGACGGGAGCGACGCCCCCTTCGTCTATGAGAAGATGGGAGTCCGTTTCGAGGATTTCCTCCTGGACGAGTTCCAGGACACGTCCACCATCCAATGGCAGAATTTCCTGCCGTTGCTCCGCGAAAGCGACGCGTCCGGCAGGCCCAACCTGGTGGTCGGCGACGTCAAGCAGAGCATTTACCGCTGGCGCGGTTCCGACTGGAACCTGCTTGCCACCCGCCTTCCGGAACAGTTCAGAGGCGCTGATGTGAAGACGCTCGACTGCAACTGGCGCAGCTGCGAGGCCATAGTCCGCTTCAACAACACCTTCTTTGAATATGCTGCAGAGGCCGTCGGGGTTGAGGGTATCTACTCAGACGTGAAGCAGGAGGTATGCGCTTCGGACTCTCAGGAAGGCTATGTAAGGCTGACTTTCTGCGACGGTCCGGACCAGGAGGACCAGGCAGTGCTGGACAGCCTCAACGAGGCTTATGCCGCCGGGGCGAAATACGGCGACATGGCCGTCCTGGTTCGCAACAACGCAGAGGGAGGACGCATAGCGGCCTTCCTGATGGAAGCAGGCATACCGGTCATCAGCGACGATTCCCTCAGGCTCAAGTCTTCCGTGACCGTCCGCCGCCTTGTGTCGCTGCTCTCCTGTATGGAAAATCCAGACGATTCCGTCAGCAGTTATCTCGCCTCTTCGATGAACATCAGTTTCCCGGAAGGGTACCATTCGCTGACGGACCTTTGCGAGGGCCTTTTGCGCGAGATGTTCGACCATGACCCTTCGTGCTTCGAGGGGGAGGCCCTGTATATCCAGTCCTTCATGGATTATCTCCAGGACTGGTGCGCCGCCAACGGCAACGGCCTCATGCGTTTCCTCAAAGACTGGAACGACCAGGGGACGGACCCCTTCCTGAGTTCGCCCTCCGGCGGAGACTCCGTCCGTATCATGACCATACACAAGTCAAAGGGTCTGGAGTTCCCTTACGTCGTCTTCCCCTACGCCGAGAAGGTCAGATTCTACAAGGGGGACTGGCACTGGTGCCGGCCTGCGGATGCCGCCGACGAGTTCCCCGCCTCTTCCGGGGCCATCTTCCCGGTTTGCCTGACAAAGGGGGCGGCGGATACCGCTTTCTCGCCGGATTATGAGAAAGAGAGGTCCCTGCAGGTCGTGGACAACCTCAATACCTTCTATGTAGCACTTACGCGTGCAGAGAAATCCCTCCATGTCATTGCGTGCAAACCGTCCGCGGCGTCGAAGAAGGAAGGGCCTTCCGATTTCTCGCAGGTCCTCCGGATATTTGCCGGGACGGATCCGCTGATGCAGGAGATACTCACCGGAGAGGACGAACCGGACGTGTTCGAGTATGGCACTCCGTACGATTTCAACGTGATGGAGCGGTCTGAGCAGACGGAAGAGGAAATCTTCCCCTTGGCCTTCCGCTCCTGGCCGCTTGCCGGCCGCCTGCGCCTGAGCACGGACGCTTCGGACTTCTTCGCCGAAGACGGATCGGCCGGCGCTTCCGCCTCGAAGAGGCTTGGCGGCATCATCATGCACGACATCCTGGCGTCGGTGCGGCGGCCGGGTGACCTGCGGGCGGCCGTGGACGCCGCCGTCGCGGACGGACGGCTCACTGCCGCCGAGGGCAAGGCGGAGTTCGCGCTCCTGCGGGAGCGCATCGCCTCCGCCGCCGCGCGCGGCTGGTTCCCGCCAGACGGCGCCGGCGTGCTCAACGAGCACACCGTCTTCGACGCCGACGGCCGGGAGTTCCGCCCCGACCGCGTCGTCGTCACACCCGGCCACACCTATGTGATCGATTACAAATCCGGAGAGCATTCGGAGGGCTACAGGGCCCAGGTACGACGTTATGTCAGGCTCTTCAGGCAGATGGGATACCCGGAAGTGTCAGGGCATATCTGGTACATTCATGACGACGTAGTCGAAAATACTTAGTCCAAACTACTCTTTTTGACACAAATACTGCCGTTCCTGATACAGGATCGGCAGTATTTTGTCATTTACCAATTTCGGCATTGATTGTAACAAGCCGTAATTCTTACTTTGTCTTGGAGTCTGGAACAATTATTTGATTTGCGAAAGATTCCAAGAACGCTGATTTAAGACAGATCGCTATTGGTTAAAGGCGATTAAAAGAGTTTAGTTATCAGGGTGGGGAAAGTCGTGAGATTTTCCCCATTTCTTTTTAAAGCCTGACGAGCTCATAGTCCCTGGAGCCGAGACCTATCTTTTCGGCATGTTCCAGACAGCTCTTCCAGTCGATGGTCGGACGGTTGTTCTTGAAGACATCCTTGTAGTCCACGAATCCGGGCCTCGCCATGTTGTCTCCCACCTGGCTGTTCCTGAGGGGCGTGGCGGCGTTGCAGAGATCCGCGCAGGCCTGGTCGAGGGCAAGGGGGTCGAACGAGCAGAGCATCCCGAGATTGGGGATGATCGGGGCGTCGTTCTCCGAATGGCAGTCGCAGTTGGGCGAGACGTCCATGATCAGGGAGATGTGGAAATTGGGCCTGCCGTCCACAACGGCCTTGGCATATTCGGCCATGCGGCGGCCGAGCAGTTCGTTGGCGACGTTGTCGGCGAAGCTGATGGCGTCGAAGTTGCAGGCGCCGAGGCACCTTCCGCAGCCCACGCAGCTCTCCGAGACGGTCATCTTGCGCCGGCTTTCATCGAAGACCAGGCCTCCGTTTGCACATTCCTTCTGGCATTTGCGGCACCCGCGGCAAAGGACTTCGTCGATGCGGGCCTTGCCCGCGCTGTGCTGGTCTTTCTTGCCGGCGCGCGAGCCGCAGCCCATGCCGATATTCTTTATGGCCCCGCCGAATCCGGCTTCCTCATGCCCCTTGAAGTGGTTGAGGCTGATGAAGATATCGGCGTCCATCACGGCACGGCCGATATGGGCCGCCTTGACATATTCGCCTCCCGCAACGGGGACGTCGATGTCGTCGGTGCCCTTGAGGCCGTCGGCGATGATGACGGGACAGCCTGCGCTGAGAGGCGTGAAGCCGTTCTCCCAGGCGCAGTAAAGATGCTCCAGTGCGTTCTTTCTGGACCCTGGATACATGGTGTTGCAGTCGGTGAGAAAAGGCTTTCCGCCAAGTTCCTTTATGACGTCCACCACGGCCTTGGCGAAGTTGGGGCGAAGGAAGCTGATGTTGCCGAGCTCCCCGAAGTGGATCTTTATAGCAACGAATTTCCCGTCGAAATCGATGCCGCCGATTCCGGCTGTCCTTATGAGGCGCTGGAGTTTCTTAGGGATGGGCTCACCGTACATCTTCGTACGGAAATCGGTAAAGAAGACTTTTGACTTTTCCATAGAGGGTTATATAGGTTGGTTTCTAGTCGGATCATCTCAGGTCGGTGACGATGTAGCCCTTGCCCAGCTTGCCCGTGTCCAGGCGGAAGTCCTTGGCCGCGACTTTCTCCCCGACGGTGAAGTCCTTGACGATCACGGTGATGAGCCTGTCGTCGGAGGTCTTGACTAGCAACCCCGCAGGCTTATGTGCGGAAGCCATCATAAGCGATAGCTCAACTATGTTGCCGCCTTCGGCGGCGGGCACGAGCACGGCCTCCGTGACGTTCTGCCCGTTGAACGTGGCGGCCTTGGTCCCGGTCAGTTTGAAAGCCTTGTCCACCGCTCCCACCAACAGGGCGGGATTGGCCTCGTAGTCCAGGCCACCGGCCTTGACGCCCTCGATGTAGCATTCTTCGGCGACGGTGTCCAGCGTCCAGCGCGTCTCGCCGTCGCAGTACACTTCCAGGCCGTCTCCCTTCATGGTGAAGGAGTCGCCCTGAAGCGAGACCGCACCCGAACCGCTGAGGGGCACCTGACCGCTCATGGAGTAGGTGTAGCCGAAGGTGGCGCATCCGTCGCGGAGAGTCCCTGCGAAGTCGGATACCATGTTCTGCCCCGCGGCGCTGAAGGCCGTGAGGACAAGGAGAAGTGCGGTAAATCTTTTCATCATTTCATGAAGGCTTTGAGGATAGCGTCGAGCTCGTCGAAAGTCGTGACGAGGACCTGGCGGGGTTTGGAGCCCTCCTGCGGGCCTACGATTCCGGCGGCCTCGAGCTGGTCCATTACACGACCAGCCTTTGCATAACCCATGCCGAGCTTGCGCTGGAGGTCGGAAGTCGAGCCTCTTTGTGTCATTACTACCATCCTGGCGGCCTCCTCGAAGCGTTCGTCGAGGTCCTTCATGTCTATCATGCCGCCTCCGGCCTCACCTTCGGCGGGCTCAGGAGAAGGAAGGTAATAAGGGGTGTTGTAGCTTTTCTTGTACCCCTGCTGGTCTCCGATGAACTCCGTGATGGCGTTGATCTCGTCGTTGGAGATGTAGCCGCACTGGATACGCTCGGTCTCGACGCCGGCATAGTAGAGCATGTCGCCGCGGCCGATGAGTTTCTCGGCGCCGGTGGCGTCGAGGATGGTGTTGGAGTCCACGCGGGTGGAGACGCGGAAAGCTATCCTGGCGGGGAAGTTGGCCTTGATGAGGCCGGTGATGACGTCCACGGACGGGCGCTGGGTGGCGATGACGACATGGATGCCGGCGGCGCGGCCCTTCTGGGCGAGGCGGACGATCGACCCCATGATGCTTTTCTGCATGTTCTTCGCCTCGGAGCCGCTGCCGCCGGACATGGCCAGGTCGGCGTACTCGTCGATGATGACCACGAGGTAGGGGAGGAAGCGGTGTCCGTGCTCGGGATTGAGCTTGCGGTCCTTGTAGCGCTCGTTGTATAGCTTGATGTTGTTGACGAAAGCCTTGCTGAGCAGTTCGTAGCGCTCGTCCATCTCGGTGCAGAGGGAGCGGAGGATCTTCTCGGCCTCCTTGGGCTTCTTGACGATGGCGGAATCGGCCTCTTCCTCCTCGTCTGCCGCTGTGGGCAGGACGGCGAGGTAGTGCTTAAGGAGCCTGCCGTAAGCCGAGAACTCAACCATCTTGGGATCGATGAAGACCAGCTTCATTTCGGCCGGGTGCTTGGAGTAGAGGAGCGAGGCGATCAGGACGTTCAGGCCGACGGACTTGCCCTGCTTGGTGGCGCCTGCCACAAGCAGGTGCGGCGCGTCGGCCAGGTCGAAGACCTTCACCTTCTTGGTGATGGTGCATCCAATGGCGACAGGGAGGTCGGCCTTGCTGGTGCGGAAGGCCTCGTCGTTGAGCAGTCCCTTGATGGGCACTATGGACGGCTTGTCATTGGCCACCTCGATACCCACCGAGTCGGGCAGGGTGACGATACGTACACCCCTGGCGTTGAGCGACATGGCGATGTCGTCCTGCAGGCTGCGGATGTTGGCTATCTTGACGCCGGGTGCGGGATATACCTTGTACAAGGTCACGGTAGGCCCCACCACGGCCTTGACGTCCATGATGTCTATCTTGTAGTTCTTGAGGGTCGAACGGATCTTGTTGTTGTTGCGGTTGAGCTCCTCGTCGGAGACTATCTGCGTGCCGGAGGCATGGTCCTCCAGAAGGTCCAGGCTGGGGAACTTGTACGAAGGAAGGCCCTCGGGAGGGTCCAGGCGCACGTCTATGCGCGGCAGCTGTTCCGTAACTTCCGTGACAAGGTCCTCGCCCCTGTCAATCTCGGAAATCCCTTCGGCGGCCTCCGGGGTTTCAGAGGCTTCCGGTTTCACGGGCTTGGCCGGCCTTCTGACGGGCTGGAGGACGGGAGCGGGCTGCGACGCGGGTTCCGGAGCCGGCTCCGGCTCGGCCGGAGTCTCCGCTTCGGCCTTCCGCCTGAGCGGAAAGACCGGCTTGAACTCGCGCACGGGCTTTTCTTCCGGTTCTTCACCGTCGGACGGAGCCCCCAGGCTGCCGAACCACTTGGAGAAGCGCTCGCTGCAGAGGATGAGCCAGCCAATTACCAGCAATGCGAGCAGCACACCGGTCACGGCCGGTCCAAGGAGGTTCCAGAACCATCCGGTCACATGGGCGCCGCATTCGCCGCCGGGGCCTGCGCCGAACAGCGTCTGCACCCCGACAAGCCTGCCCACGTAGGCGCAGGCCAGCGCGGCGATCAGCGCGCCGCTGAGCGTCACGGCCGCGGTCTTGAGCAGGGAGCGGTGCCATCTGCCCGCCAGGAGCCTTGCCGCCATGGCGAAGAGCAGGATGAGGAAGGCGAAGCTTCCCAGTCCGAACCATTTGACCATAAGCGTATTGGCCCATTTGAGGCCCAGCTTGCCGCCGAGATTGGCCACGCCTACTGCCTGATCCATCATGCCGGGATCGCGGAGCAGGCTCTGGTCCTGCTTCCAGGTGAAGATGTAGGAGACCATGGCCAGGAGGGTGAAGAGGGCGAAAAGCGCTATGACCGCGCCTGTCCACTTCACGGCATTGGCCTTCTGGCGGTCGTCCCAGGAGTTCCAGAATCTGAGTTTGGGCAGTCTCATCATTTCTTGCGGTTGTTCTTTCTTCTCTTGTTGTTCCAGCCCCTGTTCTGCTGCTGGGCGCCTCCCACGTTGATGCTTATGCCCGGTCGCGAGAATGAGGCGGAGTCGGCTATCTTGGACAGGCTGATGCCCTCCGGGACCTTGATGCGGTAGTCGGAGAGCTTCTCTATGTCGTTGAAGATGGTCTGGTCGGCGACGCTGTCCTTGTTCCAGATGAGGTACTGCTGGCGCATGTAGATGGCGAGCGAACGTATCATCGCGGTCTTGACCTCGCCCTCGGGCTCGCCTGCGATGAGCTCTATGATGCTCTCGATGTTGCGTCCGTAATGCGTGGCCTTGACGGGCTTGTTCTTGAGAGGGATAACCTGCGGACGGGACTGGAGGTCCTCGACGACCGGAGCGGGATAGGGGGCGTCGATGTCCAGGTCCAGCCCGGCCATCAGGTAAAGATGGTCCCATAGCTTCTGCTCGTAGTTTTCCTGCTGGTGGACCTGGGGATTGAGTATCTCCATGACCTTCACGACCGCTTTCGCCTGCTCGCTGCGCTTGTCCCTGTCCTCGATGTCCTTCAGCTGCTCGACCATCTCAAGGATGTTGCGGCCGTATTCGGGCATGCGGAGCTTCTCCCTCTCGGTATTGTAATATAGCTTCACTGTATTCCTGTTGGCTTCCATGAATCAAAACATTTTACATAACCCACAAAGATAATCAAAAACTCCGTGTAAACCCGAATAAATTTTAGATTTGTCAAAGACTGTTTTTATGCGTAACTTAGCAGGTTGAAAACACTTTGCAGTTATATGACCAGGGCTTTCTGCGTGGCAGGACATACTTTCCATCTCGAGATGCCGGACGGGTCCCCCGCCTGGGATCTTCTTTCACAGTACAGGGACTTCACGGCCGATCCGGTCGACACCCCTCTTTTCGTCCTCAGGACGGTGGAAGAGCTGCCGGAGTTGGAGAAGGAGCCGCTTCTGGTTCCCGGGAGCAGGGAGGAAGGCGAGCCGAGGCTTGACCTGTATTCCTGCGGGGAGGATTTCCTCGTGGAGATGGCTCCGCTGGCCAGCCTGCCCGTCAGCAGCCGCTTGCTGATGAGTGGGGATTACCGCCGGGCGAGCCTCCTTTTCCTCAAGGGTTCCGGCCAGTCCATGCTCTTCGCGCTGAACAACGCCCTGATGCTTCTCTACGCCTTCAGCAGCGCTCCTTACATGACACTGGAGGTGCATGCGTCGGTCATCGGGAACGGTGGTAAGGGATACCTGTTCCTGGGTAAGAGCGGAACCGGCAAGAGCACGCACAGCAGCTTGTGGCTCAAATATATAGAGGGGAGCGAGCTGATGAATGACGACAATCCCATCCTGCGTGTGGGCGACGACGGGGTTGCCAGGGTGTACGGCTCCCCGTGGAGCGGCAAGACCCCCTGCTACCGCAATGTCTGCGCTCCTGTCGGTGCGATAGTCCGGATACGCCAGGCAAAGCACAACACCCTCACACGCCAGAACACCCTGGAGTCATATGCCTCCCTGTATTCCTCGTGTTCCGGCTTCAAGGCTGACCGGAAGATTTCGGATGGGCAGCACAAGGCCCTGGAGCACATCGCCCTGAACGTGCCATGTTTTTGGATGGACTGCCTGCCGGACGCGGATGCCGCCCGAGTCTGCGCCGCCGGAGTGCGGAAGGAGGATGACGATGCCTAAGATCGTCGTTCCCAACGCCATCCTCTTGGGTGAGGTGAAGCAGCTGCTTTCCGAGGGCAAGGACGTAGTGATCCCTACCAAAGGGAACAGCATGCTCCCGTTCATCAGGGGAATCCGCGACAGCGTGATGCTGCGCAGGCTGGACACCCTTGAGGTAGGGGATATCGTGCTGGCTGAGATACGCGAGGGGGTATATGTCCTCCACCGCGTGACGGCGCTGGACGGAGACGTGGTTTCGCTGATGGGCGACGGAAACCTCCGCGGCGTCGAACGCTGCAGGCGGGGTAATATCGCCGGCACGGCTATGACAATATTGAAGGACGGTGTCAAGGAAGTGGACTGCAGGAGCCCCAGGGCCCTGCGCCGGGCCAGGAACTGGCGAAGGCTGATGCCCTTCCGCCGCATCATCCTTGGAATATATAGAAGGATTTTCCTATGAAGCTAATCGAAGGATTCAGGCTCCGCCCCCTGGGCAAGGAGTACATAGTGACGCCGGAGAGCGTCGCACAGATCAATTTCAACAAGATGATCTCCCTCAATTCGTCCGCAGCCTATCTTTGGAAGTCGGTCGAAGGGAAGGAATTCACCCCCGAGGACCTGAAGCAGCTCCTCCTCGACCGCTATGACGTGGACGAGGAGATAGCAGGACGCGACGCCGTAGCCATAGCGCAGAGCTGGATTGAGGCGGGCATAGCTGAAGCATGATGCCATGAAGGATTTCCGCACCTGCATGAAAGGCCTGACGGCCATGGGCCGTCCGCTCTGGGGCAAGGTCCTCGTGAGCTGTATCATCGGAGTGGTGAGGATCGCCGCTTCGATGGGCTTCGTGTGGGTGTGCAAGGCCCTCGTGGACATCGCCACGGGCGAATCTTCGGCCCCTATCGGGCTGTATGTCGGAATCATGGTGGGAATCATGTTGGTGCAGGTCGTTTTTTCCGTCGCCTACGGCTGGTGGGAGGGAATGATAGTCACCAAGGTGCAGAATGACTTCCGCTCGAAGGTATTCGGACATGTGCTTGAAAGCGAATGGAACGGTCGCGAAGCCTTCCATTCAGGGGATATGGTAAACCGCCTTGAAGAGGATACGCGCGTGGTCGTGGACTTGCTCTGCACCCGTGTCCCGGACTTCATCATCACCCTGGTCCAGCTGGTAGCCGCCTCGGGATTCCTCTTCGTACTCGAGCCCCGTCTCCTCTGGGTGCTCCTGATCCTGATGCCCGTGGCCGCCATCGGCAGCAAGATGTTCTTCAAGGTCATCCGAAGGCTCACTTCGCTCATCCGCGCCAAGGACAGCGAGATCCAGGGACACATGCAGGAGAACCTCCAACAGCGCGTCCTCATCAAGACCCTGGGATGCGAGGAGCGCGTTACCGGCCGTCTGGACGAACTGCAGGATGATGTGATGCGCAATACCGTGCGGAGGCTGAACTATAATGCCGGAGCGCGTTCGTTCTTGCGCACAGGTTTCATGGCGGGATACGCCGCGGCCTTCCTGTGGGGAGTGTTCGGCATCAGGAGCGGTGCCGTGACCTTCGGCATGATGACCGCTTTCCTGCAGCTGGTCGGCCAGGTGCAGAGGCCTATAGCCGACATCAGCCGCCATATACCGGCTTTCATCCATTCCCTCACTTCCGTGGAGCGTATCATGGAACTTACAGAGATGAAAGCGGAAGACAAGGGTGGGGACATCCTTTTCGAAGGCGCACCCGGCATAAAGGTGGAGGATGTGACATTCGCGTATACCGACGTCCCCGAAGGCGTGGAGCCGCTGAAGGTCTTCGAGCATTTCTCATATGACTTCAAGCCCGGCACCGTGACCGCCGTCATGGGTGTGACCGGCGTCGGGAAGAGCACGCTGACGCGGCTGGTCCTGGCGCTGCTGCGCCCGGCCGCCGGCAGCGTGACCCTGTACGACGCCGGCCGCTCGGTCCCGGCCTCTCCCTCCACCCGCTGCAACTTCCGCTATGTTCCGCAGGGCAACAGCCTGATGAGCGGCACCGTCCGCGACAATCTCCTGATGGCCAATCCTATGGCCACGGAGGAGGAGATGAAGGAGGCGCTGCATCTGGCGGTGGCCGACTTCATCATGGACCTGCCTGACGGCCTGGATACAGTCTGCTCGGAGAAGGGCAGCGGCCTGAGCGAGGGACAGGCGCAGCGCGTCGCGATAGCCCGGGCGCTCCTTCACTCCGGAGGAGTCCTCATCCTGGACGAGGCCACTTCCGCCCTCGACCGCGACACCGAGGACGAACTGCTGCTGCGCCTCTCTAAAAAACTGAGCGGCGGGAAAACCATTATCTGGATCACCCACCGCGAGTCTGTCACGAGCATCGCAGACGCCGTGCTGAAAATCTGATTCTTACTGATGGTCGCGGACGCAGCGTACGTTGGCCGCGAAAGAAGCCTTGTCCGCATGCCCCATGAAGAGGTCCGGACTCTCGTCGAAGAAATACCTGTAGAATGCCTGTTCTCCGTCCTTCTCGTCCGAGGTCCAGAAGGTCGCGTAATCGTACATGGAGTTGAAACGCGGCCTGGTCTCCTGCTTGATGGCGTAGCCGAGGGGGAGCATGGAGAGGCCAAGCTTGTTGGTGATCTGTACCTTGGGCCAGTACTCCCACATCTTGTTTCCGTTAAAATAGATGTCACCCATGAAGCCTCCGGCGACGGAATAGAAGCGTGCGGAGGGCTCGGGGCGCTCGCCGAGGATGGCCGAGGCGGCGTCAGCCCAGTCGTCGAGGCTTGACAGGCGCCATCCCTCCGGGCAGGCGGTCCCGGCTTCTCCCCATGTATAGAAGCGGCCGAACACGTCGGAAGTAGCCTCGCAGTTGGCGAGGGGGCTGCCGGCGCCCTTGAATGCGAGATTCTCCTTGAACCATTCGGTGGAACCCACAGTGGTGCACCAGTACTCGTGCCCGTCGCGGGGATCGGTGAACTTGAAATCCTTGCCCTCGTCGAAGGAGAAGCCGCTGATGCTGCCGTTCTCCCTGTCGGACTTGACTATGGTGACGGACTGGGAAGAGCTGGAATTGTAGTATCCTTCGGCATAGGCGACACAATAGACGGTGACCGTGCAAAGCGTGTCGGGGAGGGTTATCGAGTAGGTGTAGGAGGTGTCCCTGTCGGTCTGGATGGGGCTGGAATACCAGTAATACTTGACGACCGCATCCTTGTCCGAAGCGCTGACGCCCTTGGCGGTGAAGTTGAAGCTGTCGCCCGCGACGGCATACTCAGGGAGGGTGAACTCCGGCGCTCCGTCGAGGTAATCGAACGTCTCCGTATTGTCTTTCTTGCAGGAAGCCAGGCTGAGAGCGGCAACTACTGCCAGGCCTGCAAGGATGTATCTTTTGATGTCCATGATGGTCATTATGATCATTTAACTCGCAAATATCGTCATTTTTGGCTTAAAAACCACTAACTTTGTACAAATACTTTGCCGTTCCCGCCATGCGTCATAATGAATATCACTCCCACCGCTTCTCCGGCCTGCTGGCCGCAGCCGTCGCCCTGCTGGTCTGCGCCTGCAACGGCCCCGGCCGGTATGTCGCCGTCACCGGATATGCACAGGGCGGGACATATTCCGTGAAATTCAACACGAGAGGCGTCAGGGTGCCGCGCGCGGAGATCGCCTCCGCCATCGATTCCATCCTGACATTGGTAGACACGACGCTTTCCGGCTACAACAAATCCTCGCAGCTGAGCCGCTTCAACGCCGGGGAGACCATCGTCCCGAACCGGCTGTTCTCCGACATCTATTCTTATTCCCATGGCGTCTGGGAGGAGACCGGCGGATGCGTGGACGTGGCTGCAGGGCCGCTTTTCGATATCTGGGGCTTCGGATTCTCGAACGATTCGCTGCCCTCCGACGACAGGGTCCGCTCCGTCCTCGAGAACTGCGGCATGGTGCGGCTTGAGCCTTCGATAACCCCGGGCGCGCCTCTCGACGCCGCCTCGTTCGGCGACGCCCTCCTGAACTTCAATGCCATCGCCCAGGGTTACACCTGCGACCTGGTCGCGGACTACCTGCGCTCGATTGGAGTCGAGGATATGCTGGTGGACATAGGCGAGATTTACTGCGCCGGCGTCAATCCCTCCGGACGCGACTGGAGCATAGGCGTCGACCGTCCGGTTGACGGCAACGACACGCCCGGTGCGGACCTGGACGGCGTCTGGCAGTCTTCCGGCCGTTCCTGCGGCATCGTCACCTCCGGCAATTACCGTAAATTCTACGTCCGCGACGGCCGGAAGTATTCGCATACCATCGACCCGCGCACCGGCTATCCGGTTGAGGACTCGCTCCTCAGCGCCACCATAGTCGCGCCCACGGCAGCCGCGGCCGACGCCTATGCGACCTACTGCATGGTCATTGGCTTCGAGGAGGCCAGGGCGTTTGTCGAAAGCCGTCCCGACCTCGAAGGCTACCTCATCTATGACGCCGACGGCACCATGACCGAATGGGCCTCACCAGGCTTCACCCTAAGGTAATCAATTGATTAAAACTGATTTTCGTGTCCGTACAACTCCGTAGGATACCTCCCGCTGAAGCAGGCGGTACAGAGTTCCGCCCGGCCTGAGGCCTCGAAGAGGGCCTTCTCAGAGAGGTAGTGGAGGGAGTCGGCGCCGATGTAGTCGCAGATCTCCTGTTCGGTGTGGTCTGCGCCGATCAGCTGGTCCCGGGTGCCGGTGTCGATGCCGTAGAAGCAGGGCCAGGCATATTTGGGGCTTGCGATGAGCATGTGGACCTCCGTCGCCCCCGCGTCGCGCAGCATCTTCACTATTTGCCGCGACGTGGTTCCGCGGACGATTGAGTCGTCTATGACGGCGATGCGCCGGCCCTTGACGATGCTCCTTACGGGGGACAGTTTCATGCGGACGCCGATGTCGCGCATCGACTGGGCCGGCTGGATAAAGGTACGGGCAACGTACATGTTCTTCAACAGACCCATCTCCAGGGGTATATGGCCGGCTTCCGCATAGCCGATGGCGGCGCTCATGCTTGACTCTGGGACGCTGGCTACGATGTCCGCGGGGACGGGGTGCTCCTGATACAGGAGCCTGCCCGTCCGCTTGCGGAAAGCGTGGACGCTGCAGCCTTCGATGTCGCTGTCCGGCCGTGCGAAGTAGATGTATTCCATCGCGCACATCCTCCTGCCGGCGGAATGCGAATGGCGGAGGCTCTTCAAACCGTCCGGTCCTATGGAGATGAGCTCGCCGGGCTCGACGTCCCTGATGAAATCCGCTTTCAGCGCGTTCAGGGCGCATGTCTCGCTGGCGATGACGTAGCCGTCCCCGAGCCGCCCTATGGAAAGGGGACGGAATCCATACTTGTCCCTGCAGGCATACAGGACGCCGTCCGCCAGCATTACGGTGCAAAAAGCCCCGTCAAGCTGGTTCGCCGCCGGAATGATGCTGGAGGCCCAGTCTCCCTTCTTCGCCCCCATTCCGATCAGGTGGGCGAACAGTTCGCTGTCGGAAGTTGTATTGAAAAGGTGGCCCAGCGCCTCGAGCCTGGATTTGATGTCGGCCGCGTTGACGATGTTGCCGTTGTGTGCGAGGGCGAAGCGTCCTGCGCTGCAGGACATCATGAAAGGCTGGATGTTCTCCATGCCGCCCACCTCGGTGGTGGGGTAGCGTACGTGACCTATGCAGATGCTGCCGTGGAGACCGGCGAGGGCGGATTCCGTGAAAACGTCCTTGACCAGTCCCGCACCCTTATGTACGCAAATGTTTCCAGCGGGGTCGCAGACGGCGGCACCGCAGGCCTGCTGGCCCCTGTGCTGCAGCGCCTGCAACGCCAGGAAGGCCTTCCTCGGGGCGTCCTCCACCCCGTAGATCCCCAACACGCCGCACTCTTCGTGCAACTCTTCGAAACAGTGACTAAAGTCCATCTATGCAGTTTTCCAACCTGTCCATAGCTTCGATTGTCCGCTCCCTGCCGGCGAATGACGTCAGCCTGAAGTATCCCCGGCCCGCCCGGCCGAAGCCGGATCCGGGAGTTATGACTATTCCCGCCCTTTTCAGCAGGATGTCGAAGAACTCCCAGTCGTCCATCCCGTCCGGAGTCCTGGCCCATACGTACGGGGCATTCTCTCCGCCGGAGGCGTGCAGCCCCGCCCGCTTCAATCCGTCCCGGATGACGGCGGCGTTGCCGAGGTAGTAGCGGATGCTCTCGCGCGTCTGTTCCCTCCCTTCGGGAGAGTACACCGCATACGCTCCGCGCTGCGACACATACGACGCGCCGTTGAACTTGCACCCCTGCCGGCGCTCCCAGAGAGCGTTGAGGGTCTTATCCGCGCCGTCAGTGCTGCGGCCCCGGAGTTCTCCGGGGACGACGGTGTACCCGCAGCGGATGCCGGTGAAACCGGCCGTCTTGGAGTAGCTGCGGAATTCGACCGCGCATTCCCGCGCACCGTCTATCTCGTAGATGGAGTGCGGAATGTCCGGATCCTGGATAAAGGCCTCGTAGGCCGAATCGTAAAGGATCAGGGATCCGTTCCGGAGTGCATAGTCCACCCATCCTTCCAGCTTTTCGCGGCTTATCACCGCGCCGGTCGGGTTGTTCGGGTAGCAAAGATAAACAATATCCAGCTTTTCTTCGGGGATTTCTCCCGTAAATCCGTCTTCCTGCGAGCAAGTGATGAACCTGATACGCCTTCCGTCGATGACGTTGGTGTCCACGTATACGGGATAGACGGGGTCGATGATGCCCACGGAATTCCCGTCCGAGAACAGGTCCAGGATGTTTCCGAGGTCGCTCTTGGCCCCGTCGCTGATGAACACCTCCTCCGGATCGACGGTGACGCCCCGGGAGGCGTAGTCTCCCTGGACGACGGCCTCGCGGAGCCAGCCGTAGCCGTGCTCCGGCCCATAGCCGTGGAACCTCTCCTGCACGGAGAGGTCGTCCACGGCCTCGTGCATGGCACGGATTACGGCCGGGGCGATGGGGAGCGTCACGTCCCCGATCCCCATCCTGATGATGTCGGTCTCCGGGGAGGCTTCATGGAATGCGGCCACCCTGCGGGCGACCTCCTGGAACAGATACCGGTGTTCCAGCCGGCAGTATCCGTCTTTGATGCGTATCATGTCTCAGTCCTCCAGTTCAATGGTCCCTTCGAAAACGGTAGTCGCCGTACCGGTCATGCGGATTTCCTTGGTGGCGGGATCCCAGGACACTTCCAGAGATCCTCCGTCCATGATTACGGTACAGCCGTCCGGCCGTGTGTAGCCGGCCATCGCGGCTGCGACGGCCGTGGCGCAGGCCCCCGTGCCGCAGGCCTGCGTTATGCCGCTCCCGCGCTCCCAGACGCGCATGCGGATATGCCTCTCGTCGAGCACTTGCGCGAATTCGATGTTGGCCCGGTGGGGGAACATGACGTCCTTCTCGAACAACGGTCCGGCCTCGGCCACCGGAGCGGCTTCGGCGTCCGGTACGAAGAGCACCAGATGGGGATTGCCGACGTCAATGGCCGTCCCGCGGAAACGCTTCCCGCAGGCGAAGGCGTCCTCAAGGATCCACTGCCCGCGGCTCCCGTCGGGAAGGACCACCTCGAGCGGAACTCCCTTGCCCATGTCCACGGTGACGTCGCGCACCTGGCCGGAAGGGTCCAGGTTCAGCTTGAGCATCTTGATGCCTGAAAGTGTTTCCAGAGCTATCAATGTCTTGTCTGACAGGCCCTTGTCATGGATGTACCTTCCTATGCAGCGGGAACCGTTGCCGCACATCATGGCCTCGGAACCGTCGGCGTTGAATATCCTCATGCTGAAGTCGGCGCAGTCCGACGCCCCTATGAGGATGAGTCCGTCGGAGCCGATGCCCTTGTGCCTGTCGCTCCAGAGGACGGACAGCCGTGACGGGTCTTCGATAGGGTACTCCATGGCATTGACGTAGATGTAGTCGTTGCCGAGCCCGTGCATCTTGGTAAAAGGGATCTTTCTCATAATCTTCCGTTCAGATAATCGTCGACTTCCTGTGCCGTGGCCCGTCCTCCGGCCAGCGCCCTGACGACCAGGCTTGTCCCGGTCTTTGCGTCGCCGGCGAGGAAGACGTTGGGGCCGAACTGCGGGTGCTGGGGCTTCAGGAAGCCCATCGCCAGCAGCACCATGTCGCACTCGATGATACTCTTCCGGCCGGTAGGTTTCATCTGGGGACGGCCTCCGTCCGGAGCAGGCAGCCAGTCGACTTCCTCGACTTCCACGCCGGCCACCCGGCCCTTGCAGTCGTCGATGAACCTGCAGGAAGACAGGCTCCAGCGCCTGTCGCATCCCTCCTCGTGGCTGGTGGAGGTCCTGAGTATCATGGGCCAGGCCGGCCATGGAGTGGCCGGATTGTAACCCTCCGGCGGTTTGGGCATGATCTCGATCTGTGTGACGTTTTTGCAGCCCTGGCGGTGGCAGGTGCCGATGCAGTCGCTGCCGGTGTCGCCTCCGCCGATGACCAGGACCGTCCGGCCTTTGGCCGATACGGTCTCCTCCTTGCTGAACTGCTCTCCCGCGAGCCTGCGGTTCTGCTGGGTCAGAAGGTCCAGCGCGAAGTATATGCCCTTTAGCTCCCTTCCGGGGATGGGCAGGTCGCGCGCAGTCGGGGTGCCGGTGGAGATGACATAAGCGTCATAGCCTTCCGGAAGGTGTTCCGTATCCACGGTCACGCCGTAGCGGAAGGTGATGCCCTCCTGCTCCAGCACTGCTATTCGCCTGTCTATCACATACTTGTCTAACTTGAAATTGGGTATGCCGTAGCGGACGAGGCCGCCTGCGGAAGGCATCTTCTCCAGTACGGTTACGTCGTAACCCCGTTTGTTGAGCTGTACGGCTGCGGAGAGTCCGGCGGGGCCGGCTCCGACCACCGCCACCTTCTTTCCGTTGCGGGGATACTGGCGAGGATGGACATATCCTTCGCGGAATGCGCGCTCGATGATCGAGCACTCGTTCTCGCGGACGGTCACAGGCGCGTCCATGCTGTGGTTGAGCACGCAGCTCTTCTCGCAAAGGGCGGGGCAGATGCGCCCGGTGAATTCCGGAAAGTCGTTGGTCTGCGACAGGAGCTTGTAGGCAAGCTCCCACTTGCCCTTGCAGGCCGCGTCCTGCCACTCGGGCTGACGGTTGCCCAGCGGGCAGGCCCAATGGCAGAAAGGTACGCCGCAGTCCATGCACCGGGAAGCCTGGAGCATGCGGTCGCCCTCGTTGAGGACCTGCTCCACTTCTCCGAAATTGGAGATTCTTTCAAATACCGGCCTGTGGCCGGCTTCCTGACGGGGAATGGTCAGGAATGCATTCGGGTTTCCCATAATCCTTTTCCGTTAATATTCCATCTGTACATTGTCGATCTTTTCGTTCAGCTTGCGGATCTGCTCCTCGTGGAGCACCCTCTTGTATTCGATAGGGGTGACCTGGATGAAGTCCTCGGCGTATTCGGACCAATGCTCGAGCATCCTTGCCGCCAGAGAGGAGCCTGTCAGCCTGCGGTGTTCCGCTATGAGGCCCTTCAGTTCCTCCATCCTGGCCTTCTCCTCGATCAGTCCGAGCTCTATCATCTCCATGTTGCAATAGTAGTCGAAGTTGTGGTCGGGGTCCCAGACATAGGCAAGGCCGCCGGACATACCGGCCGCGAAGTTGCGTCCCGTAGGTCCGAGGACCACGACGCGTCCTCCGGTCATGTACTCGCAGCAATGGTCTCCGACTCCCTCGACCACAGCGGTGGCGCCGGAGTTGCGGACGGCGAAGCGTTCGCCGGCCCGTCCGGCCATGAACAGAGAGCCGGACGTGGCGCCGTAGAGCAGCGTATTGCCGGCGATCGTGTTCGCGGAAGCCTCGAAATGGGCGTCAGGGTCGGGCCGGACGACGATTCGCCCTCCGGAAAGACCCTTGCCCAGATAATCGTTGGCCTCGCCTTCGAGCCTGAAGCTTACGCCCTTCATCAGGAAGGCCCCGAAACTCTGTCCTGCCGATCCGTGGAAGGTTACGTTCACCGTTCCGTCGGGCAGGCCTTCCTCGCCGTAGCGCTCCGCGATACGGCCGGAAAGCAGCGCCCCGACGGTGCGGTCGGTGTTGGCGATCCCGTAGTGCAGCGACACGCTGCGGCCGCTCTCAAGGGCGGGTCTGGCTGCCGCCAGGATATGCCTGTCGAGGACGTCTCCCAGCGTGTTCCTGAATCCCGGATCGGCGTGGAGGCAGCCCTCTCCATTCTGGAAGAGGAGGCGGCCGAAGTCCAGCGAAGCCGCCTTCGATCCGCTCTTTGCCTTGTCCACGACGATCAGGTCCGTACGTCCGACGATATCCTCGAACTTCCTGAATCCCATGTCTGCAAGGTACTCTCGCACCTCTTCGGCCAGGAAGAGATAGTAGTTCACTAGGGCGTCGCTGCTTCCACGGTACAGCTTGAGCAGCTGTGGGTTGCGCGTCGCAATGCCCATGGGACAGGAGTTGGCGTGGCACTTGCGCATCAGGACGCAGCCGAGCACTATGAGCTGGGCCGTTCCGAAGCCGAACTCGTCAGCGCCGAGAAGGGCCATCGAGACGACGTCGCGCCCGGTCTTGAGCTGGCCGTCGGTCTGGAGCGTCACCTTGTCGCGGAGTCCGTTCATTACCAGGGTCTGCCTGGTCTCGGAGAGTCCTATCTCCGGCGGCAGGCCGGCGTAGCGGATGGAGGACATGGGCGAAGCCCCCGTGCCTCCCTCCGCGCCGGAGATGACGATCAGGTCGGCCTTGGCCTTGGCAACGCCCGCGGCCACGGTTCCGACCCCGCTTTCCGCGACCAGCTTCACGCTGATGCGCGCATCGGGATTAACGTTGCGGAGGTCGAAGATCAGCTGCTTGAGGTCCTCGATGGAATAGATGTCATGATGGGGCGGGGGAGAGATGAGGGAAATGCCCGGGATTGAATGCCGGGTCTTCGCTATGATGCCGTCGACCTTGTATCCGGGCAGCTGTCCGCCTTCTCCGGGCTTCGCTCCCTGGGCGATCTTGATCTGTATTTCCCTCGCGTTGACGAGGTATTCGGTGGTCACTCCGAAACGTCCGGAAGCGACCTGCTTGATGCCGCTGTTCTTCGCCGTATGGAAGCGTTCTCGGTCCTCTCCGCCTTCACCGGTATTGCTGCGCGAGCCGAGGCGGTTCAGGGCTTCCGCGATGGCCTCGTGGGCGCCCTGGCTGATGGCGCCGAAGGACATCGCAGCCCCGACGAAGCGCTTCACAATCTCCTCCGCCGGCTCAACCTCCTCGATAGGAATAGGATTATGCTTGAAAGTGAAGAAGTCGCGCAGGAACAGAGGCTCCCGGTGGTTGTCAATTATGGAGGTGAACTCCTTGAATTTCTTGTAGTCGCCGGTCCTCGTGGAAAGCTGGAGGGCGGCTATGGCCTCGGGTGTCCAGGAGTGGGGGATTCCGTCCTTGCGGAAGGAATACTGGCCGACATGCGGAAGGATGTCGGACACCTCGCAGGCGAATCCCTGCGAATGCATCCTTGCTGCGTCCAGCGCGATACGTGACAGCGAGATGCCCCCGACCGTCGAGGACGGGGTGCCGAAATAGTCCCTGAGCAGTTCCGCCCCGAGTCCGATGCTCTCGAAGATCTTGGCCCCGCGGTAGGAGCGTATCGTGCTGATGCCCATCTTGCTGAGTATCTTCTTGAGCCCCTTGTCCACGGCCTTGATGTAGTTCTTGCGCGCGGTCTCGAAGTCGAGCTGCAGGTCGCCTTTCTTCACCAGGTCGTCGATGATGGCGAAGGCCATGTAGGGGTTGACGGCGCTGGCGCCGTAGCCGAGCAGGAGGGCGGAATGCATCGTCTCCCTTATCTCCCCGCTTTCCACGATCAGAGCCGTCTGGACGCGCTTCTGTACCTTGACCAGGTAATGGTGTATGGCGCTGACGGCCAGCAGGGAAGGTATGGCTGCATGGGTCTCGTCCAGCCCCCTGTCGCTTAGGATGATGTAGTTGATGCCGCGGTCCACGGACGCCTCGGCCTCGCGGCAGAGACCGTCCAGGGCCTCCTTCAGCCCGACCTCTCCCTTCGATTTATCGAACAGGATGGGCAGGACCTCGGTGTTGAAACCCTTGTAGCGGATGTGGCACAGCATGTCGAGTTCGTCGTTGGTCAGGACGGGCTGAGGCAGGCGGACCATCTTGCAGTGGCTCTCGTTGGGGGTGAGGATGTTCATGCCCACGGCGCCGATGTACTCGGTAAGGGACATGACGAGGTCCTCGCGTATCGGGTCGATGGGAGGGTTCGTCACCTGGGCGAACTGCTGGCGGAAGTAATTGAACAGCAGCTGGGGACGCTCGGAAAGGGCCGCCAACTGTGTGTCGTTGCCCATGGACGAGACCGGCTCGGAGGCCGTGCTGCACATGGGCACGATTATGCGCTCAATGTCCTCCCGGGTGTAGTCGAAGGCCCTTAGCCTTTTTTCGAAGTCGGGGACGGAATTCTCGGCCTTGCGGCCGCTGCGCAGCTTCGCCAGCTCGATGCGGCCGTTGGACAGCCACTGGCGGTAGTCCTGACCGTCCGCCAGGGCCTGCTTTATCTCGTCGTTGCGGAAGATGCGGCCGGTCTTGGTGTCGACCATCAGGATCTTGCCGGGCTGGAGGGAACCTTTCTCAACTACGGAGCCGGCGTTGACCGGCAGGCATCCGGCCTCGGAGGCGATGGCGAGCATGCCCCTGTCGGTGACCAGGTAGCGCGAAGGGCGCAGGCCGTTGCGGTCCAGCATGCCTCCGGCGTACCGTCCGTCCGAGAATAGAATGGCGGCGGGTCCGTCCCACGGCTCCATGAGGATGGAGTGGTACTCGTAGAATGCTTTCAAGTCGTTCCCGATGGGGTTCTTCTCATTGAAAGACTCCGGAATCATCATCGACATCACGTGCGGCAGCTCCATCCCGGAATGGACGAAGAATTCCATCACGTTGTCGAAGGATGCGCTGTCGCTCATGCCCGGCTGGACGATTGGATGGATGTCCCGGACGTCGCCGAGGGCCTTGGAGGACAGCACGCTCTCGCGCGCCTCCATCCATCCGCGGTTGCCGCGGATGGTGTTGATCTCGCCGTTGTGCGCCATCATCCTGAACGGCTGGGCCAGGGACCAGGCCGGGAAGGTGTTGGTGCTGAAGCGCGAGTGGATCAGCGCCAGGCCCGAGGTGAAGAACGGGCTGGAGAGGTCGGGATAATACTCCTTCAACTGCGTGGAGGTAAGCATTCCCTTGTAAATCAACACTTTGCTGGAAAGGGAGACGACGTAGAAGTCCTTGTCGTCAATCTTCTGCTCAGCGTGCTTGCGGATGCGGTACAGCCTGGTCTCCAGGCCTTCCGGGGCGGCGTCTCCGCCCGTGACGATGACCTGGACTATGTGCGGCTCGCAGGCGAGGGCGGTCTCTCCGAGGATACTGCTGTCGACCGGGACTTCCCTGACGTTGGAGAGGATGAGCCCCTCCTTCTCGGTCTCCCTCCTGAGCACGTCCAGGCACATCTCCCCTTTTGCCCCGTCCTTCGGAAGGAAGACAAGTCCGGTGCCGTACCTGCCCCTTTCCGGGACGGGGATGCCCTGGAGGAGGATGAATTCGTGGGGTATCTGCACCATGATGCCGGCGCCGTCGCCTGTCCTGGCGTCGGCGCCCTCGGCTCCACGGTGCTGAAGGTTCTCCAGCATGGTGAGCGCATCGGATACCAGTTGGTGGGTCTTGTTGCCGTTCAGGTCGGCTATGAGTCCCACGCCGCAGGCATCGTGCTCGTATGCCGGATTGTAAAGGGTTCTGTCCATAAGGTTAGTTGATAAAGAGGAGTTCACGGTACTTCGGAAGCGGCCAGAGGTCGTTGTCCACTATCTCTTCGAGCTTGTCGATGGGCCTGCGGATAGCGAAAAGGCTTTCAGCGATTTCGTGATAGGCCTTCGCCTTCTCGTATTCGTTCTCGATGGTGTTAGCGCTCTTTCTGGCTTCGATCATCTTGGCTACGCCCTTCTGGAGCTGTTCTATCCTGTGGGAGATTTTCTCGATAAGGGTAATGGTCACCGCCGCCTTTTCCTGATAGGAATCCGGGAAAGCCTCCTTCATCAAGGACAGGTTTTTCAGGAGCGTGTTCTGGTATGCGAGAGCGGCGGGGATGACGTGGTTGATGGCCATCCTTCCCATCACGCGGGATTCTATCTGCACCTTCTTGGTGTACATCTCCCACTTGACCTCGTTGCGGGCTTCGAGCTCCTTGAGGGAGTAGATGCCCAGCGAAGTGAACATCTCCACGGAAGCGGGCGTCGTGAAGGACTTGATCATCTCCGGTACGCTGGTCTCGGTGTCGAGTCCGCGGCGGGCGGCCTCCTCCTTCCACTCGTCGGAATAGCCGTTGCCGTCGAAGCAAACGACGTCGATGATGGAGGAGATGATGGGCTTGAGCGTATCCATGACTGCGACTTCCAGGGTCTTGCCCGCGGCAAGTTCCTTGTCGAGGTCTTTCTTGAACATGAGCAGCTGCTCGGCCACGGCGCCGCTGAGCGCGGTCATGGCGCCGGCGCAGTTGGCCGAGGAGCCGACGGCGCGGAACTCGAAGCGGTTGCCCGTAAAGGCGAAAGGCGAGGTACGGTTGCGGTCGGTATTGTCCACGAAGATTTCAGGAATCTCAACGATACCGACGGAAGTACCCTTCTTGCCGGCGATTTCGATAGGGGTGCCGGAAGGGAGTTCGAGCAATTTGTGGAGGACGTCAGTCATCGTGCGTCCGAGGAAGGCCGAGACGATCGCGGGCGGGGCCTCGTTGGCACCCAGACGGTGTGCGTTGGTGGCGCTGGCGATGCTGGCCTTGAGCAGGGAGTTGTGTCTCTGGACGGCGGCCAGGATGTTCACGAAGAAGGTGACGAACTGGAGGTTGCCCATGGAGTCCTTGCCGGGGGCGAGGAGCAGGGTGCCGGTGTCTGTACCGAGGGACCAGTTGTTGTGCTTGCCGGAACCGTTGATGCCATCAAAGGGTTTTTCATGCAGGAGCACCACGAAGCCATGCTTGCGCGCGACCTTGTTCATGATGTTCATTATCAGCTGGTTCTGGTCGTTGGAGAGGTTGCACTCTCCGAAGATGGGAGCGAGCTCAAACTGGTTCGGAGCCACCTCGTTGTGCCTGGTCTTGAGCGGGATTCCGAGCTTGTAGCCCTCATATTCGAGGTCCTTCATGAAGGCCGCGACGCGGCTGGGGATGGCCGCGAAATAGTGGTCCTCTAGCTGCTGGTTCTTGGAGGACGCGTGCCCCATCAGGGTGCGGCCGGTGAGGATGAGGTCGGGCCTGGCGGCGTAGAGGTCCTCGTCCACGAGGAAGTACTCCTGCTCCCATCCGAGGTAGGAATGCACCTTGGAGACGGCCGGGTCGAAGAGCTTGCAGATGGGGACTGCGGCGTCGGAAACGGCCTTGAGGGCCTTCTTGAGCGGGGTCTTGTAGTCCAGGGCCTCGCCGGTGTAGGAGATGAACACCGTCGGGATGCACAGGGTGTCGTCCTGGATGAATACCGGGGAAGTCGGGTCCCAGGCGGTGTAGCCGCGCGCCTCGAAGGTGGCGCGGATGCCGCCGCTGGGGAAAGACGATGCGTCGGGCTCCTGCTGTATGAGGGACTTGCCGTTGAAGGACTCGATCATGCCTCCCTTGCGGTCGTATTCCATCAGGGAGTCGTGCTTTTCGGCCGTCACTTCGGTAAGGGGCTGGAACCAGTGCGTGATGTGGGTGACGCCGTGCCCGAGCGCCCATTCCTTCATTCCTTCGGCGACTTTGTCAGCCGTGGCAAGGTCGAGGCTGTGGCCATTGTCAATACAGTCTGTCAGTGCCTCGTAAGTCTTGACGTCGAGATACTTGCGCATCTTTTCGCGGTTGAACACCAGCTCTCCGAAATAGGCGGAAGGTCTCTCTGCGGGAGCGGTCACGTCCAAAGCCCTCTTCTTGAAGGCGTCCTGGACCACATCGAATCTTAAGGTACTCATAATATGGGAGAATTAGATGGTTTGATATGCTTGTTCGTGGACTCCGGCGACGGCGCGGCCGCTGGGGTCGTTGAGGTTCTTGAATGCCGCGTCCCACTCGAGGGCGATGGCGGTGGAGCAGGCCACGCTGGCCTCGCTGGGTACGGAGAGGGCGGCGGAGTTGCTCGGGAAAAGCTCGGAGAAAATGCTCCGGTAGTAGTATTCCTCCTTGTTCTTCGGAGTATGTATGGGGAAGCGTTCGGCGGCGTGCTCCATTCGTTCGTCGCTGACGGCCTCGGCCGTGATGCGCTTCAGGGTGTCGATCCAGGAGTAGCCAACTCCGTCGGAGAACTGCTCCTTCTGCCTCCAGGCGATTTCGTCCGGAATCAGGTCTGCGCAGGCTTCGCGCACGATTTTCTTCTCTATGGTAGAGCCGGGGCACATCTTCGCGGCCGGGTTCAGGCGCATAGCCACGTCGAGGAACTCCTTGTCCAGGAACGGAACGCGTCCCTCCACGCCCCATGCCGAGAGGCTCTTGTTGGCGCGTAGGCAGTCGTAGAGATGCAGCTTTGAGAGCTTGCGGACCGTCTCCTCGTGGAATGCCTGCGCGTCGGGGGCCTTGTGGAAATAGAGGTAGCCGCCGAAGATCTCGTCGGCACCCTCGCCGGAGAGCACCATCTTTATGCCCATCGACTTGATGACACGGGCGAGAAGGTACATCGGCGTCGAGGCGCGTATGGTCGTGACGTCGTAAGTTTCAGTATAATAGATAACGTCGCGTATCGCGTCCAGGCCTTCCTGGATGGTGTAGTTGATCTCGTGGTGGACGGTGCCGATGTGCTCCGCCACGAGGCGGGCCTTGGCGAGGTCCGGAGCGCCCTTCAGGCCTACGGCGAAGGAGTGCAGCCGCGGCCACCAGGCGCGTGTCCTCGAGTCGTCCTCGATGCGCATCGCGCTGTATTTCTCGGCGATGGCCGAGATGACGGAGGAGTCCAGTCCGCCGGAAAGCAGAACGCCGTAGGGGACGTCGGACATCAGCTGGCGCTTAACCGACGCCTCCAGGGCGGCGCGGAGCTCCGCCGGATCGGCGGGGTTGTCCCTCACGGCCTCGTAGTCCTTCCAATCGCGTGTATACCAGCGTTTCATCCCGGGCTCCGGGCTCCAGTAGCAGTGGCCGGGAAGGAAGGGCTCGTAGCGTTCACACTGTCCCTCCAGGGCCTTCAGTTCGCTTGCCACATAGACCTTGCCGTCGGCGTCGTCGAAGCCGATGTACAGGGGAATGACTCCGATGGGGTCGCGGGCGATGAGGAAGGCATCCTTATCCTCGTCATAGAGCGCGAAGGCGAAGATGCCGTTCAGGTCCTCGAGAAAGTCCGGCCCCTTGTCGCGGTACAGCGCGAGGATGACCTCGCAGTCGCTGCCCGTACGGAAGTCGTACTTCCCGGCATAACGCCGGCGGATCTCCTGATGGTTGTAGATCTCGCCGTTTACGGCCAGGACCTGCCTTCCGTCGGGGGAGAGGAGCGGCTGTCCGCCGGACTCCGGGTCCACGATGCTCAGGCGCTCATGGGCCAGGACGGCGCTTCCGCCGCTCCAGATGCCGCTCCAGTCCGGCCCCCTGTGCCGGAGTTTGCGGCTCATCTCAAGAGCCTTCCGGCGCATCGCGTCGGACTGTTCCCGGATGTTGAATATGCAAGCGATTCCACACATGATATTAGTTATTATATGATTCCGTCATGGCTGAAGCGTGATGCCTGCGACCAGGTAGGCTGCATTGCTGCAAGGATTGAAAGCCACCTGCGTGAACAACGGTATGGAGAAGGTATCCGTGACCCGGATATCCTTCGCGGCCGTGAGCGCCAGGTTGACCAGATTAAAGCCATCCGTGCCGTAGAAGTCCGTGGCAAACGGGACTACTCCTGCTGCTGCCGTCCAGTCGACATCTCCGATGCTGAAAGGAACGCTGGCTTCAAAGTAACTGCTATAGGCGGGTCTGCCATATCCGTTCAGGCTGTCGTTGCCGGCGAAATTGGTGTACCACTGCAGGGAGGCGAAACCGAAGTCATAGCCTATATTCGCCTCGAATACATGGTTGGTGCAGTCTGGACCGTAGGCGAAATAACGGTTGAGCGGGTCAAGGCCCGAATCGAACCAATAGTCCGTCACGCCGATGTTGAAGCCTCCTACCGAGTATGCCAGCGTCAGGTCAAATTCACGCGTGTCGAGCGGATTGCTCAGGCCGACGGATCCCCAGGCCGACAGGCTCAGGCCTTTGAATCCTATGCCGAGGGTCGGCTGCACGGATACGCCGCCAAGATCCTGGCCGCGCCACACATAGTGGCTCACGATGTCCGTGCCGAGCGTCGTTTCGACTGTATCTTGTGCTCCCGCGGTCACCGCTCCGGCGAGCAGCAGGGCAAAGAGGGATGTCATTATCGTTTTCATGGCCTTTTCCTTAATTGTAGCAGCTTTCGCCGTGTTCGTAGATGTCGAGTCCTTCATCCTCCACGCGCGCCTCGACGCGCAGGCCGTGAAGCTTCTTAATACCGAAGAAGAGCAGGAATCCGCAGAGAGCGGCCCAAAGGTCGATGACGAGGATGCCAAGGCACTGTACTCCGAAGAAATGCCAGCCGCTGCCGTAGAAGAGACCTCCGTCGGTAGCCAGCAGGCCGGTCAGGAGGGTGCCGAGGATACCGCATACTCCGTGTACGGAAGATGCACCCACAGGGTCGTCGATATGGAGCTTATGGTCGATGAATTCGATGGCGAATACCAGCACGCTGCCGCAGAGCAGGCCGATGACGACCGCGCCCCAGGGCGATACCACGTCGCAGCCGGCCGTGATGCCAACCAGGCCTGCCAGGACGCCGTTGAGGGTCAGCGACAGGGAAGGCTTGCCGTACTTGAGCCAAGTCAGGAACATCGTGGCGGTACCGCCGGCAGCGGCTGCAAGGTTGGTGGTAAGGAATACATGCGAGATGGCGGTGCGGTTCACCTCTCCGCTCGCGGCCAGCTGGCTTCCGGGGTTGAAGCCGAACCATCCGAGCCAAAGGATGAACACGCCGAGCGCCGCGAGGGCCAGGTTGTGACCGGGAATGGCCCGGCTCTTGCCGTCCCTGCCGTATTTGCCGCGGCGCGGTCCGAGTGCGAGCGCTCCGATCAGTGCCAGTACGCCGCCGACGCTGTGGACGATCGCCGAGCCGGCGAAATCGTGGAAACCAAGGTCGGCCAGCCAGCCGCCTCCCCAGGTCCAGTGCCCCTCGACGGGATAGACTATAAGGGAAATGAATGCGCTGTAGATCAGGTACATCGAGAACTTGGTGCGTTCCGCCATGGCGCCGCTGACGATGGTCGCGGCGGTGGCGCAGAAGACGGTTTCAAAGATCAGGAAACCCTCGACGGGCAGGTCGCCTTTATAGAAGGAGAGGTCTCCCCAGTTGGGAGCCCCGATGAATCCGGCCCCGTCGCTTCCGAACATGAATCCGAAGCCTACGAAGAAGAACAGCAGGGAGCCGAGCATGAAGTCGACGAAGTTCTTCATCAGTATGTTGACGGTGTTCTTGCTGCGGGTGAATCCCGCTTCGCAGAGTGCGAATCCGGGTTGCATCCAGAATACAAGCATCGCTGCAAGCAGCATCCAAACGGTATCGAGGGATATGGCTAATTCGTTCATAAGACATTCGATTTTAAGGTTGTTACTTCTTGTCCCTGAGCACGGTGTCGCCGTGCTCGCCCGTACGTATCGACCACGTGTCGATCACGTCGCTCACGAAGATGCGTCCGTCCCCGACCTCACCGGTATGGGCTTCCCGCAGGATGACCTCCACGGCCGGTTCGACGAAGATGTCGCGGCAGATGATGGTCAGGGCGATGCGCTCGATGACATCGGTGGAGTACTGGACGCCGCGGTAGATGCGCTCCTGCCGGCTCTGGCCGATGCCGTGCACGTCGTGATACTCAAACCAGTTGATGTCAGACTGGAGGAGGGCCTCCTTCACATCCTCAAACCTTGTTTTCCGGATGATAGCTTCAATCCTTTTCATAATGTTTCGTGACTTTTTTGTTAAGTTGTCGTATAATCCCCGGGGAAGGATAAACAAAAAAAGACCGGCTCTCTCGAACCGGTCTCCTAATATACTCTACAATTTAATTCACCTTATCCGGCCGGCAGGACAAGACACGAGATTGTTCTGGGAGTTATTATTGCTCTCAGACTGTGACTGCTGCTTGAAATTGGCGGATATGGTGAAAATGTCGATCATTTCCTTCATTGTTCTACCACAAATATAGGCAGTGGAATCCAAATATGCAAGAGATTTCTTAAAAAAATATAATAAACCGTTTTAAGCCTTAACCTTCTTGTATTCAAGCGCTGCGGCGACCAGACCTTTAAATAAAGGATGGGGATTTTCGGGCGTGCTCTTGTACTCCGGATGGAACTGCGATCCGATGAAGAAAGGATGCGAAGGGAGCTCGACAATCTCCACCAGGCCGGTCTCCGGATTGCGTCCGGTGGCCATCATGCCGTGCTTCTCGAATTCGTCGAGATACTCGGAGTTGAACTCGTAGCGGTGGCGGTGACGCTCGCGTATGGCCAGGCTGCCGTAGAGTGACGCCGCCAGCGAACCTTCTTTCAAAGTGCAAGCGTAAGCGCCCAGACGCATGGTCCCTCCCTTGATCGTGGTCTTCTTCTGCTCCTCCATCATGTCGATGACAGGGTGCGTGGTGTCCGGGTCCTTCTCGGTCGAGGACGCGTCGGCGTATCCGAGGACGTTCCTCGCGAACTCGACGACGCACATCTGCATTCCGAGGCAGATGCCGAGGAAGGGTATGCCGTTCTCGCGGACATACTTGATCGCGTGTACCTTGCCTTCAAGGCCTCTCTCGCCGAATCCCGGCGCTACGAGGATGCCGTCGGCTCCCTTGAGCAGTTCGCCTACATTCTTCGGAGTAATAGTCTCGCTCTGGAGAGTCCTTACGTGCACCCTGCAGTCGTTGGCTGCCCCGGCATGGACGAAGGCTTCCTGGATGGACTTGTAGGCGTCCTGGAGCTCCACATACTTGCCGACCAGGACGATCTCGACCTCGTGGGAAGGGTTCTTGATGCGCTCGAGGAAGGTCCTCCACCTGCCCAGTTCCGGAACTGCGAAATTGTCGATCTGCAGCTTGCGTACGGCGATCTCGTCCAGGTGCTCCTCATGCATGTTGAGGGGGACCTGGTAGATGCTCCAGGCGTCGATGCTCTGGATGACATGGCCGGGACGGACGTTGCAGAACAGGGCGATCTTGCGCCTCAGCTCCGCAGACAGGGGGTGCTCGGTGCGGCAGACGATGACGTCGGGCTTGACGCCTCCCTGCTGCAGGGCCTGCACCGAGTGCTGCGTGGGCTTGGTCTTCAGCTCCTTGGCCGCGCTGAGGTATGGGATGAGCGTGAGGTGTATGGACATGCAGTCCTCCTCGGGAAGTTCCCATTGCAGCTGGCGGACGGCCTCGACGAAGGGCTGGGACTCCATGTCGCCGATGGTGCCGCCGATCTCGGTCAGGATGATGTCATAATCCCCGGTCTGTCCGAGAAGGAGCATCCTGCGCTTGATCTCGTCCGTGATATGCGGGACGATCTGCACCGTCTTGCCCAGATAGGCGCCCTCGCGTTCCTTCGTGATGACCGTATGGTAAATCCTGCCGGTCGTGACATTGTTGGCCTGGGAAGTATATACTCCCAGGAAACGCTCGTAATGGCCGAGGTCGAGGTCCGTCTCGGCGCCGTCCTCCGTGACATAGCACTCACCGTGCTCGTAGGGGTTGAGCGTGCCCGGGTCGATGTTGATATAGGGGTCGAATTTCTGGATGGTCACGCGCAATCCCCTGGCTTGCAGGAGCTTGGCGAGCGAAGACGCGATGATCCCTTTTCCGAGCGAGGAAGCCACGCCCCCGGTGATGAAAATGTACTTGGTATTCATGGCGATGGTGTTTTTATGCATATTCGTCCCAACTCTTGATGGGCAGGTCCTCGACCTTCACCGTGCAGAATGCGTTGATGAAGGCGATGGCGAGCCGCGCGTTGGTGATAAGGGGGATGTTGAGGTCGATGGCGGCCCGGCGGATCTTGTAGCCGTTGGAAAGCTCGCGCGGGGTAAGGTCCTTGGGGATGTTCACGACCATGTCTATGGTACGGTCGTGCATCAGCTCGATGGCCTGGGGATGCCTGCCTTCGTCGCTCGGCCAGTAAACTGCCGTGTTGGGAATGCCGTTGTCCGCGAGGTAGCGGGAGGTACCTCCGGTCGCATAAAGCTTGTAGCCGTGCTCGGCCAGCATCCTGGCTGCGTCGAGCATCTCGGCCTTCTGCACGGCGGTTCCGGTGGAGAGGAGTATGCCCCTGGAAGGGATGCGGTAGCCTACGGAAAGCATGGACTCGAGCATCGCGCCGGTGACGTCGTCACCGATGCAGCCGACCTCGCCGGTGGAAGCCATGTCCACTCCCAGGACCGGGTCGGCCTTCTGGAGGCGGTTGAAGGAGAACTGCGAAGCCTTGATGCCGACGCAGTCCAGGTCGAAGAGGTCCTTGGACGGAGGTTCCGGGGATTCGCCGAGCATGACGCGGGTAGCGAGCTCCACAAGGTTGATTTTCAGGACCTTGCTGACGAAGGGGAAGCTCCGGCTGGCGCGGAGGTTGCACTCTATGACCTTGACGTCGTTGTTCTTGGCGAGGTATTGGATGTTGAAGGGGCCGGAGATATGGAGTTCCTGCGCTATCTTGCGGCTGATGCGCTTGATCCTTCGGACCGTCTCGACGTAAAGTTTCTGCGGCGGGAACTGGATGGTGGCGTCGCCCGAATGGACTCCGGCGAACTCGACATGCTCTCCGATGGCGTAGGCAATGATGCGGCCGTGGTCGGCCACGGCGTCGAACTCTATCTCCTTGGCGTGCTCGATGAAGCGGCTCACCACGACAGGGTGCTCCTGGGAGACCTCTGCGGCCAGCTGCAGGAAGCGTTCAAGTTCCTCTTCATTGGAGCAGACGTTCATGGCCGCGCCGGAAAGCACGTAGGACGGGCGGACGAGGACGGGGAAGCCGACGCGGCCGATGAAGGAGGCGATGTCCTTGCGCGAGGTGAGTTCGCCCCATTCCGGCTGGTCCACGCCTATGCTGTCGAGCATCGCGGAGAATTTCTTGCGGTCCTCGGCATGGTCGATGTCGTCGGCGGAAGTGCCCAGCAGCGGAATGCCGCGGGCGGCCAGTTTGACCGCGAGGTTGTTGGGGATCTGCCCTCCGGTGGAAACTATCACGCCTTTCGGGTGCTCGAAGTCCGCGATGTCGAGCACGCGCTCGAACGAGAGCTCGTCGAAATACAGGCGGTCGCAGATGTCGTAGTCCGTCGAGACCGTTTCGGGATTGTAGTTTATCATGACGCTCCTGTATCCGCGGCTTCTGACGGTGTTGAGCGCCTGGACGCAGCACCAGTCGAACTCGACTGAGGAGCCTATCCTGTAGGCGCCGGAGCCGAGCACGATGACGCCGTCCCGGCCGTCGTCGAACGAGATGTCGTTCTCGGTGCCCTGATATGTAAGATAGAGGTAATTGGTCTTCGCTGGGAACTCCCCGGCCATCGTGTCGATCTGCTTGACGACCGGAGTGATGCCGTATTTCTCACGCAGGGCCCTTATATCCAATGAGCTGATTTCCCGCCCGGGGCGGGAGAGGCCTTTTGCTATCTGGTAGTCGGAGAAGCCGTAGACCTTGGCCTTGCGGAGAAGGCCGGGCGCTATCCGGGGACCTGCCGCGCCTATCTCGTCGGCGATATCGACGATGTTGCGGAGCTTGCGCAGGAACCATCGGTCTATCCTGGTCAGTTCGTGGATCCGGTCGATGCTGTAGCCGACCTGCATGGCTTCGCTGATGGCGAAGATGCGCATGTCGGTCGGCTCCCTGAGGGCATGGTCCAGGCCGTTCATGCGGATGTGCCTGTTCTCCACGAATCCGTGCATCCCCTGGCCTATCATCCTGAGCCCCTTCTGGATGGCTTCCTCGAATGTGCGGCCGATGGCCATGACTTCCCCGACCGACTTCATGCTCGAGCCTATCTCCCGGTCCACGCCGTGGAACTTGCCAAGGTCCCATCTGGGAATCTTGCAGACGACGTAGTCCAGTGCGGGCTCGAAGAAGGCGGAGGTCGTCAGGGTGACGCTGTTCTTCAGTTCGAAGAGGCCCTTGCCGAGGCCGAGCTTCGCCGCGACGAAGGCGAGGGGATAGCCCGTGGCCTTGGAGGCCAGGGCGGAGGAGCGGCTCAGGCGGGCGTTGACCTCGATCACGCGGTACTCCTCGGAGTCAGGGTCGAAGGCATACTGGACGTTGCATTCTCCGATGATGCCCAGGTGCCTGACTATGCGTATGGACAGCTCACGCAGGAAATGGTATTCCGAGTTGGTAAGGGTCTGCGAGGGGGCGATGACGATGCTCTCTCCGGTATGGATGCCGAGCGGGTCGAAATTCTCCATGTTGCAGACCGTGATGCAGTTGTCGTACGCGTCGCGAACCACCTCATATTCAATTTCTTTCCATCCCTTGAGGCTTTTTTCGACCAGGACCTGCGGGGAGAAGGAGAAGGACTTCTCCGCGAGCTTCTCCAGCTCTTTCTCGTTGTCGCAGAAGCCCGAGCCGAGACCGCCGAGGGCGAAGGCGGAGCGGAGGATGACCGGGTAGCCGAGGTCCTTCGCGGCCTTTTTGGCCGCTTCGATGCTTTCGCAGGCTTCGCTCCTTATGGTCTTGACGCCAATCTCGTCGAGCCTTTTTACGAACAGTTCGCGGTCCTCGGTGTCGATGATGGTCTGAACGGGAGTGCCCAGTACTTTTACTCCGTATTTCTCGAAGACTCCTCCCTCATACAGCTTGATGCCGCAGTTGAGCGCGGTCTGGCCTCCGAATGAGAGGAGGATGCCGTCCGGGCGCTCCTTCTCTATGACCTTTTCGATGAATGAAGGCGTTACAGGCAGGAAGTAGATCTTGTCGGCTATGCCCTCGCTGGTCTGGACGGTGGCGATGTTGGGGTTGATGAGTATCGTACCGATCCCTTCCTCGCGCAGTGCCTTGAGGGCCTGCGAGCCGGAGTAGTCGAATTCGCCGGCTTCGCCGATCTTCAGGGCTCCTGAGCCGAGAACGAGGACTTTGGAAATCTTCCCGGGCAGGTCCGGTACCGCGGCGGATTTGTTAAGATGCCCGCTGATGGGGGCCTTCACGCAGTTGTCCTCCTCTTCCATCAGGGCCGTAAAGCGGTCGAAGAGCGACTCGGTGTCGAGCGGGCCGCCGCTGGCTTCCGGATGGAACTGGACTGAGAACCAGGGCATCCGTGTGTGCTCCAGACCTTCGTTGGAGCCGTCGTTCATATTGACCAGCAGGGCTTTCCAGCCTTCCGGCAGGGAGTCGTTGTCGATGGCGTATCCGTGGTTCTGGCTTGTGATGAAGCATCTGTCGGTACCGGCGAGGCGGGCGGGCTGGTTGTGGCCGCGGTGGCCGTATTTCAGTTTGAAGACCCTGGCGCCGGCGGCGATGCCTAGAAGCTGGTTGCCGAGGCAGATGCCCATTACAGGTTTGGCGTGACCTGTACGCTTGGCGTCTTCCACTCCCTCAGCCAATGCGTTCCGGAGTATATCTATGGTCTTGGTGCATTCCTCTGGGTTGCCCGGGCCGTTGCTTAGGAAGATGCCGTCGTAATCCATCCCAGTGTAATCATAGTCCCAGGGGACGCGGACGACTTCGATGCCGCGGGAGAGAAGGCAGCGGATGATGTTGTACTTGCAGCCGCAGTCCACAAGGACGACGGTCTTTTTCGGCGGACAGTCGGGCTTGTAGCGGATGACTTCCTTGCAGGAGACCTCGGCGACGAAGTTGTGCTTCCCGTATTCGGGCCACTGATTGTCAGTTATTTCCGTCCCTTCAGGGACGATGCGCCCGTGCATGACGCCGCGCTCGCGCAGGACTTTCGTCAGCGCGCGGGTGTCTATGCCCGTGATGGCGGGCACACCCTCGCGCTTCAGCCACGCGTCGAGGCTCTCCTCGGCGTCCCAGTGGCTGTATTCCTTGCTGTAGTCGGCAACCACGAGGCCCTTGACGAAGATGCGGTTGCCCTCGAAATGCTCTTCGAGGCCGTTCTCGACAAGCCCGTGGGCGGGGACTCCGTAGTTGCCGATGAGGGGGAAAGTGGAGACTAGGATCTGTCCTGCGTAGGAGGGGTCGGTGAGGCTCTCGGGGTAGCCGGTCATCGCGGTGTTGAACACGATCTCACCGGTTGCCTCACTCAAGCTTCCAAAGGCGTTTCCCTCGAACCGGGAACCGTCCTCAAGGATCAAGTTCGCTTTCATACGCACAAAAAAACCGATTCCGGCCGGGGGGACGGGGTGCTGTTTAACAGGCGGAGCCTGATAAACACTTGCAGTCACGTCCTGGGATGGAATCGCGCATGGGGATTTCTACTAACTGAACGCAAAATTAGTGAAAGATTTCAAGAATGCAAGACCTGCCGATGATTAAAATCACGGGGCCGGGCGTACAAAACAGCAAGTTTGCTTGAAAGTTACGACAGTATTGGGTTTATTTCGCTACCTTTGCGGCCGGAAAATACTCAAAAAAGATAAACAGCAATGAAGAAGTTATCCATTATCATCCTGGCTGCGGCCGCGATGGGAGCGCTGGGGTGCTCCGGAGATGTCGTGAATTACAAAGTGACGGGGCAGAACGCTCCTGAGGACGGAAAAACCGTGTATCTGATAGACCAGATCACTTCTGAAAACATCGACAGCACCGTCGTGGCCGGAGGAGCCTTTACGATGAAGGGAAAGGCAGCGAAGGATGCCTACCTTTCGGTCAATATCGACGGTTCCGACTGGTGGTTCCTGTTTTTCAATGACGGGAAACCCGTTCAGATCAATGTCGCGGACAAAACCGTTACCGGTTCTGCGCTCAATAACAAGCTGACTGAATGTGACCTGAAGAACTCCGACGCCTATGCCGCTTACAATGACTTCATCCAGGAGTTCCTTGCCCTCCCCGAGGAGGAGCAGATGGCTAAGGAGGAGGAGTTCATCCCTCAGTATACGGCCAAACTAAAGGAGTATTCCGACGTCTTTATGGGCATCATCGAGGATAATATGGACAACCTCATCCCCGTCGCCTTCATCGATCATGTCCCCTCGCTTTTCGGAAACGAGAAGTTCGACGAGCTCATGTCTTCGGATGCACCTTTTGCCAAGCATCCTTATGCGCTTGATCTCAAGCGCAGGTTGGACGAGTCCAATGCCAGCATGGAGGAGAGCGAGAAGCGCAAGAAGGAGATTGTCGGTCAGCACTTCCTGGACCTCGAGGAGCCTGATACGGACGGCAAGATGCATAAGCTGAGCGAGTATGTGGGACAGGGCAAGTGGGTCCTGGTCGATTTCTGGGCTGCCTGGTGCGGCCCCTGCAAGGCCGAGATGCCCAACGTCGTCGCCGCCTACAAGAAGTATCACGCCAAGGGCTTCGACGTCGTGGGCCTGTCCTTCGACAGCAAAAAGGAGGATTGGGTCAAGGCCATCAAGGAATGGGACATGCCGTGGATCCACCTGTCCGACCTGAAGTACTGGGACAGCGTTCCCCACGAGGTGTACAGTGTCAATTCCATCCCCGACAACCTGCTGATCGATCCTGAGGGAACCGTCGTCGCCCGCGGCCTCCGCGGCGAAGCCCTCGAGGCCAGGCTGGCCGAGATCTTCAAGTAGCAGCGGCCCCCCGGGGAATAATGACAAATACCTGTATTAGAATAGTCAATGCATATTGTTTCGGGATCCATGTGGAATACCTTGATGTGATCGTTCTTCCTCTTCTTCCTTGTTCTCAACTATCTCCTGATTTGGAGATTGTGTAAGAAGAAGGATTGAGGACCGTGTTTTTGTGAACATCTGATACAGAGTTGTTTACGCAAAGTCCCTACCCCCGAAACGAGGATAGGGACTTTGCGTAAATTGTTGTTAGTAATTCGTTTACAAAACACGCTCGTTGACAGAAGTCAACGATTCCGGTTGCTGAGTTTGTTTTTCCGAGGGGCCTGGAGCATGGAGTGGCGTGAATTGGCGTTTTGTGCTCCTGACCCCCACCTCGGACTCCCGGGTCAGGCGCGGGAAACGGCCACTGAAGCCGCTTGGCGCTCCAGGCCCCTCGGGGAAACCGTGAGATAAACCACCCTGAGCCCGAAACAAAGGTTATTTGGGGGCTACGCGCGAATTTTCATAAGATTTCTGCGCGAAAAAGCTCCCGGAGGCCGACAGAAGGGGGACGGCGAAGCCGTGCGGGGGAATCCTTTCCCCCGTCCCCTGGGGGTGCAGGGGGATAGAAGGATGGCCCGAAGGGCCGATCCCGGCCTCGAAGCAAAAGCAAAGCCGATGCTGATCAGCATCGGCTTTGCTTTGCGGAGAGGGCGGGATTCGAACCCGCGAACCCCTTTGGGAGGTCACGCGCTTTCCAGACGCGCCTCTTCAGCCACTCGAGCACCTCTCCTTTCGGTTTGCGGCTGCAAATATAAACAAAAATTGTTAACTTTGTACTCTTGTCAGGAAAAAATGCCTGAATGCCAGGAATGACCGATGGAATGATTTTCGACCCCCTCAGACGCAAGGACGTGCCGCTCACGCCCGAGGAGAGGGTGCGCCAGTGGTTCATCGAACAATTGAAGGGGGCGGGAGTGCCGCAGCACCAGATGATGAGCGAGGTGGCCCTGGAATATGGCGCAGGCAAGAAATGGCGTGCGGACATTGTCGTCTATGGCCACGGCGGCGTGCCGATGGCAATAGTCGAGTGCAAGCGTCCGGACGTGGAGGTCACCAGGGAAGTGCTGGAGCAGGCCCTTCGGTACAACGCCGTGCTTCAGGTCCCTTACCTTTTCCTGACCAACGGTCATTTGACCTACATCTGCCGGAAGACCGAAGACGGGTACGAGTTCCTGGACAGGGCCCCGGTGTACGAAGAAATGCTGAAGCAATGCCGACCATAACCACAGGCTTCCTGGAGAAGCCCATTTTCAAAATAGTCTCCGACGTGGCTGAAAGACGGGGCGTAAAGGCCTTTGTCATAGGGGGTTATGTTCGGGACTGCTTCCTGGGGAGGCCCTGCAACGACGTAGATATCGTCGTGGAGGGCAGCGGCATAGACTTCGCCGAAGCGGTGGGTGAGGCTACAGGCAAGGCCGTTTCCTATTTCAAGAATTTCGGTACGGCCATGATGCGCTATCAGGGCGACGAGGTGGAGTTCGTGGGGGCGCGCAAGGAGTCGTACCGCCGCGAGTCCCGCAAGCCGATTGTCGAGAACGGTACGCTCGAGGATGACCAGCTGAGGCGCGATTTCACCATTAACGCCATGGCCTTCAGCCTGCAGAAAGACAGTTACGGCGAGCTCGTGGACCCCTTCGGGGGCATCAGGGACCTTGCCGCAGGCATCATACGGACGCCGCTGGAGCCGGATACGACCTATTCCGACGACCCGCTCCGCATGCTCAGGGCGATACGGTTCGCTGCGAAGCTTTCTACTCCGGAGATGGAGTTCCGTATCGTGCCGGAGTCGCTCGAGGCCATGAGGCGCATGAGCGACAGGCTGTCGATACTTTCCAAGGAGCGCATAGCCGAGGAGCTGAACAAGATGCTCGTCACGGCGCGCCCGTCCATGGCCTTCAGGCTGATGGACGAAGCGGGCCTGCTGGATCATGTGCTGCCGCAGCTTTCCGCCCTGAAGGGCGTGGAGACCATAGACGGACGCGGCCACAAGGAGAACTTCTCGCATACGCTCGCGGTGCTCGACAACGTCGCGGCGGCCGAGGCGGAAGGGATCGCCGCGGGACGGCTCAGGGACTACACGCCCGAGCTCGACGGCAACGGATTCGTGGAGAGCGTGCGTACGGAGCCCGATGTATGGCTCCGCTGGGCCGCGCTCCTGCACGACATCGGCAAACCGGCTTCCAAACGTTACGAGCCCGGCACCGGCTGGACCTTCCACGGCCATGAGGTGATAGGCGCGAAAATGGTTCCCAGGATATTCCAGGGCCTGATGCTGCCCCTGAACGAGAAGATGAAGTACGTGCAGAAACTCGTGCGCCTGCACCTGCGTCCGATAGCCCTCGTCGACGACGAGGTCACGGACTCCGCGGTGCGGCGCCTCCTCTTTGAGGCCGGCAACGACATCGACGACCTTATGCTTCTCTGCAACGCCGACATCACCTCCAAGAACCCCGCGAAGGTGGCCAGGATCAAGCACAATTTCGAGCTGGTGAAGCAGAAGATGGTCGAGGTCGAGGCCAGGGATTCCATCCGCAATTTCAAGAATCCCATAACCGGCGAATACGTCATGGAAGTGTATGGAATAGGCCCCGGCAAGCCCATCGGGGTGCTGAAGGAGTATGTGAAGGAGGCGATACTCGACGGAGTAATAGGAAACGACTTCGAAGAGGCCGACAGGTTGATGCGCGAGAAGGCGTCCGAGATGGGACTCGTCCCTGTCAAGTGATATGAATCCCCTGATAGACAGTTATATACAATATGTTTCGACGGTACACAGGTATTCGCCGCGGACCCAGGCTGTCTATAGGGAAGTACTGGAGGGATATGCAGGATACAGTCTGGAGGACCCCGGAGACGGGGACGCGCTTGCCGAGTCCATGATCCCTGCGGCCGTGCGTAACTATGAGGTCCATCTGATGGAGGACAGGAAGCTCGGTTCCCGTACCGTTAACCTCCACCTCTCCGTCCTGAGCGGCTTCTGCCGTTTCCTGACGACCAGGGGCCTGCTGAAGTCCAATCCCGTGCGCTTGGTCACCCGTCCGAAGACGGAGAAACGCCTCCCGGAATTCTATCGCGACGAAGCGATCGAGAGGTATCTGAAGGATACCGAACATGCCGCTTCGGAGGACGAACTTGAACTGCTGATGTCGCTGGATCCTGAGAAGGACCCGCTGGCGCGGACGCTGTACGAGCGCCGGCTCCGCCGGCTGACCGTCAGCCTCCTGCACGCCGCGGGGCTGCGCCGCGCCGAACTGGCCTCGCTGGATGCCAGTAATCTTGACACTTCACGCAATATCCTGAAAGTCAGGGGAAAGGGCGACAAGATGAGGGATGTTCCCCTTGTGCCGGCGCTGATTACGGAACTGGAGCGGTATCAAAGGGCCGCCGAAGCGTTCTTCGGCGGCGCCCCGGCGGCCGGGGACCCGCTCCTGCGGACCCCTTCTGGCCGCCGCCTCTACCCGGTCTACATCGACCGGGCTGTCAAAGCCGAGCTGGGCGGCGTCCCGGGGATAACCGGCCGCAAGTCCCCGCACGTCCTGCGCCACACTCTCGCCACGGAGCTTCTGAACGACGGCTCCGACCTCAACGCCATCAAGGAGCTGCTGGGACATTCGTCCCTCGCGGCCACCCAGGTCTATACCCACAATTCCGTCGAAAGGCTGAAAGCCGTCTACGACAAGGCCCATCCCCGTGCCAAGGATCCCGAAGGGAAATAGTCTTTTTTTTAAGATTGTTGGCTATTGTGCCACGATTTTTGTATATTTACCAACGTATTGCTGTACTAACCGCCCCGAAAGGGGTCCTAACATATTTCTACTATGGATATCAAGATCAAATCCTTGAAATTCGACGCTGACCAGAAGCTGGTCGCCTTCGTCGAGAAGAAAGTCTCAAAGCTGGAGAGGTTTTACGATGGTGTGGACACCGCGGATGTGACGCTTTCCCTGCTTCCCGAGCCGGAGAACAAGAACGCCAGGATCAAGATCCACGTGCCGGGGCAGGAGCTCATCATCGAGCGCAACGCCAAGACCTTCGAGGATGCCATTACGGAATGCGCAGACGCCATGAAAGAAAAACTGACAAGGTTCAAGGAAAAGTTGTATGAGGCATAAATACTACAGGGATGGTTGCTAAACCATCCTTTTTTTTTACCTTTGTGAAGTATGGCAAAGAGTTCGGTCAATGTCCCCGCCCTGTGCGGACAACTCATTGAGGACGCCCGCAAGGGCGTCTTCAAGCCTGTGTACCTGCTTATGGGCGACGAGCCATACTATCCGGACCTGGTCTGTTCATCCATAATTGAAAACTGCGTAGAAGAGAGTTTCAAGGATTTCAACGAATACGTCTTCTACGGCGCCGACACGGACGCCGATACCGTCGTTTCCGCGGCCCGCCAGTATCCGATGATGTCTGACAGGATACTAGTCGTAGTGAAGGAAGCGCAATTGATGAAGGACATCGAGCAGCTGCAGTACTACTGCCAGCAGCCGCTGGACTCGACAGTACTTGTGGTCCTCATGCACAAGGGCCGGGCGGACAGTCGCAAGGCTTTCTACAAGAGCGTCCAGAAATGCGGAGGGGCGATAGTCGATTCCCCTTCGCTCAAGGATTACGCCATCGCCGACTGGATCGTGAAGTATTTCCGATCACGGGGCCTTACCATCACTCCCGACGCCGCTGCGTTGATGGGGGAGAGCACCGGCACGGAGCTCGGCACCATCGTGGTGGAGACTGACAAACTGGTCAAGAACCTTCCCGAGGGCGTGGATACGGTCACGGTAGCCGACATCGAAAAGAACGTCGGCATCAGCCGCCAGTTCAGCGTCTTCGAACTGAACCGCGAGCTGGCCGCCCGCAACGCCGCCAAGGCCGTGCGCATCGCGACTTACGTCGGCTCCGCCGCCCGTTTCGCGATGCCGATGGCCGTTAGCGTCATCTTCTCCCAGTTCTACAAGGTGCTCCGCTACGGCGCGCTCCTGCAGCGCAATCCCCGCCCTTCGGCCGAGGAAAAGGCTGTGGCGCTCGCAGGCGTCAACCCTTATTTCTACCGCGACTACGACATGGCCGTCCGCAACTATCCCCTCCCAAAATGCATGAAGGTGATCTCCATCCTCTGCGAGTACGACTATAAGGGCAAGGGCGGCGACGGCGGCGACATGGATGACGGCACGTTGCTGGTGGAGATGGTAACAAAAATCTTGAATATTTAGAATTTTTTATTGTATTTCAATATTTATTTATTATTTTTGCATCGCTAAACAAAATCAGAACTGACAATGGGATTGATAGAATGCAAGGAAGTTTGCAAGAATTTCGGTGAGAAGGTGGCCCTTGACCACGTCTCCATCGACATTCCCGAGGGCAGGATTTTCGGACTGCTCGGCCCCAACGGCGCCGGAAAGACGACCCTCATCCGTATCATCAACCGTATCACCATCCCCAATTCCGGAGAGGTCCTTTTCAAGGGAGCGCCCATTACCCAGCGCGACGTCGAGAAGATCGGCTACATGCCCGAAGAGAGGGGTCTCTACCGCAAGATGAAGGTGGGCGACCAGGCCATGTACCTGGCCCAGCTGAAAGGCATGAGCTCGCGTGACGCGCGCGCCGCCCTGAAGGAGTGGTTCATCCGCTTCGGCATCCAGGACTGGTGGGACAAGAAGGTCGAGGAGCTCTCCAAGGGCATGGCCCAGAAGCTCCAGTTCATCACCACGGTCGTCCACAGGCCCAGCCTGCTCATCCTCGACGAGCCTTTTTCCGGCTTCGACCCGGTCAACGCCGACCTCATCCGCAAGGAGATCCTACGGCTTCGCGACAACGGCGCCACCATCGTGCTCTCCACCCACAACATGGAGTCCGTGGAGGAGCTCTGCGACGAGATCGCGCTGATCAACAAGGCCCGCCTGGTCATCACCGGCGGCGTCGAGCACATCCGCCGCGAATACGGCAACAACAACGTCGAGCTCGTCTATACCGACGCCGACGGCCGCCATACCGAAGTGCTTCCGCGCGAGGTTGACGGCAACTCCACGCTCGAGGCCTTCATCTCCAAGGGCGTGACCATCAACTCCTACAAGGAGCTGATGCCCCGCATGAACGACATTTTCATCAAACTTGTAACTGGGGAGGACGCGAAATGAACCTGAAAACCATCGGAATCATCATAAGGCGCGAGTACCTTAACAAAGTCAAGAAGAAGAGTTTCCTCATCACGACCCTGCTCGTGCCCATCCTCGTGGCCGGCCTGACCATCGGCGTCATGGCGGTCATGCTGACCACCAAGGAGAAGACCAAGACCATAGCCGTCGTGGACGGCTCCGGCATCGTCATGCCGTACCTGGAGGATACGGAGACCATACATTACGTGGACTGCACCGGCCAGGAAGCCGATTCGCTCAAGCTCCGCCTCGCGGACCTGGGCTATGACGGCCTGCTGAGCATCCCGGCGCTCGACACCGAGGCCAAGACCGTGTATCCCGACCTGTATTCGTCCAAGCCTCTGGGCATGGACTTGACGCAGAACATCAACAACCGCCTGGACAAGGCGGTGGAGGACTACCGAATCGCCTCGTACGGCATCGAGGGCTTGGACCAGATAATGAAGGACGTCAAGGCCAACGTCAAGATGCACTCCTATACCATCTCCGAGAGCGGTGAGGAGAAGATATCCGAGGCCGGGATATATTCTATAATATCCATGGTGCTCGGCATCATCATCTTCATGTTCGTAACGCTCTTCGGCAGCATGGTCATGTCCGCGGTCATCGAGGAGAAGTCAAGCCGCGTCGTCGAGGTCCTCGTATCGTCGGTCAAGGCCACCGAACTCATGTTCGGCAAGATCATCGGCATCGCGCTGGTAGCCATCACTCAGTTCCTCCTGTGGATCCTGCTCTCCGGCGTCATCATCGGCATCGCCGGCGGCATCATGAAGGACAAGCTGATAAGCCAGGCCGACCCTGCGGAGCTCGCCCAGTCCCTCGGCGTCAGCCCCGACCAGCTCGACACCGTTGACATCACGCAGCTTGCCGCCGCCGACAATGACATGGCCACCGCCCTGGACATGATCCACAGCATCCCCATCGCCAAGATCCTCATCATCTTCCTCGTCTTCTTCCTCTTCGGCTACCTGCTGTATGCCTCGCTTTTCGCGGCCATCGGCTCCGCCGTCGAGAACGCCGAGGATACGCAGCAGCTCCAGCTGCCGCTGACCATCCCGCTGATGCTGGCCTACATCATAGCGCTGTACGCGTTCAAGGCTCCCGACAGTTCCATCGCGTTCTGGGCTTCGATGTTCCCGTTCACTTCGCCTATCGTCATGATTGCCCGCCTTCCCTTCGGGGTGCCGGGCTGGGAGATCGCCCTGTCGCTGGTGCTCCTGATACTCACCTTCATAGTCTGTGCATGGGCTTCCGCCAAGATCTACAAGGTCGGTATCCTCATGTTCGGCAAGAAGTCCACCTGGAAGGACCTTTGGAAATGGCTGAAACAGAAATAGTCTTATGAAGAGAACATTAGTCCTGCTCCTGGCGCTGTCGCTGGCCGTGCTGCCGGCGGGCGCCTGGGGCTTCAAATGGAAGTCGATCCCCGTAGATGCGTCCCGCACGGGGGTGACCTGCCCCTCCGCCGACAACGTTGAGGAGGCGATGGGACGCATGGAAGGACGCAATTACGTGGCTCCCAACGGCCGCGTCTTCAAGGGACGCTCCGCCACCGCGAAGGTGGCGAAGCTGATGCTTGACGCCCAGCCCGGCATGGCCTCCGTCAAGGAGGTCGTCGGCTACTGTCCGACCGGTCTCGAACGCGGCGGCGACGAGTCGCTCCTCGGTGACTGGGCCGTCGACATCCTCATGGCGGCTGCGGAGAAGGAATTCGGCCGAAAGGTCGACATCGGCGTCATGAACCACGGCGGCATCCGCATCGACATGCCTCAGGGCGAGGTCCTCATGGACGACCTCATGTCAATGTTCCCTTTCAAGAACTACCTTGCAATGGTGACGATGAAGGGTACGGAGGTCAAGGAACTCTTCAAGCGCCAGTCGCGCAGGCCCCAGGTCCTCGGAGGCGTAAAGTTCGTCGTCAAGGACGGTGAGATACTCGAACTCCTCGTGGGCGGCGAGCCCGTCGACGACGACCGCATCTACAATGTAGCCACCATCGACTTCCTCCTCACTGGCGGCGACGGTATCTTCTCCGGACGCCAGTTCGAGGAGACGCTTGAGTCTGAACAGCTGGTGTTCGATTTCATCCTGGACTATGTCCGTGAGCTTGCAGCCGCGGGAAAGCCCATCGCCAAGGAAAGGGACGGCCGGGTCGACGACCTGACCGAAAGGAAAAGGAGGGGGGAATAAGCCATGAAGAGAATATTACTTACCCTCCTGTGCATGCTTGCCCTGGCGGCCGGCGCCTCGGCCCAGCGCAACCTTGTGATCGTCCACGTCAACGACACCCACAGCCACCTCGACCCTGAACGCACCGGCGACGATGTCGGCCATGGCGGAGTCATCGAACGTGCAGCATACATCGACAGCCTCCGCAATGCCGTCGGCAAGAAAAATGTCTTGTTCCTCCATGCGGGCGACTGGAACCAGGGCTCGCCTTATTACACCATCTACGAGGGCGACTTGGAGGCAAATCTCGTCAACGCCCTCGGTTATGACTGCCTCACCTTCGGCAACCACGAGTTCGACAACGGCATCGAGGACCTTGCCCGCAGGGTCAAGATGATCAAGGCCCCCGTCGTGTGCGCCAACTACGACTTCAGCCCGTTCGACATGGGCAAGAGGGGTGTCCAGCCTTATGCCATAGTCCGCAAGGCCGGAAAGAAGATAGGCATCATCGGCATGTTGACCGACATCAACAAGGTCGTCTCGTACGAGACGGCCAGCCGCGTCCCCAAGGCCGGCGAGAATGCCGACATCGTCAACAAGTGGGCCGATTACCTCCGCAATAAGAAGAAGTGCGACATGGTCATCGTCCTGTCCCACATGGGCTACGACGAGGACCTCGACCTGGTGAAGGACATCAGGAACGTCGACCTGATAGTCGGCGGACATTCACATACCTTCGTGAAGGACTTCGTGTATAAAACCGACCTCGACGGCAAGCAGGTTCCAGTCATACAAGACGGCTGCTGGGGCCTCAACATCGGCCGGATAGACGTCGAATGAAAAATTAAGCCCGCTCAACCGAGCGGGCTTAATTGATTATTCCTCCTCAGCCGGGGCGGCGCGCATCATGCGCCAGGGGTTGAATCCCTTGAGCATGGAGAGTGCCTCGCGGTCGGGGGCGTTGCGCATCTCGCTCTTCACGGAGAAGATCATGGTCGGACAGTCCTCGGGAGTGTAGGCGGGCCACTCGGGGATCTCCTTGCAGTTCGGGTTGCCGGTACGCATGAAGGCGAGGAGTGCGGCGGACATCTGCTCGGAAACCTTGCGCGGCTCGGGACCGCCGCCGGTGTGGGTCACCATCAGGTCGGTGTTCCTGAACCAGTAGCAGATGTCGGAGCAGTGGAAGGCGCGGATGCGGCCGTTGAACAGCGGGGCGTTGTAGTCGAACAGCGCGAGATAGACGGGAGCCTCCTGGTTGTACTTGGCGTCCGCCGTGGCGATGACGTTCTCGCGGTTGGCGACGATCATGTTGACGATCTCGATGGGCTTCTTCTCAGGGAAAGCGGCCTGGAAGGCCTTGAAGACGGTCTCGGCGTCAGGCTGGCCGAAACTGTCGCGCACGAGGGCGACGGCGTCCTCGACCGAGATGGCCTCCATCTGGGCGTTCTCCTTGCTCAGCGAGAACTCCGAGGAAGTGGTGCAGAGCATCAGGGGGATATTGTTTGAATGCGCCTGGCGGTCCTGATAGAAGGTGCCGGCAGGAAGGACTTCGCCGTCGGCGACGGGGGCGAAGCCGCCCATCGCGTCGGTGTTGGCCTGTGCCGCAACGGCATGTGCGAGGGTGTAGTACTCTTCCCAGGGCATGGCCTGGAGTTTTTTGACGTCACCGCCGACAGCCTTGAGGATGGCCGAGCCGATGGCGGCGGAGGCCACGGGGTCGGAGGCCGAGGTGGCGTTGCCGCTAAGGCCGACCGCCTTGTGGACGAGGCCCGCCGCGGAAGGCATGGAGATCACGTCGCAGACCTTGGCGCCGCCGCCGGACTGGCCCATGATGGTCACGTTGCCGGGATCGCCGCCGAAGTTGGCGATATTGTCATGCACCCACTGCAGGGCAGCCACCAGGTCAAGGACGCCGACGTTGCCGGAGTACTTGAAAGCAGGGTCGCCGCAGGCGGACAGGTCGGTGAAGCCGAAGGCGTTGAGGCGGTGGTTGACCGAGACGAAGACGATGTCGCCTTCACGGGCGAGGTTGGCTCCGTGATAGCCGTCCTGCTCGATGCTGTTGCCTGCAGCGAAGCCGCCGCCGTGCATCCACACGAGGACCGGACGCTTCTTCGCGTCGGGGGCGGGAGTCCAGACATTGAGGTTCAGGCAGTCCTCGCTGACGTCGTAATAGTTCCAGTGGTCCGTGAAGGTGGAGGCGTTGTTCTGCCACTTGTTGTCCATGTTCTGGGGAGCGTCGTTGCCGTAGAACAGTGCGGGGCGGATGCCGTCCCAGCTGGCGGGCTTCTGCGGAGGCATGAAACGGTTCTCACCGCCGGTGGGGGCGCCGTAAGGGATGCCGAGATAGGTGTACACGCCGTCCAGGATGTATCCCTGGACCTTTCCGTACTGGGTCTGGGTGATGGCGATGTCGTCGCCGATCTGGAGGCGCGGACCGTCCTCGCGGGGCGCCTGGTTCCCGCACCCGCAGCAGACGGCCGCGAAGAGTGCGGGAAGGAGTATGCGATAAAGTCTCATGATGGAAAGGGTTATCAGTGAGGCAAAAATAAACATTCGGAACAGAATCAGTCTATTCCGAATGTACAAATGTTTGCTCAAATGCTCCTTTACAGGATGTTGAGGCTCTGTTCGCGGATCTTCTCGAGTTCGTCCTTCATCCGGACGACGCATTTCTGGATGGCGGCGTGGTTGGCCTTGCTGCCGGTGGTGTTGATCTCGCGGCCCATCTCCTGGATGATGAAGCCGAGTTTCTTTCCGGGGAACGGCTCGCCGTCGATGGTGTCCATGAAGTACTTGCAGTGCTGGCGCAGGCGGACCTTCTCCTCGTTGATGTCCAGTTTCTCAAGGTAATAAACCATCTCCTGCTCGAAACGCTCCTTGTCCACCTTGACCTGCAGGTCCTCGAGATTCTTCTGCAGCTTGGCGCGGACCGCATCCAGGCGCTCGGCCTCAAACCCCTCGACCTCGTCGTACAGGCCGAGGATATTGCGTACGCGCGAGGTGACGTCGCGGTATAAGGCCTCGCCCTCGTGGAGGCGGTAGGTGTCGATGGCGGCCAGGGCCTCGTCCACGGCCTTTTCCACCAGAGGCCAGTTTTCGTCGGTGACGACGTCCTGCTTTTTCTGGTCGATCACGTCCGGCATCCTCAACAATGTGGCCAGCAGGTAGTTGGGCTCGTGGAGGGGGAGGTTCACGGCGCCGATCTCGTTGCCGAGGTCCTGGATCTGGCGGAAGTATTCCTTGGCGAGTTCCATGTTGACGGCCTTGGCGCTGTCGGCGGCGTTGGGCTCCCAGGTCAGGAACATGTCTATGCTGCCGCGCTGGAGCATGTCGGCTATCTTCTTGCGTACGCCCATCTCCCTGTCCTTGGGCAGGAGGTAGGTCTTGATGTTTATGTCAGCGTTCTTTCCGTTTACGGAACGGAACTCCACGGTGAGCTTTCCGTTTTCAAGCAGGGCTTCGGACTTGCCGTAGCCGGTCATCGATCTTATCATGCCGAAATGTCGTTTTATCCGTGCAAAAATACGAAATTATGGCTATTTTTGCATGATTTTCAATTGAATTAAGACTGATTGTATGGCTGATATCAACAAACCCGTGGAGGCTGCCGAAGAGCCCCGCAAGCTGAACTTTCTCGAAGAGATCATCGAAAGGGACCTCGCGGAGGGCAGGTACGACAGCATCCTCACGCGTTTTCCCCCGGAGCCGAACGGCTACCTGCATCTGGGACACGCCAAAAGCCTCTGCATCAATTTCGGCCTTGCCCAGAAGTACGGAGGCAAGACCAACCTCCGCTACGACGACACCAATCCCACCAAGGAGGACACGGAGTACGTCGACGCCATCAAGGAGGACATCAAATGGCTCGGGTTCCAGTGGGAGAAGGAATGCTATGCCTCCGACTATTTCGACCAGCTCTACGAGTGGGCCGAGCAGATGATTGAGCGCGGCCAGGCCTATGTGGACGACCAGACTGTCGAGGAGATGCGCGAGAACCGCGGCACCGTGGACAAGCCCGGCACCGACAGCCCCTGGAGAAACCGTTCCGTGGAGGAGAACCTACGCCTGTTCCGCGAGATGAAGGCCGGAAAATACGCCGACGGCGAGAAGGTCCTTCGCGCGAAGATAGACATGGCGCATCCGAACATGATGTTCCGCGACCCCATCCTCTACCGCATCAAGCACGCTCATCATCACCGCACCGGCGACAAGTGGTGCATCTACCCGATGTACGACTACACCCACGGCCAGTGCGACTCCATCGAGCATATAACCCATTCCATCTGCACCCTCGAGTTTGACGTCCACCGTCCCCTATACGACTGGTTCATCGAGACACTTGGCATCTATCCCAGCCACCAGTACGAGTTCGCCCGCCTGAACCTCACCTATACCCTGATGAGCAAGCGCAAGCTGCTGGAACTTGTCCAGAAGGGCTTCGTCGCGGGCTGGGACGACCCCCGCATGCCGACGCTCTGCGGCGTCCGCCGCCGCGGCTACACCCCGGAGGCCCTGAAGATGTTCTGCGACAAGATAGGCGTCAGCAAGCGCGACCAGCTCATGGACATCCAGCTGCTGGAGTGGTGCGTACGCCAGGACCTCAACGCCCGTTCCAACCGCTACATGGTCGTGTCTGACGATCCGATCAAGGTCACCCTGACCAACTGGGAGCCAGGAAAGGTGGAGTGGTTCGACTGCCCGCTAAATCCTGCCGAGCCGGAGGGAGCGACCCGCAGGGTCCCCTTCAGCGGCGAACTGCTCATCGACCGCGCCGACTTTATGGAGGATGCTCCGAAGAAATATTTCCGCCTCAAGCCCGACGGCGAGGTGCGCCTGAAATACACCTATATCATCAAGTGCAACGAGGTCGTGAAGGATGCGGACGGGAAAGTCGTGGAGCTCAAGTGCACCTACGACCCGGCCACGCGCCCCGGAGGAGGGGAGTGGCGCTCCGTCAAGGGCACCATCCACTGGGTGTCCGCGGCTCTCGCCAAGGAGGTTGAGCTGCGCCTGTACGACCGCCTCTTCACCCTGGCCGACATGAGCCAGGTGCCCGAGGACAAGGACTACAAGGATTTCCTCAATCCCGAGTCGCTGGTCCTCGCAAAGGGCTGGGCCGAGCCCGCCCTGCTGGAGGACAATTCCGGTATAGCCGTCCAGTTCGAGCGTGTCGGGTATTTCTTCAAGGACCCGGACAGCACGCCGGAGGCACCGGTCTTCAACAAGACCGTGTCGCTCAAGGATTCGTTCAAGATACAGTAAGCGCTACAGCGGAAGCCCGAGCAGCTTGCTCCTGGACAGAAGGCAGTCTCCGATCGAGGCTGCCTTTCTGCCTAACTTGGAGAACTGGATGGTCGTGTCGCTGCTCACCCTGTTGAGGGACAGCTTGTTGACGGCGGTCTTGATGGGGTACATGAGGTAGTCGCCGCCGACGATGAGGCGGCCTCCCACTATCACCAGGCCGGGGTTGAAGATGTTGATGATGCCGGCGATGCCGCGGCCGAGCGCGTCGCCGATGTCGCCGATGCCGTCGATGGCCAGGACGTCCTCGTCCTCCACGGCCTTGAGGATCTCGTCTAGCGTAACGTCGCCGCGCTCGGCGAATCTCTTCGAAAGCGAGGAGGTCTGGCCCTTACTCAGGCGCTCCACTATCATGCGGTGCAGGGCGGATCCGGAGGCGCCCGTCTCGAGGCAGCCTTTCTTGCCGCAGCGGCAGATCAGGTCGTTGTCGAGGATGGGGAAGTGCCCTATCTCCCCGGAGAATCCGGACTTGCCGTAATACAGCCTCCCGTCGAGTATCATGCCCATCCCGAGGCCCCAGCTCAGGTTGATGAAGATGACGTCCTTCTCGTCCTTTACGCAGGTGAGGTACTCACCGTAGGCCATGGCCCTGGAGTCGTTCTCGATGCTAACCGGCACGTCCAGCTCCCTCTGGAAGAAGTCCTTGAGAGGGATGTCCTCGGTGACGAAATACGTCAGGCTGTAGCCCTTCTCGGGGTTGACGCGGCCGGAGAGGCTGACGCCCACCCCCAGGACCTGGTTCCAGTCCCTGCCCGTGTGCGCGACGGAACTGCGGATCATCCGGCAGAGGGAGCGGAACGACTCGGGATTGTCCTCGAGCACGAACTCGATGTCCTGGATGAAGTCGATCAGCTCGCCCTTGAAGTCGCAGATGGCGATGTGGAAGTGCTGGCGTGCGATGTCCACGCCCACGAAGAAGCCGGCGTCGGGGTTGAGCCCGAAGATGGACGGCCTGCGTCCTCCCGAGGTGCCCTGCTTGCCGAGGTCCTGGAGAAAACTCTCGTCGATGAGTTCGTTGATGAGCTTGGTCACTGTAGGGACGCTGGCATTGATGCGGGCGCTCAGGTCGGCTATGCTGTAGCTGCCGGAATCGATGCAGAGTTTAATAATCTGTCTTTTGAGAGCAGCGTTTTTGCTGTCCGTTTCGCTGAAGAAATTCCTGTTCATAATAAATAGGGGCTCAAACTGCACAAATTTATAAAATTATTTTCTAATAAACCACCCTTGAATAAAATTATTGTTTAGTTTTTTGCTTAATGACGCATTTGGGTGACAAATCCAGAATTATTGCTATCTTTGTAATTTGTAAGATAGTGTTCATATGTTTTTGGGCAAGTTAAGAAACCGCATGGCGACCAGGCGCCTGTCCCTGAGGGAGAAACTGACCCTCAGCATGAGCGCCATAGCCGTCGTACTGGTCGTTTCCGGCATCATCCTGTGGATGGAGTACCGGAGCATGAGCTCGTACGTGTCCGGGCTCATCGCGGACAACATCAACTCCATCAACGTGGCCCAGAAGCTGTCAGAGGTCACCAATACCTACAATCTCGACATCCTCTCGGTCATCGGTGACGAGAGCGCGAGGCTCCCCAACTTCAACCAGGAGGAGTTCGTCTCCAAGTGCGACAGCCTCAAGAAGAACCTCACCTCCGTGAACCTCCTGCCGCTGGCGGACTCGGTGATGTACTCCTATTCCGCCTACATGCTCACCACCCTGGAACTCGAGGACGTGCTCCTGTCGGATTTCATCGACTCGCGCACATGGTATTTCGACCGCCTGCAGCCCAAGTACAACCGCCTGAGGGGCGACATCGACAAGCTGAGCGCGGGCATGTACAACGATCTGAAGAGGAACTCGCTGACCTTCGACCGCGGCCTGTTCCGTAGCATCATCCCGGGTTTCGGCGCCATTGCCGTCGGCCTGCTCCTCATCGTGCTGCTCCTTTTCTTCATCATGGCCTATTACGTCAATCCCATCTACAAGATGCTTGACGCCCTGAAGAACTACCGCTCCTACAACAAGAAATACACTTACACCTTCGAGGGTGACGACCAGCTCGCCGAGCTCAACTCCGGTATTTCCGAGATGGCGTCCGAGAACCACCAGCTCCGGAAGCGCCTCTCGGCGCTCCGCAACTCCACCATTGAGCAGACAAGGCAATGAACGTAAAGGCGATCAGCAGGAATGTGGGCTATGCGCTCCTCGTGGATGCGCTGTTCATGTTTTTCTCGGTCCTCGTCTCGATCGGGAACGGCAACGACAGCGCGCTCGCGGCCCTGCTCATCTCTTTCACGCTCACCTTCACCGTAGGCATCTTCCCGTTCATCTTCGTCCGCAAGACTTCCGCCATCACGCTCAAGGACGGCTACATGGTCATCGTCCTTTCCTGGCTCCTCTCTTTCGTCTTCGGCATGCTTCCGTATGCCCTGTGGGGAGGGCCCTTCACGCTGATGAACGCGTGGTTCGAAAGCGTGTCGGGCTTCACCACGACCGGCGCCACCATCCTGGACGACATAGAGTCGCTGCCAAACTCCCTCCTGTTCTGGCGCAGCGCCACCCATTTCATCGGAGGCTTGGGAGTCGTGGTGTTCCTCCTGCTCATCATCCCTTCCTCAAGCCCCGCCCGCCTGCGTCTCACCAACATGGAGCTGTCATCCCTGAGCAAGGACAGCTATAACGTCCGTGTCAACAAGATAGTCACCATCTTCGCATATGTCTATCTCGGCCTGTTCGCCGTGGCGTTCCTGAGCTACATGCTGGCCGGGATGTCGCCGCTGGATGCCGTAAACCATGCGTTCAGCGTGTGTGCGGCGGGAGGTTTCAGTTCGAAGAACCTGTCGATAGCCGCCTTCGACTCGAGGCTTATAGAGGGCCTTACCATGATCTTCATGTACCTGGCGACTATCCATTTCGGCCTCATCTACATGTCCATCGCCACCCGCTCGTTCCGTCCCCTGAACAATCCCGTCCTTAAATTCTATACCGGCTGCCTTGTGTCCTTCACGATTGTGCTGGCGTTCATACTCAAGCCGGGCGGTTACGAACCTACCTGGGGCCAGGCCCTCTGGCACAGCGCCTTCCAGATAATGTGCATAGGTTCCAGCACCGGCTTCGCCATCGTGGACAATGCCCAGTGGCCCCTCTCGGCGGGTGTCATCACGCTGTTCATCGGCATCATCGGAGGTATGGCCGGTTCTACAGCCGGCGGCCTCAAGTCTGACCGCGTGCTAATGCTTCTCAAGTCCATAGGCCGCCAGATACGCCTGGCGCTGCACCCTTCCGAGGTCCAGGGCATACGCATCGGCAGGAACCTCATCCGTGACGAGGACCTCATGCCCCAGCTGCTATACGTCTCCCTGTTCACGATCCTGCTGGCCCTGTCCGTATTCCTCAGCCTCCTGCTGGGCGTCAATACCCACAGTTCCTTCGCCGCCTCGATAAGCACCCTGACCAATGTTGGCCCGGCGCTGATGGAATTGGGTACGATGGGCAGTTTCAACAGCGTGCCTGAGGCCGCCAAGTTCATCTATTCCATGAACATGTTCTTCGGGCGCATCGAAATTTACCCCATATTGGCGGTGCTCTCCATCCTGTTCTCCCGGAACCGATTCAGGAGATGATGGACCGCGGGGAATTCCTATACCGAGACTTCCTTTCGCATCTCGACTACGAGCCGACCCCATGCCAGGACCGGCTCCTCAGGGACATAGGCTCGTTCGTGACCTGCGACGACGCCGACATCCTGGTCGTGAACGGCTATGCAGGCACCGGCAAGACTACGGCGCTCGCAGCCGTGATAGCGTCCCTGACGGGACTGCACGTGCCCTGCGTGCTGCTCGCGCCCACAGGCAGGGCCGCCAAGGTCCTGTCCTCCTACGCCGGGCGTCCCGCATATACCGTCCACAAGCATATATATCGCCAGAAATCCGTCGGGAGCGACGGCTTCGGGCAGTTCACCCTTTCCCCGAACAAGGCAAAGGACACCCTCTTCGTGGTGGACGAGGTGTCGCTGATAGGCATCGAGGAGGCGCAGCAGCGCTCATCGACGGTGTTCGGCACCGGCAACCTCCTGGAGGACCTCGTACGCTTCGTGCGGGCCGGGGCCGACTGCCGCATGATACTGGTCGGGGACGCGGCGCAGCTTCCCCCGGTGGGGCTGGACGCCAGTCCCGCGCTTTCCCGGGAGTACATGGAGGGTTTCGGCGGCGTGCGCTTCGCCACCCTGACCACCGTGGTGCGTCAGGCGCAGGAGTCGGGCATCCTCCGTAACGCCACGATGCTCCGGGAGCGCATTTCCGGCAGTTCCGGGGACGAGCTTTTCGACGACCTCAGGCTCAGCGTCAAGGGCTTTCCTGATGTGGAAAGGATATCCGGAGGGGAGCTCATAGAGAAGATAGCCGATGCATACGGCCGCTACGGAGAGGATGACACGGTCATACTGTGCCGGTCCAACAAGCGCGCCATCCGCTACAACCTCGGCATCCGTTCCACCGTCCTTTTCAAGGAGGAGCGGCTGGTAAGGGGCGACAAGCTCATGATAGTCAAGAACTGCTACCAGTTCCTGGAGGACGTAGAGGAGCTGGACTATATCGCCAACGGAGACATTGCGCGGCTCGAGAGCATAAAGCATTTCGAGGACCGGTACGGCCTGCACTTCGCCGACGCCGTCCTTTCCTTCCCGGATTACAACGACCTGGAGGTCAGGGCCAAGGTATGCCTCGACACCCTGGAGTCGGAGTCCGCTTCGCTCACCTACGAGCAGCAGAACGCCCTTTATAACGGCGTCAGCGCGGACTATGCAGACCGCGGGAGCAAGCGCAAGGTCTGGGAGGCCGTCCGGGAGGACCGCTATTTCAACGCCCTGCAGATCAAGCACGCCGAAGCCATCACCTGCCACAAGTCGCAGGGAGGCCAGTGGCGCTGCGTGTTCATCGACTGCCCCTTCTGGATGGAGGAGCAGACCCTCGACGACCTGAAATGGCTTTACACGGCACTGACCCGGGCCGTCGAGAAAGTTTACCTGGTCAATTTCAAGGACCGTTTCTTCGAATGATATTAGATTGTGATAAGATGAAAAGACTGATTGTTGCCGTTTCGGCCCTCATCCTCGGCGCCGCCCTGGCGGGAGCGCAGGAGTTCGAACGCGTGCCGCTCGCATGGAAATGGATATCTCCGGACGAGGTCGTGTTCACCTACAACGGGTCCTATACAGATGCCGACGCGTTCGCGGTGACCCTGCCGTCCAAGACGGTCGTCAAGGGCGTGAAGGCTCCGGAGAAGTTCGAGCGCATCCCCCTCCAGCCGGAGGGTGCGGTGAACCTGACCTATTCCCCCGATTCGACCAAGCTCGCCTTCACAAGGGCGAACGACCTCTGGGTCGTGGACATAGCCTCCGGCGAGGAGACCCGCCTCACCTTTGACGGTACGGACCTGATACTGAACGGATACGCTTCGTGGGTGTACTACGAGGAGATCCTCGGCCGCCCGTCGATGTACAGGGCCTTCTGGTGGTCCCCCGATTCGCGGAAGATAGGTTTCTACCGCTTCGACAACTCCGGCGTGCCGATGTTCCCCATCTATTCGCCCTTCGGGCAGGACGGAGAGTTGAACCGGACCCGCTATCCCAAGGCGGGGGAGACCAACCCCGAGGTGAGGATCGGAATCGTCGACCTGGGTACGCGCGACGTGGTATGGGCCGACTTCGACGAGAAGGAGGACCAGTATTTCGGCATCCCCTTCTGGGGAGCGGACAGCAAGGGCTTCTTCGTGGCGAGGGAACCCCGCCTTCAGCACGAGCTTGACCTTTACTGCGTCAGTCCAGTAGACGGGTCGAAGAAGCACATCTATCACGAGGAGTATCCCACATGGCTGGACTGGCCCGAGGAGATGCGCTTCGGAAAGGACGGGCTGTACATGGTGAGGGCCTTCGAGACCGGCTGGGAGCAGATCTACTACCTGTCCTATGACGGTTCCGTGTTCCGTCGCCTGACTGAAGGGGAGAACTGGAGGACCTCCATCGTGAGGATAGACGAGAAGGCCGGAGACGTGTACTTCGTTTCCAACCGGGATGCCACGGCCAAGGCCGCGCTCTACAAGGTCGACAAGAAGGGTGTCGTCACCGCCCTGACCGACCCCGAGTACAATGTTTCGGGGGTGAAGTTCTCCCCGGACGGGAAATGGTTCGTCGCATCGCTGTCGAATTTCACCACCCCCACCCAGGTGTGGGTCTATGAGACGGCGAAGGCTGGGCAGGCGTGGAACGCCCGCAGGGTCCTGGCCGCCGCGAGGAAGGGCGGCCGCCGCGTCAACGAGCGCTATGCCTCGGCCGCCTACAAGGTGGCGGACATGAAGGGCCGCGACTTCGACGCTTCGAAGTACGCCCTTCCGCAGATGATCCATATCACCACGGACGACGGGCTGGTAATTCCTGCTTCCGTTACCTATCCCGTGGATTTCGACCCGTCGAAGAAATATCCCGTCCACTTCGAAATATACGGCGGCCCCAACACCGCTTACGTACGCGAGCGCTGGGTTTCGCCCAACGCCTCGAACCAGTGGTGGAGCGACCACGGCATCATCAACGTGACCGCCGACACCCGCGTGGCGGGACACAACGGCCGCGCCGGCACCGACCAGGACTTCCGCAACCTCACGGAGGCTCCGGTCAAGGATTTCGTGGCCTGGGCGGAGTATTTCCAGGGCCTGCCTTACGTTATCCCGGACAAGATAGGCGTCGAGGGATTCTCGTTCGGAGGCACGATGACCTCGCTGCTGCTCTTCGAACACTCCGACAAGTTCCATTATGGCATAGCCGGTGGCGGCGTCTATGACTGGATGCTCTACGACAGCCATTATACCGAGCGCTTCATGGAGACACCCCAGGCCAATCCCGACGGGTACGCCGCGTCCCGGGTCATAAGCGCAGCGGCTTCATATCCTGTCACTTACGACAACAACGACGGTTCCGTGATGCTGAAGATAACGCATGGTACCGGGGATGACAACGTCCATTTCCAGAATACGCTGCAGCTGGTCGACGAACTGCAGAAGCATGGCAAGTGCTTCGAACTGATGATCTACCCTGACGGCATGCACGGCTACCGCGGATACCAGGGCCGCCATTCCAACGGGGCGGACCAGGATTTCTGGCTGAAGCACCTGAAAGGGGAGTGATCAGATACGTTCCGTGACAGCCATCAGGCGCTCCGAGGGGGTGCCGGAATAGTCCGCCGTGAACGCGAATACATGGGCGTCGCCTCCCGGGGTGACGCCCATCCTTTTTGCGAGGGCGTCACTGCTCACAGGCAGGTTGCGGGCCGTGACCGAGCATCGGGGCAGCGATTTGCCCAGGGCCTTGATGCTACGCCCGTCAAAGGGTAGTATCTCCTTGATGGAGAATAATTTACCGTATGCCTTAAGACTATCGTCCGGAGATACTGAATAGTATAGATGCGTGAAGCGTCCGAACTTGCTGAGGCCCAGCCTGTCGCAGAGGAGGTTGAAGCAGCCGGCCTTGAGGAGGGTGGCGGAGGGTTCGAAGAGCACGCCGGCGGGAGCGGGACGGCCCGGCAGCAGCCTGGGCTGGGCCGCGCCCTCTTCCTGCGCCGTGAAGCGCAGGCCCTCCGCAACGATGGTATATCCATCGCTCCATCCGCGCTGCATCCACACGAGCAGTTCCTTGCATTCCCCGCCGGATCCTACCACATGCACTTCGCGTACGGTCTCCCCGAGGTGCCTGCAGACCATTGAGATGTCTGCCATGGGGGAGAGCTTGGCCAGGACGTCTGGCGCGGCGGCGAGGAGCCCGTCCCGCAGGGCCGGGAGGTCTGGGCTGCAGTCTTCCAGCAGGAAGACCTTGCGCCCGGTCCCGCTCCGCCGCGCCGGGTCCAGGAATATCACGTCCGGCCCGTCCGCCACGAGTCCGGGAAGGCTCTCGGGGGTCACCTCCACGTTGGAGAAGGAAACGTTGGAAACGCCCAGGCGGGAGAAATTGCGCTCCACCGCCGCAGCGAGTTCCCGGTCCATCTCATTGTACAGGACATGCCCGCAGACGCGGCTGAAGAAGAAGCAGTCCACCCCGAGACCGCCCGTGAGGTCGGCCAGCAGGCCGCATTCAGGGCAGATCCTCCGCACCAGTGCGGCCTTGTACTCCGCCGTGGCGGAGGAGCTGCACTGCTCGGTGGAAAGGTGCGACGGGAATTCCATTCCGGGCACGTCCGTCCACTCCGGAACCTTCCTCCGCATCTGCGCGGCGCCGGCTTCGGAAATGTCCGAAAGAATGTCCGAAAAACTCTTCTTTTTCATGTCTGCAAAGATAGGTATTCTCGAAGATTTTCCGTAAATTTGTGACACTGACGCACGCTGATTCTAAAACCATATATCGATGAAAGATTACAAGGAAGTGGCCCAGAGCTGGCTGGACGGAGATTTCGATCCGGAGACCAAATGCAGGATCATAGAGCTCCGCAACAACGACCCCGCGGGGTTCGAGGATGCGTTCTACAAGAATCTCGAGTTCGGCACCGGAGGCCTCAGGGGCATCATGGGCGTCGGCACCAACCGCATGAACAAATACACGGTCGGAATGGCCACGCAGGGACTCGCCAATTACATCCTCAGTCACGTGGAGGGAGACGACATCAAGGTCTGCATCTCCTACGACAGCCGCAACAACAGCCGCGAGTTCGCCCGCATCGCCGCGGACGTCCTTTCCGCCAACGGCATCCACGTCTACATCTTCGACAACATCCGTCCCACTCCTGAGATGAGTTATGCAGTACGCAAGAAGGGCGCCGTCGCCGGCATCATGATCACGGCCTCGCACAACCCCAAGGAGTACAACGGCTATAAGGTCTCATGGTCCGACGGAGGCCAGGTGACTTCTCCGGTGGACAAGGAGATCGTGGACGAGGTCGCGAAGATCACCGACCCGTCCCAGGTGAAGTTCAAGGCAGACCTGCGCTGCGGGGCCATCGACATCATGGGCAGGGATATGGACGAGGCCTACCTCTCCGACCTGCTTTCCCTCTCGCTCAGTCCCGAGGCCAACGCCAGGCACTCCGACATCAAGATCGTCTATACGCCGCTGCACGGATGCGGCGTGAGGCTCGTCCCCGAGATCCTCCACCGCGCGGGCTTCAAGAACGTCATCAACGTCCCCGAGCAGGACGTCAGCGACGGCGATTTCCCGACAGTAGTCTCGCCCAATCCCGAGGAGCCCGCGGCGCTGAAGATGGCCGTGGACAAGGCGGAGGAGACCGGCGCCGACATCGTCATCGGCACCGACCCCGACGCGGACCGCATGGGCATCGCCGTCCGCGACAACGACGGTAAGATTGTGCTCTTCAACGGCAACCAGACCGCCTCGATGCTCACCTATTACATACTCAACCGCTGGAAGGAGCTCGGCAAGCTCGGCGAGGGCAAGTACGTGGTCAAGACCATCGTCACCTCCGAACTCATCACAGACATCTGCAAGAGCTTCGGCGTTCCCGTGTACAACGTCCTCACCGGCTTCAAGTACATCGCCGAGATTGTCAAGCGCGAGGAGGCCAAGGGCGGAGAGTTCATCTGCGGCGGCGAGGAGAGCTACGGCTTCAACGTCGGCGAGTTCGTCCGCGACAAGGACGCGCAGGTGTCCTGCCTGATGGTCGCCGAGTGCGCCGCCTGGGCCGCCGACCAGGGCCTCACCCTGTACCAGCTGATGCAGAAGATCTATTCCGAATACGGCTACCGCAAGGAAGGCCTCGTCTCGCTCGTCCGAAAGGGCAAGACCGGCGCCGAGGAGATCTCCCGGATCATGGCCGATTTCCGTTCCAACCCTCCCGCGGAGCTATGCGGGTCGCCTGTCACCAAGGTCATCGACTACCTCGAGCCCGAAAAGACCGGCCAGCCGAAATCCAATGTCCTGCAGTTCTTCGACGAAGCCGGTGACGTGGTCTCCATCCGTCCTTCCGGCACCGAGCCCAAGATCAAGTTCTACTTCGGGGCCAAGGGCTCCGACGCCGATGCCAAGATCGGCCAGCTGAAAGCACAACTCGTTAATTGATACAGACTATGTCGACATTCATCCGGAAAGCTTTCGGGTTCGATCCCGAGAAGCACAGTATCCGTACAGAGATTGTAGCGGGTATCACTACGTTCCTTACGATGGCCTACATCCTGGCCGTCAACCCTTCGATCTTCGGCGCGCTTGACGGCATGCCCAACGGAGCCGTGTTCACGGCGACCGGCCTGGCGGCCATCATAGCCACCCTCGTCATGGCGTTCTATGCCAAGAAACCGTTCGCCCTGGCCCCCGGCATGGGCCTCAACGCCTTCTTCGTGTACACCGTCTGCCTCACGATGGGCTACAGCTGGAAGTTCGCCCTGACCGCCGTCCTCATCGAGGGTATCATCTTTATCATCCTCACGCTGACAAAGGTACGCCAGTGGATACTCAACTCCATCCCGATGAGCCTCAAGAACGCCATCGGAGCCGGTATCGGACTCTTCATCGCGTTCATCGGCATGCAGAACGCCGGTCTCATCGTCAATTCCGACTCCACCCTCGTGACCCTGGGTGACGTCTGCCACGGTTCCGGCCTGCTGGCCGTCATCGGCATCGTCATCACGGCCGTCCTCCTCATCCTGAAGGTACGCGGAGGCATCCTGCTCGGCATCCTGGTCACCGCCCTCCTTGGCCTTCTCATCAAGGATCCGGCCACCGGAGTCGCCCTCACGCATTTCAGCGGCGTCGTTGACACCCCTCCTTCCGTATCCCCGATCTTCATGAAGTTCGAGTGGGCCCACATCCTATCCTGGGACATGCTGGCCGTCGTCTTCACCTTCCTGTTCATCGATATGTTCGACACCATGGGCACCGTGATCGGCGTCTCCCAGAAGGCCGGCTTCGTGGATGAGAAGGGCAATGTCGAGGACATCGACAAGGTCTTCATGGCCGACTCCATCGGTACCGTCTGCGGCGCCTGCCTCGGTACCTCCACCACCACGACCTACGTCGAAAGCTCCGCCGGCGTCGGCGAGGGAGGCCGTACCGGCCTCACCGCCTTCAGCGCCGCGATCTGCTTCGTGCTCGCGCTCTTCTTCGCCCCGATCTTCCTCGGCATCCCCAGCGCCGCCACCGCTCCCGCCCTCATCCTCGTCGGCGTCATGATGATGGAGCCCGTCGTCCGCATCGACTGGACCAACTTCCGCGAGGCCATCCCCGCGTTCGTCACCCTCATCCTCATGCCCGTGGCCTACAGCATCTCCGACGGTATCCTCATCGGTATGATCACCTACGTTGTCCTCAACGCCCTCACCGGCAAGGCAAAGGAGATCTCGCCCACGATGTGGGTGCTCGCCGTGCTGTTCATAGCACGCTACATATTCATCTAAGGATTATTTCCCGGAATATTCCCGGCACCAGTCGCCCAGGCCGCATTCAGTGCACCTGGGCGACTTTGCCGTACATACGTACCGGCCGTGGAGGATGAGCCAGTGGTGCGCCACGGCCCGCTTGTCCTCCGGGATATGCCTCTCGAGTTCGGTCTCGACGGCGAGGGGGGTCTTGCCGTCGGAAAGGCCGAGCCTGTGCGACACGCGGAACACATGCGTGTCCACCGCTATTACAGGTTGATTGTAAACGACTGAGGCTACGACGTTTGCGGTCTTGCGTCCGACTCCTGGAAGGGTCATGAGGGTATCGATGTCCGAGGGAACCTCTCCGCCGAAATCCGACACAAGCCTCTGCGACAGCGCGATCAGGTGGCGGGTCTTGCTGTTGGGGTAGGAAACCGAACGGACCAGGTCGAAGACATCCTCGAAGGAGGCGGAAGCCATGCTTTCCGGGGTGGGGAAGTGCCGGAACAACTCCGGGGTGACCATGTTGACGCGCTTGTCCGTGCACTGGGCGGAAAGGACCACAGCGACAAGGAGCTGGAAGGTGGAGCCGAAGTGCAGCTCGGTCTCCGCCACCGGCATGTTTTCCGTGAACCAGCCGATGACTCCGGCGTAGCGTTCGGCCTTCCTCATATCGTCAGGGAGAGGTCGATGACCTCGTCCTCCAGCTTCTCCTTGCAGGTTTCGTCCTTGCAGACGAACACCCTGCCGGGGTATTTCTCGAAGATGCCGCGGTTGTGGGTGACCATGACGACTGCAGTGCCATCCTCCTTGTTGATGCGGGTGAGCAGGCGGAGGATGCCGTCGGCGGTCTCGTTGTCGAGGTTGCCTGTGGGCTCGTCGGCGATGATGACAGACGGGCTGTTGAGGATGGAGCGGGCTATGGCGATGCGCTGCTGCTCTCCGCCGGAGAGCTGGTGCGGCATCTTGTGGGCCTTGGTTTCCATGCCGACAGCCTGGAGGACCTCAAGGATGCGCTTGTCCATGGCCGTCCTGTCCTTCCATCCCGTGGCCTTGAGAACGAACTCGAGGTTGGACTCCACCGTACGGTCCATCAGCAGCTGGAAGTCCTGGAACACCACTCCGGTCTTCCTCCTGAGGTAGGGTATGTCCTTGGGCCTTATTCCGTTCAGGGAAAATCCGCAGACCGTGCCTTCACCTTCCTTCAGGGGGTTCTCGGCTGTCATGGTGCGGATGATGGAGGTCTTGCCGGTGCCGACCTTTCCCACGATGTAGACGAAGTCCCCGGGGAAGATGTCCATGTCCAGTCCGTAGATGACTATGCTCTCGCCGTTGATGATATTGGCATTTCTGAAAGAAATGAGTGGTGTATTGCCCATATTCGGTGGATTTGGCTCAATTGTTGAGCAAATATAGCTTAAAAATGTGTAAATTTGCTGGTTAAAGAGAGATAATTGTTTTTTTATGCATAGCAAGAGATTTTTCGCCGTCGCCGCGGCGCTCTGGATCGGGCTGCTGGCCTTCCAGGCCCAGGCCGGCCCCACCGACAAGGATTACAGGCAGGCCGTCAGGCTGTACCGCAACGGCATGTACGAGCGCGCCAAGGACATCTTCGAGGACCTCGGCCGCAAGGGAGACATCCTTGCCGAGGGCTATTCCGCCCTTTGCGCGGCCAAGATGCAGACCCCTGGCTTCATGTCCGAGCTGGACTCCTACCTGCTGAAGTATCCCGAGTCCCCGTTGACCGCACAGGTGCGTTATGAGAAGGGCCTGTCCTTCTTCGACGCCGGGGACTACTCCGCCTCCCGCCGCGAGTTCGCGTCGTTCTCGAAGGACGATCTCTTCCGCGAGCAGGTGGCCGAGTACATGTTCAAGCGCGCCTACAGCGACTATGCGCTTCAGGACTATCCCGAGGCCCGCGAGCGTTTCCTCGCCGTGGAGAAGATGCCGTTCTCCGACTACACGGCCCCCTCACGCTACGCTATCGGCTATATTGACTACTCTTCCAAGGACTTCGACTCCGCCATCAAATGGTTCGAGCTGGCCGCAAGGGACCCCCGTTTCACCGAACATTCCAATTACTACATCCTCGAGTGCCGCTTCAACAACAAGGACTACCGCTATGTCACCGACAACGGTCCGGCCATGTTCGAGGCCGTCCCCGCGGAGCGCCAGCCGCACCTCGCCCGCATCCTTTCGGAGTCATACCTCGTGCAGGGCAATGTCGACAAGGCGAAAGAGTACTTCGACAAGAACCGCATTTCGGACGAGGCCAAGACCCGTTCGGACTATTTCTACGCCGGATCGGTGATGTACGCGATCGAGGATTACGCCGCGGCCGTCGAGAACTTCTCCGGCATGCGCACCTTCGCCGACTCGCTCGGCCAGATCGCATCCTACCAGATGGCCGACGCATACCTCCAGCTGAAGAACAAGGTCAGGGCGATGGAGTGCTTCAAGGACGCTTCAGACCTTTCGTACGACGCCGAGATCCAGGAGGACGCCATGTTCAACTACGCCAAGCTCGCCTTCGACCTCAACCAGGACGGTCAGGCCTTCGCGGACTATATCGCGAAGTACGCCAAGTCCAAGCGCGGCGACGACATCTACAGCTACATGGCCCTTTCCAGGCTCGCGGCACACGACTATGCCGGAGCCGTCGAGGCCTATGACAATATCGACGAGCTGAGCCCCGACATGCGGAGCAACTACATGAAGGCCAATTACCTGCGCGCCAACCAGCTGATTTCCAACGGTTCCTGGCGCGACGCGGTGCAGTGCCTGCAGGCCGCGGCGTTCTATACCGGCCGCCGCGACCCCTTCAACCAGCTGTCGCGCTACTGGCTGGCCGAGTCGTACTACAATACAGGCAAGTACGCCGAGGCCGAGAACGTGCTCACCGACCTTTACAACGGCTCCGCCCTCGACGGGCACGAGGAGGGCAGGCTCCTGCCTTACAACCTCGCTTACAGCTATTTCCGTGACGGGGATTATCAGAATGCGGCGAAGTGGTTCGACACCTACCTGTCATCTGGCAGCCCCGCCTTCGCGAAGGACGCCGGCGTGCGCCGGGCAGACTGCGACTTCATGCGCAGGGACTACGCCGCTGCCGCCGGTGGCTATGAGTCTGTCCTTTCCAGGTTCTCCGACCCTGACGACGTGTATCCTTATTACCAGCTGGGCCTGGCGTACGGCCTGGCCGGCGAGAAGCAGAAGAAGGTGGACGCCCTGGCCCCCGTGCGCAAGGCGAGTCCTTCCGCCAATTTCTGGCCCGAGGCCATGTACGAGTTGGGAAGGGCCTATGTTGAACTGGACCGTACCGACGCGGCCATCGAGTGCTTCGAGGCGCTCCGGGCCAATGCCAAGGACGGCACTTACGTGGCCAGGGCGCTCATCGAGCTTGGAATGGTCGCGAGGAACTCCAGGCAGAATGAAAAGGCCCTGGATTACTACAAGGAAGTGGTCGAAAGGCTCCCTCACGGAGAGTACACCGAGGACGCCATGCTCGCCATCGAGGCCATCTACCAGTCCATGGGCGAGCCTGACACCTTCCTCGCCTATGCCGACTCCGTCGGAGACGGTTCCCGCAGGACCGAGGCCGAGAGGGAGCAGATATACTTCAACTCCGCCGAGCAGATCTTCCTGAGCGGCAACTACCAGAAGGCCCTCGTGTCGCTGCAGAAGTATTTCGACATGTATCCTTCCGGTGAAAAGGTCACGGAGGCCCGCTTCTATGAGGCCGAGTGCTACAACAACATGGGGCAGAAGGAGAACGCCGCCGACAGTTACGCCAAGGTCATGACCGCCCCCGACTCCGGTTCGCTCCTCGAGCCCGCGATCCTCAACTACGCGGTCCTCTCATACGGCCTCGAGCATTATTCCGACGCCTACAACGGTTACTACATGCTGCGCGAGAAGGCGAAGATGGACGAGAACGTATTCGCCGCCAAGGTCGGCATGATGCGCTCGGCGTACCGCGCCAAGGACTACCGCAACGCCCTGGCCGAGGCTGACGCCGTCAAGGCCGACAGGCGCAGCGACGAGGCGCTCAAGCGCGAGGCCGACTTCGTCAAGGCGAAGTCGCTTATGGGTACCAGCCAGCGCGCCGCCGCCCTCGACATCTTCCGCAGCCTTGCCTCCAGCCCCTCTACCGACGAGGGTGCAGAGGCGGCTTACACGCTGATACAGAACACCTACGACATCGGTGATTTCGACAAGGTCGAGAACATGGTGTACGACTTCTCGTCCAAGGCGGGCGGCCAGAGTTACTGGCTTGCCAAGGCCTACATCGTCCTGGGCGACGCCTTCGCCGAGCAGGACAATCTCGCTCAGGCGAAGGCTACCTTCGAGAGCATAGCTTCCGGCTACGAACCGACCGGTCCCGGGGACGATGTCCTTGACGCCGTCGCCATGAGGCTCGAGAAACTTTCACAATTGATGTAATCCGCTATGAGACGCTATATAATCCTTGCTGCGGCCCTGCTGGCCGGTGCGGCGCTAAGCGCCCAGAACCTCAACCCTACGGTCCAGGTCACGAACGACTACCAGGGCAAGCCCATGGAGGTTGAGAAACAGAAAGTCCAGATGGCCGTCCCGGACTCCCTGCTGAAGTTCGACTGGAACTTCAACTATTCCGTGTTCGACAACCCTTACAAGGGCGCCTACGAGTTCTCGCCTTACCGTATCGAGATGAAACCGGACGCCACCGTCCGCGACAACCGCAGGTTCTTCCTGCGTGCCGGGGCTGGTTATTCCCTTCATCCCGAGGCCCAGCTGGTCTTTACGCCTGACATCAAGGGCAAATTCGGAATAAGCGTTTACGACGACTTCAAGGGATATTTCGGCAAGTACAACAACATCGTGGCCGAAGCTGAGAACGGCGTCATAAACGGTCCCTATACCATCTCCAGGGACGGTGATTACGGCGGGAACGAGCTTTCCAACCGGGTGGGCACGGAACTCCGCTACGACGCCCGGAGGACGGTATTTACGCTTGACGCCGGAATGGACCTGATGAAGACGAAGGAACAGTATATCCCCGGCAACGACATGCTTGGGGGCTCCGCCACCCTGCGCGCCCGCTCCGTCGGGGAGTCGGACCTGCTCTATGACATCAGCGCCGGCTGGATCGGCTTCGGCAACAAGCTGAAGTACAGCGATTCCTCCGACAGACGCTTCACCGAGCATGACGCCGGATTTGACGCCAGGTTCGTCTATCTCCTAGCCGGGAACCATTCCATACGCTTCGAGCCTTCCTGGCATCATGTCATCTTCAACCAGACCGGAGCTCCCGACCAGGTCCAATACTCCTGGGGTGAATATGATAGTTATATTTCTGCCGATCCCTTCGTCGAATCAATGGTGACCGACGTAGTGGAAATAGTCCCTTCGTACGTGTTTTCCAACAACGGCCTGTCCCTGATGGCCGGAATAGTTTATTCCAACGCCTGGAACGACAATGCCTTTTCTCCGCTCATGGAAAAGAGGCGCAGCCTGTTCCCGAACCTCCGGCTCTATTATGAGGCGGTTCCCGACAAGGTCGTCCTCTCGGCCAAGCTGACCGGAGGGCGGAAGTTCAATACTTACGGGTCATACCTGAAAGGCAACCATCACCTGCCCGAACTTTCTTCCTTGAACTATGCGAACATGTTAGGTGACGCCACCGTCAATGCGTTCGATGCCGGAGTAGGCTTCAGCGGAAGGGTGGGAAGCCGCCTGCAGGTGGGAGCCGAGGCCGGTTTCGCACGTTATCTCAACGCTCCGATGGACTGGGTCTATCAGGCTTACCAGGGTCCTGTCATGGCAGGCCAGAACAACTATCTCCGTTGTCATCCCTGCCTTGTCATGGCAGACTATGACCTGGTATATGCCGACCTGACCGGCTCGTACAACTCCGACAGGCTTGAAGGCTCCGCCCATCTGCGGGCCCAGCATTCGGAGATCAAGCAGGAGGCCGGAGACAATCTCCATCCTTTCCCCCTGCCCCTGTTCACCGGCTCCGCGGCCCTGACCTACAACTGGAATCGCCGCCTGTTCGCAGGCGTTTCGGCTGAGTGGGCCACTTCTAGGTCCGGTAACGGGCTTGTCACTTTCTCATACAACAGTCCCGTCGAGTGTACGGTGCCGGGATGGGTCGACCTTGGGGTCAACGCGGAGTTCCGGGCCAACAACCGGCTGTCGTTCTGGGCCGAGGGCAGGAACCTTCTGAACCACATGGTCATGCGGGATTTCCTGATATCGGAGAAAGGCCCCTATTTTACCGCCGGAATTTGCCTGAATCTGTAATTTTTTTCTTATATTTGCCTGAATTTATTCAGGCAATTTTTTATGATAGAAAACGAAGAGACGAGAGTGGCGGAAGAACAGTATTCCGCTGACAGCATCCAGGTCCTCGAAGGGCTTGAGGCGGTTAGGAAAAGGCCTTCGATGTACATCGGAGACATTGCCGAGCGCGGCCTTCATCACCTGGTATATGAGGTGGTCGACAACAGTATCGACGAAGCCATGGCAGGCTTCTGCGACAGGATCGACGTCACCATCGAAGAAGACAATTCCATCCGCGTACAGGATAACGGACGAGGCATCCCTACGGGCATGCATCCCAAGGAGCACCGCTCCGCTCTGGAGGTCGTTCTGACCGTCCTCCATGCCGGAGGCAAGTTCTCCAAGGACAGCTACAAGGTCTCCGGAGGCCTCCACGGCGTCGGCGTCTCCTGCGTCAACGCCCTGTCCGACCTCCTGGTCGCCGAGGTGCACCGCGAGGGACAGGTGTTCCAGCAGAGGTATTCCAAGGGCAAGCCCCTCGGGCCAGTCGAGGTCATCGGCACCTGCAACGACACCGGAACCATCATCACCTTCCACCCCGACGCCACGATCTTCACCCAGACCACGGTGTACAAGTACGACACGCTCGCCAGCAGGCTGCGCGAGCTGTCCTTCCTGAACAAGGGCATCTACATCACCCTCACCGACCTTCGCGAGATGGTGGACGAGTTCAAGGTGGACGAGAACGGCAACAACAAGGCCACCGGCAACCAGGTTTTCCGCAGTGACACCTTCTATTCCGAGAAGGGCCTTTCCGAGTTTATCTCCTATCTCGACGCCGACGCCGACCACATGATCCCCGAGCCGGTCTGCGTGACCTCCGACAAGATCATCCCCATCGACATCGCCCTCCAGTACAACAACGGCTACACCGAGAAGATCTATTCTTACGTCAACAACATCAACACCATCGAGGGCGGCACGCACCTCCAGGGCTTCAAGATGGGTCTCACCCGTTCCCTGAAGAACTACGCCGACCGTAACAAGCTGATGGAGAAATACAAGGGAGACGACCTCAAGCAGAGCGACTTCCTCGAAGGCCTCACCGCCGTCGTGTCGGTCAAGGTCGCGGAGCCCCAGTTCGAGGGCCAGACCAAGACCAAGCTCGGCAACACCGAGGTCACTTCCGCCGTCTCGCAGGCCACCGCCGCGGCGATGGACAACTACCTCGAGGAGAACCCCAAGCTCGGCAAGCTCATAGTCGAGAAGGTCATCCTCGCCGCCACGGCCCGCAACGCGGCCCGCAAGGCCCGCGAGCAGGTCCAGCGCAAGACCGTGCTCTCCGGAGCCGGAATGCCCGGCAAGCTCGCCGACTGCTCCGAGCGCGACCCGGAGAAGTGCGAGATCTTCCTCGTGGAGGGAGACTCCGCAGGCGGCACCGCCAAGCAGGGCCGCGACCGCCGCACCCAGGCGATCCTCCCGCTGCGCGGAAAGATCCTCAACGTCGAGAAGGCCGCGGCCGACCGCGCTTTCGACAGCCAGGAGATCCAGAACATCTACACCGCCCTCGGCGTCACCGTGGCGCTGGAGGATGAGACCGGCGAGAAGCACATGGACCTCAGCAGGCTCCGCTATCACAAGGTCGTCATCATGACCGAT
>JAFZQO010000011.1 GCA_017620335.1 Bacteroidales bacterium
CGGCGAAATGCCCGAATATGTGCCGATCAACTCCATGTTCGACCCCACCAAGCCCCCCCTGTTCGCCGGTGCGATGATGTTCCAGCCCTCGATCCTCGGCGATTTCCGTGGCCCCAACGGCGGCTACGACCCCTGGGGCGTGCACTACACCACCGAGTCCTCGGCCGGCGTCGTCGCCTCGATCCCCGAGCCCAACAACTTCATCCTCACGGACGTCACCGAGTGGGAGTCGGTGATCAAGGTCCCCGAGAACTTCAAGGACTGGGACTGGGAGCGCGCCTGCAAGGAGGACATGGCCAAGATCCAGTGGGACCCCGAGATGAGCATCTTCACGGTCAAGGGCTGGGACGATTACTTCCAGCAGTTCATCGGCATGATGGGCTTCACCGAGGGCCTGTGCGCGCTGCATGAGGAGCCCGAGGCCTGCCACGCGCTGCTGGACTTCATGTGCGACGTGTCCCTCGACGTCACCAAGAACGTACTCTACTACTGCAAGCCCGAGGCCTACTACATCCTGGACGACTCGTATCTGCGACATCGCCCTCAAGAAGAACATCCGGCCCGAGCGCCCCTGCGGCGTCGCGTCCGTCGCTTCGCAGGTGGGTATCACCTGCTCGCCGATCGCCGCCGCCGTCGTCGCCTTCGTCACCATCTCCAACGCGAACGGCTACATGGTCTCGATCCCGCAGGTCCTGATGGTCACCATCCCGGCCTGTCTCATCGGCCTCATGTGCGCCGCCCTCGCCTCCTTCAAGCGGGGCAAGGACCTCGATGTCGATCCCGAATTCCAGAAGCGCAAGGCCGATCCCGAGCAGTACGCCTACATGTACGGCAGCTCCGCCACCACCCTGGACAAGGTCATCACCAAGGAGGCCAAGGCTTCCGTGTTCGTGTTCCTGGGATCCCTCCTCGTGATCGTGGGCTTCGCGTTCTGCCAGATGCTTCACACGGCCGACGGCAAGACCATTGCCGAGGTGATCGCCATCCCGAAGATGAACATCTGCATCCAGATCATCATGCTCGTCGCCGCCGCCTGCAACATCATGTTCTGCAAGGCCTCCCCGAAGAAGGCTGTGGCCGGTGCCGTCTGGCAGTCCGGCATGGTCGCGGTGGTGGCCATCTACGGCATCGCCTGGATGGCCGATACCTACTTCGGCAACTACATGGACGAGATGAAGGCCATGCTGACCGGCCTCGTCACGAACTACCCGTGGTCGATCGCCTTCGTGTTCTTCCTCGTCTCCGTGCTCATCAACAGCCAGGGTGCCGTGGTCGTCGCCTTCCTCCCGCTGGCCTACCAGCTCGGCATCGCCGGTCCCGTCCTCCTGGGCGTCCTCCCGAGCGTGTACGGCTACTTCTTCATCCCGAACTACCCGTCCGATATCGCGACGGTGAACTTTGACCGGTCGGGAACGACGGTCATCGGCAAGTACCTCCTGAACCACAGCTTCATGATGCCGGGCCTGATCAGCGTGATCGTATCCACGATTGTCGGCTACCTGATCACCACCGTCCTCTTCCCCGGCTACTTTGGAAGCTTCGTCCAGTAGGATATTCGGAATTTTTCCCTAACTTTGCACTCCCTTTCGAGGGAGCACGGTTCCGTAGCTCAGCTGGATAGAGCAACAGCCTTCTAAGCTGTGGGTCTTGGGTTCGAGTCCCAACGGAATCACCACTCGCTAATCCGCTGATTATAAGCGTATTGGCGAGTTTTTCTTTTCCTTTTCGCCTCAGAAAAGTTGTAAACTTTCATTAAATGATAGTTGCAAATCAAGTAAAATTTAATAATTTTGCATACTGCTTATTCGCGAATGCGTGAGCAATACGTGAGCAGACAACCATAAGAAGAGAGAAAAGAGAGCACCAAATGTTGACGACAAGATTCTTTTTAGACACGAGGAGGCCGGACAAAGAGGGATTATTTACTCTGTACCTGGTCCTCTCGAAAAACAGGACGACTGCCATGACTTCCCTGGGCCTGAAGCTGTCAAAGGACCAGTGGAAAAACGGAGAAGTGGTCGAGCATCCGAAGAAGAAGTTCTGGAATGGGCTCCTTTCAGCCAAGAAAGGGGACTATGACAGGGCGATCGTCGAACTTACCTATAACGGCGCCTTTGCCATGAAGTCTGCAAAAGAGTGCCTGCAGATTCTCAGGGAGCGAGTTGACCCGGAATACGCTGCGAAATGCCAAGAGGAGAGAGAAAGGAAGAAGATTCAGGAGAACAGTTTCGCCAGGTTTTTCCTTTCCTTCCTGGGGGAGAAGGACAACGCCGGAACAAAGGGGTTGTATCACGACACCTTTCGAAAGATAGAGTCCTTCTGTGAAACTGAGGGATACGACTTCATGTCGCTTTCATTTGATGATGTCACGAAGCCCTGGTTGGAGTCATTCGAGCGTTTCTGCCTCAAGACGCAGAGGCAAAACACGGCAAGCCGGCATCTCCGAGACATTCGTACGGTTTTCAATGCGGCCATCGATGCTGAGAAGACGACACGCTACCCTTTCCGGAAGATGAAGATCAAGGTCGTCGAGTCCAGGGACAAGTCGTTCACCGCCTCGGAGCTCCGCCAACTTTTCAATTTCGGATGCTATCCAGGGGGGGAGCAGGAAGCTGTGGACATGTTCAAGCTGATGTTCTGTCTGATTGGAATCAATTCGGTCGACCTGGCCTTCCTTGAGAAGCCAAGAGGCAACCGCATAGAATACGAGCGCCGGAAGACGCATAAGCCGTATTCCATCAAGATAGAACCGGAAGCGAGCCGTATAATTCGCAAATACAAGGGAAAGGAAAGGCTCCTCGATATCTTGGAAAGGGTCCCCAATTATCAGACTTATTTCAACCGTATAGGGAAATCGCTCCGCAAGGTTGGCAAGAAGAGGGTAGATGGCAAGAAGAGCATCGGGAAGGCGATCTTGCCGGATGTATGCACCGGATCAGCGAGGACTTCCTGGGCCACGATTGCCCAGGAAGAATTGGGTATCGACCGGGAAGTGATTGCGGCCGCTCTGGGGCATTGTACGGTTGATGTTACAACGACATACCTCCGCACGAAATGGAGGAAAAAAGTCGATGAGGCAAATCGCAAAGTTCTGGATTGGGTCTTCTACGGGAAGTAGAAAAGAGAACTACTCGGGAAGCGGCAACGACTTCACGCAATCTGATATGACGGAATCCACATAACCGGCGACCGCCTCCCGGACGATCTCCGAAACGCTCCGATTCTCGGCCATTGCAACTATCTTCAGCTGCTGGAAAAGCCCGTACGGGAAATAGATGTTCACCGACTTGGAATCAGACTTTCCAGGTACAGCAGCCTCCTTCCTGGAAACGGACTTCCGCCTCCGCTTCGGAGGAAGCGACTTAGCTTCACGCCTGACAGCAGAAATGGAATTGTCCACCGGCGACGGAGTTTCTTCTCCTCCTTCCGAGGGGATGGAAGTCCCTGCCGGCTGATCAGGTTGTTCAGGTGACGGATTATCCGTCCCAAGCACTTTAGCGTAGAGATCCCAGGATCCTCCCTTGTCTTCTATTTCAGTATCTTCAACCATAACGTTCGTTTTTGCAAAAATAAGGGCTATCCGCAATATGAGGTTGGATTTTGTGGATTCACTTGCTAATGACTAATTATTCTCTTATCTTTGCATGTACATAATTACGTACAAAAAAATGAAAACAACCAGCGTATCAGATTTCAGGACGAACATGAAACGGTATTTGGACGCCGTCATCTTTGACTCGGACTGCGTCGTCATCAACCGTGGCAACACCGGAGCCGTGCTCATCTCTCTGGAAGAATACAACTC
>JAFZQO010000012.1 GCA_017620335.1 Bacteroidales bacterium
GTTCTTGTCCTTTCCGTAGGCAAAGAGACGGAAAGCTGCATTGCGCTTGATTTTCATTTTGCGACCCCTCCGCTAGTTAAAATCGTATCCCAAAAATATCCCAAAAACGCTCAAAGGTGAGCGAACCCGTTTGCAAAGATAGGCAATAGAAACCATTCCTGCAAGGGTTTATGAAGGGTGTTGTACTTGGTTTACGATTCTCGTCCTCTCCGCCAAGGTAAAAACCCCTTCTGATGCGCTCAGAAGGGGTTTTCTTTTTGCCTCCCCCAATAATATAGCCAAAGAATCACAACAAATGGGGATTTCGCGCGTGCGCGAAGTGCCATAACTTTGCGTCTATATAACTAAAGACTCTCAAAGTTATGGAAAAGAAAAACAGAATCATCCTCTTCTGGACCCTCACCATCCTCGGTTTCCTCGCACACTCCCTCGCTGACGCCCTTCCCGCCTTCTGGGGACAGAGCATCGCCGCCCAGCAGGGTCCCGCCCCCGTGGGCATGATGGCATTCATGGTCTGCCTGACCTATCTCGTGCCCATAGTCGGCATCCTTCTCATGGTTTACGGAGGCAAGACCGCCAGGGTCATCAACGCCGTTCTGGCCTGCTTCATCGCCCTGTTCACGCTGCTGCACATGAGTGAACTTATCGAGGGCTTCAACCCGGTCCAGCTCCTCATCATGCCCATGATGTTCGTCCTGGCGCTCCTGATGGCCATCGACTCCGTGAAGCTCTGCAAGCAGAAGTAGCGATGGGGCTTCTCAGCAAGATATTCAGCAACACCCGCAAGCCGGAAGGCTTCTGGGGCCGCATGATGGTGGCCGGGATGAACGGCGGTTCCCATGCGGCGATGGCCTCATGGGGCCTGGACCTCGCCGGCGTCCCCGCTGATGGCGAGATCCTTGACATCGGCTGCGGCGGCGGGGCCAACCTCGCCCGCCTGATGGACCGGAGCCTCCGCGCCAAGGTGACCGGCGTGGACTATTCGACCGTCTCCGTGGAGAAATCCCGGAAGGTCAATGCCGACGCGATAGGCAAAGGACGCTGCACGGTACTTGAGGCCAGCGTCTCGAGCCTTCCTTTCAAGGACGGCACATTCGTCATGGCCACGGCCCTCGAGACGGTCTATTTCTGGCCGGACATCGTGAAGAGCTTCGCCGAAGTGCGGCGCGTCCTGGTCCCGGGCGGAAAGTTCCTCATCGTCAACGAGGACGACGGCCTTTCCGGCAACAACGATAAATGGGAGAAGATGATCGAAGGGATGCACACCTACACCCCCGATGAGCTGAATGCCCATCTCACCGCCGCGGGATTCAAGGACATCACCGTCCACCGCGACGGATCAAAGCACTGGCTCTGCGTTACGGCCGTAAAGCCTTCTCGCACAAACTAGAATATCGACATGCCGGCCCCTTCCAGCCGGAGGAGGCCGGCTTTTATGTCGAGACCGCAACCATATCCCGTGAGATTGCCGCCGGCGCCCACCACCCGGTGGCACGGAACGATCAGTGGGACGGGATTGTGCCCCACTGCGCCCCCGACCGCCTGCGCGGACATCCGCCCGACGCCCTGCTGCCGCGCTATCCTCCCCGCAACCTCCCCGTATGTCACCGTCTCCCCAAAGGGAATGGTCAGCAGGATCTCCCACACAGCCTTCCGGAAAGGGGTTCCCTCCAGCCGGAGCTGCGGAATGAACCCCGGCTCCCGCCCGCTGAAATAGATGTCCAGCCACCGGCACGTCTCCGCAAACACGGGAAGGTCCCGCTCAAGGGCCTCATCCCCAAGGTCGTCCCCATAACGCCCACGACCGTCGAACCACAGCCCAACTAGCGCCTCGCCGTCACTGGCAAGCGTAATCCCTCCTAGCGGAGAATCATAATGGTGGACGTATTTCATCGATTACTATAATGGAATTCAGGCTTGTCCACAACAAATATAATCAAATAGGAAGTTTTTTTATCTTTGTATCAGCGATTAATCATGACAAGACTCATCTACACCGGAACCAACTATGACGAGGTGAAGCGGCTGTGCGGGGACAAGGTGCTTGCGCCTTATTTCTGCATGGGGTTTTCGATGCTGTCGGTGGACACGGGCGAAGGGTTCGTCTCCGTCAACGAAGGGGACGCCATCGTCCGTGAGGACGACGGTTCCCTGCGGATTGAGAAACAATAGAATTTTATAACCTGACAGATTATCATATGGAAAAGCACATTTCTCGGGAGGCGGCGCTGGAGCTGCTGAAGAAATACAACAAGGACCCGTTCCACCTGCACCATGCGCTGACGGTGGAAGGGGTGATGCGCTGGTACGCGAAGCAGTTGGGCTTTGCCGACGAGGAGGATTTCTGGGGGATCGTGGGCATGCTGCATGACATTGACTTCGAGATGTACCCGGAGGAGCATTGCATCAAGGCGCCCGAGTTGCTGCGCGAAGGCGGCGTGGGCGAAGAGATGATCCACGCCATCTGCAGTCACGCCTACGGCATGCACGTGGATGTGAAGCCCGAGCACCTGATGGAGAAGGTGCTCTTCACCACCGACGAGCTGACGGGTCTGATCGGCGCCGCCGCGCTGATGCGCCCGTCGAAGAGCGTCCAGGACATGGAGCTGAAGTCCCTCAAGAAGAAGTACAAGGTCAAGGCGTTCGCCGCCGGCTGCTCCCGCGAAGTGATCGAGCAGGGAGCGGAAATGCTTGGCTGGCCCCTCGACGAAGTGCTGCAGAAGACCCTCGACGCCATGAAGGCCTGCGAAGCCATCGTCGCGGAGGAGAGTCTTTAGAGGTAAACTCTTAATTCTATCACGCATGACCGAATTCAGACCATTGAGAAGGATCAAGCAGGCGGCTGCTGAGGAGGAGTGCATCTCCATCCTGGAGACCGCCCGGCGGGGCATCCTGGCCGTTCACGGAGAGAACGGCTATCCCTACGGGCTGCCTGTCAATTATATTTTCCAGAACGGAAAGATTTATTTCCACTGCGCCAAGGCCGGGCATAAGCTTGATGCCGTGCGGGCTGACGACAAGGTTTGCTTCACTGTGCTTTCAGAGCCCGTCAAGAATCCCGGAGAGTGGTGGTACTGCTTCACGAGCGTCATCTGCTTCGGGCGCATCGCCGAGGTGACGGACGAACAGGAGAAAGACAGGCGTCTGAGACAGATCGGGGCCAAGTATTTCCCGGAAGGTTATGACCTGGAGAAAGACATGGCGCACAGTGCCCACAATGCGCTGATCATGGAAATCACTATCGACCACATGTCCGGCAAGCACGTCCGGGAGAAATAATAGATATGAACCGTAGCGCCCAAATCATTCGTACCAGCGTCATCGGGATTGTCGCCAACGTGCTGCTGGCGGCATTCAAGGCCATTGTCGGCATCATCGCCAGCAGCGTCGCCATCGTGATGGACGCCGTGAACAACCTGAGCGACGCCTTGTCCAGCGTCATCACCATTATCGGCACGAAACTGTCGCAGCGGCCTGCGGACCGGGAGCATCCCTTCGGCTTCGGGCGCATCGAGTATTTCAGCGCCATCATCATCGCCGTCATCGTGCTTTCGGCGGGTATCACGTCACTCATCGAAAGCGTAAAGAAGATATTCAATCCCACGGAACCCACCTACACTACGGCGACCCTGATCGTCATCGTCGTGGCCATAGTAGTGAAACTGATTCTGGGATGGTATGTCAAGAATAAGGGCAAGCAGCTTAACAGCGATGCCCTGATCGCTTCCGGCTCAGATGCCCTTTTCGACGCAATCATCACGGCCGCCACACTTGTATCGGCAGGCGTCATGCTGATCTGGGGCTTTTCCCTGGACGGAATACTCGGAGCTCTCATTTCCATCCTGATTATAAAGGCGGGTATCGAGATGCTCGCATCGCCGGTCAATGAACTGCTGGGAGCCAAGGTGTCACCGGAACTGGTCAAGGAAATCAAGCAGGAGATCATGGGCTTCGACGGTGTCCGCGGGGTGTATGATATCATCCTCCACAATTACGGTCCCGATGTGATGATCGGCTCGCTGCATATCAGTGTGCCGGACACGATGTCTGCCCATGAAATCCATGGCCTTACCCGCCGGATTTCCACTTCGATGTACGAGAAACACGGCATTATCATGACCGAAGGCATCTACGCCGTGGCCACTGGGGAGAACCAGCGTGCCGAACTGCAGTCCAAGGTCATGAAGGCCCTGGCCGCCCACAAGGAGATCGTCCAGGTTCACGCATTCTACTATTCTGAGAAGGACAGGATGCTGTCCGTGGACGTGGTGCCGGATATCGGATGCCACGACGATGCCGCCTTGTGCAAGCAGTTGACGGAGGAGATCCAGGCGCTGGTGCCCGACCTGCAGGTCGGCATCGTCATAGACCACAACTACAGCGACTGAATCTCCCCTGTCCGGGGAGCGATTGTCAAAAATATCGTTTGCGATATAAAATATTTGTCGTATATTTGTATCGCGAACGATATAAATAATTGATATATGGCAAAGATTTACGACTACAAGGCCCTGAGCAACAAGGGCGTGGAGGTGGACCTCGCACAGTATGAAGGCAAGGTTCTCCTCATTGTGAATACGGCATCAAAGTGCGGTTTTACCCCTCAGTATGACGGTCTGGAGGACCTCTACCAGAAGTATAAGGACCAGGGTTTGATGGTCATCGGCTTCCCCTGCGACCAGTTCGCCCACCAGGAGCCGGGCAGCGACGAGCAGATCGCCGAGTTCTGCCGCATCAACCACGGCGTCACCTTCCCGCTGATGAAGAAGATCGAGGTGAACGGCCCGGACGAGGACCCCGTTTTCACTTACCTGAAGTCTGCGGCTCCGTCCGAGGAATACAAAGGGCTCAAGGCCAAAGCTACGCAGAAACTGCTCAAGGGGCTCAGCAAGAGCGTCGAGAAGGACAGCGACATCCTGTGGAACTTCACCAAGTTCCTGATCAATCGCGACGGCACCGTCGTCAAGCGCTTCGCGCCGGTCGCCGAGCCCGCCTCTTTCGAGAAGGATATTGAAGAAATGCTGTAATGGACGGACGTTTCAAACTGGATAACCAGCTCTGCTTCAGGCTCTACACTGCGTCGCGCCTGATCACCCAAGCCTACCATCCGCTGCTGTCGGAACATGGCCTGACCTATCCGCAGTACCTGGTGCTGATGGTCCTTTGGGAGAAGGATGCGCAGCCGGTCAACGACATCGCCAAGCGGCTGATGCTTGAGACCAACACCGTCACTCCCCTTCTCAAGCGTATGGAGGCCGAAGGCATCCTGACCCGGGTCAAAGGAGAGAAGGACGCCCGTCAGATGATCGTCAGGCTCACCCGGAAGGGGCACGGGCTTCAGACCAAACTGATGAATGTCCCCGAGGCAGTCGGCAGCGCCGTCCTCTGCGAAAGCATCACGCCGGAGACGGTCCCCGGACTCTTCGGGATGCTGGACGATATCATCAATCAATTGAATGATAAACACAAAACCAATTAAGATATGTCACTTAGAAGAACCCTCATGATCATCGGCGCCGCCATCTGCGCCCTCAGTTGTGCGAATGATGCGGACACCATCTACCAGTTCAAGGCCGAGTCCAACAGTGGCGAAGAAGTGAGCTTCGCCGACTACAAGGGCAAGGTCCTCCTGGTCGTCAACACCGCCTCCAAGTGCGGCTTCACCCCGCAGTACGAGGGGCTGGAAGCGCTCTACAAGAAATACAAGGACAAAGGCTTGGTCGTCGTAGGCTTCCCCTGCGACCAGTTCGGTCACCAGGAGCCCGGCACCGACGAGGAGATCGTCGAGTTCTGCAAGTTGAACTACGGCGTCACATTCCCGCTGATGGCCAAGTCAGACGTGAACGGCGATAACGCCAACGACATCTTCAAATGGCTCTATGCCGAGAAGCCTTTCGCCGGATTCGGCGACAGCGACAGGGGCAAGGCCATGGACGGCATGCTCTCCCGCGGCAACCCTGACTACGCCTCCAACCCGGACATCAAGTGGAATTTCACCAAGTTCCTCATCGATCGCAAGGGCCATGTCGTCGCCCGCTTCGAGCCTGTCGTGACTCCGGAGGATCTGGAGTCCGAGATCGAGGCGCTGCTGTAATCGCAACCGGTTTGCAAAGGTATTTTAGTATCTTTGCACCATGAGTCCGGTATTTACAGCATTGATGATCCCTTTCCTGGGGACAGCCCTGGGATCCGCCTTCGTGTTCTTCATGAAGCGGGATATGCCGGCGCTGGTGCAGAAGGTCCTTCTGGGCTTCGCGTCAGGAGTGATGGTGGCCGCTTCCGTGTGGTCGCTGCTCATCCCGGCAATGGAGATGGGCGAAGGGGGCAAGGCGGTCGTGGCCCCGGTCATAGGCCTGCTGGCGGGTTTCGCCTTCCTGCTCCTCATCGACTACGTCACCCCGCACATCCATCCCGGAGGCGAGGCGGAAGGCCCGCGCAGCCGCCTGTCCCGTACGGCGAAACTGGCCCTGGCCGTCACCATCCACAATTTCCCGGAGGGAATGGCCGTGGGCGTGGCGATAGCCGGAGCCCTGACGGCGGACTTCAATATGGCCGGAGCGCTGGCACTGTCGCTGGGTATCGCCATCCAGAACGTCCCGGAAGGGGCGATCATTTCGATGCCCCTCCGGGCCGAAGGCAACTCCCGCTGGAAGGCCTTCGGTATCGGGGCCCTCAGCGGGATCGTCGAGCCCGTTGGCGGAGCGCTGGTGCTCCTGCTCGCTTCGGCCGTGCTGGGCATTATGCCCTTCATGCTGGCATTCGCCGCAGGCGCCATGCTCTATGTCGTGGTGGAAGAACTGGTCCCGGAATACTCACAGGGAAAGCACTCCAACATCGGCACCATAGGATTCGCCCTCGGCTTCGCCCTGATGATGGTGCTGGACGTGGTGCTGGGGTAACCGGGATTCCGGTTTCTATTTCTTCTTGAAGAGTCTCTGGGCCTCGTCGTAGAGGTTGATCTTCCAGGTGTACCAGGTGTGGCCCTCGCCGACTTCCTGATACTCATAGTTCAGGCCGACCTCGTCGAAGAGTTTGTTGGCCCTTTCTCCCGAGACATAGGTGATGTCCGTCGGGCCTCCCTGGGTCATCACGAACTCCTTGCAGTTCTTGTTGATGATGGCTGCGTTAGTCCTGACGTTGAGCCTCTCTGCCTCCTTCTGGATGTCGACGCCGGGGTTGAAGCCGCCGGAGAGGCACCATACATAGCCGAACTTGTCAGGGTTCTGGAATATGACCTCGAGGGTCTCGATGCCGCCCATCGAAAGGCCGGAGACAGCCCTGTGGTCCTTGTCCGCGAGGACCCTGTAATTGCTCTCTATGAAGGGGATGACGTCGGCCATGAGGTCCTTCTCGAACATCGAGATGTCGCAGGAACCGTCGGGCATCACGACGATCATCGGAACCATCTTGCCGTCTGCGAGGAGGTTGTCGAGGATATCTCCGGCGCATCCCACCGTCGGCCAGGCCACGTCAGTGTCGCCGCCGCCGTGGATGAGGTAGAGGACGGGAAGCTTCGCCTTGCCGGCCTCGTAACCCGCAGGGGTCCAGACCCTCATCGTCCTCGTGCGGCCCAGGGTCTTGCTCCAGTAGGTGCGTACCGCCAGTGCGCCGTGCGGGATATCGGGCCTGTAGGAGAAGAACTCGTTGCCGGCGGGATCCACGACGGCCAGGGCCGTATTCTGCGTGGTAGTGGGGCTCTTGGGGTCATAGACCTGCACTCCGTCCACGATGAAATGATACCTGTAGGAGCCGGGCTTGACGTTCGGTATGCTGAACGACCATACGCCGTCCTTCTCGACAGGGGTGATTGGCTGGCCCCAGGGCATCATGTCGCCCGTAAGGCTGACGGTCCTCGCCTTCGGGGCGTAGATGCTGAAGACGGCCGTTCCGTCGGGAAGCACCCTCACGCTCTTGAGGGTGTCGTTGGGAGTGATTCTTCTCTGCGGCTGCTGCGCGCTCGCGCTGAATGAAAACAGGAGGGTTGCCAGGGCAACGGAAAGGGCGATTGTCTTTCTCATATCAGTTTGTGTATTGTTTGATGTCCTGTACAAATTTAATACAATGCAGGATAAACTACAAGTATCCCCGGCGGCGCCGGGGATACTGCAGTTACGGTTGCATCAGGGACTAGCGGAGCTGGAATACGACCGGGAAGGTATAGGTGACGTTGACGGCACGGTCGCGCTGGCGGCCGGGTTGCCATTTCGGGGAGGCGGATACGACCCGCATGGCCTCCTTGTCCAAGGACGCGTCAATGCCGCGCAGCAGCTTCACGTTTCCGACGGTTCCGTCCTTCATCACGGTGAACTGGAGCACCACGCGGCCCTGGATGCCAAGTTCCTTGGCGACTTCGGGATACACGAGGTTATTGCCGATCCAGCGGCTGAAGTTATTGGCGTCCCCACCCTGGAAAGTGGGCTTCTGCTCCACTATTACATAGGGGAGTTCCTCCTCCACATCTTCTTCTTCCACAACTTCCTCCCGGTATTCATATACGGGGATGTCGATCTTGATGTCGTCGAAGCTGATGATTTCAAGGGTCTCGATCTCGTCGTCGACAATCTCAAGGACGTCGGACAACTGGGGAAGGGAAGGCGCCTGAGGAGGCTCGGGCGGAGTTTCCTGTGTAATCGGGACCATTTCTACAATGTCGATGACAGGGGTGGTATCCAGCAGGGCGGTCGTGCTCTGAACCGAGGAGCTGTAGGAGAAGGCGCCGAAGACGGCGAGCAGGGACATGATGAGTCCGAGTTCCATGAAAAGGACCCTCTTGTTCTCGAGGGTGGCTTTGGGTGATTTCTTCGTTTCCATAACTTTGCGGTGTTTGTGGTTGTCCGATGCAAAGTTAGGGCTGCACATGCGTGCATTCCTAAAAATCACGCGTGTAAAAAATCTCGCGAGGCGGCCATAAATACTTGATTATCAAGTAAATAGAAACTCGAAGGGCGCGCAAAAATCTCGCACTCTCCAAGTTGTTGATTATCAACGATTTACGGAATTACTCCAGACAGCCCAAAAGGAGGTCCTTGTCAGGGGCGTCGGAGTCCGCGATGCGTCCCTTGAGGCGCCAGAGGCGGTTGTTGACCACGCCCTTTTCCTTGTCCATCAGCGTGGCCATCGCGGTGCGGCTGAACCCGGACGCCGCCAGCACGAACAGGCGCACGTCCTCTTCCTTGCAGTTGGGCAGCTGGGCGCGGAGCTTGGCAGCGGCCCCGTCATGCGCGGCATCCACGGAGCGCTCCAGGCGGGTCTGGACCTTCCTGTCATTGCGGAGTCCTTCGACCGCCTGCTTGACCTCCTTCAGGAGATTGTACTGCAGTTTGTCCGTTCCCTCGAACACGTAGTACTGCTCGCACAGGCGTTCCAGGACTTCTTGCTTGCCTGCGGCGGTGTCGCGCAGACGCCTGGAGGTCTCCCCCAGCCGCGCCTGCAGCTCTTCCGCGATGCTGATATAACGCTCGGTCTCGGCCCTTTCCTCCGCTAGGGCCTTCTCATTCTCCATGCGGCGGGCGCGCAGGTACCAGAGCGCCGTGCTGCACACCGCCACCAGAAGCAGGATCAGCGCGATCTGCTCCAGGCGCTGGGTCCGGAGCCGCTCGGAGGCCAGGGCCTCGCGGTCCTGAAGATAATCCTCGCGGGCCAGGCTGACGGCGCTCCGGAGCGCGGAAATGTCCTCCTCGTTGCCGGAGGCCGTTACGCGCTCCAGGGCCTGGAGCGCCTGGGACGTCCGTCCGGCGCGGGACGCCACCTGATATTCGCGGAAATGCAGCCTGTTGCGGTCGGAGACCGTTTCCGCCCGGGCGCGGGCCTGCGCGAGGCAGCGCTGCGCCTCGGCGTCCTCGCCGAGCAGCGCGGAAGCGTAGGCCAGCACCCCCCAGTCCGCGCTGCCCAGCGGGTAATGCAGCTCGTCCGTCACGCGGACGAGCATGTCCCGAGCCAGACCCGGATCGACCGGGTCCGTCTCCAGCAGCATGGCGGAGTAGTTCTGGAGACAGCGGACCTGTGTGAGTGTATCCTTTGCCTCAATGGCCTGCGCAAGCACGGTGTTGAAGATGGTCGCCGCCTCGTCGTAACGTTCGAAGTTGTACCACGCCTGCCCGTATTCGAGCAGTGTCCGGCGACTCTCCCCGTCCATTGAGGCGCGGTTGAAAGCCTGATAGGAGTCATACAGCAGGCGCGCAGCGGCGACATGCTGGCCGGACGCGTTGTAAGCATAGGCGAGCTGGCGGCAGATCTCTCCGCGGGCGCCGTCGTCCTTCAGCTCCGCCGCCGCGGAAAGCGCGTGTTCAAAGGAAACTACGGCACGGTACAGGGCGTCGTCCGCCAGCTGGACCTTGCCCAGCAGATACCAGGCCGTGAGCCGTTCCTCCCTGGAACCATTTCTCTCGAAATACTCAGCCGCCGAGGTCAGCCTGTCCCCCTCTTCCGACGGCACGAAGCCGTACACGGCGTCCTGCGCCCGCGCGCTGAGCAGCGCGAATCCCGCTTTCAGCCATCTGGAGCGCAGGTCCGTCTCCCTGATCCGGTCCAAAAGGACAAGCGTGCTGTCCGGCGCTTCCGGCAGCAAGGCCTCCGCCTCCCGGACCGCCTTGTCAGCCGGACCGGAGCAGGCCATGACGCCTGCGGCAAGCAACAGGATCAGGATTTCCTTTCTCATATCACAAATATAAGAAAAACTGAGGGAACCCTATGAATAAGAATGCATGCCTCCCAGCAGGAGGTTCACCCCGAAGTACGTCACCAACACGCAAACGAAAGCCGCGATGCAGAACCAGTGGAAGAAACGGGGATTGCGGAAAGGTCTCAGTATCGTGCCATGAAGGGCGAACGAATAGACCATGAAGGTTATCAGCGCCCAGGTTTCCTTCGGGTCCCATCCCCAGTAATTGCCCCAGGATATGTTGGCCCATACGGCGCCGATGAAGGTTCCGAAAACCAGCAGGAAGACCGCCGGGTACAGAACAACGAGGCTGACGTCCTTCAGGCGCAAAGAAGCTTCCTTCGGAACGATCAATCCCATGATGCCGTTAAGGGTGACCATGCCGAGCAGCGTGTATGAGAGCATCATGGAAAGGACATGTATCGACAGCAGGGGGGACTGGAGGACCGGCATGACATGCGATATACGGGGATTCGCACCCGCCATGGAGGCCATCAGCATGGTAAAACCCGCCAGGAGGAAGCCCAGGGGAAGCACTAAGGGATATCTCTTCCATAGCAGGCACATCACCAGGGAGGACAGCCATGCCATGAGCATCATCACGGAATAACTGCCGGAGAAAGGGGCATGGCCGGAAACGAACCAGCGAAGGCCAAGCGTCACAGTGAGATACGCCAGAAGCAACCCGGCCATACAGGCCGAAAGCACCGCGACCTTTCTTGGGAAAGCCCGTTTCCGGGACAGGGTGACTCCCAAAAGGATGAACAGTATAAGACCCCAGGTTATGGATGCCATGAACGGAATCCTCGGACGGGAAAGCCTGTTGTAGGCCTTCTCGGCCAGGACCGAAGTCCTGGAAGGCAGGACGGGACCGGCCACCTTGACCTGATAGTCCCTGATTCTGCCGACAATATGTTTCACCTCCTCCCAGTCCTCTTCCCGGACGGACTGTTCCACCAGGTCCATGGCCTTTCGGATGAATATCCAACGGTCATAGTCGTTGACGATTTCGTCCGGAAGCGTGTCATTGGCGGAATACCAGCGTACGACTCCGGCGGAGTCGGCGACCGGATACAGTTTCCAGGCATCGAAGCCAGTCCAGTAGGATTTGCCATCGGCCTTCCGGGTATAATCCCCGGCCATGGTCTCGAATGGACAGACCCGGTCGATGTAATAGACATATAATTCTCCGAAGGTATCGGCTACATCCTGCGGCAGCGCCTTCGGAATTTCCTGCGCACGGGCCATGCCCGGGAACAGGAGGGCAAGTGCAACGACCAGGGCGGACGACCGTGCAATCCGTTTCAACGTGCTCCTGAAAACGGTGTTCCGCTGGAAGAAGAAGCCCAGCATCGACAGGAGCAGGAGTACATAACCCGTGTAGGTGATGCCGATTCCCCAGGGGTCGTGATTGACACTCAGGATGGAAGCCTCGTCGTCGTAGTCGGCCTGATAGAAGCGATAGCCTTCTATCCGCGCTATGTTGTTCATGGAAATCTCCTGCCGTTCACCATTCACAAGGATGACGCTGCGGTAGTCGGAAGGTGCCTGGGATCCGGAATAATACTGGATCTCGAACTCCTCCAATGTCATCGGGCAAGGGAGAGGCCGCAGCGTACCGTCGCTCCGCTCCCATTGGCTCACCTCCTCCCCGCGGGGCAGGCGTACGAGGCCGTCTTCTCCGGTCAGATGCGTCGTCAGAGCTCCGGCAAGGATGATCACGAAGGAGACGTGCAGCAGCAGGGTCCAGGGACTTTTTCCAGCCTTGCTGGATACGAGCAGGCATAACCCGGTGACGGAAAGCACCGCCCACAGGATGAAGAACAAAGGATTATGGTAAACCCATCGGAAAGAGAAGTCTGATCCGTTCGTTCTTTCAAGGACGGTGGCCGCCATCATCATAAGGATAACGGCAGCCAGCGTACTGTAACTGATTATTGTCAATATTCGCTTCCTGTTCTGCATCAGATGGAGTCTATGAATTTCACCACGGCGTCACGTTCTTCCTTGCTCAGATTATAGAACTTCTCCGCGCTGCTGTACGCATCGCTTTCCTTGGAAAAACCATGCCACATTATCGCTTCCACAACGTTTCTCGCCCTGCAGTCATGAAGGCGGTCGCTGCGCCCCGTATTGAGTGCGGAAAGGCCGCGTCCCCATAGCGGAGTGGTACGGCACCAGGTCCCGTGGATGTCATTTTTCATCCACAACCGGTGCTGGATGAAGTCGGAATAGGGCCATATAGTCTGGTTGGCATAGCGAGGGAGGGGTTTCGTTCCGTTCATGGCCGGGGTCCAGTAATTATCGTCACCGGTGGTCCAGGAAGGCCTGTGACAGGTGGCGCACCCCATATCGGTGAACAGCCGTTTACCTTTCTGGACGTCGGGGTCGTTCAGGTTACGTGCCCGGGGGATGGCAAGGCCACGATGCCATACCATAAAATCATAGTACTCGTCCCCCGTCATCTCCGGTTCGAAGTTGTGGTAGGGATTGTCGAACTGGTTGGTCTTGGGACTCAGCAGGGCCAGCACGGCCTCCGATATTTCGGCATCCGTGACTGTCCCGTCCTTGTCGACGTCCACATAATAAGGCGATCCGGTGCCTTCTGCGAAGCTGAATTCAATGCCTGATAGAGTTTGTCGGACTCATCTGCGAGTGCCTTATAGGTGTTGTACACGACATTGGGGACATAGTTCTCGACCGTAGCGGCCATCTTCTTCTGATTATCGGTAAGGCCGTTATCGGTAGGATTGTCTTTCTCGCAAGCGGCAAGCATGGCACCAAGTGCCACGACTGCCAGTGTTTTGACCACGTTCTTCATTGTCTTTATCTTTTTTATGGATTATCGGTTGAAAAATGCCATGTAAGTGACTCCGAGACTGATGGAAGGCTCGGGATTGTATGGGGGTTTCAGGAAGCGGTAGGAATACTCTCCCTTGATTGCGATTTCCGGAATCGGGAACCAGTTGAATCCCGCCGCGACCCGGTGCCTGTCCGTATAGGGATAGTCCTGCTGGTCCGCCGAAGGGATATAGCTGTCATAGTATTCATATCTTCCAAAGATAAATAACTGGCTGTCAGCGGCTCCGAACCATGGAAGGATGTCATAGCCCGCCTCCAGTCCCGCCGCCAGGGCCTGCTGCCCTACCGGTGTCTTTTTGTAGGGAGCATTGTTGGATGACAGGTTACGCTTGATGGTGGATATCGTGGCGGCGTCTCCCACATTGCCGTAGTCGGCATTGCCCCTTACGATGAGCCGTTCCCCCTTGTAGGCGAAGTCAACGGCTCCGATGAAAGTCCTGCCCTTGACATCGGCATAGCGCGTGTCATGCAGGTCATTGGGATAGGAATTGTGCATGGCCCTGCCGTAGAAGGCGCTCAGGCCGACACGTAATCCTTTCAGGCTGAAGTTATCCACGCGGGCGGCATAACCCAGCTGGTTGGCGACCCGGTATTCGTAGGGGGACTTGGCCCCGTAGTGGACGAAACGGTCGCGGTCGAACATGAATCCGTCCAGGCCTGCCGTCACCAGCAGTTCATAACGCCAGTTGTCCGTCCTTCCCCACAGACTGACACCCGTATCATGCCATGTCGAAGGGAGGATCGTATACTCCCCTTCCGGACGATAGACGGTAAAATAGTTCAGGGGTTCATGGGCATAATTGAGACCTCCCACCGGGACGACGATATGCCCGGCTCGGACATTGAATTCCGGCCTGAAAGACTTCTGGATCCAGAACTGTTCAAGCTCCAGCTCTCCGCCCTTTTCGATCTCGGATTCCCATTCGCCGGCTTCCGTGAACTCCTTTTCCACGGCGCTTCCGGTCCCGGTATGCTCGAACTCGATCTCCGTCTGCATGCTCCAGCCTTTACCGAAGTCATACCTAGATAAATGACCGCATGGGGGATATCGAAGCGGCCGTGGGAGGGATCGTTTGCATATTCGGAAGGGCGGGAATAGCGATAGACGTTGTCGCTGAAGAAGTTTCGCGTATAAGCGGCTTCGCCATATCCTCCTATCGTAAGATGCTGGGCATTAAGGGGTAAAGTCAGCAGGAGGAACAGTGCAACAAATCCGGAACGACACATACTAACTAGTTTCTTAATTTTTAGCAAAATTATGCCCCTGCCGAATCCCGGTCAATCCCAATTTGTGGGGATTTTACACCAGAGCAGGCGTGTGAATCGCACCAGACTGTTTTTTCATGCGAATTATTCCGTATATTTGTTCCAGGTTAAACCATCATTATTAATGACATATACAATGAAAAAGATCGCTGTCTTCGCCGCCTTTATGGTGGCTTTCCTCATCACCGGATGCAATGGCAAGGCCCAGGAGTCCGCCCCTTCGGCCCTGGACGTCATCATGACACGTACCAGCATCCGCAGTTTTACAGGTGACCCCGTCTCCAAGGACCAGCTTGAGACCATCCTCAAGGCCGGTATGGCCGCCCCCACCGCCATGAACGGCCAGCCCTGGCGCTTCGTGGTCGTCACGGACAAGGACAGGATGGCTTCGGTGTTCGGATCCGGCCCCAGGAGCGAGATGTTCAATACCGCCGGTGCGGTCATCGTAGTCTGTGGACAGACCACCTCGAAGGGCCGTCCGTTCGGACAGCCTGACGGGCCCGAGCAGGAGATGCCCAACATGTTCTGGTTTGAGGACTGCTCCGCCGCGGCGGAGAATATCCTGCTGGCTGTCAAGGCTTTAGGTCTTGGCGCAGTTTGGACTGCAGGATACCCCGCTGAGGACAGGGTAGCCCCCATCGCCGCCGCTCTCGGACTTCCCGACAACGTCAAGCCGCTCTGCATCATCCCCGTCGGTGTCCCCGCAGAGGACCCGGCTCCGAAAGACAAGTGGAATCCTGACAACATCCACTGGGAGCAGTGGTAGGAAGCAGGTTCGAAATAATCAAGCCGGCATCCGGGAATACGTTTCCGGATGCCCTTTTCTCTTTGTTCACCCGCCTCAGGCTGTTCTTCGCCACCGAAAGCGTAGAAGGCCGGATCCCCGCTTTCATCCGCTTCTTCCTGAGCGACGCGCAGAACCAGGCCGGGGCCCTGCGGGCGGCCTTGGAAAGCCTACCCGCATGCCCGGCCGTTTCCATCGTGGAGCAGCCGCCTCTCGACGGCAGCCGTGTCGCGGCGCTGGTGCGGACTTCGCCTGAAAAGGAGGGATGCCTTTTCCACAGCCTGCGCCTTACGGAGGAGGAGGCGGAAGGGAGGGACTCCTTTGCCCAGTCCCGCCTGTTGTTCAGCAAGTATCTGGACATCATCCGCCCGCTAGGACTCGAAATGAAGACACATTGCGTACGGACCTGGATTTACGTGCGCGACATCGACTCCAATTATGCCGGACTCGTCAAGGCACGCAACGACGTATTCGCCGGGGAGGGGCTGAGCCACGATACGCACTATATCGCCTCAACCGGCATCGGTGGGGCGACTGAAGGCCGCCATGCCGTGGTGGCCATCGACTTTCTGACCCGGCCGGATATCAGCGAGTCAGACAAGACATACCTGAAAGCTCTCTCACACCTCAGTCCCACACACGATTACGGCGTGGCCTTCGAGCGTGGCGTGCGGCTCTCCGACGGGCACATTTATATCAGCGGAACCGCCAGCATCGACAACCGCGGCCATATCCTTCACGAGGGCGACGTCCTCGCCCAGACGGACCGGCTGCTGGAGAATATCTCCGAGCTGCTCCGCGAAGGCGGATCCAGTCTTGACAAGGTGCCATATTTCGTCATCTACCTGCGGGACATCTCGGATTACCAGGTCGTGGACGCCTATATGCAAGAACGCTTCCCCACCATCCCCCGCATCATCCTGGAGGCCCGCGTCTGCCGCCCGGGCTGGCTTATCGAGATGGAGTGCGAAGCCTTCGAGAGGGCGTATCACCCCCACTACCGCATCGTCGCAAGCGACATCTTCGAGAAAGAATTGAAGAACAGGCTATACTAGCGCGGCCAGCAGGTCGGCGGGGGTGCCGACGACCGCGTCGAAGAGTTTGTACATCAGCTCAGGTTCCACCATTTCAGGGATATAGGCGATTACGCGCCTGCCGGCGCCGGCCATCCATCCGGCTTCGGTGTGCGCGCTGCGCCCGCAGGGCAACACGAGCACGCAGGTGTCGGCCCATTCCAGGGCCTCCAGGTCGGCCGCGAACTGCCGCTCCGCCAGCGGATGGTGCAATCCTTCGGCGTACTGGTCGAAAACCCACTGGAAAGCATCAGGGTCGATGTCGGTCCAGCGGAAGCCGTTCCCGCCGTGGGGCGGGTTGCGGAAATCATAGACTTCATGCCCTGCATCTAGGAGCATCTTTACCACTTCGGGATAGTATCGGTTCCTCCAGCTGGAGGCGACGTAGATCCTTGCCATGTCTCTAAGTTTTGGTTCAGACGAAGATACGAAGAAAAAGCATTACCTTTGCAACGATCAATCATTATCCGGCCGTCATCAGTATGAAAAGCATCGAAGTAGTCGCAGCCATTATCAGGAAGGGGGACAAGGTATTTGCCACCCAGAGGGGATATGGCGAATGGAAGGACTGGTGGGAATGGCCGGGAGGCAAGATGGAGCCCGGAGAGACCCCGGAGGAGGCACTTGTCAGGGAGATACGTGAGGAACTGGACGCAGAGATCGATATCCGGAAGTTCCTCCATACGGTCGAATGGGACTACCCTTCCTTCCATCTGACGATGCACTGCTTCATCTGCTCCCTGCAAAAGGAGGCGCTCCATCTCAACGAGCACGAATCGGCACGGTGGCTTGCCGTGGACGAGCTTGCGAGCGTCTGCTGGCTCCCGGCCGACCTAATCCTTCTCCCCCTCATCGAGAAGGAACTCGATTTACCTGCGGAAGACTCCGACGGAGTTGGGGACACGCCTCTCGCCTGAGTGGTCGAAGACGCGGTTGTCGTAAGGGTGGTTGAGCACGCCCAAGTTCTCATCCCACAAAGTAGATGAGCCGCCCCCGTCCAGATTCATGGCATCGTGCAGGCCCAGGATCCTGCAGATGAACGCCAGTTCGGGAATCGTGGCCCCGTCGGCCTGCCCGGGAAACCTTCCGTCCACCACTACCAGATAAACCATCCTTCCAGAAGGCTTGTGAGGACCAGCCAGCGTGCCTTTGGGCACCTCTCCGGGAAGTGTGTATCCCATGAAGGAACGTGGGTGGCGGCCGGCGTAGAAGTTTGTATCATCCTCTCCATTTACAAGCACTTTACCCTTCTCGACCAGCATGGGGCCGGAGGAAAGGGCTTCGCGGCTCCGCCTCGAATCAGCGGCATTGTCAGGGGGAAGGCTGGTCATGATGCGGAGCCTGGTGCCACGGCGTCCTTTTATGAGCAGGAGGCCGTCGGCACGGTATTCCTCTTCCGGAGATGTGGAAGAAATGACCGTCCCGTCGTCCTTGACGAAGGTGGCCGGCGTGACATCCCTGTTGAAATAGGATCCGTTCATAGCCATGTCCGCCCCGAAGTACGTCGCCATCTCGGAGGTGGAGCATGCGTCTTCCCCATCCCTTTCAAGTACCTCGACCTTCCATTTCCTCATGGGAAAACGGATGATGGAGATGGACTGGGTGGAGGAGAAAAGTTGAAGGGACGCAGTGCCGGCCTCGGCGCCGTCGCCGAGGTCACGCCACTGCCAGTCGGCGGTGACCAGGGCGAGGGAGTCGGCCGCCCCGGGCAGGGGGAACCCCTGCGCGGCGGCCCGCCCCGTGCCCGCAAGAACGAACGACAGGGTTATCAGAAGCGCCTTTCTCATATTCTGGAAAGGATTATCCTGAGAAACACGGCCGCGCGGAGGCCGGGGAGGAGCGGGGGGCTCTACAGCCCCAGCTCCTCCAGGAAGCCCCGCGCGCCTTCTACGGCGGCGTCCACCGAATCGGGAATCTTCTTCAGGAGGGCATTGACCTCCTTGGCGACGTCCGCTACGCCGCATTTGATTGCCGTTGCGGTGTATTTGCCGATGGCGGCGTTGGCCTTCTTCTTCTCGTCGGTGGAGAACTTGTCGTATCCGTCGACGTACTGCTTGACGAGTTTCTCGAACTGTGCATTGGCCGTCTGCCACTGTTCGGGAGTGAAGTCTGCGCCCTTTGCGGCTACCTTGTCAGCCGCCTGTGCTAACTTGTCAGGGATCGAAAACGCGCAGGCCGACACCAATACGGCGGCAAGCGCAAGCAAAAGAATTCTCTTCATGGTCTTGTCATTAATCTGTTATCAGTCTGTGTCGGGAGGGGTTTCCTCGCCGTCGTAGCCGTTCAGGCGGTAGGTCTTGATCAGCTGGGAGATCTCCGGGTCGAGATTGCCGCGGTGGACGTAGGACGGCTCCTCACGGCAGGACTGGAGGTAGCGCGACACCGCCTCCTGCTCATCGCCGAGCCTTGAGTAGAGGATGGCCATCAGGTAGTTGACCGGAGCGGTCGGCTTCATCTTCGAGAGTATCTCCATCGCACTCCTGTCGCGGTCAAGGCCCATGTAGGCGATTGCGGTGTTGAAGTCCTCGTAAGGCCTCAGCAACGCCAGGGCGGCTTCGTAATCCATGTTCAGCAGGGCGTTGACTCCGCGCATATACGTGGAGTCGAGGACAGTCGTATGGATGGTGTCCTTGACCATATCCTTGCGGTGCATGTGGAAGTCGAAAGCTACGTTGCGGAGTTTCGGATACAGCTCGTCGCGCAGGTATTGGTAGAACCTCTCCCTGGCGAGGAGCTCGTCCCTTCCGTCAAGGTCGGGGACGCGGCGGAGCAGGTCGTAGCGGGACTTGTCGCCTTCGGTCAGGTAGTCGTCGCCGTCCACGAGGATGTCCAGACGGTCCCAGTCCTCTCCCTTGTAACGGCTGACGAACGGAATGCGCACGCGCTCATGACGTACAAGCCGTCCGGAGGCGTCGTAACTCAGGCCCCTGGCGCGGTCCAGGGAGTCCTGAAGCACCTTGATCTGGTCGTCGAGATACTTGGAAATGGACTCGCTGCGGGCCCTGGAAAGCCTCCAGTTGAGGCTTTCGCGGCCCTCCGGCGAGGCCGATGCCGTCACTATGATGGAATCCAGCAGGTAAGTGTCGTTGTCCAGCAGGGCCGCAAGGATGCGGCGTATCCTGCCCAGCTCGCGGCGGTTGTTGCCCATCGACAGGTCGATGTTGCTCTTTCCTACCTTGAAGTCGATGTTGCTGGTGGTGTTGGCGTCTGCATGACGCTCGATGACCTTGGAAACATACCGCTCCGTCTGGTCGGTGAGACCGGACACGGAGCTGATGTAGAAGGTGAGGGGCTCGCTCTCCGGGATACGGTACAGCCTGTTGTCAGACTCGTAAATGTCTCCGGAAAGTACTATGTCCACCTTGCGCAGGCGCGGCCTGGTGACGATGGTCTGGACGTAGTTGTAGATGAAGTCTCCGCCCTTGCCCACCATAACGGTGTCCAGGCGGATGCCCTCGGTGACGATGGGAACCTTGACGTACCTGCGGTACATCTCGTCGAGCTTCTCCTTGCGCCTCTCGTTCACGCTGCGCGCCCTCTTGTTGGTATAATGCTCGATGGCCTGCTGCTCGGAAACGCCGTACATCGTATAGAACTGCTCGTCCGACACGAAGGTGCTGTCCGTCTTGAAGGCGTACAGGAGCGGGATGTTGCGCTTGAGGAAGATCTCCAGCGACTTGACGTTGATGAACCGGGTCGTGTCGGAGACTATCCTTGAAAGGAAACGTTCGTACTGCTGGTAACCCCTGAGCTGGGCCTTGCGGTAGGAATTGCCCGTGATGACCACCGGCTCGAGGCGCTCCACGTCACCCAGCATATACATGTCGGGGTAGAAGCGGAGCTGCCACTTGCTGTCCTGCATGGCCGCAGGCACGATGATCTGGAAGGCGAGGTCCACCTTGCCGTGACGCTCGGCGATGTTGCGGAACCGGGCGGTGACGCGGGCCGCCTCCAAAGTCTCCGTAGCGACCATCTCGCCGGAATCCTCGTCAAGGATGGCCTTCATCAGAATCAGTTCGGTGCCGTCGTCGTCCTTGATCCTCAGGGTGTCGCGCAAGGTTTTCGCCTCCTTGATCTCCGGGACGTAGACGTCCTTGCCAAGGACCAGCGAAGCCGCGGGATCCCCGCTCTTGATGGCGGCCAGCTTACGCTGCGAAGCGCAGGAAGAGATCAGCGCCAGGGCCACGAGAGTCCCTATGAGAACGATATTGGGTTTCATCTAGAATACGTAAACAAAGCTGAGTGATACCGTGTCCGGATATATGAAGGTCTTTCGGCCTTCCTCGCGGACGTCATACTTCTTCGGGCTGCCGTAGTAGCCGTACTCCTGGAACACTCCGGCCCAGGCTCCCGCGCCGAGTTCGAAGTTGAAATGCTTGGAAAGCATGAAGGTATAACCCATGGAAAGACCGCCTCCGTATCCGTTCTTCCCTTCCTTGAGCGCGGCCCTCCAGATACCGGTATTGGAGAAGGAGGCCATGTACTGGCCCTTAAAGGCTATCCACAGGCCGGAATTGACATACCAGGGCCAGTAGCGCACGCCCAGGTAGGCGGTCTTCTGCTGGTTGCGGATTATAGCGTCGTTCTTTTCATCCTGGAACTCCCAAGGATTGTAACGTCCTCCGGCCACAAGCGAGAAATGCTGTGACAGGGAGGCTCCGAGCTCGACGTTAGCCGTGCCGAGGGCCGCCCAGTCCAGGACGTTGGTCTGCACCGTCCATATCTGGGCGCCGCAGGTCAGGGGCAGTATCAGCCCGAGAACTCCGATGAGCAGTAATCTTTTCATCACCGGTCCTCCCCCTTATTCGCCTGAACCGGCGGCCGGTTCACTCTTCTCCACGAATGAGACTACGCGGGTGACGGAACGTCCGTTCCCGTCGTTGGCGGTGACGTAGACATATCCTCCCTCCGGGAAGACCTCGGGGCAGGTGACCTCCACCGTTCCGGTGGTCGCGGTCAGGCGGCGGATGGCCGTCTTGAGGCGGCCGTCGGTGCCGGCCACCACTACGGCATTCGCCGCACCGGTTCCGGTGATCTCATAGGCCAGCGTCACCTTCCCTCCGGGGGCGATGGGCACGTTCTCACCCACGCTCTCGCCATCCAGGGTCAGGGAAAGGCCGACCTCGATGAAACGGGGAAGAGTAAGGACCGTGCTGTCCGCGGCGAGGATGAGCTCGACCCGGTCGTCAAGTACATTGGCTCCGGAGAAGAACTCGTTCGCGTCCTTGCCCTTGACCTCCCAGTCCGTAGTCTCCCAGGTCTTTCCGCCGTCCCAGGAGATGCACCAGTGATCCTTTACGATTTCCAGAAGGGGGGTCTTTCCGTCCTTTCCGTCCACCATGAAGCGGTCTCCGTCAGCCGAGCGCATCCAGTCATCCTTCTCGTTGTCATACCAATACCAGTGGTCGCCGTCGGAGCGTACACCCAGGACGAAAGGCTTCGCGTCCTTTCCGTCCACACCGTTGTTGAGGTCGATGTGGTAGGTGTCATCCTTCACGACAGTTCCGTCAGGGCCGAGAGTTACGGTCCGGAAGAAGAGGGAGAATCCTCCATGCTCCTCGTCCTCGTACTCCTTGACATCGACTATATAGCCCTTCTCCGCCATCTGGGAGACTATGCCGTGGAGGTTGACGAGGCCGTTGTTCATGTCCTCGACCTGCTCGTGGAGCCGGTCGATCTCGTTCTGCATGGAGATAAGCTCGTCACGGACGAACTGTCCGCAGCCGCTGACGAGGAGGGCGGCCGCCATGATGCCTGCTACGATATATCTTTTCATTTTCATGTATTTTTATCTTTGTAATACTTTGATTTCCGCATAAGTACGTTCTTCCATCATGGAAGTCGCCTTTATTGTCGTGGTACGGATTCCACCGGTCTCATTCTTGTCCGCATTCAGATACAGATGCCAAAATCCGTCCTCGGCATATAACTCCTGCTCAAGCCAATTGCAGTCTTCCGGTATGACGATCTTGAACACCACCTGACTGGTGAACCATAGTTCGCACTTGCCTCCCTCGGTGGGGATTTCGAGGGCTCCTATTACTTTTTCATCTTCATCGTTTTCAATCTCCGTGTAATTGAACGACGATCCCGGCTCGATATCACAAGTTAAAGACGTCGTAGCCTGATGAACAACGATACGGGTATCGACGTGGTCGAACGTGGGTTCATTCACCACATCGATATATCCGACCCTGACCTCCGGCTCCGTATTCTCGGACAGTTCGAGGACAATGATTCCATCATCCAATTTTGCTGAGACTTTAATCCACTCAGGGGCGGATTTCACCGCAAAAAAGTTGCCGAAATCATATGGGATCTCTATGGTGTACTCAACGCTGGGGGCACGCACCGGGATGATCTGCATCTCTTCCACGGGAGGTGTAAAGATCTCGACAAAGGAGATCATCTTGACTGCGGAATAGCCGTTGCACCACGCCTGAAGCAGTATATAGCCTCTTACGAAGGGGTCCGGAACCTGGACTTCCACTACGCCGGTGCCGGGAGCCTCCCCTCCCACCACCTTGGAGAAGTACGTTCCATCGGTGCCGGAAGTGATGATCACCATGTCGAGCGCATCACCTTCAGTAATCAACTCGTAAGGGATGGAGAGGGTCTCGCCGGCCTTGACGGCCATGGTGTCGAGGACCGGGCCGCTGAAAGACATCTTGAAGTTGACGAAACGCGGAATCTCAATCTTGGTTCCGTCCCAGAGGACGAGGACGATCTTTGCAGGGTCGTCCATGATGACGTCCTTGAACACTCCGACGCCGTCCATCTCCTCGCAACTCCTGAGCTTCTCGAAGGTCTCCCCCCCGTCGGAGGAGATCCACCAGAAACCGTCTTCAACCTTGATCACGGGCGCGATGCCATCCTCTCCTTCAGAGGCGCTGGCCCTCATCTTGTTGCCGTCGGCATCCAATAGCCATTCACCGTCGACAGTCCAGTAATATATGCCGTCCTCGTCCAGGACTCCGACGGGGACCAGGGTCTTGCCGTCCTTTCCGTAATGGATGAAGACTTTCCTTCCATCCTGGAACGAGACCTCATATCCGTCCTCCGTCTCCACGAAGGAGGCCGGGAGGATGGTATGTGTGTCATCCAGTGCCTTGATGAGATTCTCGAGCGACTCCAGATTGTCGTTGGCTTCCGATACAAGCCTTTGGAGCGCCTCAAGCTTTGCGTGGGTGTCTTCCAGCTCCTGCTTGACCATGTCCGTACAAGAATACAGCACAGTCATGAGGAGCGGCAGGGCGAGCAATGCCCCGACTCTTAGTACTCTTCGCATACGCAGTTTGAATATATATTAGACAAATATAAGCATTTTCCTTCGCAAACGTGTAAAACTGGAGCGAAGATGTTATCTTTGTAATGACCACAATTGAACAGTCATGGCTGAAACTACCGTAAAGACAAAGGCGGGACGGCGCCTGGGGCTGCTACCCAGGGTCCTTATCGCCATCGCACTCGGCATCGCGCTCGGGCTGGTGATGCCCGGATGGTTCGTAAGGATATTCCTGACCTTCAACGCGATATTCTCCCAGCTGCTGGGATTCCTCATTCCCCTGATCATCCTTGGGCTAGTCACAGCGGCCATAGGCGACATCGGCAGGAGCGCCGGCAAGATGCTCCTGGTGACAGTGGCCATAGCTTATTTCGACACGGCGCTCGCCGCCGGCCTGGGATACGGCGTAGGGGAAGCCCTCTTCCCCTCGCTCGTATCCAAAGCCGGGACGGCGGACATCGCCGCGACGGAAGCGGGGCTGGAACCCTATTTTACCATCAACATACCGTCGATGATGGACGTCATGACGGCGCTTGTGTTTTCTTTCATCTTCGGACTCTGCATAGCCCACATGGCACTTCCCGTCATGAAGGGCTTCTTCTCCGAGTTCCGCAGCGCCATCGCCAAGACCATCGAGAAACTCATCATCCCCCTGCTGCCCCTGTATATCTTCGGCATTTTCCTGGAAATGACCTGCTCTGGCAAGGTTTTCCCCGTCCTGAAGGTCTTCGCAATGATCATCCTGGTCATCTTCGCGCTGCACATCCTGATTCTTCTCTATGAGTTCTGCATTGCCGGAGCCATAGCCCGGAAGAACCCTCTGAAGCTCCTGGGAGGCATGCTTCCCGCTTATTTCACCGCCCTGGGCACTTCCTCTTCAGCCGCGACCATCCCCGTGACGCTGAAGCAGACCGTAGCCAACGGGGTACGCGAGGAGGTCGCGGGATTCACCGTCCCGCTCTGCGCCACCATCCACATGTCCGGCAGCGCGATGAAGATCACCTGCTGCGCCCTGGCGGTCTGCCTGATGAACGGCATGCCGCATTCCTTCCCCATGTTCCTCGAGTTCATACTGATGCTCGGGATAATGATGGTGGCGGCGCCCGGTGTCCCCGGAGGGGCCATCATGGCGGCGCTCGCCCCCCTCAGTTCCATACTAGGCTTCGACGCGGAGGCGCAGGCACTCATGATCGCCCTATACATCGCGATGGACTCCTTCGGCACCGCCTGCAACGTCACCGGCGACGGCGCCATCTCCCTCATCATCGACCGCCTCTTCGCCCACAAGCCCTGATTATGAGTGAAATCGTAGCGTTGGATCCGACACGGCTGGTGATCGCCGCCCTGATCGGGCTGGTGATTCTCCTGGCGCTGATCATACGCTTCAAGGTCCCGGCGATGATAGCCATTCTCATCGGAGCGGTGCTCATAGGCCTGGGCGCCGGGATGCCGCTGGACCAGATAGTGAAGGCGGTGGACGACGGAGTCGGCAACACCCTGAAGGGAATAGCGCTCCTGGTGGGTCTGGGGTCGATGTTCGGAGCCATATTGGAGATTTCCGGAGGGGCTAAAGTACTGGCTGTCACCATGGTGGACAAGCTGGGAGAGCGCAAGGCAGCTTGGGCCATGGCCATAACGGGCATGGTCATAGCCATACCGGTATTCTTCGACGCGGGACTGATAATCCTAATACCTCTGGCGTTTTCGCTGGCCAGGCGGACCGGCCGTTCGACGCTGTCCTACGCCATACCGCTGCTCGCGGGCCTGGCGGTCGGACATGCATTCATACCGCCGACACCGGGTCCCGTGCTGGTGGCCACCATGCTCGGAGCGGACCTCGGCCGGGTCATCCTGGTCGGGCTGGTGTGCGGCGTCGCGGCCATCATCGTGGCCGGCGTACTCTGGGGAGCCCGGTGCGGCAGGAAGTATTTCGTGCCGGCGCCGGAAGAGGCCGGCGAAGCGACGGCGGAGCCGTATGACCACCCCGGCGCCAGGCTGCCGTCCTTCGGCACAGTAGTGACCATCATACTTATCCCGCTGATACTCATTATCCTGAAATCAATCACCGGAGTGGTCGACGCTCTCGCCCCTGCCCGCAAGGTCATCGGCTTCCTGGGCGAGCCGTTCGTGGCCCTGACCATCGCAACGGTAGCCGCGATGATCCTGCTGGGCCACCGGAACGGCTATACCGCCGCGGAACTCGAAAAAGTGATGACCAAGTCGCTGGAGCCCGTGGGGCTCATCCTCCTGGTCACCGCCTGCGGCGGGGTGCTGCGTTACATCCTGCAGTATTCCGGTCTGGGAGACATCATCGGCCACGCCGTCGCCTCCGCAGCCCTGCCGGTCGTGGTGGTGGCCTTCGTCGTTGCGGCCGTGGTCCGCATCTCCGTCGGTTCAGCCACCGTGGCCATGACCATGGCTGCCGGCATAGTGGCCGCGATGCCCGAGGTCGCCGGGCTGTCGCCCATGCACCTCGCCTGCATCACGGCCGCCGTCGCCGGCGGCGCCACCGTCTGCTCCCATTTCAACGACTCCGGCTTCTGGCTGGTCAAGACCCTAATGGGAATGGACGAGAAGACCACCCTCAAGACATGGACGGTCATGGAAACCCTTGTCGGCGGCACCGGCTTTCTGGTCGCACTCGTCATTTCATTCTTTGCGTAAATTCCTGACGGATAATAAAAAAGGAGAGAGCCACGGATGGTCCCCTCCTTTTCGCTATATATACTAACTGTTCCTGTATAGTCTTCTAGAATCCAAAGCCGCCACCGGGCATTCCGCCACCGAAACCGCCGCCGGGCATGCCACCGCCGAAGCCACCGCCGGGCATTCCGCCGCCGAAGCCGCCCATGCCGCCGAACTGGGCCTCCATCTTGATGCGCTGGTCGGTCTGGTAGTGCTTCTTGGCCTTCTTCCATTTCTTCATCTGCTTCTTGTCGAGTACGCTGGCGAGGGCGTTCTCATAAGCCTCCTGGTTGTCGGCGATGTCATTCATCCTCTCCTGCATGTCGTTCATCATGGACATCATCCTGTCGCGGTCTTCCTGGGAGAAACTGCCCATGTCGAAACCGGCGCCGCCCTGGCGGTTGCCCATGTTGTTCATGGCCTCCTCGGCCTCGGGAGGGAGGACGACGGGATACTCGACCTTGCCGAGATACTTCCTGTTGATCTCCAGGACCTGGGCGGCCTGGTCTTCATTAAGGCCGTAGTCGGCCACCATGCCGTTGGTATAGTTGACGATGGTCTCCTCGGAGAGTTCCATCTGCATGTTGGAGAAATCCATGCCGGGCATCTGCGCGTACATCACGAAAGGAAGCGCTGCCAAAACGAGAGTCATTAACTTTTTCATATCTGCGAGAGTTTGATTGTTAGCAAAAATAATGTCCGGGAGTCATCGTCCGGACATTATCTAAGACATGTATGGCTCCCGCGGGTTTAATCCTCCCGGGAAGAATTTTTAAATCAGCGCTTGTAGCCCTCGAGATTGGCCTTGACGGTTTCCCATTTGTAATAAGGGCCCTGGAAAGGCTCCAGGCCGCGGAGGAGGCGCTCCTGCTCCTGGTAGAGGAATTTCACCAGGACATCGCCCGCCTTGTTGCGGTAGAAGATGATCTGGAGGTTGCTCGCCATGGGGATGTTCCAGAATCCCAGCCATTTGTCGCAGATCTCCTCCGCGGGAATGCGCTCGCCCACGCCCTCGATGCCGAGGTAGTTGACCAGGGCCATCAGCGGGTAGTCGTGGCCGAAGCGGAGGTCTGCGCAGTATTTGCCGGTGGCGATGCACTCGTCAGCCTTGGCCACGATATCCTGCACGCAGGATTCGGCCATGGGGACGCGGTCGTTGCCGGACTCGACGGAGTTGCAGTGGCCGGTGTAGAGCATCACGTTGCTCTGCGCCCAGCGCTTGTACAGAGCGTCGAAGGGCAGGAAGCGGAAGAGGTTGTCCGGGATGTCGAAGTCCTCGGAGATGATGGCGGTGTTCCAGACATTCTCCGTCAGGGAGCGGGCGCTCTTGACAAAGGTGCGGGCCTTGGGCACGTCGGTGAAGATGCGGGTGAGCACGCCGAGGGTGTCGTCAGGCAGGGCGCGGGTGATCTGCATGGCCTTCATCATGGCCGGACCGGTCTTCTGCTGCCAACCCTGCTCGTTGTTGATGTACTCCTGGAACTTCTCGCCGGTGTCGAGGTAGAAATAAAGCTTCGGATTCTGGCGTACAAGCGAGGTGGTGAAGGCGTTCATGCTGATCAGGCAGCGCTGCACCTGGCTTCCGAACGCACGTACCATCTTGTTGCCCTTGAACACTTCCGGGTAGCGCTTATACATGCGCTCCGCGATGGCGGTATGCTCACGGACGCCGCGCTGGGAAAGGCGGCCGTCCATGCCGTTGTAATTCGCGAGGACGAGACGGGCGGCGTTGAGAAGGGAGTCGCCGCCAGGGGTCAGGATGCCCATGCGCTGGCCCTCCTCGAGGGTGGCGATCAGGTCCTCGTAGGCCTTGCCGCCCCAGTTGGAACGTGAGCCATGACGGCCGTAATGGCTGATATAGAAAGGCTTATAACCCTTCGGGGGCTTAGTGTCGCGGATCTCGTGGAACTCGTATGAATTGGTGTTGTTACCGGCCCTGGAAGGATCCTCCATCAGGGCGCGGACGGCAGCCTCGGAACGATGCGGCTGCGCATATACGGCGGCCAGGCTCAACAGCATGGCCGCCATCATGGCTATCCTTCTCATCTACTAGATCCTGTCTTTGAGGAGGAAATAATACACTACGAATCCGACCCAGCTGAATGCAAGGACTGCAATCGAAAGGAGGATCTTGCCGATAATACCGAGCTTGGGTTTCTTGAAGATGTCAAGTACGCACCAGATGGCGATGACAATACCGAGAATGTAAATGATCTTTGCCATTTTATTGGGGTTTTAGAAAATTCTTATAAATGTAAGCATTTTTCTGTAATTTTCCCGCAGGGTACCCCATTTTTCTGCCTACCCTGCGGGCGTTTTCCCGCAGGGTACCCCGGTTTTCCCCTTACCCTGCGGGAAAGAGGCGGGCGATGATGTCGTCGGAGACGAAGAAATGATCCTCAGGGATGCGGACGCGAGGCTCCCCGGATGAGGGGATAAGCCGAAGGGAGCCGGAAGCGAGCAGTTCGTCCACCGGCGCGGAAGGAGAGAGGCGGCGGAGCAGGGGCAGGGAAATGCCTGCGGCGGTGCGGAGTGCGAGCATGATGGTCTCCTCCGCGGCTTCGCGCTGGGAAAGCGTCTCGCTTCCGGAGCGCCAGCGGAGCAGGCGACCGGACGCATCGCGCCTGGCAAGCTCCGCGCTGTTCCACGAGCGGACGCCGGGCGCAGGAAGGGAGAAGGAATGGGCGGCGGGGCCGAGTCCGACATAGGGGACGCGGCGCCAGTAGGCGCTATTGTGGACCGCTTCGCGGCCGGGGAGCGCCCAGTTGGAAATCTCGTAATGGACATAGCCGGCGTCGGCCAGCATGCGGCACAAGGTGTCGTACTGGCCGCGGCACTGCTCCTCGGAGGCCTCGGCGTAGCGGCCGTCCTTCACCATTTCCGCCAGGGCGCTGTCCTCCTCGACGGACAGCTGGTAGGCGGAAATGTGCTCCGGATGCAGCGCAAGCGCCTCGGCCACAGTCTGCGACCAAAGACCGTCCGAGAGCTGTGACAGGCCGAAGATGAGGTCGATGCTGATGTTGTCGAAGCCGGCGGCGTGCAGGAGGCGGAACGCCTCACGCGCGCCTGCGGCGTCGTGCCGGCGGTTCATCCAGCGCAAGATGCCGTCGTCGAACGACTGCACTCCCATACTGACGCGGTTAACACCGAGGGTACGGAGCGCGGCGGCGTATTGCGCGCCGCCGGCCGCGACGTCGTCGGGGTTCACCTCCAGGGTGAACTCCGCATACGTCGCCGGCCCCAGAGCGCGCACGATGCGCTCCAGCACCTCGACCGGCAGCACGGACGGGGTCCCGCCGCCGATGTAAAGGGTGTCAGGAGCGAAAGGGGCGGTGGCGGCGATTTCCGCCCGCCGCTCCCCTATTTCCTCGCAGACAGCGTCGGCATAGTCCCCGAAAATGCGGCTCTGCACCTGCTGCGCCTCTTTCCGGGAACAAATCTCGGAATAGAAACCGCAATAGGTGCAGAAACTACGGCAGAACGGTACGTGGACGTAGATCATGCCACGGCCTCCCGCCAGATATTACCTCAGCATGGTCTCGGCGCTGCCGAGGAAACCCTGGGCCGTGTAAGCCTCAACGGTATAGACACCCTTGACGCACCTGTCGGTCAGGTCGTTGAGATAGATGCTCAGCTCGACTTCCTTGCCTTCGTAATCAACCTCGCGGGAAGCCGACGCAGTGCGGGCCTCGCCTGCGGTCTCAAAACCGGTGCTGTTGGCGTTGGTAAGGATATTTCCATCAGGGTCCTTTACGATGATATAGACGCGCACCGGGCCCTTCGGGGCAAGGTCGTTCTCCACCAGGCTGAGAGTCGTCAGCATGCGGACAACGCGGCTGCTGCGGTCGGTGACCTTGTCCGCGGAGCTGTAAGGCTCAAGGATGATGCCGCGGGCCTTGATTACGGAGCCGGCCGCCACCTGGCCGCTCAGCTCGTTGACCTGCTTGTTCAGCTGCTCGTTCTGGCGGCGGCTGGAGGCGGCGTCCTTGCGGGCCGCGTCAGCCTCGGCCGTCAGCTTCTGGTTGAGGGTGTTGAGCGAGTCTATCTGTACGATATAGTTGCGCATGATGCTGCGCAGAGTGCCGAGCTCTTTCTCGTACTGGCGCATCTTGGCGCGGTTCGTGGCGTCGGTCTGCTTGATGCGTTCCACGAGCTGCGAGACCTCCTCGCGGGAGGAATCGAGCTGCGAGTTGATGGACTCGTAATCCGAGGAAAGGTTGTCGTAATCCTGCTGAAGGGCGACGATCTGCTCGGTAAGCTCCTCCTTCTCTACGTTGAGGTCCTTGACCAGCGAACTCTTCTGGAACCAGACATAGGCCAGCGCCGCAGCCAATAGAAGGGCTATGGCGGCCAGTACGTACATGACGGTCTTCAGGCCGCCGTTGTTCTTCCTTTCACGCTCCTCGCGCTCCAGGCGCTCAAGGGGATCTTCTTTCATAATCAAATCAATTTTATTCGGAATTCATCCGCGAAAGTAACAAATTTCGTGCAGATACCGAAATTTATTATATTTGTGTACACTAAAAACGAACCGCCATGAAATATATCGTCAGAGCCGTCAAATACTTTATCTCCGTCTGCATCCTTGCAACCATCGTCATCCTTATCATGGTACTGCTGGGCTATGCATCGTTTGATGTCAACGACCTGTTCGACCAAGGTTGGAAATCAATAGGTTACATCGCCATAATGTTTGCCGTGATCTCCGCCGTATATCCCATGTTCGGATACAAGAAGCGGCTCGCGGGGGCGCTCGGCGACTTCGCCGACCTGCGCCCCGGCGTCGTCTCCTTCATGGAGGAGCACGGCTATGTCCTGGAGTCCGAAGACGATCAGGTCATGACTTTCCGCTCAAAATCGGCCGCCCACCGCATCTTCCGCCTGTGGGAGGACCGCGTCACCATAGAAAAGGCTCTCGGCGGATTCGAAGTCGAAGGACTCACCCGCGACATCACCCGCCTCGTCTACGGACTTGAGAACAAGTTAAGGAACCCCGACAATTGAAATCACAAATCATAAACGCCATGATCAAAAGAATCCTCCTGCCGCTGGCAGCGGCACTTTCCCTCGGATGCCTACAGGTGTCCGCGCAGGGCATCAAGGCCCTTGAAAACGACCAGTACAGCATCTCCAACGGCGACGTCACCATGACTGTAGACGCCGCAAAGGGCGCCAAGATCCTTTCCTTCCAGTACAAGGGCAAGGAAGTCCTTTCGCAAAACCAGCGTCCCAACGCTTTCGGCAGCACCTTCTGGACCAGCCCCCAGGTCGAATGGAACTGGCCCCCGGTACCGGAGTACGACAGCCGCCCTTACAGCGCAGTCCAGAGGAACGGCGCCCTGATCCTCACCGGACAGACCTCGGAGAAGTTCAAATATCACATTACCAAGGAGTTCAAGACCGACCCTGCTGACGGTGCCATCGTCGTCACCTACTCCATCACCAACGATGCGGCCGTCGAGCGCAAGGTAGCCCCCTGGGAGATCTCCCGCGTCAACAACGGAGGAGTCATTTTCTTCGACGCCCCGTCGGAGACCATCACCCCGCAGGGCCTGATGCCCTTCAGCTTCGAGTACGGAGCCACCTGGTACGAGTGCGACGAAGCCCGCGCCAACCGCAAGATCAATGCCGACGGCACCGGCTGGTACGCATACGCCAACGACGGCCTGCTCTTCATCAAGTGCTTCCCCGACCTCGGCCCGACCTGCCCCGCCCCGAAGGAGGCTGAGATCCAGGTCTATGTCAATGCCGGCAAGACCTACATCGAACTCGAGGCCCAGGGCAGGTACACCAGCCTTAAGCCCGGCGAGTCCGTCAGCTGGACCTCCCGCTGGTACCTCCTCCCGCAGGACACCGAAAACGTCCCGTCCCAGGCCCTCCTCGACCTGGTGAAGACCGTCGTGAAATAGGCTAGAACCTCTTCCCTGGGGCCCATCTGCGCCGGAGGAGGAAGTACAGGCCGACTGCGATGAACGGGATGCTCAGCAGCTGTCCCATGTCCATTCCGACGGTCTCCCTCAGACCAATCTCGAAGGGCTCCTGGACCTCCTTGCAGAACTCTATCATGAATCTGGCATAGAAGATCAGCACGAGCGACAGACCGAAAAGCTGGCCGGGCCTCCTGGCTTTCCTCCTTTCGAGAAAAAGGCATAACAAAAAGAATATCAGCAGGTAAGCCACCGCCTCATAGAGCTGGGCCGGATGGCGTGGCAAGTTGTCCACCCTGTCGAAGACGACGCCGAAGGCAGACTCCGTCGGAGCACCGATGATCTCCGAATTGAAGAAGTTGCCCAGCCTTATGAACGCCCCTGTCAGTGGAGCGACAAAAGCCAGCGCATCCAGGAGGAACAGGAAAGGCAGCTTGTATTTCCTGTGATACAGGAACAGGGCGGCGATGATTCCGGCCGCTCCTCCGTGGCTGGCCAATCCGGCGTAACCCGTAAAGGTCACATGACCGGAAGAGATTGAGACCGGGAGGATTATCTCCAGCAGATGGTGCCTGAAATACTCCCAGTCATAGAACAGGCAGTGCCCCAGGCGCGCTCCAATCAGGGCTCCGAGCACGACATAGACAAGCAGCATGTCGATCCTCTCCCCGGTCTCCCCCAGTTTCAGCAGTCTCCTTCTCGCGACAAGGTACGCCAGCACTATCCCTGCAACCCAGCACAGGCTGTAGTACCTGACCCCGAAGTCGAACACCCGGAAGAAAACGGGATCAAGATTCCAATGTATTACAAACTGCATCATAAAAAAAAGGCGGCCGGAAAGGGCCGCCCCGGATAATTCTGTGTAAGGGTAACCTAGACGCGCTGTCCGTAGGCGCGGTCGGTGGTGTTGACCGTGATGACGTCGCCCGTGTTGATGAAGAGCGGGACCATGATCTTGGCGCCGGTCTCGAGGACGACTTCCTTGAGAGCGGAGGTGGATGCGGTATTGCCCTTCACGGCAGGCTCGGAATAGGTAACCTCGAGGGTGACGTAGGTCGGAAGCTCGCATGTGAGGCAGCGCTCCTCCTCACCGGTGACGAACATCATCTCCACGTGCTGGCCCTCCTTCATGAGGTCGGAGTTGTCGACGGCCTCCTTGGGAAGCTTGATCTGCTCGTAGGTCTCCTCATGCATGAAATTGAATCCGTCCTCCTCGGCATAGAGGAACTGGTACGGACGGCGCTCGACCTCGATGGTCTCGATCTTTGCGCCCGCGGTGAAGGTGTTCTCCAGGATGCGGCCGTTCTCGAGGTTGCGGAGCTTGGTCTTGACGAAAGCGGGGCCCTTACCCGGCTTTACGTGCTGGAACCATACGATCATGCACGGTTTGTCGTTGTATTTGAGATAAAGGCCGTTCTTGAAATCAGCTGTTGTTGCCATATAATATCTTTTTTAATTAGTATTCAGATAAATCCATCCGCAAATGTAACAATTTGCCCGATATCTGCCAAAAAAACCCTACAAGGCCTCCACCGCGGCCGCCACTTTCTCCAGCAGCCACTTCGGAGTGGAGGTCGCGCCGCAGATTCCCACGCGGTCGTCGTTACCGAACCATTCGCTCTTTATGTCCGCCTCGGAACCTATATGATAAGTGCGGATATTCAACGACTTGCACAGGTCGCAAAGCACCCTGCCGTTGGAACTGGTCTTGCCGGAGACGAAAAGTATGACGTCGTGGGACTGGGCGAAGGAGGACAGGCGCTCATGGCGCGTGGCCACCTGGGAGCAGACGGTGTTGTGCACGGTGAGAAGCCCGGCCGGAAGACGATACTTCAGCAAGGCGCAGACTTCGGCGTACTCGTCGGGACTTTTCGTGGTCTGGGAGAAAACCTCGACGGGGGCATCCGTGCGGATGCGCCCGTCGGAGAGCGCCGCCTCGAGCATTTCCAGGTCCTCTACGACGAGTGCGTCGCCGTCCGCCTGGCCGACCAGGCCAAGCACCTCGGCATGGCCTATCTTCCCGAAGATGACCACCTGCCCGCCCTGCGGGTGCAGCCTCGCATACGCCTCGCGTATGCTGGCCTGCAGCCGCAGCACCACCGGGCAGGTGCAGTCTATGACGTTGAATCCGAGTTCGGAAGCCCTGGTGTAGGTCGAAGGCGGCTCACCGTGGGCACGTATGAGCAGAGACTCGCCGCCCGCCTCCTGCATGTCCGCAAGGTCCTCGTAATCAATGGTTACGAGCCCCTTTCGGCCAAGCCGCGCGAGCTCCTCCTCGTTATGGACGATGGCCCCGAGCGAGAACAGGTGCCGCCCGGGCACGTCGTCGAGGAACTTCTCGGCGCTGCCGATAGCCCGGATCACCCCTCCGCAGAAACCGGATCCGGCGTCTATTTCGACTTTGAGGTCCATCCTTATTCCAGGATGCCGAATTTACCCTGCAGGAGCCCGAGCATCCACACGGTCTCCTCGTGAAGGGTCATGTCGGAATTGTCCATCACATAGGCGTCCGCGGCCCTGCTGAGCGGGGACACCTCGCGGTGCGAGTCGATGTAGTCGCGCTCCTGGAGATTCTTCATCACCTCCTCCATGTCGGGATTCTCACCCTTCATGACCAGTTCGTCGAAGCGGCGCTGCGCGCGCACCTCGGGCCTGGCGGTCATGAAAATCTTGACCTCGGCGTTGGGGAAGACGGTCGTACCTATGTCGCGGCCATCCATGATGACGCGTCCCGCCGCGCTGAACTGGTGGAGCTTGTCGTCCACGAAGTTGCGCACGAAGGCCACGGCCGACACCGGGCTGACCTGTGACGACACGCCCATGGTGCGGATGTCCTTCTCCACGCAGCGCTCGCCGATGAAGGTCTTGCAACCGTCCTCGGTGTGCTCGAAATGTATGTCCAGGCCCTTGTCCAGGGCCGCCTTGAGCGCGTCCAGGTCGATGTTGGCGTCCGCGTCTATCATGCCGTTCTCCTGCGCGAAGAGGGTGACGGCGCGGTACATGGCTCCGGAATCAAGGTAAAGGAAAGCGAATTCCTTGGCGACGAGTTTAGCGAAAGTGCTCTTGCCTGTGGCGGAATATCCGTCTACGGCGATGGTGATGTCAGGGATGATCATTACTGGACTGTTAGAACTTTGCAACCTTTCTGATGGTGGGCACTATGAGGGAATTGTCTGTGACGACATTGAACTCGGTGGCGACGGCGCCCTTGATGTACAGGCCGAGCGGGGAGCCGGTGTGACTGCCGTGAGACCACTGGTAACCGGCCTTCTTGTCGGCGTACATGATGGCGTCGGAGACTATCCTGTTGCTGGTGGAGTACAGGCTCTCGACGATCTCCTCCTCATCGAGCTCGAAGGCGTTGTGGTACATCTCCCTGAACGCGGCTTCCTGGTCCTCGTCCACCTCGATGGTCTTCCAGAGGCCGATATACTGGCCGAGGAACTCCTTCACCTGCTCGTAGGTGGGGACTTTGCGGCCGGGCAGGGGCCTGCGGTCGGCGCCCACGCCAGCCAGGATCCTGAACTCCCTGTTGATCTCGTCCTCGCTGAGCTTGCGGACCTTCAAAAGCTCGGGATGCATCTCGTACTGGCCTGCGCCAAGCTGGAGGCCGCCGGTCTCGTGGTCGGCGGTGACGAGGATGAGGGTCTCGTCAGGGTGCTTGTCGTAGAACGCGAGGACCACGTCGATAGCGGCGGCGAAGTCGTTGGTCTCCTTGATGTTGCAGGCTGCATCGTCACCGTGGCCGGCGCCGTCGATCTTGCCGCCCTCGACCATGAAAACGAATCCCTTCTCGGCGAAATGGCCGTAGAGATAGTCGATGCCGGCCTTCACGAAGTCGGAGAGGTTGGTGTCGCCGGGCTTCTGGTCCATGGCATATTTTAGCTCGGTCCGGGCGGGATCGACATTGAAGCAGAACACGCGGCCATTGTAATTGGACAGGTTGCCCCACTGCTCCTTGCCGTGGAAAACGCCGATGCCGGCTTCCTTGGACTTGTCCTCGAAGTACTTGCTGTCGCGTCCGGTCTTCCTGACCTCGTTGAGGAAACCGCCGCCGGCGGCGAAGTCGATGAAGTCGGCCTCGATCAGCTGGGTGGCGAGCTTGTCATATTCGTTGCGATGGTCGGCATGGCCGAAGAACGCCGCCGGGGTGGCGTGGTTGACACCCACGGTGGTGGCGACGCCGGCGCCCATGCCCGCCTGGTGGGCATAATAGCAGACGCTGTTTACTGGTTTATGGTCAGGATCAACGCCAAGGCCGTTGTTATAGGTCTTCACGCCCGTCGCAAGGGCGGTGCCGGCCGCCGCGGAGTCGGTCACGAGGGTTGAAGCGGAGAAGGTGGTTATGACGGTGCGGACCGGGAACTGGGTGAAATTGATATACTCGGGGCCGTCGCCGGTGACCTGGTTGTAATTCTGGGCGCCGTATACCTCGTTGAAGCCCATGCCGTCACCGATCATGTAGAAGATGTACTTGGGCGGCTGGGGACCTTCGACTGTTTTGGCTTTCTTGCGGGCCTCCGCGGGAAGGAGGACGAGGACTGACAGGATGGATACCAGGGTCAGTCTGAGGAGGGTCTTGGAGTTATTCATGGATTTGTGTGATTGGTTATCAAAAAAGTCCGCCGCTACAGCGGCGATAACAAACAAAGTTAAGTATTTTTTCCTGATTGAGAGAAAAATGTCCGATATTTGTTGATGGAAACGAAAACACTTTTTTATGAAGATACTTGTAGTCGATGACGAAAGGGCCATCCGCAACTCGCTGAAGGAGATACTCGGCGACGAAGGATACGAGGTGGACGTGGCCGAGGACGGCGCCATCGCCGTGCAGATGGTCGAGAAGGAGAAGTACAACATCATCTTCTGCGACATCAAGATGCCCAACATGGACGGCATGGAGGTGCTGGACAAGCTCAACGCCATGGGCGTCGAGGCCGCCATGGTCATGATCTCCGGCCACGGAGACATTGAGACCGCTGTCGAGTGCATCAAGAAGGGAGCCTTCGACTTCATCCAGAAGCCCCTTGACCTCAACCGCATCCTCATCACCATCAAGAACGCCACGGACAAGGTCACCCTCGTCAAGGAGACCAAGATCCTCAAGAAGAAGGTGTACGGCGCCGACATGATAGGAGAGTCGGCGCCCATGCAGCGCCTGCGCGAGATGATAACCAAGGTGGCGCCGACCGACGCGCGCGTGCTCATCGTCGGGCCCAACGGCTCCGGAAAGGAGCTCGTGGCCCGCAACCTGCACCAGCAGAGCCTCCGCAGCACCATGCCTTTCATCGAGGTCAACTGCGCCGCCATCCCGTCGGAACTCATCGAAAGCGAATTGTTCGGCCACGAGAAGGGGTCCTTCACCTCGGCCATCAAGCAGCACAAGGGCAAGTTCGAGCAGGCCGACGGCGGCACGCTCTTCCTGGACGAGATCGGCGACATGAGCCTTGCGGCCCAGGCCAAGGTGCTGCGCGTCCTCCAGGAGCGTAAGCTCTCGCGCGTGGGTTCGGACAAGGATATCGTGGTGGACGTGCGCGTCATCGCGGCCACCAACAAGAACCTCCAGGAGGAGATCGCCAAGGGTAATTTCCGCGAGGACCTCTATCACCGTCTCAGCGTCATCGTCTTCAATGTTCCGAGCCTCGAGGAGCGCAGGGACGACATCCCGCTCCTTATTGAGTACTTCAAGGACAAGTACACCGAGGGCGGCAAGCCGCGCAGCTTCTCACCCGAGGCGGTAAAACTGCTTCAGGAGAAGAAATGGCCCGGCAACATCCGGGAACTGGACAATGTGGTCGACCGTCTGCTTATTCTGGGAGATCCTGTGGTGTCGGCTCAGAATGTTCGGGACTTTGTGAATCTCTAGCGATTTCGGCGAGGCGGGCTTCATGCTCCGCCTTTGCTTTTTCCACTGCTACGGAACGCTTCAGGACGAAGCCTGATCCGAGGTACTTGGTGCGGACGTCCTCGTCCGCGGCAAGGCTCGTCGGGGTGCCTTCCTGGAGGATGGAACCTTCGTAAAGGAGGTATGCGCGGTCGGTGATGGCGAGAGTCTCGCCGACGTTGTGGTCGGTGATGATGACGCCGATGTTCTTGTATTTCAGCGTTGCGATGATGTACTGGATGTCCTCGACGGCGATGGGGTCGACACCTGCGAAAGGCTCGTCAAGCAGGATGAACTTCGGGTCTATGGCCAGGGCGCGCGCAATCTCGCAGCGGCGCCTCTCACCTCCGGAGAGCTGTATGCCGAGACTCTTGCGGACCTTCGAGAGGTTGAACTCGTCTATCAGCGACTCCAGGCGTTTCTTACGCTCCTCGCGGGGCATGCCGGACATTTCCATCACGGAGAGGATGTTGTCCTCGACGGACATCTTGCGGAACACGGAAGCCTCCTGCGGAAGGTATCCGAGGCCCTTCTGGGCACGCTTGTACATGGGCAGGCCGGTGATCTCCTCGTCGTCGAGGAAGATACGGCCGCCGTTCGGGACTATCTGGCCGGTGATCATGTAGAAACTCGTGGTCTTGCCGGCGCCGTTCGGGCCGAGGAAACCGACGATCTCACCCTGGTTAACCTCCATGGAGACGCCCTTGACCACAGTCCTGACGCCGTATTTCTTGACGAGATTCTCGCAACGAAGCTTCATATCCTAACTCTGTTATTTCAAGTCCAAACCCAGGTCGCTGATGATGTCAATCACCTCAGGGTTGTTCTCCATGAGGTACTTGGCCTTGTCTTCCGGGGTATATATCACTTTCTCTTCCACGAACTGTGCCGCAGCCACGAAGAGCTTTACGCCTCCGCGGCCAAGGAGCTTCTGGAAACGGCCCTCGAGTTCGTGGAGCTTGTTCTGCTCAATCCAGTTGCGCTGGGCGTCGTTGGTGACGATGAAGGTCACGGTAAGCCCGTCTTCGCGGGAAATCTCCACTTTGGCGTTGGCGAGGGCGTTGGCGAGGCGAAGCTGGGCCGGGTAGAGTCCGGGCATCTCCTTCCACTTCTCAAGTATCTGTTCGTCAGTGAGTTCCTCCAATGCAGCCGCCGGGGTATCCGCAGCGGGCCTGGCGTCTTCGGGCGCGTTCATGAGGGCGCCGAGCGAAAGCGAGGCGCCCGTCTTCGGGGCCCGGCGTCGCAGCGCGGGCTTCGCCTCCTCCGCTGCCGCGGCCTCCGGCTTCGGCTCGGGTTTCGGCTCAGGCTTCGACTCAGGTTTCGGCTCCGCCCGGAGGGTATGGGTGCCTGAAACGTCCTGCTCCGCAGGACCCCCCCCAAGCAAGCTTGGGTCCCCCCCTCTTACGTTGCCGAGGGTGGCACGGTTTCCGGCACCCATACCCTCCGGCCTTCCGCCTTCACCTGACACGGTAGGTGCAGGAACGGCGGTTGTAGCGGGAACTCCCTTCAGGAGGAAGGACAGCTTCATCAGGGCGAACTCGATGTGCAAGCGCTGGTTGATGGCGGCCTTGTAGCCCGCCTCGCACTGCGTCGTGATTGCCAGCGCATCATACAGGAACTGCAGCGAGCAGGCCTCGGCCTGAGCGCGGTAGCGCTGCTTCAGCGACGCGGGCAGGTCCAGCAGGGCATCCAGCCCCGCGGTGCGGCTCACGATGAGGTCGCGCAGGTGCGAACTGATGGCCGAAATAAAATGCTGGGCGTTGAAACCCTTCGCGAGGATCTCGTCGAAGGTCAGCATCGCCGCGGCGTAATCCCCGGCGCGGAACGCGTCCACCAGCCGGAACGAATACTCGTAGTCCAGGAAGTTGAGGTTGCGGATGACATCCTCGTAATGCACCTCGGTCCCGCAGAAAGCGACCGTCTGGTCGAAGATGGTCAGGGCGTCGCGCATGGCGCCGTCGGCCTTCTGCGCGATTATGTGCAGCGACTCATCGTCGATCGTGACCCCTTCCTTTCCGGCTATGTCCCTGAGGTTCATGACAATGTCGGGGACGCTGATGCGGTTGAAGTCGTAGGTCTGGCAGCGGGAGAGGATGGTCGGAAGTATCTTGTGCTTCTCGGTCGTGGCGAGGATGAAAATCGCGTGTGCCGGCGGCTCCTCCAGGGTCTTGAGGAAGGCGTTGAAGGCCGACTGCGACAGCATGTGGACCTCGTCGATGATGTACACGCTGTATTTCCCGACCTGGGGAGGGATCTGCACCTGGTCCATCAGAGCCTTGATGTCGTCGACGCCGTTGTTGGACGCCGCGTCCAGTTCATGGATGCAGTACGAGCGGCCTTCGGCGAAGGAAACGCAGGACTCGCATTCGCCGCAGGGCTCCATGTCCGGCCCGGGGTGCGAGCAGTTTATCGTTTTGGCGAAGATACGCGCCGTGCTGGTCTTGCCGACTCCGCGCGGCCCGCAGAACAGGTACGCATGCGCCAGCTGGCCCCTGAGGATGGAATTCTTCAGGGTCCTGGCGATATTGTCCTGACCTATCAGGGACTCGAACGAGTCCGGCCTGTACTTCCTGGCTGATACGATATACTGACTCATAGCACATCAAGCGTTAGCTTACAAATTTAAGCATTATTTTGTAACTTTGCTCCATGAAACGCTTTTTCAGAATAGTCTGCATCGTGCTTTCCCTCGCCTGCTTCGCGCAGGCGACGGTAAGCGGACAGGCCAGGATAAATACGAAGAAACTGAAGATCGCGGACCTTCCGACGCGCACGACCAAGGTCGTGCTCGGCTCGGGCGACATGATGGACAGCGCGCTGCGCGACGAAGTCGCCGCGCGCTGGCGCATCTCGCCCTACGAGTTCTGCACGGCCGAAGAGTACAAGGCCCTGAAGGAGGATTCCAACTATTATTTCCTGCTCATAGCCCGCTCGGACGAGAAGGAATACCGCGGCATCCGCACCCTTACCCTGATGAAGGGAGGCAAGCCCAAGGCGGATGACCCACAGAAGCGGCCCGTGGAGGTCGCCAGCCTGCCTGTCTCCGCGTCCGGATTCCCCTCCGGGAGAGAGATTGTATTCCTTCCGGCGCTGCTGGACATACTCCAGGACTACGTCACCCGTGCGATGCGCTCCGACGGGGCTGGGTACACCGGATTCGACATCTACGCCAGCCAGGTCCGCAAGACCGGCATCAAGCGCATCTTCTTCTCCGAGGATGACCTTGTGCCGGACATGGACGAGGCTTTCAAGAGGCAGTATTTCGACGAGGACATGGTCATCATGAGCGAGGAAGAGGCGGATAAGGCCTTCCAGGACGCCACTTACAATACCCTCGTGAGTTACGTCGTGGCACCTTTCGACCCACAGAACGGTTCATGGTGCTACAAGATGCTGATCGACGCCGGGACGCACGAACTGCTCTATTACAAGCACCATCGCATCAGCGCCCGCAACTGGGCGGGATTCCTTCCCAAGGACATAAAAGTCATTTTCGCAAAAAGGTAGGTTTCAGATGATTGCGGGGAAAACGGAGCAAGGGCTGCAATTCGCCGTCAGGCGTGGAGGTTCCTCGGTGGGCTACTGCGCGCTGAGCATACGCTGCGGCACCAGGGACGAGGAGGGATACCACGGCGGCATCGCACATTTCACTGAACATACCCTCTTCAAGGGCACAGCCCGCAAGAGCGCGGCGGTCGTGAACGGCTATCTCGACAGGCTGGGCGGCGAACTGAACGCCTTCACCACCAAGGAGGAGATAGTCCTTCACGCCACGGTGCTCAAGGAGGACTTGCCGAAGGCGGCGGGGCTCCTGTTCGAGCTCGCGACCGAAGCGACGTTCCCGGAGAAGGAGGTCGAGACAGAAAAAGGCGTCGTCATCGACGAGATCCAGTCCTACAAGGACTCCCCTGCGGACGAGATTTACGACCGCTTCGAAGAGATGCTTTACGAGGGGCATCCCCTGGGCCGGTCCATCCTCGGGAAGCCGGCCTCAGTGCGCCGCATCACCTCCGATGAGCTGCGGCGCTTCGTACGGGAGAATTTCACCCCGGAACGGATGGCCTTCACCATGATGGCCGACTTCAGCGAAGCGCGCATGGAACGGGACGTCCGCAAGCTCGCCAACCGATTCTTCCCTTCAGCCGGCGGGAGCATCGGAGCTGAAAACGTCCTGCTCCGCAGGACCCCCCCCAAGCAAGCTTGGGTCCCCCCCTCTTACGATGCCGAGGGTGGCACGGTTTTCAGCCCCGATGCTCCCGCCGTCGAAGATCTTTCCAGTAATTCCGGGCGAAGCGAAGATACTGCCGAATGTACTTGCAACCACTTCGACATGACGGTGGACAAGCGGAACCATGAGGTGAATGCCGTTATCGGCGGTCCAGCTCCGTCCCTCTACGAAGAGAAGGAGCGCATCGCCGCCATACTCCTGGCCAACATCCTCGGCGGCCCCGCCTCAAACTCCATTCTCAACGACGTGTTGCGAGAGAAGAACGGCTGGGTCTATGGCGTCGAATGCGGCTACACCCAATACCGCGACACCGGCATCATGGCCGTCAGCCTAGGCTGCGACAGGGACAACCTCGAAAAGTGCTTTGCCGCCATAGACAAAGCGGTCCGTGATCTTCAGGAGAAACCCCTGAGTGACAGGAAGTTGAAGGCAGCTAAGAAACAATTGCTGGGACAGCTGGCCATTAGTTCCGAATCCGGCGAGGCCCAGTGCCTGTCGATGGGCAAGAGCCTTCTCGCCTTCGGACGCGTCGCGTCCTCCGCCGAGAACAAGGCCGCCATCGAGGCCGTCACCGCAGCCGATCTCCAGGCCATGGCGCTCCGCATCTTCTCCCCCTCCAACCTCTCCCGCCTCATATACCTCTGATTCCCCTTCTTATCCCACACACCCCCACATCCTTCTACCGTCGGTCGAAGGATAACGTACTTTTTGCCGAAAACGGCCACTTCCTTCTACCGACGGTCGAAGGATAACGCCAATCAGAGGCCGGGGGTGTAGGTGACGGGAGTGACGGAGGAGGCGAGGGCGGCGCGGGTGAGGCCGGCCTGGACGAGGACGTTGCCGAGGACGGCAGCGTCCGCGGGGCCGGCCGTGACAGGCACGGCGCACTCGTCGGCCACCATCTGGCACAATACCGGGTCCAGGGCTCCTTCCCCAATGACAGTCAGGGACTTGAGACGGAAAGGAGTGACACTCTGGAGCTTGGTGAAGGTATTGCCGATCTTTTCAGCAAGGGAGGAATAGATGAGGCGGACGACGGCGGCATCGTCCGCAGGAGCGGACATGCTGCGCAGCGAGCAGTAGCGTTTGATGGCTGCCGGCATATCGGAGGAAGACATGAGGGTGGCGTCCTCAGGGTCCAGCTGAGCATTGGTTTCAGCCCCTTCCAGGGCCATACGCGCAATGTCTTCTCCAGAATAGGACTTACCTTCCATGCCCCACTGTTTCAAGCATCTGTCAAGGATGTCGCAGCCGGAGATACGCTTGACAAGGAGGTTGACGCCTCCGACTCCGGCTTCGTTGGAGAAATTCATCTCGAAGGTCTGGTCATTAACGATCGGGGAGGCCGTCTCGATGCCCAGGACGCCAACGGCTCCTGTCAGGAGGAATGCGGTGCCTTCCGCGGAAGAAAAGACGCCCGGGAGGGATGCCTTGTCGGAGTCAGGCGTGACTGGAGAAACAGGGGCGGCGGCAGCGGCGGCGGACGCGAGCCCGTGGCCGATACCGGCCACGACCGGAACGCGTCCCAGCCCCGTAGCCTCAGCCGCCTCCTCAGTCAGCTTCGCCGGCTTGGAACCCTGCTGCACCACAGAAGGGAAACGCCTTGCCTTTACCTTGCAGGCGGACAGGACGTCCCTTGACAGTTTCTTCGTTCCGCGGTCAACCAGGCCTGCGGCATAAAGAGAGGTATAGTCGCAGACGCGCTTTCCCGTAAGCAGGTAAACCATGGCGTCAGGGATGAAGAGAAGGTTCTTCGCCATCTCAAGGGCTACGCTCTTGGAGCGGCGCAGGCCGTACAGCTGCAGCGCGGCATGCGAATCCAGCACGTTGACGCCGGTGGTTTCGTACAGTTCGCGGCGTTCCATCCTCCTGAAAAACTTCGAATGATACGACTCCGACAGGATGTCCCCGCCCAGCTGCGGCAGATTGAGGAAACTGCCGTCGGAAGCCATGCAGACTACACCCGGTACCCAGGCGTCGACGCCTATGGACTCCACGGACACTTTCCTGGAACCGACAGCCGAGAGTCCTTCCAGCACTCCGGAATATGCCGCATAGATGTCCCAATATGCCTGTCCGGCAATCGTGACACAGGGAATGGAGAATGAATGAACCGTCTCCGTCGTTACCTTTCCGCCGGCAACGGAAGCGAGGACGACCTTGCCGCCCGAGGCGCCAAGGTCGACCGCGACATAACGTTTAGTGCTGTCAGCCATATGCTTATCCTATCTGGGAACCGTTATTCAGAACCTCTTGGGGAGTGATGAAGCGCATCTTCCCGTCGCCCTGCCTGGCCATCAGGATCATGCCCTTGGACTCGATGCCGCGGATCTTGCGGGGGGCGAGGTTGGCGAGGATGCATATCTGCTTGCCGAGCATCTGCTCGGGAGTGTAATACTCCGCGATGCCGGAAACTATGGTACGGGTGTCGATGCCCGTATCGATGGTCAGTTTCAAGAGCTTGTCGGTCTTCGGGACCCGCTCGGCCTCCAGGACCGTGGCGGTGCGGATGTCCATCTTCTCGAAGTCGTCGAAGGTGCACTCAGCCTTCTGCGGCTCGACGCGCTTCGCGGCCTCGGCGGCGGCAGCGGCGGCCTCGGCCGCCTCGCGCTCCGCCCTGACGGCCGCCAGCCTGTCGAGTTGCTCCTGTATGGCGTCGTCCTCAATCTTGGCGAACAGCAGCTCTGCAGCGCCGATCGCGTGCCCGACGGGCAGGAGGTCCGCCTCGCCGAGGCGGTCCCAGGTAAGGACCACGGGGAAAGATTCCTTCGCTTCGCTCGGAATGACAGAACCGGCGTGCACGGTGTGCAGCGCCGCGCCTTCGCCCTCGCGGTACGTGTTGACCGTCTCCTGCTCGCCCACGCGGTGGTCGAAGCCGGCGTCGAGGCCGACGCGCAGCATGCCGCGCAGCCTTTCCGCCGCGAACGGCGTGAACGGCTCGAAGGCCAGCGCCAGGTCGGCGCAGATCTGCAGCGACACGTTGAGGATGGTCGCGCAGCGGGCCATGTCGGTCTTGGCGACCTTCCAGGGCTCCGTGTCGGAGATGTACTTGTTGCCCACGCGGGCGATGCCCATCGCGTCCTTGAGCGCCTCGCGGAAATGGTAGGTGTCGAGGTTGCGCTCAAGCGAGGCCCGGAGTTCCGGGATGGCGGCGAGCGCCTCGCGGTCCACGTCCAGGAGCTCCCCGCAAGCGGGGACCTTCCCCTCGAAATACTTATGCGTCAGCACGATGGCCCTATTGACGAAATTGCCGAAGATGGCCACCAGCTCGCTGTTGTTGCGGGTCTGGAAGTCCTTCCAGCTGAAGTCGTTGTCCTTGGTCTCGGGAGCGTTGGCCGTAAGGACGTAGCGCATCACGTCCTCCTTTCCCGGGAACTGCTCCAGATATTCATGTGCCCAGACGGCCCAGTTGCGCGAAGTTGAAATCTTGTCGCCTTCGAGGTTGAGGAACTCGTTGGCGGGGACGTTCTCGGGCAGTACGTAGCCGTCGCCGTAAGCCTTCAGCATCGAAGGGAACACTATGCAGTGGAAGACGATGTTGTCCTTTCCGATGAAATGGACCAGCTTGGTATCAGGGCTCTTCCACCAACTCTCCCAGGACTGCGGAAGCAGTTCCCTGGTGTTGGAAATGTAGCCGATGGGAGCGTCGAACCAGACATAGAGGACCTTGCCCTCGGCGCCCTCGACGGGCACCGGAACGCCCCAGTCGAGGTCGCGCGTGACGGCGCGGGGCTGGAGGCCTCCGTCGAGCCAGCTCTTCACCTGGCCGTAGACGTTCGGACGCCACTCGGTGTGTCCCTCGAGTATCCATTCGCGCAGCCACTGCTCGTAGTCCTGAAGGGGAAGGTACCAGTGTGTGGTCTTCTTCTTCACTGGCTCCGCACCGCTGAGCTTGGACTTGGGGTTGATCAGCTCCTCGGGGCTGAGCGTGCTGCCGCACTTCTCGCACTGGTCGCCGTAGGCCCCTTCGTTGCCGCACTTGGGGCAGGTGCCGACGATGTAACGGTCGGCAAGGAAGGTCTTGGCCTCAGGGTCGTAGTACTGCTCCGACTCGCGCGTGACGAACTTCCCCTCCTCGTAGAGCTTGCGGAAGAAGCCGGAGGCGTTGTCCGCATGCACCGCGGACGAGGTGCGTCCGTAGATGTCGAAATTAATGCCGAGCCCGGTGAAGGACTCCTTTATGATGCCGTGGTACTTGTCGACGATGTCCTGCGGGGTGCAGCCCTGCTGGCGGGCCTTGATGGTGATCGGCACGCCGTGCTCGTCGGAGCCGCAGACGTAGAGCACGTCCTCCCCGCGCATCCTCAGGTACCTGACATATATGTCCGCAGGTACATAGACGCCGGCGAGGTGGCCGATGTGGACCGGACCGTTGGCGTAAGGGAGCGCGCAGGTCACGAGGGTTCGTTTGTGATTCTTTTCCATATTGTCAATCGATTCTTTCTCTTCCTATTCTCTGTTTCACTGTCTTCTGGGCGGCGGATAGCTTCTGCATCTCGGCCATGATGGCCGTCTGCTGCTCCTCAGGCGCCGTTGCAAGCGACTTTATCAGCGTGGCCATCCTGTCCTCGATGCGCTTGCCGGCGTAGACGAGTATGGCCTTGGGCACGAAATTGACCAGCCAGGAGTCCTTCGTGGTCATCGCGTCCTCGAAGTTCTTCACGGTCAGCTGGTACTTCTCCATGGAAAGTTCGGCAGTGACGAAGGCGACCGTCCTGTCGGGAGAGTTGAGCAGCATGCGGACTATCTCCTCCTGCTCGTAGCCTTCGTCGTACTCCTTCATGTAAGCGTCGTAGGCGTCCCGGAAGGCCTTGTTGGCGAATGAGATGCCGTCGGCCTCCAGCGCGGCGCGGATGAAATCAGCCACGGTGGGCTTGTCGTCCTCGCTGCCGGAATAGTAGTCCGAGTCGCTCTCGAAGTCCAGCTCGGAGGTACCGTACGACAGGATGAAGGTCAGGAGCTCCCGCTCGGCGGGGGCAAGGGTCCGGTTCTCCTCCAGGGCCTGCAGGCCCTGCGCGGGGACCGGACGGGGCGCCTCCGGCGCTGGGGCGGCGGGGTCGTAGTCCGGCTGGAGGCCGGCCTCGACGCGCCGCCGCGCCCGCTCCTCCTCCTTCCGCTCGTCCTCGCGCATCTGCCGCCTGTCGGCATTGATGCGCTCGAAGATGATGCGGGTCTCGACGCCGAAACGCTGCGATACGGCGTCGACGAAGACCGAACGCTTCACCGCGTCCGGAATCAACGCCACCGTATCCGCAATCACGTTGATGAGGTTCGCCCGCCCCAGCGGGTCGTTGTCCGCTACGGGATTGACCAGCGCCATGTACGACACGAAGTCCATCTCGTTCCGGGAAATGAAGTCCCGGACCTCCTCCAGGGTATGCTTGCGGCAGAACGAGTCGGGGTCGTCCCCGTCGGGGAACAGCACCAGGCTGACGTTCATGCCTTCCTTGAGTATCATCCCGATGGCCCTCTGGGCGGCATGTATCCCTGCGGCGTCGCCGTCATACATCACGGTGATGTTGTTCGTGAACTTCTTGATGATGCGTATCTGCTCCTCGGTGAGGGAAGTGCCGCAGGAAGCCACGACGTTGCGCAGGCCCAGCTGATGCATCGACACCACGTCTACGTTGCCCTCCGCGAGGAAGCACTTGTCCGACTTGGAGATGTCCCCCTTGGCCAGCCAGATGCCGTACAGCGCCCGGCTCTTGACGTAGATGGGGGTCTCGGGGGAATTGACGTACTTCGCGATGTTGGATTCACTGCTGAGCGTGCGTCCGCTGTAGGCGATGACGCGTCCGGCGAGCGAATGGATGGGGAACATCACCCTCGAGTGGAAGCGGTCCACGACGCGGCCGTCCTCGTACTGGATGCAGAGACCGGCCTCGACAAGGTACTCGGCCTTGAAGCCTTCGGCCATCGCGGCGTCCGTCAGCGCGGTGCGCCCGGACGGCGCCCAGCCCAGGCCGAAGCGCTCCACCGTCTCGTCATCGAGCCCGCGCTTGGAATGCAGGTAATTGAGACCGGTGCTGCGCCCCTCGTCAGTGTGCAACAGGCTGTTTACGAAGAACTTCTGCGCAAACTCCGACACCAGCATCAGGCTTTCCGTACGCTGGCGCGCGGCTATCTCCTCGACCGTCTCCTCCTTCTCCTTCACTTCGATATGGTACTTGTTTGCAAGGTACTTCAGGGCCTCCACGTAAGTGTAGTGCTCGTGCTCCATGACGAATCCGACCGCGGATCCGGCCTTGCCGCATCCGAAGCACTTGAATATGCCCTTGGAGGGAGAGACGTAGAAGGAAGGGGTCTTCTCGTTGTGGAAAGGGCAGCAGGCGACAAGGTTGGCTCCGCGGCGCCTGAGCGTCACGAAATCTCCTACCACCTCGTCGATCCTGGCAGCGTCCAGGATCCTGTCAACCGTTTCCTGAGGTATCATGCACTTCCTATGAGGCTATCTCGCAGAGGAACTTGATGCGAACCAGGCGGATCTCCATCTCGTCGTAGTCCGCGCCGAGCTCCCTGATCGCGTCCGCGATCGAATCGGACTGGGCCTCTTCCTTGAAATAATCGTAAATCTCCTCCACCACATCCTCGTCGATGTTCTGCTCGATGAAGTAGTTGAGGTTGAGCTTGAGCCCGGACGAGACTATCGCCTCTATCTCGGTCATGAGCTCGTCCATCTCCATGCCCCTGGCCTCCGCGATGTCCTCGAGGGACATGCGGCGGTCGATGCACTGGATGATATATATCTTGCCGCCGGACTTGTTGGGCGCGGACTTGACCACGAAGTCGTCCGGGCGGGTTATCTCGTTCTCCTCCACATACTTGGAGATGAGGTCAAGGAACTCCTTGCCGAACTTGCGGGCCTTGCCCTCGCCCACTCCCTGGCAGTTCTTGAGCTCCTCGAAGCGCATGGGATACTGGATGGACATGTCCTCGAGCGAAGGGTCTCCGAAGATGATCCAGGGCTGGAGTTTGAGCCTGCGTGACATGTCCTTGCGGAGGTCCTTGAGCATGGAGAGCAGCACGGGGTCGCCGCCCCCGCCGCCGGACCGCATCGCGGCCGACGCGGCGGCCGTCTCCTCGTCCTCGTCGTCGTCCGTACCACCGGAGAACACCCTGTCCTCCACCAGCTCGAGGCGCTGGGGATTGCGGAAGAACTCCTCTCCCTGCGGGGTCACGGAGATCAGCCCGTAGGTCTCGATCTCCTTGTCCAGCAGGTGCTTGATGATGCCTTGGTGCATGACGGTGCACCAGAACTTGTCGGAATGGGCCTTCCCGGCCCCGAAAAGTTTCAGCCTGTCGTGCTTGTATGACTGGATCCTGGCGTTCGACACTCCTGCAAGGATGCACGCCAGGTGCTCTATCTTGAACTTCTCCGGCAGGGACTTGACCAGCTCTATCACCAGGCACATCTCCTTGCGGCCGTCGAAGGTGGCCTTGGGGTTGATACAGTTGTCGCAGCATCCGCAGTTCTCCTGCTGGTACTCCTCGCCGAAGTAATTCAGCAGCAGGCGCCTGCGGCAGCTGCTGGACTCGGCGTAGGCGACCACCTCGGAGAGCAGCTGCCCGCCGATCTCCTGTTCCGCCACGGGCTTGCCCTGCATGAACTTCTCCAGCTTGCGGATGTCCTTGTAGCTGTAGTATGTGATGCAGCGGCCTTCCTGCCCGTCGCGTCCGGCCCGGCCCGTCTCCTGATAGTAACTTTCGATGCTCTTCGGAATGTCGTAATGGATGACGAAGCGCACGTCCGGCTTGTCTATGCCCATGCCGAAGGCGATGGTGGCGACAATCACGTCAATCTCCTCCATCAGGAAGGCGTCCTGGTTTTCCGCGCGCGTCTTCGCGTCCAGGCCAGCGTGATAGGGGCGGGCCTTGATGTCGTTGATGCAAAGCAGCTCCGCCAGCTCCTCCACCTTCTTGCGGCTGAGGCAATAGACTATGCCGGACTTTCCGGGATTCTGCTTGATGTAGCGGATGATGTCCTTCTCGGGATCGGACTTATCCCGGACCTCGTAGAAGAGGTTGGGGCGGTTGAACGAAGACTTGAACACCCTCGCGCCCGCAATGCCGAGGTTCTTAAGTATGTCGTGCTGGACCTTGGGGGTGGCCGTCGCCGTAAGGGCTATGATCGGGGCCCTGCCTATATCTTCCACGAGCGAGCGGATCCGGCGGTATTCCGGCCGGAAATCATGCCCCCACTCGGAGATGCAATGGGCCTCGTCCACTGCATAGAAGGAGATCTTTATCTCCTTGAGTATGGCGATGTTGTCCTCCTTGGTCAATGATTCCGGAGCCACGTACAGGAGCTTCGTGCGGCCTGCGAGCAGGTCCTCGCGCACCTCCAGTATCTGGGTCTTGCTGAGCGAGGAATTCAGGAAGTGCGCAATGCAGTCATTGCCCGAGACGAAGCCGCGGATGGCGTCCACCTGGTTCTTCATCAGGGCGATGAGCGGGGAGATCACGATGGCCGTCCCCGGCATCAGCAGCGCAGGAAGCTGGTAGCAGAGGGACTTCCCCCCGCCCGTGGGCATGAGCACGAAGGCGTCGTTCCCGGCGACGAGGTGGCTCACGATCTCTTCCTGGTCCGACTTGAAGGTATCGAACCCGAAGAATTCCTTCAACTTAGCGTGTATGGCTGCGGAATCAATTGACATAAAAAGAGTTAGTCCAGCTTGTGAATGGCGAGTCCCGAGCGCAGTTTAGGCTCGAACCATGTGGTCTTGGGAGGCATGATGCTGCCGCTGTCGGCGATGCCCATCAGCTGCTCCATCGAGACAGGATAAAGGGCGAAGGCCACCTTCATCTCGCCGCTGTCGACCCTGCGGGAAAGCTCACCCAGACCGCGGATGCCGCCCACGAAGTCTATGCGGTTGTCAGTACGCAGGTCCTTGATGCCAAGGAGCTTGTCGAGCACGAGGCGGGAGAGTATGGTGACGTCGAGCACGCCTATGGGGTCGCCGTCGTCATAGCGGCCGGGACGTGCGGTGAGCGAATACCACTTCCCCTCGAGGTACATCGAGAAGTTGTGCAGGCGCTGCGGACGGTAGATGTCCTCACCCATGCACTCCACCTCGAAGTCCCCGCCGAGGCAGGTCACGAGCTGCTCCGGCGTCAGGCCGTTCAGGTCCTTGACCACGCGGTTGTAGTCGATGATCTTGAGCTGGCTCTCGGGGAAGCAGACGGCCATGAAGTAGTTGTACTCCTCGGTGCCGTCGTGGTGGGGGTTGGATGCGCGGCGCTCGGCGCCAACGCGGGCGGCTGCCGCCGTCCTGTGGTGACCGTCCGCCACGTAGAAGGCCTCCACCTGAGTGGTGAAGAGCTCCGTGATGCGGGCTATGTCGGCGTCGTCATCCACCACCCAGAAGCAGTGGCCGAAGCCGTTCTCGTCGGTGAAAGAGTATTCGGGCTCGCCCGCGGCATAGCGCGCGACGATGGCGTTGATGCCCTCGTTGTCGCGGTAGGCGAAGAAGACGGGCTCGATGTTGGCGTTCTGGATGCGGACGTGGACCATTCGGTCGTCCTCCTTGTCCTTGCGGGTGAGCTCGTGCTTCTTGATGCGCCCCTCGGCGTAGTCGTCGGTGTGCGCGCAGAGGACGAGGCCGAACTGGGTGCGGCCGTCCATGGTCTGCGAATACACGTAATAGCAGGGCTTGGCGTCCTGGACGAGCCAGCCGCGGGCCTGCCACTCCTTGAAATTGACCACCGCGCGGTCGTAAACGCGCTGGTCGTGGTCGGGAAGAATGGGATCGAAGTCGATCTCGGGCTTGGTGATGTGCAGCAGGGACTTCTCCCCTGCCATGTCCTTGGCCTCCTGGGAGTTCAGGACATCGTACGGAGGCGCCGCCACCTCGGTGACGATGCCTTTCGGAGGGCGTACGGCCGCGAACGGTTTGACCTTAACCATGGCTCCCAAGGTTATTTGTTGACCTGGAAACGGGTGCAGCCCGTGGCGAAGAAGCCGACGATCTGGCGCGCGGCGGCAAGGCCGGCGTTGACGTTGGCCTCGGAAGTCTGGGCACCCATCTTCTTGGGCGTCGCGAAGACGCGCAGGCCGAACTTCTCCTTCAGGACGGCGAGGTTGTCAGGGGCGACGTCGGTGACGTACTTGAGGTCCGGACGCTCCTCCAGGGCCTTCTCCAGGCCCGCCTCGTCGATGACCTCCTTGCGGGCGGTGTTGACGAGCGTGGCGCCCTTCGGCATCTTCGTGATCAGGTCGTATCCGATGGATCCGATGGTCGAAGGGAGCGCGGGGATATGGATGGAAAGGTAATCGGAAGTGCTGTAAAGCTCCTCTACGGAATGCACCGGATCGGCTCCGGCGGAGGATATCTGTTCGTCGGTGAGGAACGGGTCGAGGGCGGAGATCTCCATGCCCAGGGCCTTCGCCTTCTGGCCGACGAGACGGCCGACGTTGCCGTAGGCCTGGACGCCGAGCCTCTTGCCGAGGAGCTCGGAACCGGTGGCGGGGGTGAACTGGTTGCGGGCCATGAAGATCATCATGGCGAGGGCCAGCTCGGCCACCGCGTTGGAGTTCTGTCCGGGGGTGTTCATCACCACCACGCCGTGCGCCGTGGCGGCGGCGAGGTCGACGTTGTCGTAGCCGGCGCCGGCGCGCACGACTATCTTCAGTTTCTTAGCGGCGTCAAGCACTTCGGCCGTAACCTTGTCGGAGCGGATGATCATGGCGTCGGCATCGGCGACTGCGGCCACGAGGTCGGACTGTTCTGCATATTTCTCGAGCAGGACCACCTCGTGGCCTGCACCCTCTGCGATCTCCCTGATCCCGGCCACCGCCGAGGCTGCGAAAGGTTTCTGTGTTGCAAGCAATATTTTCATGACATTCAGTTATTTATGCAATTTCTCAAAATCCTGCATGCAGGCCACGAGGGCTTCGACGTCCTCCTGGGTGCAGGCATTGTAAAGCGATGCGCGGAAGCCGCCCACGGAGCGGTGGCCCTTGATGCCTATCATGCCGCGCTCCTTCGCGAAGGCGAAGAACTCGTCCTGAAGCGCCTCGTAGCCGGGGGCCATGACGAAGCAGACGTTCATGATGGAACGGTCCTCGACCTCGGCTGTACCGGTGAAGAGGGGGTTGCGGTCGATCTCGGCGTAAAGGGTGGAGGCCTTCTTCCGGTTAATCTTTTGCATCTCCTCGACGCCGCCCAGGGCCTTGAGCCACTTGAGGGTTTCGTTCATCACGAAGATGGAGAACACCGGCGGGGTGTTGAACATGGACTCCTTGTCGATGTGGGTGCGGTAGTCGAGCATCGTGGGGAGGTAGCGGGAAACCTTGCCGAGGGCGTCCTTCCTGATGATGGCGAAGATGACGCCCGCAGGGCCGGCGTTCTTCTGGGCGCCGCCGTAGATCATGGTGTACTTGGACACGTCGACGGGACGGGAAAGGATGTCGGAGGACATGTCGGCGATGAGGGGGACGGGGCAGTCCATGTCCTCATGGATCTCGGTGCCGTAGATGGTGTTGTTGGTGGTGATATGCAGGTAGTCCAGGTCGGCGGGAATCTCAAAACCCTTGGGGATGTAGGTGTAGTTCCTGTCCTTGGAGCAGGCGATGGCGTAGGCGTCGCCTATGCCCTGGGCCTCCTTGAGGGCCTTGTGGGCCCACACGCCCGTATCAAGATAGGCCGCCTTCTTCTCGAGGAAGTTCATGGCGACATAGAGGAACTCGAGGCTTGCGCCGCCTCCGAGGAATATGACTTCGTATCCTTCGGGAATATGGAGGAGCTCCTTCCAGAGAGCCCGGCATTCGTTCATCGTGGCCTCCCACTCCTTGGTGCGGTGGGAGATGGAGAGTACGGACACTCCCGTGCCCTTGAAATCTTTCAATGCTTCGATCGAAGCGTCATAGACGGACTGCGGAAGAAGGCAGGGGCCGGCATTGAAAACATGTACTTTAGACATAGTATGCAATAAACAATTGTTTGGTAAATTTCTTAAAGTTAGCAAATGTATTTGTCAAACACAACATTAAGTATCAAATTCTAAGTTCCTCGCAGGACAATCCTTCTATTCCGGATATCCTTTCCAGGAAATCGGCCTCCTGCGAGAGCCGCACCCGCAGCACCATGCTGCAGTCCTCCGCGAAGAACTGCTCCCTCTGGGGCAGGGACAGGTCCTTCGCGACCTTCATGACCGCGTTCATGGACAGGTAGGGAAACCACACACGGTAGTCCTTCCCCGCTATCTTCTCCACCACTGCGGCGTTCGCCAAGGCGTCGGCCGTGGAGGTCTTGTAGGCACGGATGAGGCCCGGGATGCCGAGCTTGATGCCGCCGAAGTAGCGGATCACCACCACGAGGATGTCGCTCAGCCCCGCGGAGTCGATCTGCCCGAGTATAGGACGTCCGGCTGAGCCGGAAGGCTCGCCGTCGTCGCTGGCGCGCCAGCACGAGCCGTCGAGGCCTATGCGGTACGCAAAGCAGTGATGCCTGGCATCGTGATACTCCTTGCGGATGCGCTCCACTATATCCTTCACCTCCCCTTCGCTTTCGACCGGATAGGCCTGCGCGATGAAACGGCTCCCGTTGTCCTTGAAGAGACCGTCCGAACGGGAGGCGATGCTCGCGTATGTGTCCTTAATCTGCATCTGGGCGAAGTCCGTTGCTTTTTCAAATTTAGTCAATTTGTACTTTATTTGCAACTCCGATGGCGCGTGTGTTGAAATAATTTGTACCTTTGGACAGCGGAATGCAAGAAAACGAACGATTATGGTTTACTCGTACAAGGTTACCCTTACGGGCATCAAAGGATTCCACCGCATTTATCATCTGAGCGGGGACAATACGCTGTACACCTTCCACAAACAGATGAGGTCGGACATGGAGTTTCCCCAGGACCAGCTCATCCTCTTCAAGGCCTTCGACGCCTCCGGCGCCGTCATCGCCAGGTACGGACTCTTCGACCTCGGCAACGGGGCCGTTGACGACGTGACGATATCCGCAGCCGTGAAGAAAGGGATCAAGTCCTTCGTATATTTCTACGACGTCACCAACAAGAAAAGCGTCAACATAAGCTTCGAGGGGCCCGTCGAGGGCGCTTCGGAAAAGGGCCTCCCCCTGCTGGCCGACATCAAAGGACCTAACCCCATCGAGTTCGAGAACGGCTACATAGCCTTCGAGGACCTTCCCGACGACCAGCGCCACCTCCCCAGCGAAAGCGACAAGAACCGCAGCAAAAAGAGCCTCGAGGCCCTTCTGAGCGCCCTCAAGGACGAGGATGACGGCGACGACGACATCCAGCCCGAGGATGAGGACGAGGAGGATGACGACGACGAGACCGAAAGCATCCGCGACGACGAGGACGGCATGGAGATCTTCGACGGCAGCGAGGACCTCACGCTCTGACCCCGGCCGTGGGCAGGAGGCTGATCATCGTCCTGGGACCGACCGCTGTAGGCAAGACCGACTACAGCATTGAACTCGCACTCAAATACGGCTCTCCCGTAATATCCTGCGACTCCCGCCAGATATACAGGGAAATGACCATCGGGACCGCGGTCCCCTCGGCTGCACAGCTCTCCGCCGTGCAGCATTATTTTATCCACACCAAGTCCGTGACAGAGTATTACACCGCCGGCCTGTACGAAGCCGACGCGCTGGAACTAATCGCACGCCTGTTCGGGGAGGGGCACGAAACCCTGGTGATGACCGGAGGCTCGATGTTCTACATCGATGCGGTCTGCAACGGCCTCGGACATGTCCCTACGGCCGACCTGGAGATCAGGAAGGCACTTATGGAAAGACTGGAAAAGGAAGGAATAGAGGTGTTCCGGGAGGATCTGGCAAGGCTCGACCCGGAAGCCTATTCGACTATGGACCTCTCCAATGTCAACCGCGTCTTCCGCGCGGTGGAGATATGCATGACCACCGGGCGGCCGTATTCCTCGTTCAAGGAGAGGGCGGAGGCTCCGGCCAGGGACTTCGAGATAGAGAAGATCGGCCTGACCAGGCCGAGGGAAGTCCTTTACGACCGCATCAACCGCCGCGTCGTCAAGATGATGGACGACGGGCTGGTGCAAGAAGTGCGGTCACTGGCGGAATACCGCCACCTGACCGCACTTCAGACCGTTGGTTATAAGGAGGTTTTTGATTATTTGGACGGGGCCTCCAGCCTCGACGAGGCGGTCAGCCTCATCCAGCGGAATACCCGCCACTATGCCAAGCGCCAGCTTACATGGTGGAGAAGGGACTCCTCCATCCGCTGGCACGAGATATAGCCTAGAACGGAAGGTCGTCCTCGCCCGTCCCGATGTCTATCGGCATGTCGTCGATGGTCGGGGCCGGGGCGGAATAGGCGGGCACCTGCGGCTGCGGGGCCGGCTGCGGGGCAGCCTGGGGCGCAGCCTGCTGCGCCGGCGCGCCGGCCGCACCGAGCCTCCAAACGCGGAGGTCGTTGTACCAGCGGCCGCCGTATTCACGTGCCCGCACGTTGAAGGACACCTTCACGGCATCCCCGTCGTTGAACCTGGCGAGCTCGTCCACACGTTCCTGTCCCCATGCGGAGAAGCAGGCTTCGGACATGTAGTTGCCGTCCTGGTATTCAACGACGAAATCCTGCCGGACCCAGGATCCTCGGGCGCTTGTCCCGCCCTGGGCCGGCAGCTTCGTCTTTATCCTTCCTTCGAGTTCGAGAGTCATGGTCTAGAACTCCTCGGGGTCGATCCTGGGATCGATGTAGGGGAACACATCCACGAGCTCCACGTCGAAGACGAGGGTGGAATTGGGCTCAATGCCCTGGGTGCCGCCGGCGCCATAGCCAAGCTCGGAGGGGATGAAGAGAGTGGCCTTGCCACCCTTGCCGAGAAGCTGGAGGCCTTCGGTCCAGCCGGGGATCACGCGGTCGAGCGTGAGCCTGATGGGCTCGGAGTCATCACCCCAGACCTGGTCGAACACGGAGCCGTCCAGGAGGGAACCCTTGTAACGCACGAGGACGGTGTCCTGGGGACCCGGCTTCTGGTCGTTTCCAGCCTCGATGATCTTGTACTGGAGACCGCTGTCGGTGGTCTGGACGCCTTCCTTCTTGGCGTTTTCGGCAAGGAACTTTGTCTCTTTGGCGAGGTTGAGCGCAGTCGTGTAATTGTTGCGCTTCTCAAGGAAGTCGTTGAAGAGGTCGTTCATCAGCTCGGGGTTGATCTTGAACTGATTGACGAACTCGGGGTCGTTCATGTTGCCCTCTGCCCTGACGAAATCGAGCATACCCTCCTTCATCTTGGCGAAGTTGAGGTCCTCACCGAAATTGTAGGACTTCAGGAAGCTTCCGAAGTTGATACCAAGGAGGTAGCTGACGGAATCGACCTGGGCCTTGGAAGGGAGGATGTCCTTCGCACTGGTGCCGTCGGGAAGCTTGGCGTTGTTCTGTGAACATGCAACGGTAGCCACGCTCAAGGCGAGGGCTACGATCAGGAATTTTCTTGCTTTCATTTCAATTATGTTTTTTCGTTGGTTCCACTAAAGCTCCCATGCGAGGGCGGAGGCGCCGAGGATGGCGGCGTCGGACTCCTTCAGCTGGGAAAATACGATCTTGACCTTGTCCTTCCAGATCTTGAGGACGTTGTCGTTCATCGCCTTCATCATAGGCTCATACAGGAACTCCTTGGAGCGGGCGAGGCCGCCGAACAGGACGATGGCCTCGGGTGCGCTGAATGCGATGAAGTCGGCGAACTTGCGGCCCAGGATGGTGCCTGTATAGTTGAAGATGCGGATAGCGAGGGCGTCGCCCCTCTTGGCGGCATCGTAAACATCCTTCGAAGTGATGTTCTCAACGTCGCGCAGGAGAGATGGCTCATCGGTCGCCTCAAGCCACTCGCGGGCGGTACGTGCCACGCCGATGGCGGAGCAGTAAGCCTCGAGGCAGCCCGTGCGGCCGCAGCCGCAGGTACGGCCGTTGTTGCGGACGACGGTGGTGTGGCCGAGTTCGCCGGCGAATCCGTCATGTCCGTAAACGACCTTCCCGTCAATCACGATGCCGCTTCCGACACCGGTACCGAGGGTGATCATGATGAAGTTCTTCATGCCCCTGGCGGCGCCATAGGTCATTTCACCCACCGCGGCGGCATTGGCGTCGTTGGTGAGGCTGACCGGAAGTCCGCCGAGTTTCTTTGAGAGGGTGGCGGAGAACTTGACCGACTTCTTGGCGGCCCAGGCAAGGTTCGGAGCATAGGCGACTTCGCCTGTATAATAGTTGCCGTTGGGAGCTCCGACACCCACTCCGCGGACCTCTCCTTCCACGCCGGCTTCCTTGATGACGCCCTTAACGGCGTTGGCGAGGGCCTCAAGGAATGCATCGGCATCGTCACCGTACACGTCGGTGCGGATAACGGTCTGTGCCAGAACGGTTCCACGGGCGTCAACGACGCCGAGCTTGGAGGTCTGTCCTCCCACGTCGATACCTACGACGTACTGCTTCTCTTTATTCTCTTCCATATGTGGTTATCTGTTATGCGGTTATTATTCTACGGGAATGTCCTTGTTGACGTTCTTGCTGCCGATGAGAGCATAGAACACCATGTAGACGAGCACGGCGATCACGATCACGTAGCTGATACGCAGCGATCCGATGGTGGTACCCACGATAGAGTTCTGGACCAGCGGAAGGATACCTCCGCCGACGACCATCATCATGAAGATGCCGGATGCCTTCTCGGTATACTTGCCGAGGCCCTCGGTGGCCAGGTTGAAGATGCAGCCCCACATGATGGAGGTGCAAAGGCCCATCAGCACGAGGAACACGGTGAAGAGGGGCACGTTGTTGATCGCGAACGAACCGTTGCTGAAGCCGACCATGGAAACACCGGTGGTGGCGGGGACGACCATGGAGATGAGCACCAGAATGATACCGGCGATGGAAACGGCGAGTAGCTGCGTGCGGCTGGAGATCTTGCCGCTGATGAAGCTGGAAGTCAGACGGCCGACCAGCATCAACAGCCAGTAGAGGCCGGTCATGCCGCCGATGATGGCGGCGGCGTTGGCGGAATTGGCCGGGTCGAACAGGTTGAAGTTAACCTCCTTGCCCAGGAAGTTGCCGAAGGTGTTCGGGATACCGACCTCCATGCCGACATAGCAGAAGATGGCGATGGCGCCAAGCACGAAGTGACGGAAGCTCCAGGGGCTGTGCGAGTCCTTGACGGCGGCAGCCTCTGCCTTGCGCTGGTGAGGCTCCTCGATCTTGGCGAAATAGATGACGATGAATGCAACGACGAAGATGGCGATGGCACCAAACAGCATCGGGCTGACTTCGGTGATCTTGGTGCTCTTGGTGATGGCACCGACATAGGAACCCACCATGATCGGAGCGATGGTTCCGGCCAGGGAGTTGCAGGCGCCACCGAGCTGAAGCAGCTGGTTGCCCTTGGTGCCGCCGCCGCCGATGAGGTTGAGCATCGGGTTGACCACGGTGTTCAGCATACATACGCAAAGGCCGCAGACGAATGCGCCGAGCAGGTAGATGGCGAATCCGGGGATACCGGAGCTGAAGCCGGAGAGATACTGGATAAGCAGGCCGACGATACCTACCGCGATGGCGATCAGGGCGGTCTTCTTGTAGCCGACCTTCGTAAGCATGTTACCGGCGGGGATACCCATGAAGAGGTATGCCAGGAAGTTCATGAAGTTACCCATGAAACCGAGCGCAGGATTGTTACCTACCGCATCGTCCATTGTCCAGATGTTGCCAACAGGAGCTGCCATGTTGGTTACGAATGCAATCATCGCGAAGAGGAAAAACATCGTGATGACAGCAACGAGATTGGTGTTTTTCTTAGCCATATCGTTATGTGTTAAAAAATAATTCGCGGGCTGCAGGACAAAAGTCCAATAGCCCACGAATTTACGAAAAAATTTGTAGAAATAAGGCCTTTTTCGTCAAATTTGAATCTCTCCGGCCCCAATACGCCGTTCAATACGCTCTTCGACCCCCTTGCGCACCTCTTCGATGCGGTCCTTCCGCTTTATCACGAAGTTTTCCACATAGACGGCTCCGCAGGCAAGCAGGAAATAGACGATGCCCTGCAGGCACAGCGCCCTGAGCTGCGGGGCGACTATCTCAAGGTCTGCTCCGGCGGTGTTCAGGTTGATGAAGGCCTGGCAGCCGAAGGTCGAGGGGAACAGGTACGAGAACCATTTCCAGAAAGCCGGGAATGCAGTGGTAGGCCAGCTGCATCCCGTAAGGAAGATGCAGACGGGCGACATAAAGAGGAACAGGATGAATGCCGACTCGCGGCGTGTCACCAGAGTGCTCCAGGTCATACAGAAGAACACGCAGACGGTCACGAAAATCGCCAGCAGTATAATTATCTCCCAGAAGCTTCCGCGCTGGGGAAAGCCGAACATCGCAGGGACTATCACTCCTACATAGATGCCGATGGTCATAAATATCAGCCAGTAGACCGCTCCGCGGCCGAGCACCACGCGGCCGACGCCGCGGCCTTTCAGGGTGTCGGGCAGCGATGCGAAGCTGCGGTTCTCCTCGCGCATCGTTCCTACCGACATGCTCATCCCATAGAACATGACCTGCTGGATTATGAGCATAAGTATTGCCGAGATGAGAAAGATACTGTAGGAGAATGCCCTGTTCCAAGGATTGTTGTCCTCGTACAGGACAGCGCCGACGGTGGCGCCGGCCTGCTGGTCGGTGAGGCCGTCGAGGCGCAGGCGCTGGACCTTTATGTTGTTGATTTCGTGGAGCATAACGAACTCGGAACCCATCAGCACGTTCTTGTAGTAGAGGAAGCTGCTCATATCGGCATAGATACTGAATACTGCGGTCTCCTGCCGGGCGACCTTCTCCCCGAAGTCGGCCGGGAAATATATTATTCCGTTGACCTTTCGCTTCTGCATAAGGTCCTTCGCCTCCTCCATATCGGTGCAGCGGTACGCCGTCGCCAGTTCCCTGGAAGCGTCGATCTCCCGTATCATCCTCCGGCTGTCGGAGCAGTCGGCATTGTCCACTACGGCGACGGGAGTGTTCTCCAGCACGCCGTTCCTGTACACGAAATTGTACAGTATCGGGTACAGGAATCCGGCCACGACGAAGATGATCATCACGCCGCCGTCCCGGAGCAGTCGCCCGAGCTCGAGGTTGAAAATGCCAAGCGCATCCTTCAGCCATCCTTTTGCATAAGTCTCTTTCATCGTTCTAATTCCTTTCATAATCAAGATATTCATAGGCGTGCTTCAGCCTCTTCATTACGAGGAAGGGCAGGAAGCAGAACAGGAGCAGCGCGACTACGCAGATGTACCACTGCCCGAAGCCGCTTCCGAAGATTCCAGCCTGAACATAAATATCGTAGTAGTAGCGTAGAGGATACATCATCGTGAGGCCGCGGAGCCCGGTAGGCATAGCCTCGACGGGGAGGGTGAAACCCGTCATCGAAAGGCCGAGCACGCTGTAAAGCGCGCCTATGCTCAGGGCGAAGCGGCACACCGGCACGAGGCCTATGATGAACACCGCTACAGCTTCGGATGCCACGACCAGCAGGAAACAGGCGAGCAGCATCTGGCCGAGGCGTCCCGCCAGCGGGAAGTGCATCCACTTGTACAGAATTACCTCGAGGGTCCATCCTATCAGCGTGAACAGCACTGTGTAGAGGGCCATCTTGCCGCTGACCGCGGCGTAGATGTCACCGTCGACGGCGTTGAGAAGGTGGCGGCTGGTGCCGTACTTGAGTTCGGTGCCGAGCGAATAGATCATCAGGATGACGACAACCATCTGGAGCATACCCGGGATCATCATATTTGCCAGGTATGCGCCGTAGTTCATTGTCGGATTGCCGATCTGGTGGACATCGACGTCGACAGGCTGGAGCTGACCCATAATAAGGCTCTCCGGGACACCCTTCATACGCAGTACTTCGCGCTGGACGGCGCCGTTGGTAAGGTTCACCATCGTGAGGATGTCCTTCCAGGCGAGCGAGCCGCTCAGGAAATACAATCCGTTGATATAGAAGGAGAACGTGGGCTGGCGCTGGGCCTGGATGTCGCGGTTGAACCCTTCGGGGATGACGCAGACGGAGGTCACGCGGCCACCCTGCATATCGAAGCGCGCCTCGGCAAAGTCGTCGTACATCACGACTTTGCCGAGCTGCGTCGCATCGAGCTGGCGGCAGAATTCGCGTGACGTCGCGGTACGGTCAAGGTCGACTACGGCGATGGGCACGTCGGAGGGTACCCCGTCCCTGAGGAAGGAGAGATAGAACAGCGTACAGAACGCCATCACGAACACGGACCCGACTATGTATACAGGCCTGCGAACCCATATCCGGATCTCGCGCCGGACGACACTCCGTATTTTCTCGAAGAATGTCATATCACTTCTCTACCAGGACGGTCATACCGGGACGCAGGCCTGTCACGGACTCGGAAGGTACTGCCCTGACCTCGAAGGTCTTGGCATCGTACTGGTCGGTCTCCTTGGTGGCCTTCCAGGTGGCATAGGACTCGCGGACCGACATATAGTTGACTGTAGCCTTGAGCTTCGCTCCGTCGAGGGCGGGGACGCTGAGGGTCAGCTCGTCACCGACGTTCATCCCGTGGAGCTGGTCCTCGCGGATGTTGAAGGTGAACCAGATGTCCGAGAGGTCGGTCACTGTCATAACCGGGGAGCCCTCACCGACAAGTTCGCCCTGCTTGGGATAGATGTTGGAGATGACTCCGTCGGCCGGGGAGGTAAGGTATAGCTGCTCGAGATAGGAGTCCACTTCCCGGACGGCGCCTTCGGCCTGGCGGACCAGGGCCGCGGCAGCGGCCTTGTCCTCGTCGCGGGCGCCGTTCATGGTCATCTCGTACTGACTCCTGGCAGCGTTTGCCTGGGCGACCGCGGCGTCATACTTAGCCTTGGTCTCATCGTATTTCTGAGCGGCGATGACTTTCTGTTCGTAGAGGCTCTGGACGCGCTCGAAAGACTTCTTCATTACGTCCTCCTGGACAAGGGCCTGCTGCCAGAGTTCGTAGGCGCCGGCAATCTGCTCCTGGCGGGCGCCGTTGCGCGCCTTGGCGCTCTGGGCCTGGGCTGCGCTTCGCGCTGCCTGGGCCTGCGCCAGCTTTGCGCGCACCTGGGGAGAGTCGATGAAGGCGACGGTGTCGCCCTTGCTCACGGTCTGGCCCTCACGGCAGTAGATCTCGGTGACGTGGCCCGGGACCATACAGGATATGCGGTATTCGGAGGCTTCGGCCTCGCCCTGGATGGCGTGCGGTTTAGGTTTGCTGACCAGATAGCCTACGAAGGCTATGATCAATACGATGGCCACGAGGGCGGCAAGCCCTATGACCAGATTGTAATTCTTCTTCTTTTCCATATCGTTGTCTCTTTACTTGTTATCACTGATCTCTCCCTGGGCCTTGCGCAGGTTTGCGGCCGCCATCTGAAGTTCCGTTCCGGCGTCGATACACTCGGAACGGGCCTGGAGCCAGGCGGTCTGGGCTGCCATCACGGTGTCGGCGTCGATAACGCCGGCTTCGAAGCCGACCGTGGCGCTGCGGAGGTTCTCCTCGGCGCTGTCAAGGTTCGAGGTAGCCATCCGGAGTTTCTCGAGGGCCTCGTCAAAGAGCTTCTCCTGCTGGGTGACCTGCAGGAGGATCAGCTCGCGGGCGTCTTGGTACTGGTCTTGGTAGAGGGTCGCCTCGGCCTTGGCCTTTCGGTACTTGTTGGTTGCTTCCATTCCGTGGAAGATAGGGATGTTGACCATCACTCCGGCGTTGAGCATTCCGCCGTTCCAGCTGTGGCTCAATCCGTGGAAGGAGTTGGGGTTGGTCATAACATAGTTGGCGGTCAGGGCAACCTGCGGAAGCATATCCGCACGGGCGATCCTTGCTTTCTTCTCGTAGATACCTGAAGCCAGGGAGAGGCTGCGGGTCTCGGGGCGGGAGGCATAGACGCTCTCGATGTCCTTGCCGGTTTCGCGGGACGGGACGGGAATGAGTTCGTCGCTCTCGTCTGCGAGGACAATCTGCGATTCAAGCGGCAAGCCGATGCGCTTGCAGAGCAGCATCTTGGCCAGCGTCAGGCCGTTGCGCGACTTGGTGAGGAGCATATCGGCTTCGTTCGACTTGACCTTGACCTGCAGGGCGTCTGCCTCGGTCATCACGCCTTCGTCGACCGAGACGCGGACGTCATGTTCGAGCTGGTGGAGGAGATCGGCATAGGATTCAGCGAGGCGCTCCTTGGCAGCGATGCTGACAATCTGCCAGTAGGCCTGATCTACATCGACGATGATGTCGGCGTACTCCTGGTCGTACCGGCTGCGTGCCAATTCCTCGGCCAGTGCGGCCATCTGGTTGGAATATACTATCTTACCGCCCATAAACACAGGCTGCTGCAGGGAAACGACGCCTGCATACACGTTATGGATGTCGATATGCAGGGCATCGTCGATCTGCTGTCCTATGGCATTGATCGGATCGGCGATTCCGGGTGCCTGGATTCCACTGAAGTCCATCTGCTGGAGCATTCCGAGCACGGTCTGCCACATCGGGCTGCCCATATACTCGGCCGCAAGGGCGGGGTTGGTCATTATCGCGGTCTGGAGCTGCGTCATTGCGCCCTGGGCCGCAGCGTTCATCTGGGCGCCGGCGGCGGCGAAGGCACCGTCCAGCGCAGCCTGCGCCGTCGTGCCCATACCCGTTATCGCAGCAGACTGCGCGTCGCTCACGAGCACCAGGTCGCGGTTGTTATATTGATAGGTACCCGTCACCGACAGGTTCGGGAAATAGTTGGCAAGTGCAACCTTCCTGTCGTAGCCTGCCATCTCGACCTGGGTGCGGGCCTGTGTCAGGGTCTTGCTGTTCACGACTGCCATCCTGTGGCAGTCCTCCAGCGTCAGTGTCTGCTGCGCGGCCGCCCAAAGCGGCATCAGCAGGCAGGCAAGCGCCGGAATTGTCATCATTATCCTTTTCATTTCTATCTTGTTTTGTACTTATTTTCCGGGGGTCGGAAAAGAACAAAAACACAGCCAAAAAGGACGGATTATTGACATGTTTGTAGACCTTTTGGGACGGTTTTATTGTCAAAATTTCGCTTTTGTTGAAATTAGTGAAAATTTTTCGACCTTTTGACAATGGACGACGGAGTATTTTTCGCATCTTTGCAGAGGCCACAACACTACTGTCATGACAAACTCATTTCACGAACTGGACCTGGGTGATCTCAGGAAGATATTCTCTTCAGCACAAGGGGAAAACCTCTCCGACGCCATTTTTATGGCAGAGCAATACTACGAGGAGAGGATGGAGCCGTTTATGAAGGAGCCCTGCCGCTTCAACTGCTATGTCGCACTGTTCTGCATCGACGGCGACTTCACCGTCGAGATAAACCTGAAGCCGGTCCGGGTCAGGAAGAACTCCCTGGTTATCGTTATCCCGGGATCGATATGCCGAGTATCCGAAGTGGACATTGACAAACTCGGGAAGCTCCACGCCGTTGTGATTGCTGTGTCGAAAGAGCTGATGTCGACCATCCGCTTCGACTTCAACAGCCTTTTCAACGAGAGCGTGGCGGCAATCGACAACCCCTGCATCACCCTCGACGAGAAGAGCCACGGAATCTGCAAGAAGTATTTCGATATCGCCAAAGACCTCTACATCTCGGATCTTCCAGGCTCGAGGGACGCCCTGCGGTATCTGGCTTCGTCGATATTCTATATGCTGGGGTCGATGTGGACCTCCCAGATCAAGGAGGCCCAGGCCCATAACCCGCGCCGCACCCCCCGCTCCCAGACTGTGATGGACAGTTTCCTGAAACTGGTGGCGGAATACCACAATTTAGAAAGGAAGGTGGGCTTCTACGCCGACAAGCTGTGCCTTACGCCGAAGTATCTCTCGAAACTGATAAAGGAAGCAAGCGGAAGGTCGGCTCCGGACTGGATAGACTCGTTCGTAATACTCGAGGCGAAGAATATGCTGAAGTACTCGGACATGCCGGTGAAGGAGATCGTTTACTTGCTCCATTTCCCCAATCAGTCGGTCTTTTACAAGTTTTTCAAGACCCATACTGGATTGACTCCCAATGAGTACCGCAACGGGGAGGATAAATCGTTTTAAGATTTTTCGATTTTTGCTTGGAAAATTAAAAATAGTAAGCTACTTTTGCATCGGACATTCGAAATTTCATTTCGTGTCTATTTGTTAAGTTCGTTTTATATACGGAGACCGCGCTTTTGGGGAATGGCGCGGTCTCTATCTTTTTATTTGACTGTTACCCCGGGAAAAGGCCGAAGAGTTTGGCGTCGATCATGTCGGTGACTTTCTCGAAGTCCTCGGGCTTGTTGGCGAACTTGACGTTGTCGGCGTCGACGATGAGTAGGTTGCCCTTGTAGCCGGCGATCCACTGCTCGTAACGGTCGTTGAGGCCGGTCAGGTAGTCGATGCGGATGCCTTTCTCGTACTCGCGGCCACGCTTCTGGATCTGGGCGACGAGGTTGGGGATGGAGGACTTGAGGTAGATCAGAAGGTCCGGCGGATTGACCATGGACATCATCAGGTCGAAGAGGTCGGTGTAGTTCTCGAAGTCGCGGGTGCTCATCAGGCCCATCGCGTGGAGGTTCGGCGCGAAGATGCGGGCGTCCTCGTAGATGGTGCGGTCCTGGATGATGACCTCGTCGGTCTTGGAGATGTCCACGACGTCCTTGAAGCGCTTGTTCAGGAAATATATCTGGAGGTTGAACGACCAGCGTTCCATATCCTCGTAATAATCGGCGAGATAGGGGTTGTAGTCCACCGACTCGAACTTGGGCGTCCAGCCGTAGTGGGCTGCGAGCATCTTGGTGAGGGTGGTCTTTCCGCTTCCTATGTTTCCGGCGACTGCGATATGCATGGCTGTCAGGTTTTAAGTTATGTGCAAATGTACGATTATTCGGGGAAAAGCCCAAAGAGGGCGGCGTCGATACGGTCCGTGATGTACGCGAAATCCTCCGGCCTGTCCTTGAAGTCGAGGTTGTCGGCGTCGATGACCAGGACGTTGCCTTCGTAGGAGGCGATCCACTCGTCGTAGCGGGCGTTGAGGCCTGCCAGGTACTCCAGGCTGATGGTCTGTTCATAGTCCCTTCCGCGCTTCTGGATCTGCGAGACGAGGTGCGGGACAGAGGACTTTAGGTAGATGAGCAGGTCTGGCAGTTTTACCATGGACATCATCAGGTTGAAGAGCTCCATGAAGGTGTTGTAGTCCCTCTCGGAGAGGTTCCCGAGGGCCTTGTTGTTGGCCACGAAGATATATACGCCCTCGAAGATGGTGCGGTCCTGGATGACCGTGTCCTTGCTTCCGGCGATCTCGAGCACGTCCTTGAAACGCTGGGCGAGGAAGTAGGTCTCGAGGTTGTAGGACCAGCGCGGGATGTCCTTGTAATAGTCCTCCAGATAGGGGTTGTAGCTCACGGCCTCGAACTTCGGGGTCCAGCCGTAGTGCTCCGCCAGCATGGTGGTGAGCGTTGTCTTTCCGCTGCCGATGTTCCCGGCTATTCCTATATGCATATATGAGGAGGGTTTTTCTGTTATCCACACAAATTTAACAAGGATTTTCTTAATTTTGCAGACCATAAAACAATTTCGATGCTTAACCTTGAACATTTCCTCTGCAATTCCGTGTTCCGGGAGAACGTATGGCTGGTCCGTGATGGAGACGCCTGCGTGCTGGTCGACCCCGGCTTCACCAACGACCGGGAGTTCGCGCCTTTTGAAAACTTCATCCGCAGGGAAGGCCTCCGCGTTGAGGCGATACTCATCACCCACGGACATTATGACCATATCCACGGAGTCAGCCGCTGCCTGGACCTGCTCGGGGACGTCCCCGTGTACATGCATCCGGACGACGTGGAACTGATCGGGATGGCGGAGGATATGGCGGCGCCTTACGGCGGTTGTCCGGCGCTGTCGTTCGACACCGTGGACGTCGTCGACGGCCAGGTCCTGGACCTCCTGGGCCGGCAGTGGACGGTGATCTCCACCCCGGGGCACAGCAAGGGCTCGGTATGCTATCACTGTCCTGCCGAGAAACTGCTGTTCAGCGGGGATACGCTCTTCGCCGGCACCATAGGCCGCACGGACCTGCACGGGGGAAGTTACGACAGCCTGATCGTGTCCATAATGGACAAACTGATGGGCCTGGACGGGGACACGACTGTCATTTGCGGTCACGGCCATACCACAACTATCGCCGACGAGCGCACGCATAATCCTTTCCTCCAGCCCTGGGGCGAGAAGGAGCAGGACGGCATCGACTGGGATGCGGACGGAATAGAACTCAATGGATAAAGGGGAATACATCCACATAGAAGGCGCGAAAGCGCACAACCTCAAGGGCGTGGACGTCAGCATCCCGCGCCGGAAGTTCGTGGTCATCACGGGCATAAGCGGCAGCGGGAAGTCCTCCCTGGCCTTCGACACGCTTTACGCCGAAGGCCAGAGGCGCTACATGAACACCCTTTCCCCCTACGCCAAGCATTTCATGGGCATACTCGAGAAGCCGGAGGTGGAGAACATCACCGGCCTGAGCCCCATCATCGCCATAGAGCAGAAGACCACCGTCGGCAATCCCCGCTCCACCGTGGGAACCATCACGGAGATCTACGATTTCCTGCGCTTGCTGTACGCCCGCGCGTCTCGGGCATATTCCCCCGTGACGGGGCAGGAGATGGTGCGCTACACCGACGCGCAGATCGTGGACCTGATCATGACGAACTACGCCGGGCGGAAGTGCATACTGCTCGCGCCGCTCGTGCGCGGCCGCAAGGGCCACTACCGCGAGCTCTTCGAGCAGCTGCGCAAGCGCGGTTACACGCAGGTCCGAATCGACGGGGAGATAGTCCCGCTGAACGAGGTGGACGCCCTGGACCGCTACAAGGGGCATTTCATCGAGTTGGTGGTGGACAAGCTCAAGCCCGGCTCGGGCGACGCCCTGCGCATCCGCGACTCCGTGGTGAACGCCCTGGCCATGGGCAAGGGCGCGCTGGCCATCCTTGACATCGAGTCAGGGGAGCTGCACCATTACTCGAAGCATCTGGTGGACCCGGAGAGCGGCATCTCCCTTCAGGAGCCGGCGCCGCACTCCTTCTCCTTCAATTCCCCGGAGGGTTACTGTCCGCACTGCAAGGGCCTTGGCATGATCGTGGACGTGAACATGGACACCATCATCCCGGACCGGAGCGTGAGCATCGCGAACGGGGGGATAGTCCCGCTGGGGCGGCAGCGCGAGAACCGCAAGTTCGAGATCGTGCGGGCCATCGCCCGCAAGCATGATTTCTCGCTGTACGAGCCCATAGCCGCCATCCCTGACGACGCGGTGTCGCTGCTGGTCTTCGGGTCGGACGAGCTGTTCCGCATCGGCGACGGGCCGCAGAGCGAGATGGCGTCCTGGGAGGGCATAGTGGAGGACATTGACGAGAAGGTTGTCTGCCCGGTCTGCCACGGGACGCGGCTCAATGAGAACGCAAGTTACTTCAAGATAGACGGCAAGACCATATCCGATGTGTCCGCAATGGAGATTTCGGAGCTGCAGGCCTGGCTTAAGACGCTTCCGGAGAAGTTCTCCGACAAGGAGAAGGCCATCGCCAGGGACATCCTCAAGGAACTTGACGACAGGGTGGACTTCCTGATGGACGTGGGTCTGGAGTACCTGTCGCTCGACAGGCCGACGGGTTCGCTGTCCGGCGGCGAGAGCCAGCGCATCAGGCTCGCGACGCAGATAGGCTCCAAGCTGGTTAACGTCATCTATATCCTTGACGAGCCGTCGATCGGCCTGCACCAGCGCGACAACCGCAAGCTCATCGCTTCGCTGAAGAGGCTTCGCGACGAGGGCAATACCGTCATCGTCGTCGAGCACGACCTCGAGACGATGCTCTCGGCCGACTGGCTCGTCGACGTCGGGCCCGGCGCCGGTGAAGAAGGCGGCCGCATCTGCTACAGCGGCCCCGCGGTGACAGAATCGGCGAAGGAGGAGGGGTCCGGGCTGAAAAACCGTGCCACCCTCGGCATCGTAAGAGGGGGGGACCCAAGCTTGCTTGGGGGGGGTCCTGCGAAGCATGACGTTTTTCAGCCCGGAACCCCTCCGACTGAAGCCGGTTCGGTCACATTGAAGTTCCTGGAAGGGAAGGATTCGATACCGGTGCCGAAGAGGCGCAGGAGGGGCAACGGCCTGACGGTCGGGGTGCGCGGCGCCTGCGGCAACAACCTCAAGGACCTCGACGTGGACTTCCCGCTCGGGACATTCATCGGCGTGGCCGGCGTCAGCGGCAGCGGCAAATCCAGCCTCGTGAACGAGACCCTCATGCCGGTGCTCATGCACAAGCTCTACAACTCCAAGGCCCACCCCCTGCCGTACCGTGAAGTCGTCGGCATCAAGAACATAGACAAGCTCATCGAGATAGACCAGAGCCCCATCGGGCGCACGCCCCGCTCCAACCCCGCCACCTTCACGGGCGTCTTCAACGACATCCGAGCCCTCTTCGAGGATACCCCGGACGCCAAGGTCCGCGGCTTCAAGGCGGGCCGGTTCTCCTTCAACGTCCCCGGGGGCCGCTGCGAGGAGTGCAAGGGAGCCGGCATCAAGGTCATCGAGATGAACTTCCTCCCTTCTGTCAACGTCGTTTGCGACCAGTGCCGCGGCAAGCGCTACAAGGAGGACACCCTCGCCGTCCACTACAAGGGCAAGGACATCAACGACGTCCTCGAGATGCCCATCTCCGAAGCTTACGAGTTCTTCAAGGGCATCCCCAAGATAGCCCAGAAACTCAAGGCCATGGTGGACGTCGGCCTTGGCTACGTCCACCTCGGCCAGTCCGCCGTGACGCTCTCCGGCGGAGAGAGCCAGCGCATGAAGCTCGCCGCCGAGCTCTCCCGCAAGGCCACCGGCAATACCCTCTACATCCTCGACGAGCCTACCACCGGCTTGCATTTCGAGGACATCAAGGTGCTGCTCGGCGTCCTCGACCAACTCGTGGAGCAGGGCAACACCGTCATAATCATCGAACATAACCTCGACGTCCTCAAGAGCGTCGATTACCTGATAGACATGGGACCGGAAGGCGGCGCCCGGGGCGGGCGCATAGTCTCGTGCGGCACGCCCGAGGAAGTGGCGGCCGACCCGGCCTCTGTAACCGGACAATACTTAAAGGAAATCCTATGACCAAGATCGAAGCAGCAAGGCAGGAGTACCGCGACTGGTGCGAAGCCATCGGCATCGACACCCTCGACAAACTGAACCAGACCCTCGCCGAAGGCAAGGGCATCGAGCTCATCAACCTCTGCGAGGCCCGCCAGGAGCGCAAGTACGCAGGCATGGCCAACCAGATCTACTGGCGCCGCAGCCGCTCGCGCATCGTGATGATCTCCGGGCCGTCCTCCAGCGGCAAGACCTCTTCGTCGCTGCGCATCGCGCAGCAGTGCAGGGTGCTAGGCCTGACCCCGAAGGTCATCGAACTGGACAATTATTTCGTGCCCAGGGAGCAGACCCCGAAGGACGAGAAGGGCGATTACGATTTCGAGTCGCTCGGCGCCATGAACGTCTCCCTGCTCGACTCCAACCTCAACGACCTGCTCGCGGGGAAGGAAGTCATCATCCCGAAATACGACTTCAAGGAAGGGAAGAGCGTCATGGACGAGAGCCGCAGGATGACGCTCGGCGAGAAGGACATCCTGTTCATGGAAGGTATCCACGCCCTCAACCCCGCCCTGACCGCATCCGTGGACCAGAGTCGCATCTTCCGCATCTACATCTCCTCGCTATCGTCGCTGCCAGGCGGAGAGAAGGTGCACAACTCCACGACGGACAAGAGGCTGCTGCGCCGCATCGTGCGCGACAACCGCGTCCGCGGCATCTCGCCCGAAAGGACGCTGATGCTCTGGCCCTCGGTCCGCCGCGGCGAGACGCTCAACATCTTCCCCTACGAGGAGAACGCCGACACGGTCTTCAATTCCTCCACCCTCTACGACACGCCCGTGCTCAAGTATTTCGCGGAGCCCCTCCTGTACGGGGTCGCGGAGTCCTCGCCCGTATATGAGAAGGCCCAGAAACTCCTGGCCTTCCTTACCCATGTCAGGGCCTTCTCCCCTGCCGAAATAGCCGCCATCCCCCCGACCTCGATCATGCGGGAGTTCATAGGCGGTCAAACCCTCTAAACCCTTACCGCCATGTGGCTTTGGATGACCCTCGCCTCAGCCTTGATGCTGGGCATCTATGACGTTTTCAAGAAACAGGCCCTGAAGAACAACGGCGTCCTGTGGGTGCTGCTGGCCGCTACGGCCCTTTCGACGCTCTTCCTGTGCCCCTTCCTTACCGCCGGGAGCACGGAGGACCACCTTAGGATCATCCTGAAGGCCGTGTTGGTGACCGTCTCGTGGGTGAGCGGCCTGATAGGCCTCAAGCTCCTGCCGATTACCACCGTGAGCACCCTCAAGGCCTCCCGGCCCTTCTTCGTGGTACTGTTCTCCATCGTCCTTTTCGGAGAAAGGCTCAATGTCTGGCAGTGGCTGGGCGTGGCGCTGGCGCTGCTCGCGCTGACGCTGCTCAGCGGCGCCAGCAAGAAGGAGGGCATCGACTTCTCGAAGAGCAAGGGCATACTCGCGATGGCCGTATCCATCCTCGCGGGCGTGGCCAGCGCGCTCTACGACAAGCACGTCATCCAGGGCATGGAGCCCCTGTTCCTGCAGAGCTGGTGCAACTTCTACATCACGGTCCTGCTGGTCATCTGCGTTCTGGTCAAGGCCCTGCACGACAAGGAGAAGCGCGAACGCTTCAAGTGGGACTGGATGTTGCTGGTGATTGCGGTGTTCATCACGGGGGCGGACATGCTGTACTTCTTCGCCCTCAAGCAGGAGGGCGCGCTGCTGTCCGTCATCTCGATAATGCGCCGGTGCTCCGTGGTGGTCACCTTCGTACTCGGAGCCATCGTGTTCAAGGAGAAGAAGATCAAGGAGAAATCCGTCGACCTGGCCATACTGCTTGCAGGCATGGCCCTGCTGCTGTACGGGTCCAGCCTCTAGCCGTATAGTTCACGCAACACCTTCAGCGACTGGACGTTGAGGGACGATTCGGAGTGGTGCGCGATGTACCTGAGCAGGATTTCAGCCAGGGCGTTGCGCACCTCTCCGTTCATGGGCATGATCATGGCCTCGGCGAAGGGGGCCCTGACGAAGTCTCCCAGCAGCTTGTAATACTGCCCGGCAAAGGGCGCAAGGTCCGTGGCCGAGGGGCTGAAGCCCAGGGCCACGGCAAGTTCCGTCAGGAAACGGAGGTGATAATTGGAGAAGTCCCGCTCCATTGCATCCAGCGTCAGTATGCTGCGTTCGCACCACTCGAAGAGACCCTCCTCGCGGGCGCCGTCCTTGACGGCCCGGTACAGGACCTCGCTCATGAAGAGCGTCATGGTGTTCTTGTGCAGGTTGGAGCGGATGCCGTTAAGGGGGTACCGGGCCGTCACCGAGCCCGCGCGCCAGAGGGTGCTCTTCGGGCTTTCCGTGACGTCAGCTTCCAGGATGTTCAGGGGCAGGAAAAGGGACATCGGGGTACGGCGCGAGACCTTGACCACGAAGCTCCTCCGCCCGTGCTCCCTGCTCAGCGCGTGCAGGACCAGGGCGCTCTCTCCCAGTTTGGTGGTGTTCAGGACTATGAGGTCCGAGTCCATGGTTCAGGCGTTTTCGCGGAGCCATTCCGCCATGGCCCGGAGGGCCTTGCCGCGGTGCGATATGGCGTTCTTGGTCTCGTCGTCCAGCTCCGCCACGGTATTCTCGGGGAACTCGTCCGGGATGAAGACGGGGTCGTAGCCGAAGCCGTTCCCGCCCCTGCGGGCCGGGGCTATGACGCCCTCGAGCGTCCCCTCGAAGAAATGCCTCTCTCCCTTGAAAACCAGGGTGACGACGCTGCGGAAACGGGCCGTACGGGGCTCTCCGGGGCACTTTTCCAGCTCGGCGAGGAGTTTGTCGATATTGGCGTCGAAGTCATGCCCTTCGGTAGCGTAGCGCGCCGAATGCACGCCCGGCGCGCCTCCGAGGGCGTCCACTTCGAGCCCCGTGTCGTCGGCGAAGCAGTCCATCCCTGTCCGGTCGTGGATATAATCCGCCTTTATGACGGAGTTCTCCTCAAGGGTTTCCCCCGTCTCTTCTATGTCCTCCGTAATGCCGATGTCGGCGGGACACATCAGCGTGAACCCCTCCCCGAGTATCTCCGCCGCCTCGCGGAGCTTCCCCTTGTTTCCCGTCGCAAAAATGATTTTCATAATAGACAAAGATAGCGTAAATTTGTGGAACATTGTTTGCTGGAAGCAGAACCGTTATGAAAAAAACAATATGCATAGTGCTGGCGGCGATACTGGCCGCGGGCACGGTCTCAGGACAGTCGAAAAGCTTCAAGCTCGGCCAGTGGGTCGAGATACAGAACGGCATACTCAAGGAACTCAACCGCAATTACGTCGATTCGCTCCCGCTGGACCGCATCCAGAGGGTTGGGATCGACGCCATGCTCGAGGACCTCGATCCTTATACCGAGTATATCCCGGAGGAGGACGAGGAAGACCTCGAGATGCTCCTCAACAAGTCCTACGGCGGCTTCGGAGCCGTCATCTACAAGCCTGACAAGGAATCCAACGTCATAGTCAACGAGCCCTACAAGGGTTCGCCGGCCGACAAGCTCGGCTTCCGCTGCGGCGACGAGATCACCGCCATCGACGGCGTGCCCGTACAGGGCCTGACCGCTTCGGAGTGCACCACGAAGATGAAGGGCAAACCCGGCACATCCGTCGTCTTCACCGTCAAGAAAGTCTATACCGGCGAGGTCAAGGACGTAACCGTGGTCCGCGAGCGCATCAAGCTTCCCGACGTCGAGTACGTCGGAATGCTTGACGACGGCAAGACCGGCTACATCCTGCAGTCCGGCTTCACCGAGGGCGTGGGCGCCGAGGTGAAGGCCGCCGTGCAGCGCCTCAAGGCCCAGGGCATGCAGAGGCTTGTCCTGGACCTGCGCAGCAACGGCGGAGGCCTCCTCCAGGAAGCCGTAAACATCGTCTCCATCTTCGTCCCGAAGGGTTCGCTGGTCGTGACGGCCAAGGGAAAGGACGACGCCTCCTCCATCGAGTACAAGACCGCTTCGGAACCGGTCGATACCGAACTTCCGGTCATTGTGATGGTCAATTCCAGCACGGCCTCATCTTCCGAGATCGTCGCCGGAGCCCTCCAGGACTTCGACCGCGCCACCATCATGGGCACCCGCACCTACGGCAAGGGCCTCGTGCAGTCCATCCGCCCCCTCCCCTACAACGGCAAGCTCAAGCTCACCACGGCCAAGTATTACACCCCTTCCGGCCGCTGCGTACAGGCCATAGACTACTCCCGCCGCAACGAGGACGGCTCTGTCGGGCACATCCCCGACTCGCTCACCCGCGAGTTCAGGACCGCCCACGGCAGGATTGTCCGTGATGGCGGCGGCATTACCCCCGACGTCACCATCAAGACCCAGGAGTACAGCCGCCTGACCTACTCGCTGGTGGTCAGCGGAATCGTCGAGCAGTACGCCCTGAATTATGTCCGCAGGCACCAGAGCATCCCCGCGGTGGAGGATTTCCACTTCACCGACGCTGACTATCCGGACTTCGTGAGATTTGCCAAGGACCAGGAATTCGACTACCGCTCCAGCGCCAAGACCTATTTCGACCAGGTCAAGCGCGAACTCGAGTCGGACGGCCTCGCGGAAAGCATGAAGGAGCAGATAGAGGCCTTGGACAAGGCCATCGACATGGACAAGGAGACCTTCCTCATGCTCAAGAAGGATGAGATAATCCCCTTTATCGAGGAGGAGATCGTCGTAAGATATTACTTCCAGGAGGCCGGCATCCAGGTGCGCCTCCGCACCGACGAGCAGCTCAAGGAAGCCCTTGGTAAGCCCCTCATTGAAATCCCGTTATGAACAGGTTCAGCTACAGATTCTGGTTACTTGTAGGCATCGCACTGGCGATACCGTTCCTGATCAATTACCTTCGCAATCCTGAGAAATCCCAGGCGGCAAGCCCGGAGATGGACAGCAGCGGATTCGTCAACCTGTCCGACGTCGTCCCCGACGCCATCATCGAGGCAAGGTATTTCGCTACCTACAATTTCGTGGGTGCGCGCGTGGACGGCTATCTCGAGCCCGTCGTGCTTTACACTCGCGAGGCGGCCGAGGCCCTGAAGGCCGTCAGCGACGACGTCATGGCACAGGGATACAGGCTCAAGGTTTATGACGCATACCGTCCCCAGTGCGCCGTGGACCATTTCGTGCGCTGGGGAAAGGACTTGGCGGACTCCCTGATGAAGCCGTATTTCTACCCTGAAGTGGACAAGTCGGAGCTTTTCGACAGGGGATACATAGCCGAGAAATCGGGCCATACTCGCGGCTCAGCCATCGACCTCACACTCTTCGACATGGCTACGGGAAAGGAACTGGACATGGGCGGCGTGCACGACTGGTTCGGCATCGAGAGCCACCCCGACTACGGCGGCAATCCCGACACGGGTGAATACACCGGAGGCGCGGACATCACCGAGGAGCAGTTTCACAACAGGATGATTCTCCGCGAGGCCATGGTACGCCACGGCTTCGAAACTTATGACTGTGAATGGTGGCACTTCTGCCTGGCGGACGAGCCCTATCCGGACACCTACTTCAATTTCCCGGTAAGGACGCTCAAGCCTTAGGGACCCTTTCCACCCAGAGATAAACCTTGTCGCCGCGGCGCAGACGCTCCCCGGCGGGCAGGGCTATGGAGCAGCTGAGACCCTTGTCAACCTTGTCCACCGGCTGGAAATCTATCCGAAGGTCGTCGGCGGTGAACTCGACGACGCCGGTGGTCGGGCCTATGGCCACGACGCTGTCGCCGGCGTGCAGGACCGCCGACTCCACCTTGACCTCCGCGACGTTGATGCGGCCGAACCAGTTGGTGACCTTGCCGCAATAGACCTTGTTGCGGGTGGCGGAGCTGCCGTAGACGTCGCTCCACTGGCCAAGGTACGCCCCTTGATAATACCCGTCCCAGAAACCGCGGTTGAACACCTCGGCGAGGCGCTCCTTGAGGGAGGCGGCTAGCTCCGGCGTGTAGGTGCCGTCGCAGACGGCGTCCGCCGCGCGCCGGTAGCACTCGACGCTGCGCCTCACGTATTCTGCGCTGCGCGCCCGGCCCTCGATCTTGAACACCTTCACGCCGGCATTCACGATCTTGTCCATGAACTCGATGGTGCAGAGGTCCTTGGGGGACATTATGTACTTGTTGTCAATGTTCAGCTTGACGCCGGTCTCGAGGTCGGTGACCTCGTAGCCGCGGCGGCAGACCTGCAGGCAGGCGCCGCGGTTGGCCGGAGAGGCGTAGGTGTGCAGGCTGAGGTAGCACTTGCCGCTGACGGCCATGCAGAGGGCCCCGTGGGCGAACATCTCGATACGGACCAATTCTCCCGAAGGGCCGGTGATATGCTCCCGGGCTATGGTGTCATAGATCTCCCGCACCTGGTCGAGGCGCAGTTCACGCGCAAGAACAACCACGTCGGCGAACTGTGCGTAGAAGCGCAGCGACTCCGCGTTCGATATGTTCAGCTGGGTGGAGATGTGTACCTCCATACCTATCTTGCGGCAATAGAGGATTGCGGCCATGTCGGAGGCGATGACCGCATCGACGCCGGCCTTGAGGGCGGCGTCCAGCACGGCATATGTCTCGCTGAAGTCCTCGGGATAAAGGGTGATGTTGAGCGTGAGGTAGCAGCGCACCCCGTTCTCATGGCAGATGCGGGCGACGTCATAGAGGTCCTCGCGCTTGAAATTGCCCGCGGAATTGGAGCGCATGTTGAGATGCCCGACTCCGAAATAGACCGAGTCCGCACCGCCCTGGATGGCGGCGTGCAGGCAGTCGAAGCCGCCCGCAGGGGCCATTATTTCCAGCTCCTTCCTGTCCATGGGCGGTTTATTTGGCGCGGGAGACGAGCGAGTCTGCGAAGCGGCGCAGCATCTCCATGCGCACGGAATTAACATTGACCTTCAGGGCGGCGTCCATGGCCAGGGTGGTGAGCCTGGCGACTTCCTCGCGGGCATCGTCATCCACCCCGAGCCTGTTGTATATATCCTTGACCGCCAGGATCTTGGCCGTACGCTGCTGTTCCGTTTCCACGGGCATGGCCATGGCTTCGAATACCTCCTCCCTGTCCTCGGCCTTCTCCAGCGCGCGGGTGATGAGCCAGCTCTTCTTGTCGTTGACGATGTCCCCGCCGATGGGCTTCCCGAAGACCTTCTCGTCGCCGTAAGCGTCGAGGTAGTCGTCCGCGACCTGGAACGCCAGGCCAAGGCGGTAGCCGTAATCGTAAAGGAAGTCGGCGTCAACATCCGAGGCCCCTCCGATGAGCGCCCCTATCTTGGCCGAGCAGGCCAGCAGAACGGCGGTCTTGAGGCCTATCATCTTCATGTAGTCCTCCATCGGGACCTGCGGCAGTTTCTCGAAGTCCATGTCCATCTGCTGCCCCTCGCACACCTCCGTAGCCGTTTTAGTGAAGAGGCTCAGGACCTTGCCGTGCACCCGCTCCGGGGTCATCGCGATGCGGCGGTAGCTGTCGATGTTCATCACGTCCCCGGAGAGGATGGCGGTGTCCTCGCCCCACTTCTTCCACACCGTCGGCATCCCCCTGCGGAGGGGCGAACGGTCCATGATGTCGTCGTGGATGAGCGTGAAGGAATGGAACACCTCCAGCGCCAGCGCCGGCTCGACAATCTCGTTGTATAGGTCGTCCTTGAAAATGGAATAGGTCAGGATGCAGAGCTTCGGGCGGATGCGCTTGCCCCCTATGGAAATCATGTAGCGCAGCGGGTCGTAAAGACCTTTCGGTGCGGCCGGGAACTCGATCTCCTCGAAGATCTCCTTCACCGTCCTGTCGATATATGCTTCGGAAATCATGGATATCTGTCGTTATCGTCCACAAAGGTAATCATTTCATCCAAACCTTTCATGCGCTCGAAGAAATTGATTATATTTATCACGACTTAAACCACGATCGTCATGAAAAGATTGCTTGTTTCCCTCCTTGTGCTGATGTCCTGCATGGGCCTGTACGCACAGAAGACCGCATCCGGCTTCAAGGCCACCGTCAACGACGTAGATATCTCGGTATCATTCTATTCCCCCAAGATAGCGCGGGTGCTGAAGAGCCCCGCGGGGAAGGAGTTCGAGAAGCAGAGCCTCTCTGTCATCAAGGAGCCGGAGAAGGTGGACTTCACATACAGTTCCGCCAACGGCATAGTCACGGCCCAGAGCTCCGACCTGAAGGTGACGCTCGACACGAGGACGGGGCGCATCGATTTCGACTCGCCCGCAGGGAAGCATTTCCTCTCGGAGAAGGACTACGGAGTGCAGTTCCTGCCGATGACGTACACGTCCAGGGAGTTCGTGCAGGACGCGCTGGCAGCCGGGGCGTACGGCTACAGCCCTGCCATGCAGGGCCAGGGCGCCCCGGGCATGGGCGCCCCCGGAATGGGCCCCGGCCGCGGCAGGCTCGTCCAGATCGTCGAGAACACCTACGAGATCAGCCAGGGTTTCATCCTCGATGACGACGAAGCCATCTACGGCCTCGGCCAGCAGCAGGCCGGCTTCATGAACCAGCGCAACCAGAGGCTCAAGCTCGAGCAGAACAACATGCTCGTCGCCATCCCGTATATCGCCTCCACGAAGGGCTACGGCCTGTTCTGGGACAATTATTCAATAACTCTCTTCACCGACACCAAGTCCGCGGGTACGACGTTCACGTCGGACGCTGGCGACTGTGCCGACTACTATTTCCTCGCCGGAGGCGACGGTGACGGCACTGTCGCGCTCATGCGCGACCTCACCGGAGACGCACCGATGATGGCCCTCTGGACCTTCGGCTTCTGGCAGAGCAAGGAGCGCTACGAGTCCCAGGAGGAACTGGTCGGAATCGTCAAGAAATACCGCGAGCTGGGCGTCCCCATCGACGCGGTCATCCAGGACTGGAAATACTGGAACGAGCCGCCGCAGGAGCCCAACGACGACATGCAGTGGAACTCCATCGATTTCAAGAACCCTGCCTACCCCGACCCGAAGAAGATGATGGACGACATCCACAATCTGCACGCACACTCGATCATTTCCGTATGGTCGCAGTTCGGCAAGGAGTCGGATATCTACAACCAGTTGAAGGAGATCAACGCCATACTTCCGATCAACACCTGGCCGAGCTCGTCCTCGCCTTACGACGTCTTCAACCCCAAGGCCAACGAGCTGGTCTGGAACAGGATGCGCGATAATCTCTTCTCCGTCGGTGTGGACGGATGGTGGCTGGACGGCACTGAGCCGGAGATCCATCAGCCGGTCACGGACGCGATGTTCAATTTCCAGACCTCGCTCGGAGCGTTCAGGAATTACCGCAACGCCTTCCCGCTTTACGCGAACAGGAACGTCTACAACGGCCAGCGCGCCACCACCTCCGACAAGCGCGTGTACCTGCTGACCCGCTCCGCGTTCGCCGGGCAGCAGAGATACGCCGCCAACACCTGGAGCGGCGACATCACCGCCAGCTACGACATCTTCCACAAGCAGATCATGGCGGGCCTCAACTTCTCCATCTGCGGCATCCCCTACTGGAACACCGACATCGGGGCGTTCTACCCGCCGCGCGAGATGCCGCGCGAGTACGCCGGCCGTCCCGCCGAGTGGGAGAACTACAGGAAGCTCTATGTCAGGTGGTTCCAGTTCTCGACCTTCCATCCGATGCTGCGTTCGCACGGCACCCGCGGCCCGAAGGAAATCTGGCAGTTCGGCGAGAGGGGGACCTGGGCCTTCGACACCATCGAGAAGTACATCAACCTCCGCTACAAGATCCTGCCTTACATCTACTCCACCGCCTGGCAGGTCACCAAGAACCGCTATTCGTTCCTGAGGCATCCTTATATGGATTCGCCTGACGACAGGAACACCTGGCTGCTCGACGACGAGTTCCTGTTCGGATACTCGTTCCTCGTGGCGCCGGTGATCGAGGAAGATGCGACTTCGCGGGAGGTGTATCTGCCCGCGAGTTCGGCTTGGTTCGATTTCTGGACGGACGAGAAGTTCGACGGAGGCCAGACCGTGACCAAGCAGACCCCCATCGACATCGAGCCTGTCTATGTCAAGTCCGGCTCCATCGTCCCGTACCTGACGCAGAAGGTCCAGTACACCGACCAGGTGCCGTGGAACAAGCTTGAGCTGAAGGTTTATCCCGGCGCCGACGCCTCATTCGTACTCTACGAGGACGAGAAGGACAACTACAACTACGAGAACGGTGCTTATACTGAAATTCCGATGACATGGGACGACGCGTCGAAGACACTGACCATCGGCGAACGTCAGGGCTCCTTCAACGGCATGCTGAAGAGCCGCAAGTTCGTCGTGACGGTCGCCGGCGGCAAGTCGAAAACCGTCTCCTACTCCGGCCGCCCGGTTACGGTGAAGTTCTAGCCTCCCTTCGCTGTATCCACTCAGCCGCCTGTCCGCTGCGATTGGACATTTCGGGGAAAGTGAGTAACTTTGTCGGGATGAAAGGAGAAGCGACAGTCGTCAAGAACGCCGGAAGCCATTACCTGCTGAGCTGCCTGCCGGAGTGGGACCTGTTCCCCGCCGTGCTGAGGGGCCGTATCCGGCTCAAGGGGAGCACGGCCACCAACCCGGTGGCGGTGGGCGACCGCGTGAGCTGGGAGTGGGGCGCGGAGGCGCAGGGCGCTGCCTTCGAAGAAGGCGCGCGCCCGACGCCGGAGCACCCCGCGACAATCACCAAGGTACACGAGCGGCGCAATTACGTCATCCGGCGCTCAACCAACCTTTCCCGTCAGGCGCATATCATCGCCGCCAACGTCGACGAGGCCTTCATCATAGTGTCGCTGTATTTCCCGGAGATCAAGTTGCCGTTCCTGGACCGCATCCTAGTCACCTGCGAGGTGTACAATGTCCCGGTGACCATCGTCCTGAACAAGGTGGACATGTACCGGGAACTGGCGTCAGAACAGATAGAGGACTTCAAGAGGATATACGAAGGGGCGGGCTACCGCGTCATTGAGACCTCGGCCCGTACGGGCGAGGGTCTCGAGACGCTGCGCGCCGCCATCGGACAGCGGGTCTGCCTCCTTTCCGGAGAGTCCGGAGTGGGCAAGTCCTCGATTATCAAGGCTTTGGACCCTTCTTTGGACCCTAAGGTAGGGATAATTTCCGAAGCTCATCTGCAGGGCAAGCACACCACTTCGCTATACGAGATGTACCGGACCAAGGACGGGGCCTGCATCATAGACTCCCCGGGCCTGCGCGGTTTCGGACTGGTGGACCTGAAGAAGGAGGAGATTGCGCTCTATTTCCCCGAGATGCTCGAAGCCTCCCGCAAATGCCGCTTCACCCCCTGCACGCACACCCACGAGCCGGGCTGCGCCGTCAAGGAGGCCGTGGACGAGGGTCGCATCAGCGCGGAGCGTTACAATTCCTACCTCGGCATGCTCGAGGAGGACACCAAATTCCGCTAGTCTCTCCCGATGAACGCACTTAACAAGGAGATCCTCCGCCTCGCCATCCCCAGCATACTTGCCAATCTCACCGTCCCCATCGTGGGAATGGTGGACATAGCCGTGGCGGGACACCTTCACGGCAGCGGGCTGTTCACCGCGGCAGCTTTCATCGGGGGCATATCTATTGGGTCGATGCTCTTCGACCTTCTGTACTGGAATTTCGCTTTCCTGCGCGTCGGTACGGGCGGCCTGACGGCCCAGGCCTTCGGCCGGGGCGACAGGCGCGAATGCGCCCGCATCCTGATGCGGGCCCTGCTGCTCGCGCTGGCCTGCGCCGCCCTCATCCTCCTGATACAGTGGCCTTTCACGAAGCTTGCCTTCCTTTTTGTGGACAGCTCCTCCGAGGTCAGGCAGCTGGCGCTCAAATACTTCTTCATCCGCATCTGGGCCGCTCCCGCGACTCTTTGTCTGATGGCCTTCAGGGGATGGTTCATCGGGATGCAGGACTCGTTCAGTTCGATGATGACAGACCTGGTGGTGAACGGAATGAACATCGCCGCCAGCATCGTGCTTACGCTCGGCATCGGGAACTGGGAAGGTTTAGGCTTCCCGGGCATCGCACTCGGTACCGTGGTGGCGCAGTATTCCGGATTGATGTACGCATCCCTGAAGGTATTATTCCGATACAGGAACGTCTTCGAAGGCTTCTCCTCAGCCGACATCAGGGAGGCTTTCGCCGGCTCCGGCCTGCGCAGCTTCATGTCGATGAACGGCGACATCTTCGTCCGTTCCCTCGGCTTCATGGCCATCTACATCAGCATCCCCGCAATCGCCGCCCACTACGGCGACCTCATGCTGGCCTCGAACACCATCCTGATGAAACTGCTGATGATCTTCTCCTTCTTCACGGACGGATTCGCCTACGCCGGGGAGGCCCTGACAGGCCGCTTCATCGGGGAGAAGAATCAGGCAATGACCAGGAAATCAGCTCGTTATGTCTTTTACTGGAGCATGAGCATAGTCGTGGGCTTCATGGCGGCATACTGGTTCGGAGGCTTGCCTATGCTGCGGCTGATGAGCTCGGACGAGGAGGTGGTCGAGGCCAGCCGGCAGTTCCTGCCCTGGCTGGTCCTCATGCCGCTGACAGGCTGCGCCGCCTTCACCTGGGACGGCATCTACCTCGGCGCGACGGCCTCAAAGGGCATCCGTGATGCCATGCTCTGGGCCGCCGCCGTCTTTTTCGCCTGCTGGTTCGCCGGAGTCGGCATACTCCGCTCGGTCTCCCCTCTGCCCCACGACGCCCCCCGTTACCAGGCCCTCGCCATCCACATCCTCATGGTCGCCTATTTCGCACACCTACTCGCCCGCACCGTCGTCCTGACAGTGCGGTATAGAAAAGATGTATTACAGAGGCATTTCCCCGAGACCTAGTCCTTGTAGAGGCCGTCGCGGGAGAGGAGGTGGTCGAGGTTGGCGATGCCGTAGGCCGTAACGGCCTGGACGACAGCCGAGTGCTCGAGGTACTCCGGAATCAGCTTGTCATAGAGGTCGTCCTCGGTGTGCCAGATGTCACGGTAGACGAAGTCATATCCGAAGACGTCGGACTCACGGAAGGAGATGGCCGGAACGCCGTTCATGGCGAAGTAGGCGTGGTCCGAGCCGCCGGCGCTCGTAGGGCGCGGCTGCGGCTCGCCCGGGCGCTTGACCACCTCGAACGGGATGTCGGGATTGTAATCCTTTAGCGGCTCGCAGGCCTTGACGAAGTCGTCGTACATCGCCGGAGGGACCGTGATGGAAGTGGCGGCGAGAGGGCCTCCGTCGCGGTTGAAGTAGTTGGAGATCTTGCCCCACGGGATGGTCTTGTTCTGGACGAAGTACTTCGATCCCAGCAGGCCGTACTCCTCGCCTGTCCAGATGCAGAACATGATGGAGCGCTTGGGCTTGGCGCCGGCCGCCGCCAGCAGGCGCGCAGCCTCCATGGTCACGCTGACGCCCTGGCCGTCGTCGGTGGAGCCGGTGGCGATGTCGTAGGCGTCGAGGTGGCCTCCCATCAGGACGTACTCGTCAGGGTACTTGGTACCCTTGATGACAGCGAGGACGTTGTGATGCTTCATGGGTCCCGGGAAGAAATGGTTGCGGATGTCGAACTCCAGCTGGAAGTCCTGGCGGTCGACCACTTTCTGCTTGACGATCTCGAACTGATGCTCGTCCAGGAGGATGTCACAGGCCTTCGGAAGATTGTCCATGGTGAGGTCGAAGCAGGTGGCGCGGTTGTAGAGCACCTGCATCGGGAGCTTGGACGGACGGATGAATCCGAGTACGCCGGCATCGACCATCTGGCGGTAGAAAGGTACGGAGACGTCCTCCTTGCCGGCGGCGAGCTGCGCGGCGCGCGTGGAGTCCGCCTTGGCGCTGGAGTCGAGGGCCAGACCGCTGGTCGGGCCCGTCTCGACCAGCACCCAGGAGCCCTTGAGCGCGCCCTTCACGCGGTCGAAATCCCTCTGCGTCTTGGGCTCGAGCAGCACGCGGCCCTTCTGGGGTCCGCGCGTTCCGGCGGTATAGGCCGGCGTGCCGAAATGCAGCATCATGCCGTCCTCGGAGAGCATCCGGCCGGACCAAGGTCCGCGGTCGAAGCCGACTCCGATTACGACGGCCTCCTGGAGCGTCACTTCAAGACCCCAGGAACGGAACTGCTCCGCCACCCAGTCCTCGGCGTGGTTGAGCATATGGGTACCCACGAGGCGTCCGCCGATATTGCGGGAAATATAGTCCTCATGCTCCATGACGCGGTTGTCTGTGCGGCCGAGCTCGAGCACGGTCTTGACGACCTTGTCCTGAGCGGACAGGGTCAGGGTCAGGCATAATGCCGACAGGATGATGGAAAACCTTTTCATTGCCTATTTCTTTTTTGTCGTTCGTTTTGCAGACGGCTTGCGGGCGGCGGGCTTGCGGGGCGGGCGGGACGGCGCCTGGGGCGGAGGCCCGTAAGGCGCCCCTTCCGGCTCCGCCACCTCATGCTCCGGCTCGACCAGTTCATAGTCAAGCAGTACCTGGTCGAGGTTGGCGGACTTGACGCGGATGCGCACAGGGTCGCCCAAGGTATATACCTTCCGGGTCCTGCGGCCTATGAGCCGGTAATTCTTCTCGTCAAACTCGAAGAAATCCGAGCGTATGGTCCGCAGCGGGATCATGCCCTCCACCTTAGTGGGCTCGATCTCGGCGTACATGCCCCATTCGGTCACGCCGGACACGTGCGCGTCGAACTCCATGCCGACCTTGTCCTGCATGAACTCAACGAGCTTGTACTTCACGGAGGCGCGCTCGGCGTCCGTAGCGATGATCTCGCGTTCGGACGCATGCGCGCTCTGCGCCTCGTAGAAGCCCTGGTCCTGACTGTCTCCCCCTGCCAGGTAGATGGACAGCAGGCGGTGCACCATCAGGTCCGGATAACGGCGGATCGGCGAGGTGAAATGCGTATAGAACTTGAAGGCCAGGCCGTAGTGGCCGATGTTCTCAGTGCTGTACTTGGCCTTGGCCATGGCGCGCAGCGCGATGATCTGCAGCGCGTCGTAGGAAGGAGTCCCCTTCGCCTGCGAAAGCAGGCTCCCTATGGACTCCGCCACCTCCGTGGCGCTGCCGATGGACCCCATCTTGAAGCCGAAATTGCCGGCGACGTCGCGCAGGCCGGCGACCTTCTCCATGTTCGGCTCGTCGTGGATGCGGTAGACGAAGGTCTTGGCCTTCTTCGCGGCCACCCCGTTCATCTTACCGCCCGTGGCGACGTACTCCGCGACGCTGCGGTTCGCCAGGAGCATGAACTCCTCTATGAGCCAGTTGGACTCCTTGGAAATCTTCTCGTAAACGTTGACCGGCTTGCCCTTCTCGTCGACCTCGACCTTCATTTCGGGCCTTTCAAAGTTCATCGCCCCAGCCTTGAAACGGCGCTCGCGCAGCGTCAGGGCCAGTTTGTTGAGTACGAGGACGGCCTCTTCGAGGGCGTCGGAGGCTTGGCCGGACTCGATGATTGCCTGTGCCTCCTCGTAGTCCATCCTGCGGTCGGAATTAATGATGGTTCTGCCGAACCAGCGGCTTTCCACCTTCGCCTTCGGCGTAATCTCGAAGACGGCGGAGAAGGTCAGCTTGTCCTCGTTCGGACGAAGGGAGCAGAGCTTGTTGCAGAGCTTTTCCGGCAGCATGGGGACGGTGCGGTCAACGAGGTACACGGACGTGCCGCGCTCCTGGGCCTCCTTGTCGACGGGGGTGCCGGGCTTGACGTAATAGGAAACGTCGGCAATATGCACGCCGACCTCGTAATTGCCGTTCTCAAGCTTCCTGAACGAAAGCGCGTCGTCGAAATCCTTGGCGTCCGCCGGGTCTATCGTAAATGTCAAGGTGTCACGGAAGTCCTTGCGGCCCTTCAGGTCGTTTGAGGTAATCCTGTCGGAAATCTTGTCCGCCGCGTTCTCCACCTCCTTCGTGAAACGGTAAGGGAGGCCGAACTCGGCGAGGATGGCGTGCATCTCAGTTTCGTTCTCGCCGGGCATTCCGAGGACGTCGACGACGTGGCCCTTCGGGCCCAAGTCGAACTTCTCCCAGCGGTCCACGACGGCGGCGGCCTTCATGCCGGTCTTGCCGCCCGCCTCCAGGGCCTGCTGCTGGTCCAGTTCTATGTCATACGGCATGGACTTGCTCTGCATGAGCAGCCAGGCCTGGTTGCCGACAAAGTGAAGTATGCCCACATGGGGGGTCTTGGAGCGCTCAAGGATCTCGACGACCTCACCTTCACGGCGCTTGTCGCCTATCTTTTCCTTGGTGAGGGCGACGCGCACGGTGTCGCCGTTCAGCGCGTTGCGGGTCTTGGAGGCTTTGACGAAGATGTCGTCCTGCTCGCCCTCCACGGTCACGAAGATGAATCCCTCGCGGCCCATGTGGACCTTCCCGACAAACTGGGGATAATGCTGGAGGGATTTGGTGCCGCGACCCCCGGCGCCCCGGCGCCCGGCCGAAGGCCGGCCGGCGCGGTGCGCCCCGCCGCGGCCGCTGCGGGAACCTTTCCCGCGGTTTCCTTTATTCGACATGTTTCTGCTGTTGATACTTTCTCAGGTATTCTATGAGCGTTGAGGTGAACACCGCCTCCTCAAGCTCGGAAAGGAAGGCGACCTCGATGGGCACCTGGAACAGGCGCTCCTTGAGCCTCGGGGTGACCTTGGGGCAGTCCACGAGGCGCTGGGCGTCCTTCTCGGTGGTCGCGATGGCCGCCGTCGGGAAAGCACGCGACGCGGCCTCGAAGGACCTTACGTCGGCGCGGGTGTAATTGTGATGGTCGCTGAAAGACAGGTGCTTGACTATTTTGTACTTGTCGCTCAGGAACATCCTCAGGGGCGTGTCCTTGGCTATTCCGGTGAACAGGATGAGTTTCTTGGCGTATATGTAGCGGGTGTCGCCCTCCTCGTATATCTGCTCCAGAGGCTGGTAGTTGATGCAGGTGAAATACACCTTCTGGCGGCCGCCCTTCCTGTTAGTCGCCTCGCAAGCCAATGGATCGTAATCATCATAGCCCAGGCCGGAAAGGAACTCCGCCTTCTCCTCGTCCTCCATGTAATGGGGGCACTTCGTGACGATAACCGCGTCGGCCGCCCGCAGGCGCGACGGAAGGTCGCGCAGGCGGCCGAGCGGCAGCAGCATGTCCTTGTTCAGCGGACGGTTGTAGTCCACCAGGACGATGTTGTACGCCGCCTTGAGTTTCCTGTACTGGAACGCGTCGTCAAGGACTATGAGCTCCGCGGGCTCCATCTCCTTGTGGACGCATTTCCGGGCCTTCTTGGAAGTCTGGAGCTTCTCAGGATTGCAGAGGAAGTCGCAGCCCTCGATGCGGTCCTTGTCCACCGCCACGGTCACGGCGGGGAATTTCTTCTTTATCTGGACGGGCTCGTCGCCGTAAACCGTGGCGCTGTCACCGGGCATCACCTGCTGGAAGCGCTTGCTCTTGCGCTTGTAGCCGCGCGAAAGGACGGCGACGTTGCGGAAGCCCCAGTCGTCGCTGCGGTGCAGCGTGCGGAGGAGCATCTCCGTATGCGGGGTCTTGCCGGTGCCGCCGGCGGTGATGTTGCCTATGCAGATGGTGGGGACAGCGGCCTCGCGGGTCTTGCAGAGGAAGCCTTTGTTGTACAGGGCATGACGGATGCCCAGGATGAGATAGTAAGGGAATAGAAGTACTTTGTCTATCATGTTCGCGCGCGGCGGAAGTTTTACAAAAATAGTAAAAAATCACAGACCATAAACGCTCTCGGCCCCCGGCATCTCCACATTTCCCCATTTTTCTGCGATATAGTCGAGGGTGGCGAAGATTTCGGGGATGTCAGTGCTCGTGACGAGCTTTATGCGGGTCTCCTTGAAATCGGGCAGGCCCTTGAAATAGCAGGAGAGATGGCGGCGCATCTCGAAGACGCCGCGGACCTCCCCCTTGAGGTCCAGCGACAGCTGGAAATGACGCTTCGCCAGGGCCACGCGGTCCACCACCGACATCGGCGGAAGGAGCTCGCCAGTATCCAGGAAATGCCTGATTTCATGGAATATCCACGGATGTCCGAAGGAAGCGCGGCCGACCATGATGCCGTCCACTCCGTAGCGATCGAAGCATTCCTTCGCTTTCTCCGGGGAATTGATGTCGCCATTGCCGATGATGGGGATGTTCATCCGGGGATTGTTTTTGACTTCCCCGATAAGGGTCCAGTCCGCCTCGCCCTTGTACATCTGAGAGCGGGTGCGGCCGTGAATGGTCAGGGCGCTGATGCCGGCGTCCTGGAGGCGCTCGGCGAGTTCCACTATGATCTTGGAATTCTCGTCCCAGCCGAGGCGGGTCTTGACCGTGACCGGCTTGGAGACCGCATCGACTATCATTCTGGTGATCATCACCATCTTGTCGGGCTCTCGCATCATGCCGGAGCCGGCGCCGCGGCCCGCGATCTTGTTCACCGGGCAGCCGAAATTGATGTCCACGACGTCGCAGCCATAGCCTCCGCAGATCTCCTTCGCGCGGTCGGCCATGCGCGCCGCCTCCACCATAGATTCCGGGATGTTGCCATAGATCTGGATGGCGACAGGGGCCTCCTCCGGGATAGTGCGCATCTTGGCCTTGGCCTTCACGGCGTCGCGAATCAGGCCGTCCGAAGGCACGAACTCGGTGTAAACCATCGCCGCACCCTGCTCACGGCACAATATCCTGAAGGACGCGTCCGTCACGTCCTCCATCGGCGCCAGCAGCACCGGCCTCTCTCCAAGGTCTACATTCCCGATTATCATTCCCTATTGTAACTTTTCACTGACTTCCTCCCTGTCAACCGTCCCTTCAACCCGGACATCCGCCCGCAAAGATACTGCTTTTTACTCAATTATCCCCCTCTTCCCCGCTTCCGTCCTTCCGTGGGCCTTCCCGCAGGGTAAGCCGTTTTTCTGGGTACCCTGCGGGCATTATGCGGAAGAATGAGTAGATTTGCAGCACGATGAAATGGGACCTGGTGATATTCGACCTGGACGGGACGCTGCTCGATACGATCGGCGACCTGGGGGCGGCAGTGGACCGTGCGCTGCAACTGCGCGGCCTGCCGAGGCATTCGACGGAGGAATATAAGACGATGGTGGGCCACGGCGTGAAGAACCTCGTGAAGCAGGCTCTGCCGGAGGAACGGCGCGACGAAGAGACCGTAATGGCTGCGCTGGCGGATTTCCGGCAATGGTACGAGGCCCATATCGCGGTGAAGACAAAGCCCTATCCGGGCATTCCGGAACTGCTCCGGGACCTGGCCGCCGCCGGTGTCAAACTAGCGGTGGCGTCCAATAAGTTCCACGAAGGGACCGTCGCCCTGATTGAGAGGTATTTTCCTGATATAGAATTCGTTGCCATGCTAGGCAACAAGCCCGGGCTGCCGCTGAAGCCCGACGCGGAGGTGGTGCGGAGTATCCTCCGCGCGTCGGGCGTGGCGCCCGGGCGGGCGGTGCTGGTCGGAGACTCGGTCTCCGACATCCGCACCGCGCGCTCCGGCGGCGTCGCCTGCCTCGCCGTCGCCTGGGGCTACCGCCCCGCGACGGCCCTCGCCGCCGCCCTCGCCGAACAGCCAGCCGCTCCCGGCGACAGCCTCATCGTCCCGGACGTCCCCTCCCTCCGCCATCTCCTCCTCGACTAAAACCGCGACATCCTTCGACCAAAGGTAGAAGGATACAGGCGTTTTCGGCAAAAACAAGGACATCCTTCGACCGGAGGTAGAAGGATGCGGGCAAAAAAGGGGGCTGGAAAGCCCCCCTAAATCCTGAAGAACTACGTCAGGCCTTCTTGTTCTTGAACTCCTCGACCTTGGCCTTGGCCTTGCATGCGGCCTCGGAGATCTCTTCCTTGGCATCGGCATACACATCCTTGGCTTTCTCTGAAGCCTTGGCTGCCACGTCCTTCGCCTTGACAGCGGCCTTGGCCGCGACTTCCTTTGCCTTCACGGAAGCCTTGGCGCCAAGATCCTTGGCGTCAGCCTTTACTTCTTCCTTAATCTTGTCGGCGGCCTGCTCGATCTTTTCTCCGGCCTTGCCGGCATAATACTGTGCCCTCTCGCCGAGAGTCACCTTGCCGTCACCGTTGAGGTCCATGGGGTTTTTAGTCTCTTCTGCCATAGTGATTAGTGTTATAGATTTGTACAAATTTACGTTATTTTACTGAATTCCGCGCCAAGTACTAAGACAAACTGCGAAAATGCAGAAATGTCCTCCTTCCAGACGCTTATCTTCTCGAATGCTTGTGGATAAGGTCCTGCATGTGGGAGTCGAACGCCTCGCGCTCCACGACCTTCTCGTCGAATATCATGCACGGCTCATTTGCCTCGCGGAATGAGTGCCACTTCGGGAGGTCTCCCGTGTTGGGATCGCCCGTGTACGCGAACGACACCCAGTAGTCGCTCATGATCTCCTGCAGTTTCTCTACCTCCGGGGTGATCTCGGGAACCTTGTTCCTTTCCTTCTCGATGGTGTTGAAGAAGAACGGAAGCTCGTCTCCGTGCGCCGAATAATGGTCGGTGGGCTTCTGCCAGGCGAACAGGTAGTTGTAAGCCGGGGCGGTTCCGAGCTCGTTGACAGCATTGCAGGTCACGAGGCTGTTGTGCCTGAACATGCGGTCGAGCGAGAGCATGTCCTGAAGGGAGCCGTCGGGCCAGGCCTCGAAATAAGCCTCGATGAACTCGTCGGTATCCTCGCCGAAAGTGGGCTCAAGTGCGGCCTTGGCCTCCTCGAGGGTGACTTCCTTGCCGTAATAGTTCGCGCCCATCTCGTTCAGGGTGGAGCCGATGATGATGGGGATGTCCATCGAGAAATCGGCGAAGGCGGGGGCGAAAGGCTGCGATACGATCACATCGCCGTCCATCGTCGGGGCAAAGCCGCCGGCGATGCCACGGACGTTGGCGGTCGCGCGCCTTCCGGCCTCGGTCAGTTCCGAATAGGGGACCGTCTGGATCTTGTCGATGTCCTCAGGGGCGATCCCGAGTTCGGCCACGACGGCCTCGCCCAGCTTGCTGGAGGTGGCCGTGGTGTTCGAACCGACGATCACGCCGCTGTAAACTATGGCCTTGTGGAACAGGCCCTTGGCCGCGGGCATGCACATGATCGAACCGATCTTGCCGCCGCCTCCGGAGTGGCCCATGATGGTCACGTTGTCAGGGTCGCCGCCGAAACGCTTGATGTTGTCCCTGATCCATTCCAAGGCCGCGAGGATGTCGAGCTCACCGACGTTCCCGGAATACTTATACTTATCTCCGAACGAGGAAAGGTCCAGGTAGCCGAGGATGTTCAGGCGATGGTTGATGCTCACGAAGACGACGTCCTTCTTCGCAAGGCCCATGCCGGGATTCCAGGATGAAGAACCTGTGGCATATCCGCCGCCGTGGACCCAGAGCATGACGGGCATCTTGGCCTTCGTGTCCTTCGTCCAGACATTGATGGTGCAGGTGTTCTTCTCGGACATGTCCTTCTCGGTCACGAAGTTGCCCATGGGCGCCTGCATGGCATAAGGGCCGAATTTGTCGCAGACCATCACGGTATCCCAGCGGTCAGCCTTCTGCGGAGGCATGAAGCGTTCGACCTTGGCGTAAGGGATGCCCTTGAACGCCATCGTGCCCTCCTCCTCGATGCCTTTCACTTTACCGGTAGTGGTCTTGACGACCAGGGGGTCATTGCTGCATGAGCAAATCACCGCCATCAGGCCGACGATTAAAAAAAGTTTGCTGTGTCTCATGGTTATCAGTGTGTTTATGTGAATTATAAATGTGTCAGAACTTGAAGAATGCTCCGAGCATCAGGTTCCTCGGACGGATGGCGTAAGAAGTGAGCGCCTTGGACAGCGGGAACGTCGATTCAAGGATATAGCTGTAGTTCGTCTCGTTCAGCAGGTTGGTGACGGAGGCGGTCAGCTCCCAATGGCTGTTGATAATGTATTCGGCCTTGAAGTCGACGATGAAGAAGTTCTTGTAGGTGTCGGCCGCGATCTGGTTCATGAAATGGTCCCCGAGGAAGCTGAAATTGAATTTCTCTGCCGGGGAGAAAATCAGCTCCAGGCTCTGCGTCAGGCCGTTCGTCCTGGAAGCCTGTATTCCGGACATTGAAAGGTTCGAGTGGGTATAAGTAGCTTTGTAGATCGTGTTCAACCATGGGAACAGCCTGCCGTTGATGTTCGCCCCTATCGAATAGGAATTGGACGTGTACGGGACTTTCTGGTTGTTGATGAACATCTCCGCATCGACGGTGCTCATCGAAGCGGTCATCCCGATCTTGCCCTTCAGCGCGGCTATGCCCTTGCTCATGTCAAGGGTATAGCGGTTCGTTATTGATTTCGGGAATCCGACCCCCTTCTCGACGGGCACATATCCGGAAATGTAATAATTTTCGGTATACTTGCTCTGGGATAGCAGCTCCTGGTTCATGTTTATCCGATAGAACGAGCCGCTGACGAAGAACGACTGCCTCGGCAGACGGTATGAAAGGCCGGCAGACGTAACTATCGACTTGTCGTTCTGGGAGTTGACGTTGCCCTGCGAGAACGACTTGAAGTCCGTGAGGACGAGACCGTTGTACAGCCTCGCACCGAGGAGGCCGTTGTTCAGGCCGCTGACGGAGCCCTGGACCGAAAGGTTGTCCGTAATCTGATACTTCGCGGACACCTTGGGCGCGAAGTGGACCCTGTCGTTGTACGTCTTGCCGTCCGGCCAGCGGGCGCCGGGATTGATGTTGTCCTTGAAAAAGTTCCTGTAATAGTTCAGGGGAGTCGTGGCCTCGAACTGGAACCTGTCGTTGATATAGGTCAGCGACACGTCCGAGCTCAGGTTGATATATGAGAACTGCGAGTCGTTGTTGATGTCCGCGAGGCCGGTGGCGTCCTTGACCTCCTGGACGTCAGGGGTTATCTTTGTCTCCAGGTTCCAGATCTTCGAGTTGGCGCCCAGCTTTACCGCGAACGAGAACCTGCCGGCCTTGAGCTTCCAGGCGGCCCAAAGTTCCTCGGTGAAGGCGTCCGTAAGGATGTCCTGCTTCAGGTTGACAGGGTCCCTGTCAACCGTCAGGTACTGGGGCTTGCTGTCATAAGCGGCAAGCATGTCGATGCTGAAGATGCCCTTCCCGACTGGCTTCTTGTAGGACAGGTTGTCCTCGACGGAGAACGGCTTGACATCGATGTTCTGGAGGCTGGGATACGTGCCAGTGATCTCAGAGGAGCCTTTCTGGTTCGTGATGTCAACCACCACCTCGTTCTTGAAGAAACTGTTCTCGGAGTTCGACAGGAGGACGATTTCCGCCTTGACGTCGCCCTGTTTCTTGACAGCCTTGTTGCCGGTGGACTGCATGAAACTGGTGCCGTCGTTGTCGTAATACTCGGTATCGGCAAAGTTGGCGGCCTTGAGTTTGTCGCTGTGAAGGGCGAGCTTGAGACTCAGCTGAAGGTTCCTGTTCAACTGGAAAGTGCTCGTGACGTGGCCGTAAGCGCTGTTGTTCAGCCTGGTCCTCTGGGTGGTGAGCGGCGCCAGCGAAGGGTTGACCGACACGAAGGAGTTGACACGGCCAAGGGTCGTATATGACGACTGTCCTATATCGCTGCTGAAGCTGAGTCCCGTATTGTCGGCTTTCAGCAGGATGGTCGTCTGGACCTTCTGCCCGATATTCATGGCCTGCGCCTCGCCGTTGTACAGCAACGGGGAAATGCCTTCAATCTCCGGTTTCGAAGAAACGCCCGCTCCGCTTTTCACGGAACCGCTCCACTTGCTCTTGGCCTCTTCCTTCAGGATGATGTTGATAGCGACGGAGTTGCTGTAGTCAATCCCGCGCATGATCTTCTCATAGACATAGTTCTCGGTGATGACGATGCTCTCGACATCCTCCGGCTTCATGCTCTTAATTGAAGAGATGTCGCCGTTCAGGATATCGAAACCGTTGACGAACACCTTGATGACGGTCATTCCATTGTAGGTGAAAGAGGTTGAGATCGACATTCCCGGCATCTTGGCGATGACATCCTCCAGTTTCTTGTCCCTGATGTCCGTGAAAGAAGCCACGTTGTAGCTTATCACCTTCTCAAGGCCCTCGTTGGAAACGGCCTTCACCATGTCCTGGGCTTCGGCCTGAAACGGGAAAGCCGCAAAGGCGGCCAAAAGCATCCCGAAAACCAGTGTTTTGATCTTCATTCCAATCAACAGTTAATCACCGATACCAAAGATAGGAAAAAGAATCCGAACCTTCTATACAATTACGGCAGGTTTACTGCTCCTTGCTTTTCCTGTGCAGGTCGGAAGGGGTGGCGTTGAATTCCCTGGTGAAGCATCTGGTGAAGTACTTCGGGTCGTTGAAGCCGACCTCGTAGGCTATCTCCGAGATGTTCATGTCCTCGTTGGTGCCGTTGCAGATCATTTCCTTCGCGACGTTCAGGCGGTATGTCCTGATGAACTGAGCGATGGACTGTCCGAGGGTGTTCTGAATCTTCTCGTTCAGCATGCTGCGGCTCATGCCCATCGCGTCGGCGAGGGCGTGGACATCGAGTTCCGGATCCTTGTACATTTTCTGGATGGTATCCAGAAGTTTGGAGGAGAAGTCGGATTCCCGGCTTGAAGGGGCAAGTGAGGAGAGGGTGTTGTGGCTTGCGATCATCTCGTTCTGCTTCTGCAGCAGGGCATTCTGTTCAGCGAGCGCCGCAGCCTTCCTCTCAAGCTCCTCCTTCTGCTCCTTCAGGATCTTCGTCTGCCGCTCAACTTCCTGCTGCAGAAGGTCCTTGGTCCTCTTGATGGATTTGGTGTACCATAGGATGAACAGCTGCACGAGCATGGCCAAGAACAGCAGGGCAAGGAGACGGAACCACCACCTCTTATATACGACTGGTTTGACATACAGGGCCTTCTCGTCCTGGGACAACACGTTCCCCTTCTTGTCAACCGCGCGGATCTGGATCTTGTAATTCCCTCCCGGAATGTGCCCGAACTTGACGTGCGTGTCGTTCTCAAAGACAGGGGACCATTCTTTTTCCATCGGCCATATCCTGCTTTCGTACACGATATCCTCCCTCCTGTCATAAGACAGGTCCGCGAATTTCAAGGTGAAATCCATGTCCCTTTCGTCCTTGCCTGCGGTATCGAAGAACGAAAGGCTGTGGAACTGGTCCTTGGAGTAATAGCCTGAAATGACCACGTCCGGCTCGTTTCCGTATTCATTCGAGACGATGCTGGAACGCAGGAGGCTGAGACCGCCTCCCTTCAATCCCATATAGATGGTCCCGTCGCTTCCCCTCGCGATGCTGTTCTCGCAGAAGGCCATCGACCTGAGGCCGTCGTCGATGCCGTAACTTGAAATCTCACCCGTCTGCGTGTCGAGACGGGAGAGGCCGTTCTCCGTCGTGATCCACAGATATATGCCTTCCAGCAGAAGGCCTGTGATCTGGTTGTCCGCCAGGCCGTCGTCTTCCGAAAAGACTTTCATGTCGGGTTTTTCAGCCGTCAGGTTGTCAATCCGGTACAACCCGTTCCCGTAAGTACCGGCCCATATGGTGTCTCCGTCAAGGATGAGAGTCATGCAGATGGGGAATCCATCTATCTGCTTCGACTCCAAGGTTCCCAGGTCGATGATGCTCATGCCCTCGATGCTGCTCACCCACAGCTTGTCCGATACGATACAGGCTCCCAGGCTGGTGGTTTTCTTTACGGGATACTCGATGAAAGAAGCATTCCCTATATCATAGATATACAGCCCGCTGCGGGCCGAGATCCAGATGTAGTCGTTGACGCTGTCGTAAACCATTCCGAGGACGACGTCGATGTTCCTGGCCACCTCCGACCTGGTCCCTTCAGGAATCCGGATGACATCGGGGCGGGACATGTCAATATAATTAATGTGTCCGTCCACGGTGCCGATCCACAGCCTGCCTTTCCCGTCCTCGCAGAACGACGTTATGGAATTGCCCGAAAGGGATGAGTTACCCGTATTGAAGTTCCTGAACACCAGGTCCTTTACCTGCCTGCACAGGCCGAACTCCGTCGCCGCGAGCCATAGGACGCCGCCGCTGTCGATGAACAGCGTCCTGACTGGCGTGGATGGTATGGGGGTGGACGTGGTCTCTATCTGCGAGAGGTTGGTGATCTGGAGGGATTTCCTCTGGAGGATGACAAGCCCTTCGGCCTCAAGCCCGACCCATATCTGCCTGCCCCTTCTGGCGAGACCGCGCACGATTTCACCGGGAAGGATCTGATTCCCGTAATCGTTCGTGCGCGACCCGTAAGTGTCGAAAGACCGGTTGACCGTATTGTATATGCTGACACCCCCCAGGGACGAGGCTACGACCTCACCCTCAGGAGAGAAGCACAACCCGGTGATTTCATTGTTCGGGAGAGAGTGCCTGTCCTGGTCGGAATGAAGAAAGCAGACATATTTGCCGGAGAGGATGTCAACCCTGTACAGGCCTTTCATCGTTCCGATCCACACGTCATTCCCGGAGCGCAGGAAGGCGGTGGCCTTGTTGTCGTCCCCGATGTAGATGTCGGGCAATATCTCGGAAGTGCACAATCCCCTGTCCTCGATCTGTCTGACCTTGAAGAAGCGTCCGCCCAGGGTTATCCAAACGGAGCCGTCATTCTCCACGTCACAAGCTATGGGCATGAGGTTGTCGTTGAAGACGTTGCATTTAAGGGAATCCACGATGAACCTGTTCCCGTCGTCAGCGAAAGCGACCCTGAACAGGTAATCGTTCGACGTAAACCACATGCATCCCTTGGAGTCCGTGATCAAGGCGGCGGGAGAACGCGAGTGGCGCCATGCATAGGACATCCCCGGAAAGTCGCCCATGAATGAAAGGGATTTCATGTCGAGGATATCCATGCCTCCCGCCCCGGGGACCCACAACCTTCCGAATGGGTCTTCACTACACAGGCTGGAAAAGTCTCCAGCGAATCCGGGATGGGTCTTGGAGGTAAATTTGATGAAGGAGTCCCCGTCATATCTCACAAGTCCACCTCCGAAGGTGTTAATCCAGGCGTATCCCTTGCTGTCGAAGTAAATTCCGTTGATATCTTGGTCGGGAAGTCCGTTCTCCCTTGTCAGTCTATCAATTACGAGATAATCTTCCGCATCCGACTGCGCGCGCAGCCCTTCGGGCAGCGAAAACAGGCAGATAAAAATCGCCAGAAAAAAATCCACCTTTCTTAATATAACGTCCACCATATATGAAAAATTATCCACATTCCTGAGTGTAAAGTTATGTAATTTTGTCAAAACTAGCAAAATCAATCACTATTTCTAATATTTTTATGAAACTATTCAACACCATTCGCTGCCTTTTCCTCACAGTGATGCTGGTTGCTTCTGCGACGAATGTTTTCGCCCAGAACGTAACGGTAAAGGGAAAAGTAACAGATTCGCGTGGCGAGCCGGTCATCGGAGCCACTGTCATGCTCAGCAGCAACCAGTCTGTCGGAGCCCTTACTGACATGGACGGACACTATTCCATCAGCGTCCCGGCCAACTCCTCCCTTATTTTCTCGTGCATAGGCTATGCGACCCAGACGGTCGCGCTCGCCGGACGCAATGAGATCGACATCGTTTTGGAAGAAGACACTGAATCCCTCGAGGAGACCGTCGTCATCGGTTACGGTACCCAGAAGAAGAAACTCCTCACTGGTGCCACGATCAACATTTCCGGAGACGACATCCTTAAGCAGAGCACGACCAATGCGCTCGGAGCCATCTACAGCTCCGTCCCCGGCGTCAACCTCGTCCAATCAAGCGGCGGACCTGGTGCAGGATACAACATCACCGTCCGCGGTATAGGTACGACCGGTACTTCCACTCCGCTCGTCGTCATCGACGGTGTGGCCAGCAGCATGAACAGCCTCAATGCCCTCAGCCCCTCCGACATCGAGTCCATCGACATCCTCAAGGACGCCGCCTCCGCAGCCATCTACGGTGCCCGTGCCGCCAACGGAGTCGTCCTCGTGACCACCAGGCAGGGAAAGGCCGGTGAGAAGAAAGCGACCGTCACTTTCGATGCCTACAAGGGTTTCCAGCAGCCGAATACCAATGGAGTACACGTCGTTTCCGCTTCGGAATACCTTGATCTGGTCAAGCGCGCGGGCCTGACGGAATTCGACAACATCGAGCAGACGATGCCGGTGCAGATGGAGTGGATGCGCAAAGGCTTGTGGGACGGAACGGACTGGTTCACCGCGTCCATCAACAAGAACGCCCCGACCAACAACATGTCCCTGGGCGTGACCGGAGGCGGCGACTCGGTGAGATACTCGTTCAGCTTCTCCAAGTCCTATCAGGAAGGTACCCTGGGCGCGCCCAAGCCCACCTATTATGACAGGACCACCATCCGCGCCAACACCGATTTCACCGTCCTGAAGAAGAACAACCGCGATGTCATCAAGCTGGGCGAGAACGTGACCTTCTCGATCACGGACTCACGCAGCATGGGCACCCAGGGCCGAGGCAGCGACGTCTCCAACCTGCTCACCAAGACCCCGCTCCTTCCCGCATACGACCTTGACGGCTCCCTTTACACCTATGAGAAGCAGGTCCGTGACGGATGGGATGCAAGGGACAATGAAGTAAACCTCCTGGAGCAGCAGACCCTGTCAGAGAGCCAGGGAAAGGGCGTACGCGTGCAGGGCAATGTCTATCTGGAGGTCAACCCTATCCGCGAGCTCAAGCTCCGTACCGCCTTCGGATTCCGCGCCAACACCAGCTTCTCCCGTTCCTATACTCCGGAATATCAGCTTACGGCTTCGACTTTCCAGGACTATGACACCGTGAGCCAGAGTTCCAGCGTTTCAACGAACTGGACATGGGAGCTCACGGCAAACTACAGGAAGACCTTTGCCAGCGACCACACCATCGAGGCGCTCGCCGGTACTTCCATAGAAGCCACGGGCTGGGGCATGAGCGTCAACGGCACCCGTTCCCAGACCAAGTTCGGCACCTGGAATTCCGCCAACCTCAGTTCCGTCGACGGTGCGCTTACAAGTGACGAGCACGCAAGCATGGGTGGAGGAAACACGGTCCCCTACAACGATCTCCTCTCCTTCTTCGGCCGTCTGAACTACAGCTACAAGGATAAATACCTGTTTACCGCCATCGTCCGCGCCGACGGTTCCTGCAACTTCGCAAAGGGGAACAGATGGGGCGTATTCCCGTCAGTCTCCGCCGGTTGGGTCATCTCCGAGGAGCCCTGGATGTCAGGCACCAAGGACTGGCTCAGCTTCTTCAAGGTCCGCGGAAGCTGGGGACAGAACGGTAACTGCAGCATCAGCAATTTCCAGTACACCGGTACCATCTCGCTGAGCGGCCAGTACGACTTCTCCTACGACCAGACCAACCCGGTTACCGCTGCCTATCCCGACAAGATTCCCAACGCCAAACTTTCCTGGGAAACCTCCGAGCAGACGGCTATCGGTTTCGACTCGCGTTTCTTCCGCAGCCGCCTGGGCGTCGTGTTCGACTGGTACCGCAAGGACACCAAGGACTGGCTGGTAACCCCTCCGTCCATGGGTATCCTCGGAGCCAGCGCCGCTTCCATCAACGGCGGTGCCGTCCGTAATTCCGGCGTCGAGCTCAGCTTCACCTGGAACGACAACATCGGAGACTTCCGCTACAACTTCGGAATCAACGGTTCCTACAACAAGAACAACGTCCTCTACATCAACAACGCCGACGGTATCATCCACGGAGAAAAGAAGATCATCTCCGAGAACGTGGCAAAGGAGGATGGTTTCCGCGCCGAGCCCGGCAAGCCTATCGGTTACTTCCTGGGTATCGCCAGCGAGGGTATCTTCCAGAACCAGGCCCAGATCGATGCGTACCGTGACAAGGGATATCTCTTCATGAACGGTTATGAGAACACCCAGCCGGGTGACGTCATCTGGATCAACCAGAACGGAGATGACAAGTATGACGAGAACGACTGCGTCGAGATAGGCAATCCCCATCCTGACTTCACCATGGGCTTCAACTTCAGCATGCAGTGGAAGGGCTTCGACTTCAGCGTCAACGGCTCCGGCGCCTTCGGGCAGCAGGTCATGCAGAGCTACCGCCAGTTCGCCCTCCAGGATCTCCAGGGCTTCACCAACAACCTTGTCGCCCGCTACTGGACCGGTGAGGGTTCCACCAACTCGTTCCCCCGCTACTCCTCCGGTTCGCACAACAACTTCAAGTGCAACAGCTACAACAGCGACATCTTCATCCAGGACGCCGACTACGTCAAGGTCCGCAATATCACCTTCGGATATGACTTCAAGAAGGCCATCAAGAAGCTTCCTTTCCAGTCGCTCAGATTCTTTGTGACCGGACAGAACCTCTTCACCTTCACCAAGTATGACGGCATGGATCCGGAAGTCGGTTCCGGCGCCTCCGGCTATAGCTGGTCTTCCGGTATCGATACCGGATTCTATCCTTCCCCCAAGGTTTACATGGCTGGTGTCAGCATCAAATTCTAAACCCGAAAGCATATGAAAAAGATATTACTTTATATTGCAGCATGCCTGTTCGTCTTTATCGGCTGTGAGAAAATCGACAGCCTGCTCGACACGACGAACTATCAGAAAGCGGACACCTCCTCTTTCCCCCGGACCGAGAAGGATGCGGAGCAGCTGGTGAACTCAGCATACTCCACGATGCATTCGCTTTACACCGGAAGTATTTTCAGGATCAACCTCTTCCGGCGCATGATCGCCAGTGACGACCTTTACGGCGGCGGCTCCACGAGTTCCAAGGAGACGACGGCCGCGGACCGTCTGCTTGCACCGTCCATGGATGAGGACAACTCCCCCTGGAAGTCGTATTACAATGGTATCTACCGTTGCAACTTTGCCCTTGAGGCCATCTCCGCCATGGACGACGACCTGTTCACGGGAGACAACAAGACCTGGTATCTGGGCCAGGCGCACTTCATGCGGGCTTTCTTCCTCTGGGAAATGGCCGAGCGGTATGAATGCTTCCCGCTGACGCTCTCAACCGAAGTTGAGAACATGCCCAAGGCGTCCGTGGACGAGATCTATGCGGCTATCGCTTCCGATCTCGTCGACGCCATCAACATGATTCCGGCCAAATACGGCTACTCCCAGGACAACAACCTGGCCGGCCGCGCCACCAAGTATGCCGCCGAGGCGCTCATGGGCCGCGTGTGGCTGTTCTACACGGGCTTCTACAAGAAATCCGACATGGCTGGTGTCACCAAATCCCAGGTCATCAGCTGGCTTGAGGACTGTGCAAACACCAGCGTCTCCAAGTTCGACTTGGAAAACGATCAGCGCGAACTCTGGATGTACTCCAACGAATGGTCAAGCGGTGTCAAATATGGGGTCGACTTCGACACCTACGCCAACCACGAGAATCTCCACTGGGTAGGCAATCACAGCAAGGAGACCGTCTGGGGCGTGCATTTCTCGTACACCGGCTCCGGATACAACCGCCTCCCGGAATGGCTTGGATTCCGTAATTCCGCCCAGACGCCCAACAAGGACAGCTATCCTTATTCCGCCGGCGGCAACGGAAATGCATCCGTGAATCCCCTCTTCGTCAAGGAATGGTATGAGGACCCGGATTACGGTCCGACCGACAAGCGTTTCTACGGTACCATCCTGACTGCCAACGAGGCCAAAATCAGGAAGGCTTATCCCTGGTACGGAGACGGCTATGTGGAACTCCCCAATTTCCCTGGCCATGACAGCAAGGAAATTGAGCGTACTTGGTTCTATACCAAGAAATATCAGGCCATGGCCGCCTATTCCGATGGCGCAAAGTCGAGTTTGAAAAAGAACTTTTTCAACATTGTCAACGGTGCCATCAGCAACAGCGCCAAGAGCGGAAACAAGTGCGACGCCATCTACATCCGCTTTGCCGACGTGCTGCTGATGCTGGATGAGCTGAAGGAAACCGTTACCGGTATGAACAGGCTCCGTGCCCGTGCAGGACTGCAGCCTTACGACAGCTATTCCATAGAGCGCCTGCGTAAGGAGCGCCGTTATGAATTTGCGACGGAAGGCATGCGCTTCAACGACCTTCGCCGCTGGTTCCCCGAAACGGCCGGCCAGATCATCGAGCAGAACCAGACCGGTGGCTATATCGAGTTCAAGGGAAAGCCCACTACCTATCAGGAGCTGCCGGGCCGCTCCTTCGCCCAGCGATATGCGCTCACCCGCGGTTTCTGGATGATTCCGCAGGAGCAGATCGGCCTCCAGGAGGGCATGCTGACGCAGAACAAGGGATTCGAAGATGGGGACAACTACCTCTTCGTCGACGGAGATTTACCCTATTAATTAATTACACATAAATCAGTACGCTTGTTTCGTTGGCGCCCGCAGTCCATTTTGCGGGCGCCTTCTTTTTGTATGGTTTTTCTACGGAAATGCGTATCTTCATCCCGATAAACCTGCGCAGATGAAAGATAGAGCACAAAAGAATTCCTTTCTGAATAGATTCCTGACGACACTGGTGGCCACCACGGTCTCCATCGTACTCACCTTCGGTACCACCGCCATCATCGACCGGAAGAAACAGAAGGACGATAAGCGGGAGATGGTCATGATGATCCTGTACGACATGCACGAATCGCTGGAGGTCGTCGAGCAGTGCGACGTGGAATTGAAAACCTTCTTCGACACCCAGCTGGACGTGGTCGCACACCCGCAGAAGATGGACACCGTTTACGTCCATCTGGCAGTGAGCATCCCGGCACATGATTACACCACAACCATGGAAAACATCTTCAAGTCCAATATCGAGACCATCCAGACCATCGGTAACATCCTTTTCGTGGAGACCGTCTCCTCATTCTACGACATTCGCGAACGCTATAAGGACGAAGTGGTGGACCCCTTCCAGACGCATGCGTTTGAAGCCTCCCAGGATTACGGAAGCCTGCAGTATCTGGATACGCCCAACTTCATATTTATCAGCGAGTCCTATCTCCGCCGGTTGAAGAGGGATTATGAGCAATGCATGCAGATGATGAAGGTAACGGACGAAGACCTGGTCTCATTCAGGAAGCAGCAGCAGAAACTGCGGGGTGCGACAAATGAGGACGATAATGAAATGGTCATAAAGTCCGCCCTGGAACAGAACCGTCGGAGAAACGAACTTCAAAAAGCCCGGGAAGCAGGCAGGAAGGAGCTGGAGTGAGCGTTAGAATCCTTTCTGTTTTTCCTGCCTGGCAGCGTGCTTGAGATATCGCCGGATCCGTCTCATCCTGGAACTTTTCTCATAGGCATCACCAAACCGGTTCCTGTCATCCGCTATATGGATCTTATCCTGCGACTGCTTTCTCAAGCCCTTGGCACGTGTACCGCCAGGATGCCTGGATGCCTTGGCTTTGGCTGCACTGACACCCAGTTCTTCAACCAGTTTCTTGAACTCGTACTTCGAATGAAAGGTCTTGCCCATATTGCAATCCGTAATTACTGTCCGCCATTCTTCATCTTCTCCGTGAGGACAATTCTTAAGGTTGTCAAACAAAAGCATCCCCGACAGTTACAAAGATAGAAAAAGAACAGGTTATTACCAGACGGAAACAGCCTGCCGGAGGGGCAGGCTGCGGTGTAGTGTGGGACTTAGCAGATTCGAACTGCTGACCTCTTGCGTGTGAAGCAAGCGCTCTAAACCGACTGAGCTAAAGTCCCTTTGAAAGTCCGGAACGGTCACTCTGGACGGTTCCGGACTGCAAAGATAGGTTTTTTTCCTGAATTACCAGCAATCGGAGGTATTTTTATTTGAACAGCAGCGGGGCGAAGGTCTGGAGGTAAAGACGCCAGTTCTTCCACTCGTGGCCGCCTTCGGAAACGAAGAAGGTGTGGGGCAGGCCTTCCTCGGTCAGGATCTTGTCGAGGGTCTGGGCGCCTTCGAAGAGGAAGTCGGTCTTGCCGACGCCGAACCAGTAGAGCTTGTAGCCGTCCTTCTTGAGGGCGCGCAGCTGGGCGCGTATCTCAGGGGTGTCCTGCGAACTGATGGACTGCGGGCAGATGTAGTCAAAGACGGAAGGATACAGCTGCGAGGCCGAGAGGGTGTGGCCTCCGCCCATTGAGAGGCCGGAGATGGCGCGCGAAGCGGGTTTGTTGATGGCGCGGAAATGGCTCTCGATGAACGGGATGATCTCGGTGACGAGGCTGTTGACATAGGCGTTGGAATAGGCCGGGTCGCGGAAGTTGACGTCGGAGGTCTCGATGCCGAGGGTAGGGGCGGCCTGCTGGTTGGGGTTGCCGTTGGGCATGACGACGATCATCGGGACGGCCTTGCCTTGCTCGATGAGGTTGTCGAGGATCTCGGCAGCGCGACCCATGGAGGTCCAGGCCTCCTCGTCGCCGCCACCGCCGTGGAGGAGGTAGAGGACGGGATACTTGACCTTCTTGTTCTTCGGATTGTCATAGCCGTAGGGGGTATAGACTACCATGCGGCGGTTGATGCCGAGAAGAGCGCTGTCATACCACATGGTGGTGAGGGTGCCGCGGTGCTTGGCCTCGTTATAGACGGCCGAACGCTCGCCGGGCACGAAGACCATATTCAGGAAGCGGGTGCCGTCGCGCTGAACCTTAAAGTTGACGGGGTCGTTGACGGCCACTCCGTCCACGATGAAGTTGTAGGTGTAGATCTCGGGCTCGAGGAGGGGAATGGTGACCTCCCAGACGCCGCCGGGGCCCTTGGTCATGGGAATGGGAGCGGCGGAGTAGTCCATCCAGTTGCCCGTCAGGGTGACGACGGTAGCGTAGTCGGCGGCGAGCCTGAAGGTGATGCCGTCGGCGGTCACCTCGGGCGAGACGACCTGCTGGCCACGGTTGAAGTTGGCGATCTCCTGGGCGGAGGCGGCGCCGGCGAAGAGCAGCGCGGCTGCCAAGACAGTAAGGATTTTCTTCATGGTAAAAAGTTATTAAGTGGTTAGTAATGAATTTTATATGGGGCGGCATTTACGCGCGAGCCACGCGGCCTCCTCAGGAGGCAGGAGTGGCCCGAGCGTGCTGCAGACGCGGGCATTGTAGGCGTTCAGCCACTCGATCTCGTCACGGTCCAGCAGGTCCACGATGATGACCGAGGTATCGAAATGGCAGAGAGTGAGCGTCTCGAAACGCAGCCAGTCTCCGAAGTCGCTGCTGCCGTCCTCGACGCAGAGGATGAGGTTCTCGTGGCGGACGCCGTGCATCCCCTCGCGGTAGATGCCGGGCTCGTCGGAGGTTATCATTCCAGGAAGGATGGGGGTGCGGTTGAAGTTCTGGCGGATGTCCTGCGGGCCTTCGTGGACTCCCAGGAAGAATCCTACGCCGTGACCGGTGCCGTGGCCGTAATTGCGGTGAGCGCGCCAGAGCGGGCTGCGCGCCAGCACATCCAACTGGCAGCCCGCCGTCCCGCGCGGGAAAACCGCCATCGCCAGGTCGATATGGCCCTTCAGGACGAGAGTGTAGTCCTCCTTCTCGAGCATGGTACAGGGACCAAGGGGAACAGTGCGGGTGATGTCGGTGGTGCCGTTCATGTACTGGCCGCCGCTGTCCACGAGATACAGGCCGTGAGGATCCAGGACGGGAGCGTCCACCCGGGGGGTGATGTAGTGCGGCAGGGCCGCGCCTTCGCCGTAGGCGGAGATGGTCTCGAAGCTGTCGCCACGGTAGCCGGGGATCTCCGCGCGGAGCTCTCCGAGCCTGCGCGCGGCGTCCCGCTCGGTCACCGTGCCGCCGCTTGAGACCGCATTCTCCAGCCAATAGAGGAAGCGCTCAATGGCGACGCCGTCCTCCACGTGGATGTCGCGCATACCTTCGATCTCGACCTCGTTCTTGACGGCTTTGCGAAGTGCAACGGGCGAGTCCCATTCCACGACGGAGCCCTCCGGGGAATTGGTTTTCAAAATGTTGTACAGGTTGTAGTTCAAGGTGGAAGGATCGACCGCAAGGCGCTCGACCGAATCCCCTATCTCGTCGGTCAAGGTGAATGCGATATCGTCGTAAAGCAGGATGTCCACCCCGTCGTCCTGCAGTTCCCTGAAACTGTCGAGGGTGTCCTCGTCGGGACGGCCGCCTTTCCTGACGAACCACTCGACGCGGTCCTTGGTAACAAGGAGATAGGAAATGACCAGCGGATTATACTCTATGTCCGAGCCGCGGACGTTAAGCAGCCAGGCGATCTCGTCAAGAGCGGTCAGGAGGACGGCGTCGCAGCCGGCGGCCGCGGCCTCGCCGCACAACCAGGCGACGCGGCTGCGCCGGTCCTCGCCTGCCAGGTCGGCCCCCAGCGTGATTACGGGGGTCTGCGGCACGGGCGGGCGGTCCTCCCAGAGGGTCTCCAGCATGTCCGGGACGGACACGATGCGGAAGCCGTCCTCGTCGGGCGAGCCCTCCGTGCGGCCGGCGGCCTCGAAGGCGGCCTTGAGTCCGTCGACGGCGCTGACGCCCTGGCAGAGGCCGTCGACGGCGACCACGACGCTGCGCTCGCGGTCGGCCAGGGCGTCGCCGGCCAGCCATTCCGGAATCAGCACCTGCTCCGGCACGCGCGTCTTGTGCAGGACTATCCCGCTGCCTTCCAGCTGCCTTACAGCCTGGATGAAGTAGCGCGTGTCGGTCCAGAGCCCGGCGTGGTCGGCGGTGACGACTACGTCGCCCGCCTCGCCGGTAAATCCAGACAGCCACTCCACCTGCTTCCAGCGGGGAGCGGGGTATTCGCTGCTGTGCGGGTCGGATCCTGAGACGATAACGGCGTCCCAGCCCCGCTCGCGCATCAGCGCCCGCAGGGCTTCAACCCTCTCAAAGTAAATGTTTTCCATATTATTCGGAACCTAACCAGGTGAGTTTGCGCCAGATGGTTTCCAGCGGTCCGCGTTTGTGGTGCTTGGACCACTGGTAGAGGAGGACAATCTGCAGTACGACGATGCCGATGCCCGTAAGCAGCGACAACGTCACGCCGAGATACTTGTACATCGCGAGGCCCCATCCGTAGAAGATGGTGCAGCCTATGATGGAAGACATGAGGTAGTTGGTCAGCGACATCCTTCCGAAGAAGCAGATGTGCGAGAGGCTCTTGCGGAAGCCCGCGAAGCGGTACCACAGGAGTGTGACGCCTGACACTATGAACAGGAGGATGGCGAGGTTGAAGAGCGGACGGAGCAGGCTGTTGATCTTTCCGAAAGTGACATCGCCGTGACTCCATTGGCCGAAGGCGACGCCTGCGGCGATGATAAGGGTGACGACGCAGAAGATTATCCTCCAGATTTTCAGATGGTTACCCTCGTTGTAGAAAAGTCTGTGGCGGCCGAAGAGGATGCCGAGGAAGAAGAGGCCGAGAGTCTGGGTGACGCGGCCCTTCCAGATGAACCAGTACCACGACGCCAGGAATCCGTTTTTCAGGCTGGCGGAGGCGGACTCGAGGAAAGTGCCCTCGGCGTTGGCCGGGCCCAGGGCACCGTAGTATTTCATCATCGGGGAGATGTCCGGCTTCCAGCCTGTAATGAGGCTGTATATCTCGACCGGCTGTATCAGCAGGAAGATGGTAAGGCCCCAAAGGACGGGCGTGCTGAGATACCCTGCGGGAATCATCAACAGGCCCAGGAGGGCGTAGAACGTCAGGATGTCGCCGTTGTAAAAAACCATGTTGATGACGCCGAAGCCGAACAGCAGGACCATTCGCCAGGCGAACCTCAGCGAGAAATCCTTGCCCTTCTGCGCCTGGTTGTCCCTCTGGATGAAGAAGCTGAGGCCGAAGAGGAGGGCGAAAATGCCGTACATCTTGCCGGAAAGCAACACGGTCAGGATGTTGAACACCGTGCCGTCGAAGGGGAACGACAGGGATGCGCTGCCGGCGGTGCCGAGGTTGAAATGCTCGACGGAATGATAGAGGACGATACCCATGACGGCGATGCCGCGAAGGGCGTCAGCCACCTCTATCCTGCTGTTTTTGAGTCCTTTGGTCTTATACATAGTCTATCGGTTTGTTATCGTGGGAAGAGTCCGTACACGGCGGAGCCGCTGCCGGACATGGAGGCGTATACTGCGCCTTCGTCGTACAACGCCTGCTTGGCGGCGGCGACAGCCGGGTATTTCGCGAAAACAGTTGTCTCAAAGTCGTTGACGAGGAGGCCGCGCCACTCCGCGACGGGGCGCGAAAGCGCCTCGCGGAGCGGCAGGGCGCGGCTCCCGGCCGCCTCCCGCGGCACGATGCCGCGGTAAGCGTCGGCCGTGCCGACGTGCACCCCTTCCGGCACGCTGACGCGCAGCTCATAATCCGAAAGGTCGATGTCATAGGGCTCCAGCACTTCTCCGCGGCCCGTTCCGAGCATCGGGCGGTTATGGACGAAGAAGGCGCAGTCGCTGCCCAGGCGGGCGGCGTACGCCGCGAGCGCGGCGTCGTCGAGGCCGAGCGCGAAGAGCTCGGAAAGCATCTTCAGCGCGAAGGCCGCGTCCGCCGAGCCGCCGCCCAGCCCCGCCCCCACCGGGGCGGTCTTCTCCAGGAATATCTTCACCGGCTGCAGCCCGAACTCCCCGTCCAGCAGCCCGTATGCCTTGACCGTCAGGTCCCCTAACGGATCCCAGTCCACCCCCTCGGCCCTCGCAATCGTCACCATCACCTTCCCGTCTTCCCTTATCCCCTGAACTATCTGAGCCGCAGTTCCGGAGGTGCCAACCTCGGAAAACCGTGCCACCCTCGGCATCGTAAGAGGGGGGGACCCAAGCTTGCTTGGGGGGGGTCCTGCGCAGCAGGACGTTTTCCGAGGCTGGACACCTCCGGACGAAGGCTTTGAATATTTCTCGAAAAGAGCGGCGGAAGTGCGGCTGAAATCGTCGCCGGAAATGATTTCGAGGGTATCGTGAATGCCATGGTACGGCACGAACAGCGTCTCGATGTCGTGATAGCCGTCGGAACGCTTCCGCAGGACGCTCAGTCCCATGTTGACCTTGACATTCGGATACGTGATCATAGGCTGCGGACGGTCTGCTCGATCCTCGCCGCGACCTCTTCGCGACGCCCCTCCGGCACATGCTCCAGCACCGGCGAAAGGAACGAAATCATCTGAAGCACACGGGCTTCCCGCTCCGGGATGCCCCTCGACTGCATATAGAACTGCCCCGCCTCGTCGAGGCGGCCGACGGTTGCGCCGTGCGAGCACTCCACGTCGTCGGCGTAGATCTCCAGCTGCGGCCGCGTCTCGGCCCTCGCCTCAACGCCCAGAAGCAGATTGTGGTTGGTCTGATAAGCCTTCGTCTTCTGCGCATCGGGCGCCACGATGATTCGCCCGTCGAAGGCGGACCTGGCGGAACCGGCCACGATGCCGTTGAAAAGCTGATTGGAGGTGCAGCCCCCAACCCTGTGACGCACAGTTACTTTCAGGGAGAACTCTCCCTCGCTGCAGACGTACAGGCCCGACAGCGAGGCCGAAGCCCCCTCCCCGAGCAGGTCGACGGTCAGCTCCGTCCCTGCGGACTCACCGGGGAAGGCCAGCAGGCACAGGTCCAGCGAAGCACCGGCCTCCAACGCGTAGGCGCGCGGACCGGGCAGGGCGTCGCAGACGGCCAGGCTCCGCCCGGCCGGCACGACGACCGCCCCGGCCGGCACCGGCACCTCCACGTAATGTCCCCTGTCTATGATCTTCTCCTTCATGCCTGGAATCCGTCGTAGCCGTTCTTGTCAATGAAGTCCACCAGCTCGCGGCCGCCCGTCTCAACGATGCGGCCGTCTTTCAGGACGTGCACCACGTCCGGGACGATATACTCCAGCAGACGCTGGTAATGCGTGATTACGATCGCGCTCTTCTCCGGCGTCCTCAGGGCGTTGACGCCCTCCGCAACGATGCGGAGCGCATCCACGTCCAGGCCGCTGTCCGTCTCGTCGAGTATGGACAGCGTCGGGTCCAGCATGGCCATCTGGAAAATCTCGTTGCGCTTCTTCTCGCCTCCGGAGAATCCCACATTGACCTCCCTCTTGGCGAATTCGCCCTTCATCTGCACCAGTGCCATCTTCTCTTTCATCAGCTTGATGAAAGCCGAAGGGCTCAACTCCTCGAGGCCCTGGGCCTTCCGGCGGGCGTTGATCGCCGCCTTCATGAAATTGGTGATGCTGACGCCGGGAATCTCGATGGGGTACTGGAAGGAGAGGAAGATGCCGGCCCAGGAGCGTTCCTCGGGGCTCAGGGCCAGCAGGTCCTGTCCCAGGAACGTCACCGCGCCGGCGGTGACGACGTAGTCCGGGCGCCCCACGAGCACCGCTGAAAGCGTGCTCTTGCCGGCGCCGTTCGGCCCCATCACGGCATGGACCTCGCCCTTGCGTATCACCATGTCGATACCCTTAAGGATTTCCCTGTCGCCTATCGATGCATGGAGTCCCCGGATCTCAAGAAGTATATCGTTGTCGTTCATAATCAAGCGTTTTTATTGTATAGCTTACCCCAGTTGCGCAGCGAAATGATACCGTTTATCAGGTACAGCCCGCAGACTATCGGCATGAAGATATTGCCGACCGAAAGGTGAAGCGCCATCTGCGTCACGTTCACTATCAGCCAGGCCACCCAGCAGTCCCATTTCTTCTGCGCAGATAGGAACTGCGCCAGCAGGATCAGTACCGTCACGCAGGAGTCGAGGTACGGATGCGGATCGGCCGGGAATAGCCTGTTCAGCATCCAGCCCCAGACGAAGGCGATGACGAAGACCGCCAGCACGCACAGCGCGCGCTCCGGCCAGGTCAGCATCGTCACCTTCAGGGCGCTGCTGTCCTGGGAGCTCTTCTCCTCTTCGCGCGGATGCGTCCAGCGGTAATGTCCCAGGATGTTGATGCCCAGCGAAACGGGCTGCAGCATCAGAGAGGCCAGCAGGTTCTTCTGCCAGAAAAGGAAGAAAAGGGCGGCGGTGTAGAGGTAGCCCACCCAGAAATTGTATTTGCTGTTCCGACCTGCGAGTATCACGCAGGTCAGGCCTAATATCGAGGAAACTAAATCAAGCCAGTTCATAGTCTTCTATCCTATCGATCCTTCAAGTGAAACCTGCAGCAGCTTGCGGGCCTCGGTCGCGAACTCCATGGGGAGGCGCGACAGGACTTCGCGGGCATATCCGCCCACGATGAGGCCTACGGCATCCTCGGGCGGAATGCCGCGCTGGTTGCAGTAGAACAACTGGTCCTCGCTGATCTTCGAGGTCGTGGCCTCGTGCTCGACCACCGCCGAAGGGCAGCGGCTCTGGATCAGCGGGAAGGTGTGCGCCCCGCACTCGGAACCTATCAGCAGGCTGTCGCACTGCGAATAGTTCCTCGCGCCCACGGCGCCGGGATTGAAGCGCACCATGCCGCGGTAGCTGTTCTGGCTGCGGCCGGCGCTGATGCCCTTCGAGACGATGCGGCTGCGGGTGCCCCGGCCGATGTGGATCATCTTCGTGCCTGTATCCGCCTGCTGGCGGTTGTTGGTCACCGCGACGGAATAGAATTCCGACGAGGAATAATCGCCCTGGAGGATGGTGGAGGGGTATTTCCAGGTGATGGCGGAACCGGTCTCGACCTGGGTCCAGGAAAGGTGGCTGCCGGAGCCCCGGCAGACACCTCGCTTGGTCACTAGGTTGAGGATGCCTCCACGGCCCTGGGCGTCGCCAGGATACCAGTTCTGCACTGTGGAATACTTGACGTCGGCATCTTTCTCTACCACTATCTCCACCACGGCGGCATGGAGCTGGTTCTCGTCGCGCATGGGGGCGGTGCAGCCTTCCATGTAACTGAGCTGCGAGCCCTCGTCCGCGACGATGAGCGTACGCTCGAACTGCCCTGTGCCCGCCGCATTGATGCGGAAATAGCTGGACAGTTCCATGGGGCACTTCACCCCCTTCGGAACGTAGCAGAACGAGCCGTCCGAGAAGACGGCGGAGTTCAGCGCGGCGAAATAGTTGTCACCGGAAGGGACCACGCTGGCGAGGTATTTCCGGACCAGTTCCGGGTGCTCCCTGACGGCCTCCGAGAAGGAGCAGAAGATGATGCCCTTCTCGGAAAGGGCCTGGCGGAAGGTGGTCGCCACCGAGACGGAGTCGAAGACTGCGTCCACGGCGACCACGCCCGCCAGGGCCTCGCGCTCCTTCAGCGGGATGCCGAGCTTCTCGAAAGTCTCGGCCAGCGCGGGGTCTATCTCCTTGGGGCGGTCCTTGTCCTTTTTCGGGGCAGCGTAATATATAATGTCTTGATAATCAATTTCAGGGAGGTCCAGATGGCCCCATCGGGGCTGCTCCATCGCCTGCCACTTCCGGAAGGCGTCGAGGCGGAACGCAAGCAGCCACTCCGGCTCCCCCTTGCGGGCGGAAATCGTGCGGATGATGTCCTCGTTCAGACCTTTCGGGACATACTCCTGCTCAACCTCCGTGACGAAGCCCTCCTTGTACTCCTGCTGCGTGAAATTCCTCAGCAGGTCTTTCTCTTCATTTGCGTCCATAGATTACAAATATACTCTTTTTCTTTCACAAGAAAAAAGTAGTTTTCCGGCCAAACCCTCAGGCACGTTTTTTATAGTCTGACTTGAGCGGTATCCTATATTAACCTTCAAGTATTTAGCACCAAATGAAACTGTTCAAGCACATCGCAGCCGCCTGCGCGACGGTCGTCCTCCTTTCCTCCTGCTCGATCCTGAACGGAACGTCCTCTTCCGATGCCACCTCCACCGGCTCCAACACCGGTTCCGCCCTTTCTTCCCTCTACAAGATCATCCTGGCCGGAGGCAACCTCGACCTTTCCGACCTTACCACACTCATCAATCTCGGGAAGGTACTGATGGGCGCCAATTCACTTACCAATGCATCCAACGCCTTCGTCGACCAGTTCACCTCCGGATTAATCAGCGGTTCGTCCAACCTTGTCAACAGCTCCAATGCATCAGCCGTCGTCAACGGACTGAAGTCATTGGCATCCATAGACACATCGGCTCTCGCCTCCGCTGCGGCGGACGCCGCCGCCGGCAAGGCCTTCCAGGTAAACTCCTCCACCCAGAGCGTTTCCTCCACCCTCTCCGCACTCAACGGCATCTTCAACCTCCTTCAGTAGTCCCTCTCTCCCCACACTCCCGTATCCTTCGACCGCAGGTAGAAGGATACGGGCATTATTTCCTCTCGTTCTCCAACCGTTACTCTGGACAATCCGCCTCTCCCCTTATGGCCGGTGGCACCTAATATATTGATAATCAGACTCTTTATCACATACCCATATCTGTCTATGGATATGGGCACTTTACGATTTCACTCATTATCAGGTACTTAAACGTCACCTGTCATGTCCTTATTTCTCAACGCCACTCGGTCTTACTGCGGTGTGTTCCTTATAACGACCGGGCGCCGTTTTTTGTGTACTGCCGGAAAAAGCGTATCTTCGTACCGGACTAAGACATAATTGTCATGGATACTTTCGGAAGGATATTCAGGGTCAGCATCTTCGGGGAATCCCACGGAGAGGCCATAGGTGTAGTCATGGACGGCGTGCCAGAGGGCATGGAACTGAGCGCGGCCGATTTCGCCGCGGACATCGCCCGGCGCTCGCCGGGCAGGCGCGGCGCCGAGGCACGCGGCGAGAGCGGCACGGTCGGCACGACGCCCCGCGTCGAGGCCGACGAGCCGCACATCCTCAGCGGCGTCGTCGACGGACACACCACCGGTGCCCCGCTGACCATTGTGTTCAACAACGAGAATACCCGCTCCGGCGACTATCAGGACTTTGACGCCATGCCACGTCCAGGCCATGCCGACTACGTGGCGGCCGTCAAGTGGGACTGGGCGAACGACCCGCGCGGCGGCGGCCACTTCTCCGGCCGCCTCACGCTGCCCGTCGTCGCCGCCGGCGTCGTTGCCAAGAAAGTCCTGGAAGACATTGAGATAAAGGCCGAACTGGTTGAGGTTGGCGGCTGCGCCGACAGCGTCCGGTGGCCGGAGCTCCTCGCCGCCACGGCCGCCGAAGGCGACTCGCTGGGCGGCGTGGTGCAATGCACCGCCACCGGCGTGCCCATCGGCCTCGGCGAGCCGTTCTTCGACTCCGTCGAATCGCTCGTCTCGCACGCCATTTTCTCCATTCCCGGCGTCCGGGGCATCGAATTCGGCGACGGTTTCGCCGCCTCCCGCATGAAGGGCTCGGAGCACAACGACCCCTTCGGCCCCGACGGTCCCGTCAAGAACGGCGCCGGCGGTGTCAACGGCGGAATCACCAACGGTGCGCCGCTCGTCTTCCGCGTCGCCTTCAAGCCCACCTCCAGCATCGCCAAGGCACAGCGCACATGGAATTTCGCCGAGGACCGCGAGGACACCCTCCGGGTCAAAGGCCGCCACGACGTCTGCTTCGCCCTCCGCACCCCCGTCATCGTCGAGGCCATGACCGCCATCGTCCTCGCCGACCTCCTCTGACCCTCCACCACTACACTCATCCTTCTACCTCAGGTCGAAGGATGTGCCTCTTTTTGTCGAAAACGCCCTCATCCTTATACCGCCGATCGAAGGATAAAGCTGTTTTTGCTGAAAATGCCCGCTACCTTCGACCGATGGTAGAAGGATATGGAGGTGTGGGGTGAAAGGCAGGGTCAGAAGAGGCGGCGTTGGCGGCTCCAGAGAAGAAGGAAGCGGATGCCGGCGGAGAGGAGGCCGGGGCCGAGGCCGCAGTAAAACCAGGCGAAGAAATTGGAGGGGATGCCGGGAATGTGCTTCAATCCGATACCGAGGGAAATCATAAAAGCGATTATGAGATAGCCTTTGAGGCTGAAGGTACGGAAGATACTGGTTTTCTCCTCCGTCATGGATATTATGCGAGCGGAGTACTTGTGGACCACCCCTGTGAACATCATGTAAAAAGCTGCAAAGACCAGGACGGACAAAGGTATCATCCACAGGAGGTTCTGCGGCCTGTCCACCAGGAGATAATGACTCACCCCGGTGATGGTGATCTTCGTCCCTATGGCCGTCCAGAGAAGGCCGTTTATTGCAAGAAGGTGTTCAGTCTTTATTTTACACATAATCGAGTGGTCATCAAATACTTGATTATGAGAGAACTACAATGGATTAGTGGTATTGGTTTCAGGGGGTTCTGATAATAAGTAAATACTTGTTAATGAGGTTATTGGCGGCCACTCGCTATAACTTTCCGGCCGGTGAGGAAGATGGCGGCGAGGGCGATGAGGCCGAGGGCGAAGGGGTAATAAAGGTAGCGGATGATGGCGGCGGCGCCGACTCCTGCAAGGCCGGAGGCCATCAGGAGCTGCGCGCCGTACGGGATAAGGCCCTGGACAAAGCAGGAGAAGGTGTCGAGGATGCTGGCGACGCGGCGGCGGTCCAGGCCGAAGCGGTCGGAGACGTCCTTGGCGATGCCGCCGACGGTGATGATGGCAATGGTGTTATTGGCGGTGCAGAGGTTGGCGAGGCTGACGAGCGCGGCGATGCTGAGCTCGGCGCCGCGCCGCTGACGGCGGGAAACGGCGGGAGCGGCGGCAGAAGCAGTTTCGGCGGTGGGGGTAGAGGAATGGATTCCTTCGCTACGCTCGGAATGACAAAGGGTAGGCTCGGAACTACCGACCATGGAAACTGAAGCGGGGGAGGTAAGGTGGCGGGTGAGGGCTCCGACGAGCCAGTCGAGGCCGCCGCCGGCGCGGATCAGCGCCATCATGCCGCCGGCGAGCAGCGTCACGATGATGAGGCTGCCCATGCCGCCGATGCCTTCGCCTATGGACGAGAGCCAGTCCGCCCAGCCTATACCCCCGGTCACCAGGCCGATGATAAGGTTGACGCCTATTCCCAGCGACAGGATCAGAAGAACATCCATTCCAGCAAGGGCTAGGACCAGAACCAGAAGATAGGGCAGCAGCTTCAGCGGCTCGGCGGCGCCTGGCTCCACGGCCACGTCGACGCCGATGCCCTTGACGATATAGATGGCAAATACCAGCAGGACCGCCGGTGCGACTATGCGGATATTGGCCTTGAACTTGTCCTTCATGGCGCAGTCCATGGCCTTCGTGGCAGCGATCGTAGTGTCGCTGATGAAGGAAAGGTTGTCCCCGAAGAAGGCGCCGCCGACAATTATGGCGGACATGAAGGCTTCAGAGAATCCGGCCTCCTGGGCGATGCCGGTGGCAATTGGCACAAGTGCCACGATGGTCCCCACGCTGGTGCCGACGGACATGGAGATGAAACAGGCCGTAAAGAACAGCCCGGCGAAGAGCATCGAGCCGGGAATAACACTAAGTGTCAGATTGACAGTCGCCTCAATGGCTCCGATATCCTTCGCGGTCTGGGCGAAGGCGCCGGCCAGGATGAAGATCCAGACCATCAGGAGGACCTTGGAATTGCCGGCGCCTTCGGAAAATAGTCCGATGCGCCGGGACAGCGGCCCCCGCGAAATGAGCACCGCATAGACCGAGGCCAGCATGAACGCCGAAGCTACAGGGACTTTGTAAAAGTCCTTGATCAATATGGATGTCACCAGGTAAACCCCCAGGAAAACCAGTATCGGCGTCAGCGCCAGCAGGCCTCTTTTCTTCATGATTCGCAGAATAAGGTAAGGAAGTCGGGGAATGACTTCGCGACGCAGGCCTCGTCGTCGATGACAATCGGTGACGAGGCGCCGAGCGAAGCCACCTTCAGCGCCATGACCATGCGGTGGTCATGGTTGGAAGTATATTCTCCTCCGTTCAAAAGGTTGCCGTTCAGCAGGCGGCTGGCCAGGGAATGCCCCCGGACGACCATCTCGTCGCCTTCTATGCGGCATTCGACACCCATTTGCGTGAGCATGTCGGAGATGGCCCTGGCACGGTCGGACTCCTTGTTGGCAAGGCGGCCCGTGCCCGCGATGCGGCTTTCGCCGGGGCAGAAAGCCGCCAGCACGGCCGTAATCGGGAAGAGATCCGGAGCATTGTTCAAGTCCGTCTCGAAAGCGTTCAGCGGAGACTTGACCGCATTGACCGATCCGGTGTGGGGATTGACGCCGGCTGCAGTGGCAGCGTCCCTCACCTCGTCGACGCAGTCGTTTTCAAGCTGGGAGACCGACGCACCAGCTTCAACGAGGATGTCCATGATGGTCAAGTCGGCCTGAAGCGACTGGGTGTCAAGGCCTTCGACAGAGGCGCTGCCGAAAATGGCCCCCGCGACCAGGAAATTGGCGGCGCTGCTCCAGTCTCCCTCCAAGCTCAGGTCGGCGGCCTTGTAGCCCTGCCCGCCCCTGACCTTGAAGGTCAGTCCGGTGCAGAGGCTCCAGTCCTGCGTCTCCAGGAACTCCTCGTCCCCTTCCATCTCATTGATAATCCGGATGCCGAACTTCTGCAGGACATCCAGGGTGATGAACATGTAGGGGATGCTCTTGGGCTCGCTGACATAGACCGTGGACGGGCCGGAGGCCATGGGCAGGGCCATCAGGAGGCCGGAGATGATCTGCGATCCTCCGGCCCCCGAGATGTCCGCCCTGCCCGGCATCAGGCGCCCGTCCACGTGCAGCGGCACGTAAATCTCCTTCGAAGTCCTTGCGGCGTTGCGCAGAACCACCCCGAAGGAAGCCATTATGTCGGCCGCGCCTTTGAGAGGCCTGTTCACGAGGGTTTTCTCCCCGGTGAACAGCACCGAACTGGGGCCGGCTTCAGCCAATATGGGAATCATCATCCTGGTCAGAAGACCCGACTCCCCGCAGTGCATTGAATTGATTGTCAAAGGCTCGTCTATAGGCCCAATACCCTTTATTACAAGGACTTCGCCCTCCTGTACCTCGGCTCCGAGGGCGCGGGCCACGGCGATGGCGGCCTCACTGTCCGCGCACGGCGAATAGCCGCGCAGATGCGAGGTGCCCTCTGCCAGGGCCGCGGCGATGATCGCCCTTTGGGCGAAACTCTTGGAGGAAGGCATGTTCAGATGCTCGGCGTAGAAACCCTGCGCTCCGCTGTATACCGCCTCGTTCATCTCCGCGACGGTCCACTGTCCGGGCGCCGTCGCTTCCGTGGAGTCCAGCGCCGCGTACGTGAACGGTGAACCGCGGCGCAGGCAGTCTATCCTGGACCACCTCCCGGCCTCGCCCATGCAGAAGGCCACTAACGTGCCCTCCTCCAGGACCCGGCCGTCTGTACATGTCATCCCGTACAAGGCCATGACGCGTTCCACGTCCTCGGCGGAAGCGGCCATGGTGGCCACCTTGATAATGTCCGAGCCGAAGATGCGGCACTTCGTTACCATTTCCGCAAGTATCTCAGCATCAGGGGTTCCGTTGTAGTCGTGGAACGAACGGATCAAGGTCGTACCGCATTCGCGGGCGGCGCGGCGGATGCGTTTGCCCATCGGGGCCGGGGCCTCAATCTCGAGGTCGACGTACTTCGCCCCTGCCACGATGGCGACCTTCAGCCGCCGCTCCGCCTCCCGCATGTCGGCGCTTCCTTCTATGCGGCAAGTGGCAATGAGAGGAATGTCCGTTCCGGAGAACAGGCTCTGGATATCGTCGTCGTCCAACGCGGGGCAGAGGTCCAGGCGGATCTCCGCCATCTCGATGTCCCCCCTCTCCAGGATGCTGAATATCTCCTCAAGGTTCTTGTTCTGTATGCTGGTACAAATCATAGGTTCGCGATTTCAAGCCGTTGGATGATGGTGTCGACAGGAAGGAGACGTACCTCCACCTTGCCGATGTCCTTAATCAGGACGAAATGCACGGAGCCGCCGTCGGCCTTTTTGTCCCTGGCGATGGCCTGGCGCATTTCGGAAGGGGAGACGGGGCAGATGGTAGGCAGGCCGACGGCGGCGAAATCGGCCTCCAGCCGCGTTGCAAGGCCCTTCCGGCATACGCCGAGGGACTCCGACAGCCGCGCCGCCTGGACGATGCCGATGGCGACCGCCTCTCCGTGCGAGTACCCGCCACGGCCCGCCTGCCACCACTCGACGGCGTGGCCGACGGTGTGGCCGAGATTCAGCACCCGGCGCTCGCCGGTCTCGAATTCGTCGCGCTCCACGACGCCGCACTTGATGGCGGCGGCGGCGCGTATGAGCTCCGCGTCCGGCCTGGCGCCGCTGCGCAGCAGCTCCAGCGCCCGGCGGTAATGCGGCGCGTCCGAGATGATGAAGGTCTTCAGCATCTCGGCCACGCCGGAGCGGAACTCCCGCTCCGGGAGCGTCTCCAGGGTGCATCCCGCCGTATAGATGAACTCCGGCTGCCGTATGACGCCGAGGATGTTCTTGTAGCCGTCCAGGTTGACGCCGGTCTTGCCGCCTATCCCTGCATCCACCTGCGCCAGCAGGGTGGTCGGCAGGGTGGCGAAGCGGATGCCGCGCTTGAAGATCGACGCGGCGAACCCGGCCATGTCCGTGGTAATGCCGCCGCCGAGCGCCAGCACGAGCGCCTTACGGTCCGCCCCCGCGTCCAGCAGGAAACGGCAGATGCCGAGTACGGTGTCAATGTTCTTGGCAGCCTCGGACGCATCTATGGCATAGAAGCCCTTCAGAGCGCACAGGCCCCGGATTTGCTCCGCCGCCCACGACACGTTCCGGTCATAGACGAGGTACACCTCGCCCTCATCGCGCAGCAGTTCCGGCAAAACGGAAAAATCTTCCCTTACGTATAGTCTTATCTCTTCCATTCTAAGGTCTGATGCCGTACAGATAGCCCAGCAGGGCCATCTTTCCGCGCATTGTCTCACGCGGGGTGAACTCGCCGTTCACCCACATGTAGCGTATGTTGAAGAACGACTCCTGGCGCGGCCAGCCACCGTCGTTCCACGAAGGATAGCAGCGCGCGAGGATGATCCTGGCGTCGCCGCCGTCGCCCTGCGACCAGGTCTCCGTGCCGTTGAACGGCGTCTGACCCGGATGCGATCCGGGCACGCCGTCGTTGCGGCCGGTGGTATAGCAGTCGGTGATGTGGCGCTCTCCCAGACCGGTCATTTCCACGGTGTTGGAAGGGTTGCGGCCGAGGCCCCAGCCCGCCTCGCTGTACATCGCGCGCTCCAGCGCGGCGCGACGCGCGGGCGACTTAGACACATAGTGGGCCATCATGACCAGCTGGAGGTTCTCGGAGGTCTGCCAGCGGGAGTCGTTGGCCGCTCGGCGCGACGGACGCTGGTCCATCAGCTTCACGTTGTTCGCATCGGCCTGCGCGTCCACGCTCGCGACCATATTCTTATAAAGCTCCGGATAATGGCGCTCCTGCGGGCAGGTCAGATACGCCGCAGTCGCCCAGATCTGGTAGAAGGCCTGACGGCCCTTGTTGAAAATCTCTGAATCTGGGCCCTTGACCATGCTTTCCTCAGCCATTACGTCCTCCCATTCCCGCTCGCCGGTGACATTGTAGAGGAACGCCGCCGCCATCTGGCGGAAATCGCGCCCGCGCATCCTGGCGCTGCCGACATCCTGCGTGTCGTCGAGCTGTTGGTTCTCCTGCCTCGAGGCAAAGCGGTAAGCCTTCACCGCCTCGTCGCGGTAATAGACCTTCAATGAGTCGTTCCCGGCGATGCGGAATGCTTCGGCGAGAATCGCGCAGTTGGCGGCGTTGGCCCATGCGGCCATGGTCGTGCAGCCCGCCTGGAACATGATGGTCCATTCCTTGGAAGGATTGGTAACTCCCTGGGAATAAGCCTCTCCGTCACGGATGCTCAGGAAGAAGTCGGCCTCGTTGCGGGCCTCGTCGATAATGTCGGGGATGCCGTTGCCGCTCTCGCGGATACCCAGGTCGTCCTCGCTGATGCGGCCTCCGGTAAGGATGTACGGCAGGAGCATGTCATAGATGTTGCTGACGTGGGCGAGATGGCGGTCCCAGTCGAATGCGTCGGAATGGCCTCCCTTCACCTCGGTGTTGACGGGGTTGCCGGGCAGGCGGTGCTGCCAGAACGCGGACTCGAGGGCCGGCTTGAAGTGCGGCTCGTCCCAGACGTCGCCGCGGAGCCGGCGCCAGTCCGGATGCCAGGGCTGCAGGTCAGTCTTATATACGGTGAATCCCACCGGGTCCACCTCAGGGATGAACTGCGGCTGGCGCGGGACGGGATTGACGTGCTCAGGGTCGATGGGCTCGCCGAGGCGCATGTAGTAGTATCCGCGGACTGAATAGCGGTAAGGCTGGAAATAGACGTCGTCCTTGATGTCGAAGTCCATGCTGCAGCCGACTCCCTCTACCACAAGGCGGTAGCGGCCGGGGACGGACTCCTTGAAGTCGATGTTCCAGACGTCCGAGCCGGTCAGGTCCTTGGCGCCGGCCTCCTGCTGCGAGGCGGACTGCGGCTTCCAGAACTTGACGGTACCTACTTTCTTGGACTTGCCCGTATTTACATTATAAAGATAGACGCCCTTGCCCTGGAACGACTTGTAGTCGCGCTGTCCCCCCTCGCCGAGCCAGAGATAAAGGTCGGCCTCCTTGACGGGCTCCGAAGGCAGGTAACCGAGGATATTGACATGGACGGCCTCAGACATGGTGTTCCAGATGTCGAACTTCACCTCGCCGGAGGAAGCGTCGCTGTTCACCCCGGCCGGAATGGTTACCGTGTAGGTGCAGCCCTGCTTCATGGACTTGGGGAGTTTCAGGAAGATCCAGTGGTCAAGCTCGCTGGTCAGGGTATGGTCGGTGTTCATCGGCTTGGACTTGCGCCAGGCCGCGGCCGCGTGACGGGAGCCGAAGGACTTGTCGTTCTTCGAGCTGACCGTCCAGGCGGCGGCATCAGCCGCCGCGGCCGCGTCCAGCCTCCGGCCGAACACCACGAGCGTATCGTCTCCCTCCACGAAAGTGTGGCCGAGGAAGGCGCTCTCCCCTTCGCCCGTATCGCGGTAACGGACTTCTCCGTCGCGGAAATGCACGCAGAGATAGTCCTTGTCTATCACTTTAAGTTCCAAATACTTGGTCGCCCCCGCCTGCAGGGGTGACAGCAACGCGGCGGCCGCAAGGGCCATGCCCAGGATTCTTTTCCTTATCATATCGTTAACATAGTTAAGTGTTCCGCTTTTGAATAGGATTTACAAGATACGGATTTTATTTGATAATCGTGGTTTTTTCCATACCTTTGCAGAACTGCATTCAAGCATGCCCGAGTGGCGGAATGGTAGACGCGATGGACTCAAAATCCATTGTCCTTTAAAGATGTGCGGGTTCGAGTCCCGCCTCGGGCACCTTAGAAAGAGCTAACTGCCTGATTTTCAGCGGCGAGCTCTTTTTGTATCTCTATTTTTGGCGACATTTTGGCGACTTAAGGCCGTTTTTGCCGACTTTGGGATTGATATAAGTGCCGTATATTTTGCTATGACTCAGCGATAATGTGGAAATTCCGCTGCAAAGTGACCCCCTGGTCTTAATTGAAGAATCCTAAATAGAATGCAGGCTAGTGCGGTTTTTCATCCCTACAGCCTGCATTTCAAATTCTGATGAAAGAAAAAGATAAAGGGGGTCAATTTAGTGCGGATTCTCCAATAATCGTTGCATCGAAAGATAATACTGTATCTATTCTAGGGAAGGTAATATGTGGTCATTCTCGTTAATTAGTTTTTGTCTTTTTTATAGTTAACTTTTTTAATGCGAATACAGGCAAGAATAGGATGAGGGCGAGGACGGAGAATGCCATGCCGGCGATGGTGCCGATGGCGAAGGCGAACCAGAAGACTTCCTTGGGGCCGTCGAAGAGGAAGGGGACGAGGCCGAGGATGGTCGAGAGGATGGTCAGGGAGATGGGGACTATCTTGCGGTCGAAGGCGCGAACATAGGCACTGATGCCTTTGGGACCATGGAGGTACTCCGAGACGAGGTAGATGCCGGCGTTGACTGTGATGCCGCTGAGCATGATGAAGGCGGCGAAACCGCCCTTGTCGAAGGTGAAGTCGCCGATGCCGAAGGCCAGGAACAGGCCGATGAAGGATATCGGGATCATGAAGATGATGGCCAGGGGGAAGCGCAGGGAGTTGAAGTGGACGGCGCAGATGACGAAGATCAGCGCAATGACCAGAAGGATAAGGCCGGCGTACTTCTCCTTGTTGGAATAGAACCATCCTCCGCTGCCGCTGTCGGCCTTGAAGCCGATGGGCAGGACCTGGTAGTTCATGTAGTCGACGGCCTCTTCTATGGCCCTGTTGGCCAGCTGGTAGGAACCGATGAAGTTGAAGCGGACCGTCACCGCGTAGGACTGGTTCTCCTTCTCGATGGGCAGGCCCGTGCGGTCCTTTGAGATGCCGCCCACCTCGGAGAGTTTCACGCGCGTGTCGCCGACCGCGACGGCCTGGTTGTCAATGTGCCAGGCGTCGAACTCGTCCTTGGCGGACGACTCCAGGCGCACGTTGACGTAATCCCCCTCATGCGGAAGGCGCATCATCACGGTTCCGTAAAGCGGCGACTGCAGCACGGAGTAGTACTCGTACGGGCTCACCCCGTAGCGCTCAAGCGCCTCGAAGTCATAGCGGAGGTTGAACTCCGTCTTTGGGCTTGAGCGCCAGCCGGTGCCGTAGATCTCCGGCTCGGAGACACGGCGGTTGCCCCGCAGATGCTCTATCAGGACTTCGCCGTAACGGACCAGGGCGTCATAGTTGTAGCCCGTCAGCAGTATCGACTGGGACTTGGTGTCGGTGACGATGTTGTTGTTGAAGTAGCTGTCGTCGATGCCCGATACGCTCCAGTTGGCCCCGCCGAAGTTCGCCGCCATGGAGATGACGTCGCCCTTGACCTTCGAGGGCAGCCAGGTGCCTTCATACTCGGGCTTGAAGAGTACGGAGATGGAGCCGTTGTTGTAGGATGTCACACGCGTCTCGAACACCTCGATCTCCTCTATTCCAGCGAGGTAGTTCTCCATGCTGCGCATCACCTCGTTTAGCTGGTGGACGGTGCTTCCCTCGAGCATGCCGGCGCTGATGGAGAGCCGCTGCCGGGCCGGCTCGCGGTAGAAGTCCGAGTGCGACATGGCCTTGTTGAAAAGGCCGAATGTCGAACTGAGGATCTTGTCCACCGTGGGCTTGTTGTCCGCATACGGCCGCCATGCAAGTATCTTGTTCACGGCCTTCTGCCAGCCTTTCAGCGGAGCCCTGCTTTCGTCGCCGAACTTCGTCGGCAGCAGGCAGGTAGGGATGCCGAACATCACGATGAACGCTACGACGTACACCCACTTGTGCTGCACACCCCAGGCGATATAGCGCTCGTAGCGGCGGTTCCAGCGGGCGGTGCGGCGAAGGCGGCGCGAGCGGACTTTCCCTGACGCGAAGCGGACCGGGAAAAAGTCCAGCAGCGCCGGCACGAACAGGTACGACACCAGCAGCGACACCGCGAGGTTGATGATGATGACGAAGGCGAAGTCCGTGAGGTTCGCCTTCTCGCTCTCCGGCAGCAGGAGGATCACCAGCAGCGCGGCGACGGTCGTGAGCACGGCGCTGAGCAGCGCCGGGAACACGCTCCGCGTCCCCGTCCGCGAGTAATGGTCTATCATCACGATGCTGTTGTCGATGATGATGCCCAGCGACACCGTCACGCCGGCGAGGGTGTAGATGTGGATGTGCAGGCCCATGAAGAAGTAGCACGCCACCGATATCAACAGATTGACAGCCAGCGTGATGCCTATCACGACCATATACCTCCACGAACGCGCCGCCGCGAAGGCGAAGAGCAGCAGGATGAGCAGGCACAGGCCCGTCCGGAAATATATCTTGTCCAGCTCGTCGGAGATATACTCCGAATAATCGTAACTCACGGAAATGCCTATCTCCTCCGGAATCACGTCCTGCATCGAGGCCAGGCAGTCCTTGACGTCCTGCACGACCCCTATGAGATTGGCGTCCGGGGACGCCTCGATGGTGAGGTTCAGGACGTTGAGTCCGTTGATGCGGTAGTAGGAGTTCGGCAGCGCCTCCTGGTAGCGGAAGTCTGCCAGGTCGCCCAGGCGCACGATGCGCCCGTCCACGTTCTCCACCGGAATGCCGGCCATGTCCGCCGCCGTGTCGCTGCGGAGCTTCACGGCGAAGGTGTTCCCGCCGCTGCGGGCAAGCCCCACCAGCTGCTCGGAATAATACGACGTGAAGGCGCGGCTGATGTCAGGGGCGGTGATGCCCGCGGCGGCGGCCTTGTCCGCATCGAAGGTCACCACCCACTCGAACGGCGTCTGCCCGTAGAAGTCCACCGAGGATACCCCCTCGATAACCGACAGTGGATGAAGCAGATGCTCCTCGACGTACTTGGCGATCTCCAGCGAGGGCAGGGGGCTGCGGATGCTGTAGGCTATGGCCGTCTGCGACTCCTGTCCCTGCGCGTTCAGCGAGATGGAGGGGTAGGAGCAGCCCTCCGGCAGGCGTGAATAGATGTTGCGTATCTGCGACGCCACCTCGAAGCGCACGGCGTCCATGTCGCTCCGCTTGCCCACCTTGAGCGTGATGTACCCTCCGCCGTCCTGCGAGACGGAACTGATGCCCGTACAGGCCCTTATGCCCGAGAGGACGCCCTCGAGCTTCGAGGTCACCTCGGCCTCGACGATGCGCGCCGAAGCCCCGGGATAGCTGTAATCCACCGTGAGGTTCTTTTCCGTCGGGGAAGGGGTGTACTGGACCTTCAGCATGGAGAAGCAGGCCACGCCGACCACGGCCGCCACTGCCATCAACAGCACGACCGAGAACGACGATATGCCCTTCCCCCCGGCCATCAGCGCCTGCGCCTGTAAATGGCCGCATATACGGCGGGGACGTAGAAGAGGCTGACGAACGTGCCGACCGTCATTCCGAAGATGATGACCAGGGCCATCGGATACTGGAGGTCGGCGCCCATGTTGCCGCGGCTAAGGAACGGCGCCACGGCGAGGATAGTGGTGATCGAGGTCATGATGATGGCCTTGAGGCGCCTGTGGCCGGCCTCATGGACGGCCTCCTCGATTCCGTACCCCGACTTCACGAGACGGTTGATGGTGTCGATCTTGAGGATGGAGTCGTTGATGACTATGCCCGTGATGACGATGAGGCCTATCAGCGACATGATATTGATGCTCACCCCCAGGGCCCACAGACCCAGGAGCGAGAAGGCGATATCTATGACTATCTCGGACAGAATAATGAACGGCTGGATGAGCGACTCGAACTGCGAGGCGAGGATGAGGAAGAGCAGGGCGAGGGCCACCAGCAGCACGAGTATCATCTGCCGGACCATCTCGCGGTTGGTGAACCACGCTCCCGTGAAGGCCGCGTCGAAATGGCCGTCGTCGCGGGCCACCCGCCGGACGGTACCAATCACGGACGGCACCTGCTTCGCTGGGACGTCCAGCTCAAGCGGATAGAAGTTGCCGTCTCCGCCGGAGACCAGCATCTTGAAGTCCTGCTCGAAGGTCTGGCGCATGAGAGCGCTGACCGGAAGGTCGTAGCTCTCCCCGTCGGACCGTACCGTCACGGTAGCTGTCCCGAGTATCTCCTCCATCTCCTTCACGTCGGTGCCCAGCACCACGGGGACGGAGCGGGAACCTTGGACTATCTCGAACAAGGTATTGCCGTTCAGCGAGTTGCGCAGTACGGACACGAGGTCCGCCACCGTCACCCCGTAGAGGCTCATCCTCTCGGGGTCGGAGATGTAAAGCACGTCCTCCTTGAGCGGCGGCTCGTCGACGGCCACGCCCGGCAGGGCCTCCCGGAGACGGCCGAGGAAGGCGCGGAGCGCCAGGACCGTAAGCCCCTCGCCGCCCGTCGGCCTCAGCCGGGCGAGCAGCTGCGGCTCACGCTCCGCGAACACCATGTCGAAGATATTGCCGGAGGTGGAGAACGATGCGATGGCCTGGGGGTAGCGCTGCGCGACGAAGGCCAAAAGGTCCTTCTTCGCTCTCTCCAACTCCCTGGCGTTCCTGCACTTGAAGTAGAGCGAAGCCTGTCCCATCGACTGGTCGCCGGAGTGGCTCAGCACGAACTGCTGGACGCCCACCATGGCCGTGGACTGCTCCAGGCGGCCGTCGAGCAGCGATTCCAACTCCTGTATGCGTTCGCGGTTGCGCTCCAGCGTGACGGGCTCATTCCAGTCCACCCTGAGGATGGCGTCGGTGTAGGTGATCGGGGGGAGTTTCTCCTTTGACATCCCCATCCCGCAGACTGCGATGACGGCAAGGCAGGCCAGCGGCAACGCCCAGGCCAGCCATTTGTGCGACAGCGCCCAGCTGACCGTGCGGTCATACCAGCGCAAGCCGCCGTCGAAGCGTATCTTAGCCAGCGCCGGATGCGGCCTGAACTCCGGCATCTTCCTGTAGAGGGCCCAGTAATAGACCGGCATCACCACCACGGTGATGACGTACGAGACGAGCAGGACCGTGGCCACGGCCATGGCCTGGTCGTAGAAGAGTTCACCCGCGAGGCCGTTGAGGAACACCAGCGGGATGAACACCGCGCAGGTGGTGAGCACGGAGCTGAGCATGGCGCCCCGCACCTCGCGGGTGCCCTCCACCACCGCGCTGCGCAGGGCTTCGCCTTTCTGCCAGCGCGCGGTGATATTGTCCGTCAGGACTATGGTATTGTCCACCATCATACCCACTCCCAACAACAGTCCCGAGAGCGATATGATGTTGATAGACAGGCCGATGAGGTAGAAGACGAACACCGATATGACCAGCGACACCGGGATGGTCATGGCGACCAGCAGCGGCGAGCGGAAGTCCTTCATGAACAGGAAGATGACCACGCACACCAGCGCCACGGCCAGGATGATGTTCAGCAGGAGGTTGCGTATGGAGTAGTCCAGCAGCTCGGTCTGGTCGCGGGTCATCGTGAAGGCCACCTGCGGGTAGTCCTCCTCGAACTGTCCGAGCTGCTCATCGATGCCTTTCCTGAGCTCGGACATGCGCGCCTCGCTCTGCTTGATGACGGCCAGCACGACGGCCTGCGAGCCGTCCGAGCGGGCCAGTCCCGTGCGGGGCGCCTCGTGCTCCAGCACTTCCGCGACGTCCTTTATCTGCAGCTGCCGCTCTCCGGCCGTGAACCAGACGTTAGCGATGTCCTCGCGCGAGGCCGCGAACGAGCGGAACTTGACGTTGTAATGATACTCCCCGTCGCGTATGGTGAGGTTCGAGAGCACGACGTTGGCGGAGTTGATGCTGTTCTCGAACTGGCCCATGCTGATGCCGAGCCGTGCCAGGGCCTCCTGGTCGGGCACGACGAGGATCTCGCGGTCCGCAGTGCCGCTGATGTCCACCATCGCCACTTCCGGGAGCTGCTCGATGCGCTTGGAGATGACGTCCTCGGCGAACTCGCTCATCTGCAGGAAGTCCCCGCCGCCGTCCTTGAGGGTCATGTTGATGTAGAAGGCCGGGATGTCCGTCGCGCTGGCCTTGAACACCTTCGGGCGCTCGATGCGGGGCAGCGATCCCATCGCGCGGTCAATCTTCTCGTTGACCTCGATGTAGAAATAGTCGATGTCCCCGCCTTCCTCGAAGGTCAGGGTCATCGTCGCGCTGCCGTCCATGGCCTCGGAGCGGATGTCCTTCAGGTGGCCTATCTGCACGAGGCTCTGCCTCAGTGGTTTGACCACGGCGTCGTCCATCTCGCGCGCGGACATGTCCGGGGCGGTGACCTGGACCGTCACGTACGGGATGTCCACATCGGGGATGAGCGACACGGGCAGCCGCCTGATGCCGATGACGCCCAGTACGACGAACACCAGCAGCACCATCGACACGGAGACGCGTCTGTCAAGGAGCCTGTCCAGCATAGCGTCTATTCCTCTTTGATGACGACCTTGGAGCCGTCGGCGAGATTGAGGTTGCCGGAGACGATGATGAGGTCACCCTCATGCAGTTCCGCCCCGCGGTCGGCGTTGGCCTGGATGGCGAAGCTCTCGCTGTTGGCCTTCAGCGTGTTGACATAGACCCAGTCGGACTTGCCGTTGTTGTAGCGGAAGAGGACCTCGAGGTTGTCGCGGATGACGACGGCCTTCTTCGGGACGACGAGCTGGCCGGGCAGGGCGCGCTCGACGATGACCTTGACGTTCATGCCGTCGAGCATGCGCGAATCACCAGGTACAGTGGCTGTTACGAGTATCTGGCCGTTCTTGTCCACGGCGGGGTTGATGCTCTTGATGGTGCCCTTTACCGAACTGCCGTCATCCCCGAAGAGGGAGACGCGCACGGGCTGTCCCTTCTGGAGGAAGGGATATTCGGACTCGAGGGCGGAGAACTCCACGTCGAAGGTGCGGTCGGCGATGAGGGCGCAGAACGGCTCGGCGGTCGTGCGGTCCCAGCGCTTGAGCTTGATGTCGGCGACCTTGCCGCCGAAGGGCGCGCGCAGGACGGTACCGTCCAGGGCGCGCCGCGCCTGGGCGAAGGAGTTCTGCGCGGCGGCGTAGCCGGAGCGGATGGCGGCGAGCTCCCGCACGTCCTGCGGGACGGAAGCCGAGTCGGCGACGGCGTAGCCCTGGCCCGCCAGGAAACTCAGGTACTCGAGACGCGTGCGTTCAACCTCGATGCGGGCCGCCTCGAGCTTGGACTCCTGCTCGCGGGAGTCCAGGCGCGCGATGACGGCCCCCTGGCCCACTGACCCGCCGTTCTGGACGTTAATCGCGACTATCTGCCCGCTCTCGGCGAAATACAGCGCGCTCTTCTGCGCCGCAGAGAGCTTGCCGTTGGCGAGCAGCTGCATCTGGAAGGTCTCCCGCTTCAGCGGGACGACCTCCACCTCGTTCACCTCCGGGGTGTACTGGAGTTTGGACTCGTCGGTCAGCTCCGAGGCCTTCTTCCCGTCCTTGCAGGCGGGAAGAAGGGCGACGGCCGCCATCATCAGAAGTATCGCTTTTCTCATTGTACCATCTCGTTATAATCCACCATGATGTCGTCCCCGGCGAGGAAGTCGTAGAGGGTGAGCTTCCGCAGGGTGTAGTAATAGTTCCAGTAGCTGCTGATGTCCTGGATGTATTTGCGTACCGCCTCGTCGCTCTCGCTGCGGGCGGTATTGAGGTCCGTCACCGTGGCGGTTCCGGCGCTGAAGCGGTCCATCACGAGCGCGTAACGCTCCGAGGCTATGGCGCTGGCGCGGCGCGAGACGTCGCACAGGCGGCGCTGGTTGTTGAACTGGCCGACGGCGTTGAACAGCGCGATGCGCTTGTCGTTCTCGGCCTGCTCGACCTGAGCGCGCACGACGTCGGCCGCAGCCTCAGCCTTCTTCACCCGGCCCTTGCCCTCGCCCCAGTCGAAGATCGGTATGGCGAAGGACAGGCCGACGACTTCCTGGTCGAGGAGGTTCTTGTATGTCTCCTGGAAGTCCCTGGCGGAGTTGGAGAGGCCGAAGCGGGCGTTGAGCTGCATCGTGATGCCGCGGTCCGCCTTGGCCTGGGCTATGGCGGACTCGGCATTGAGGATGCTGATCTCGTTGTCGAGGTTGAATGAGGAGTTTTCGGAACATTTGCGGAGCACGAGGTCGTAGTCGATCTCCACCCCGGGCAGGTCCTCCTCCAGCACGGTCTCCACCGCCTGCGTCTCGTCGAAGCCCAGCAGGGAGTTCAGCTGCATGCGGGCCTTCTGCAGGGCGACGCGGTCCTCGTCGATGGAGATGCTGTCGTTGAGCATCCTGAGCTCCAGCTGGAGGTACTCATCGCGCGTGACGCTGCCGAGGCCCAGGCGCTCGCGCGCGATGCCGAGCATCCTCGAGGTGTTCTCGTAGTTCGTCACGGCGGTCTCCAGGACCTTCTGTGCCACCATCACCTCGAAGTAATCGGCCACGGCGGCGAGGGTGACGTCCTCCATCGTCTCCAGATAGGTGCGCTTGGCCTTCTCGTACTGTTTGGGAGAAATGAGCTTGTCCCACTTGAAACGGTTGTACGCGAATATCGGTTGCGAATAGGTTAATGTTATCGGCTGGGCGTACCAGGTCCTTCCCCCCACACCGAACTGGTCGATGCGGGTCAGGTCATTCGACAGCGTAAGCGTACCTCCGGTGAACGTGACGTTCTGGCGGGCCCGGATGCCCAGGCTGTTGGACATGTTGTAGTTGCTGGTGTACACCATCTCGCCTGTCTCGTAGTTCTGCAGGAGTCGCAGCGACCGGTCGAACGAGCCGGCCTCGCCGTAGAGGTACACCGCCGGCAGGCGGCTGGCCAGGTAAGA
>JAFZQO010000013.1 GCA_017620335.1 Bacteroidales bacterium
CCTCGCGTCCTTTGCGAACTAACTGTTGAATTGTAGGCATAAATGATTGTAAATCTATAATTTATGTTTTTTACCCCCTTTTTGGGGACTGCAAATGTAGTAAGAATTTTCCTAATTAACAAAGTTATCAACAAGTTATTGGTCAGTGGAATATGATTCGCGGATATTGTTTATCTTTGTCGCAGGTAACGATCTATGGCATGAAGAAGCGTTTTCCCATACTTCCCCTGGCCGCCACGCTGCTGCTGGCGCTGGCCACGGACTGCGTGCGCGGCCCCCGCATGGACATCCTCCAGTACAGTTCCGAGCAGGAGACCGCCTCGGAGGCGGGATGCCCGCTGACGCACAGGCTCGACATTTCGCTGGAGTACCCCGTCATCAAGGGCGACAAGGAACTGTCCGCCACCATCATCCGCCAGTCCATATTCGAGGCCGCATTCGGTCAGGGCTACGATACGCTGAACGTGGATGAGGCGGCCTCGCGCTACGCCGGCGACCTCGCTGCGGAGTTCAGGGAACTCAGCGCGGCGATGTGGCGCGGCTGGCGCCGAGCCGGCATCGACCCTCCAGAGGCCATGGAGTGGTCCGACGTCATTGAAGGCTATTTCGCCGGGCAGAACGGTCCTTACCGGTCCTACATCGTCAACATCACCGACTTCACGGGAGGCGCCCACAGCAACAGCGTCACGCATGCCTTCGTCTTCGACACGCGCGACGGCAGCCGCCTGACCCTGGACGACCTCTTCGTGCCGGATTTCGACGCTCCCCTGACGGAGATCATAGCCCGGCACATTCCGGAAAGCCTTTCAGAGGAGGACATCGAAGCCCTCTTCGATCCGGCGGTTCAGCCTACGGGCAACTATATCCTCACCTCCGACAGCATCACGTTCATCTACAATCCCTATGAAATCGGCCCCTGGTCGATAGGGACTCCGAGCATATCGGTCCCGCTCAAGGAATGCCGGAAGGCAGGGATCCTGGCGAAGAAGATCAGGACAAGATAAAAAAAAGAAGGCGGCCCGGTAAGGGTCGCCTTCTTCATTATCAGGAGTCCTGACTACAGGTTGAAGCCTGCGAACTCGACGTCCTTGGCGGCACGGGCCTTGAGGGCGTCATTGGCATAAGCCTTCTCAAGGGCTTCCTTGACGTCGGCGGCCTTGCCCTGGCGGGCGGCGATGATGGCCTTCAGATAATGCAACCTGGCGTCGTTGCAGTGGACGGCGGCGGCAGCCTTGTCATACTGCTTGGTGAGGATGTAGGCCAGGACGGTGTTGTTGCAGCATCCGGGAGCGTCGGCAAGCTCTTCCGCGGCCTTGGCGTAATTGCCGGTCAGGATATCGACGATGCCCTGGTTGGCCTTGCCGTTGGCGTCACCGGCGGCGGCGAACGCCTTGGAGGCGGCGGCGAAGTCACGCTTGTGGAGGGCGATGATGCCCTTGGCGTTCTGGAGGTCGGCGTCAGCGACCTTGACCTTGTTGAATGCCTGCTCGGCGAGGTCGTCCTTGCCGAGGTTGAGGTAAGCGACGCCGAGGTTGAACTGGGCGCGGTCGCTGCCGTACTTGTCGACGGCCTTCTTGTAGATGTCAACCTTCTTGTCGGTGTCCACGAGGGAGGCTACGCGGAGGAGGGCCTCCTCGTCGAGGACGTCGATGTTGTCGTCAACAAGCTTCTTGAGCTCGTCGGCGGTGTAGTTCTGGTACTCGACGTTGGCGATGAAGCGGGCACGGCGGAGCTCAGGGAGGACGCCGCTCTTCAGCTCGGTGTAGATCTCGGACATGTTCTTGATCTCGTTCTCACGCACGGCGGGATCGCTGTACATGGAGAGGACGCGCAGGATGAGGTCCTTGTCCTGGATGTTGGACTCGGAGACGAGCTCCTTGAAGCCTTCCCAGTCCTCGCCGACGCTCTTCACGAGCGGATCGGTGGCCTCATGGCCCTTCACGACCTTGTCCCATGCCTTCTCGGCGGTGCCGGCACGCTTGTCGGAGAGCTTGCTGTTCATGTCCTCCTTGCCGTCAGGGGAAGCGTAGGCGACGATCTCCGTGCCCGTGAGGGTCTTGCGGGAGTTGGCGTTGATCTCGTCGAGGGCGGCCTGGAAGTCGGCGATGGACTGGCCCTTGAGCTGGGCGGGACGTACGTCGGCGGAGTTGATGGTGTAGAGGATCTGGCCTTCGGCGGTCTGAGGGATGATATCCTGGTAGTTATCAGCCTTGTAGCCGATGTTGCCGAAATCCTTCACGAGCATGTAGGTGGTGTTGCAGCCGTCAGCGACCTTGCGGGAAGGAAGGTTGATGGCCTTGGTCTTGTAGGAAGCGATGCCGCGGAGCTCGAGATAGGACTTCTCCATACCCGGGACATAGGTGAAATGGACGCGCTCCGTGACGGTGCCGCCGGCGGAGGGGACGACCTTATAGTTGTCCTTTACCTTCTCTCCCTGATACATGAAGGGAGACATGGCCTGCTCGCCGCCTTCATAGACGAGGACGGGGGTAACGGCGAGGATGGCCTTGGGATGGAAGTACTTCTCAGGATAAGTCACGGTGATGGTGGCGTCGATGTTTCCATTGACAACCTCGAGAACGGTGGGTACGCAGACGACCTGCACATTCTCGGCCAGCTCCGCCATCTTCTCGGCGGAGGAGCAGGCAGCAGCGGTGATCGCAATGACCACGGCCGCAAGGATTCTAAGGGATTTTTTCATAAAACCTAAATAATTATAGTTTGTTTTTATTGGTTCCTGCGGAACATAATACCTTGCAAATATACTATAAAAATACTTTTTTCCCACCCGGCCGGATGCATTATTTAAAGCGATTTCGTAACTTTGCCAGTCCTAACGGATTATTATGGACAGTCAGGATTTACAGCGGCTGAAGAACAGATACGACATCATCGGAAACGACCCTGCGCTCAACAGGGCCCTCGAGACGGCCATTGCGGTGGCTCCCACCGACCTCACCGTCCTCATCACGGGCGAGAGCGGAGTCGGAAAGGAAAACATACCCCGCATCATCCATCAGAACAGCCTCCGCCGCAACGGCAAGTATTTCGCGGTCAACTGCGGCGGCATTCCCGAAGGGACCATCAATTCCGAGCTGTTCGGGCATGAGAAAGGCTCGTTCACCGGAGCCACCGAAACCAGAAAGGGCTACTTCGAGGAGGCCAACGGCGGCACCCTATTCCTCGACGAGGTCGGCGAGCTTCCGATTAGCACGCAGGTCATGCTCCTCCGCGTCCTGCAGAACGGCGAGTACATCAAGGTGGGTTCCTCCAAGGTGGAGAAGACCGACGTGCGCGTAGTCGCCGCCACCAACATCAACCTCATGTACGCGGTGGCCCAGGGAAAATTCCGCGAGGACCTGTATTACCGCCTCAACGCCATCCAGATACGCATGCCGGCCCTCAGGGACCGCAAGGACGACATATACCTTCTCTTCAGGAAGTTCACCTCGGACTTCTCGGAGAAATACCGCGTATGCAAGATAGCCCTGACGCACGACGGCATCATCGCGCTGCGCAATTACCGCTGGCCCGGCAACATCCGCCAGCTCAAGAACGTCGCCGAGACCGTCTCCGCCCTTGAGTCCGTAAAACTGACACCGGGGGCCGAGAGGCTCGAGATAGACGCTGAAACGCTCCGCAAGTACCTCCCGAAAGAGGAGGAAAACGTCCTTCCCGCAATCGCGGGCTCGCAGGGCAGCGCCTTCAGCGAGGACGAGAAGAAGATGTTCGTCAAGGCCCTCCTCGACCTCAGGCAGGAGGTGGACCAGCTCAAGATGGCGGTGTATTCGGGACACCAGCCCTCCCACCGTCTCCCGGCCGTCCCGGTCCGCGAGGAACCTGAGGCCCAGGAGCCCGAGCCCTTCGAGGAGGCCGACTGGCAGGAGCCGGAGATGCAGGAGCAAGTTTCGTCCCCCGCACCCGACCTTTCACTGCAGAAAGTCAGCGAGGACCTCATCCAGAAGGCTCTGGAGAAGCATAACGGCAACCGCAAGCTGGCGGCCGCGGAGCTTGGCATCTCCGAACGCACGCTCTACCGCCGCCTTTCCAAGGAAATGAAGAAATGAGAGACTTCAGGCACATAATCATGGCATCCGCCCTGGCGCTGGCCGCAATATTTGCGGGCGGCTGCGGCATCTATTCCTTCTCCGGGACGTCCATCCAGCCAGACGTGGAGACCATCACCATCAACTACTTCGAGTACAAGGCGGAGAAGGTCAACCCGTCGCTGAGCAACCAGATTACCGAGGACCTCCGCACGCAGTTCCGCAAGATGACCCGCCTGGAGCAGGTGGACATGGACGGGGACCTTGAGATCGAAGGCTCGATCACCGGCTACGATGTCTCCGCCGCGGCCATCACTGCGGACGAGGTCGCCGCGCGCAACAAGCTCACAGTGACGGTCAAGATCTCATTCACCAACAGGAAATACCCCGAGGACGACCTCGAGCAGAGTTTCTCGGCATATGAGGAATACGACTCCACCCAGTCGCTCGACTCCGTGCAGGACGCACTCTGCGCGGAGATAGTCAAGAAACTCGTGGAGGACATCTTCAACGCAACCGTAGCGCAATGGTAAACGGCAGCATCAACCTCAAGACCCTGACCATCGACGAGCTCGCCGGCGTGGTGAACCTCTATCCGTGGTTCGGCGCGGCCCGCAAGGAGCTGTGCCTGCGCATGTCGCGCGTGGGCGGCGAAGGCTGGGGCGAGAGGGACTATGCCGTCAGCGCGCTGTACATGGGGTCGCGGGCCTTCATCGCGGACATAGTCCGCTCCGGGAAGGCCAGGGACTATTCCGACAAGGATCTCGAAAGCCTGCTGAAGACCTACACCGCGGGAGAGGCTCCGGCGGAGGAGGAAGCCCCGAAGCCGAAGACCCGCGTCGTCGGAGGGGACTTCTTCTCACAGGACGAGTACGACTCTGTCAAGCGCACCGACGACAACATCTTCTCCAGTTTCGCGACCAAGGCCAAGGGCGAGGAGCCGCACGGGAAGGGCGAGGACCTGCTCGACGGATTCTGCACGGAAACCCTGGCCCAAATCTATCTCGACCAGGGGTATTATGAGCAGGCGAAGAAGATTTATTCGAGGCTTCTCTTGCGATATCCAGAAAAAAGTGCTTACTTTGCAGCCCTTATCCAGAAATTGGGGTAAAAGACAGATAATTAAAACATAACGCAATATGAACGCATTATTTACAATTCTGACCATTCTCATCCTGATCGCTTCCGCGCTCCTCGTCGTCGTGGTGCTGCTCCAGAACGGAAAGGGTGAGGGTCTCGCCAGCAACTTCATCGCCGGAAACCAGACCCTGGGTGTCCGCCAGACCGCCGACCTCCTCGAGAAGGTCTCCTGGGTCCTCGTGACATTCATCGTCGTCCTCTCCATCATCACCTCCTTCACCACCGGCACCACCGGCGCCGATATGGACGTGACCAACAAGATCGAGAACGTCGCAACGCAGTCCGCTCCCGAGTTCCCCACCGCCCCCGTACAGCAGGAGGCTCCCACCGCTCCGACCGAGTAACTGACAGATTGTCAGTCCGAAGCGACTGGAATATAATTTGACTGATATCGTTTGTTCCCACTTGGGAGCGAACGATATTTTTTTATGGAAAAGACTGACTATCAATTTCTAAGCAAGTACGCCACCAACCTCAACGAGTTGGCGGCCAAAGGGAAGCTCGACCCGGTCATAGGCCGGGATGACGAGATCAGGAGGGTCTTGCAGATACTCAGCCGCCGCACTAAGAACAACCCTATCCTGGTGGGCGAGCCGGGCGTCGGCAAGACCGCGATATCCGAAGGTATCGCCGCCAAGATCGTGGACGGCAACGTCCCCGAGAACCTCAAGAGCCGCAAGGTATATTCACTGGACATGGGCGCCCTCATCGCGGGCGCGAAGTACCAGGGCGAGTTCGAAGAGCGCCTGAAGGGCGTGGTCAAAGAAGTCGTGGAGAGCGACGGGGAGATCATCCTCTTCATAGACGAGATCCACACGCTTGTGGGCGCGGGCCGCTCGAGCGGCGCCATGGACGCTTCAAACATTCTGAAGCCGGCCCTGGCGCGCGGCGAGCTGCGCACCATAGGCTCGACCACGCTGGACGAGTACCAGAAATATTTCGAAACTGACAAGGCCCTCGAGCGCCGTTTCCAGATGGTGATGGTCGACGAGCCTACGCCGGCCGAGAGCATCTCCATCCTCCGCGGCCTCAAGGAGAAATATGAGAACCACCACCGCGTGCGCATCGAGGACGACGCGCTCATCGCGGCCGTGAACCTGTCGCACAGGTACATCAACAACCGTTTCCTCCCGGACAAGGCCATCGACCTCGTGGACGAGGCCGCGTCCAAGCTCCGCCTGGAGATGAACTCCGTGCCGGAGCCCATCGACATCCTCAACTCCCAGATAAGGCAGCTGGAAATCGAGAGGGAGGCCATCAAGCGCGAGGGCGTGTCCCTCAAGATGGACAAGATCGAGTCCGAGCTCAAGAGCCTCGAAGAGAAGCGCGCCGGGCTGATGAAGCGCTGGGACGAGGAGAAGGATGTCCTCCGCGAACTCCAGAACGCCCGCCAGCAGATAGAGGACTACCGCAACGAGGCCGCGCAGGCCGAGCGCGCGGGCGACTACGGAAAGGTCGCCGAGCTGCGCTACGGCAAGATGGCTTCTACGCAGAAGCGCATCGACGAGCTGACAGCGCGCCGGGCCGCCATCAAGGACCCTATCATCAACGAGGCCGTTGACCCCGAGGACATCGCGGAGGTCGTGGCCCGCTGGACCGGCATCCCGGTCAACCGCATGCTCGAGAGCGAGAAGGACAAGCTCCTGCGCATGGAAGAGGCGCTGCACAAGCGCGTCGTCGGCCAGGACAACGCCATCGCGGCGGTGTCCGACGCCGTGCGCCGCTCCCGCGCCGGCCTCTCCAATGAGAAACGCCCCATAGGATCGTTCCTCTTCCTCGGCACCAC
>JAFZQO010000014.1 GCA_017620335.1 Bacteroidales bacterium
AGGAAGCTTATATATCTTGTAAGAACTGTCTTATGTCCTGTTCGGGGCTCGTCTTGTGACCCGTTCGGGGCTCGAACCCGAGACCCCAACATTAAAAGTGTTGTGCTCTACCAACTGAGCTAACGAGTCCTCCGTTTTGGGATTGCAAAGGTAGCAGTTTCCATTCAAATCTCCAAACTTTTTTCATTTTTTTTATTATTTCCCCTCCCCTCCCCGCCTCCGCACCTCTCCACTCCCCCTCCACACTCATTCCCTTGCATTTCCCCCCTGATTTCCCTCTTTTCCCTTTCCTATCTTTCTCCCAACCCCATTCCCCCTTCCTCCTCTCCTCCCTTCCCCATGTCCGTCCTCATGTCCTTCCCCCACCCATTCTCCCCACCTCTCTCATCACCGCCCATTTTCCCTTACACATCTCTCTTCCCCGTCCGTTCTCCTCACCCCATCCTCCGCCCACCGTACGTTCCTCCCATCATCCATTTTCCCTCCTCCCTCCTCCCCTTCATTTATTCCAACCCCGTTCCTCCATCCTCCAGTTCTTTTGCTCTTCCACCATCCATTTCCCCTTCTCCTTTCCCCGTCCGTTCTCCCCCTTCTTACCCTACCCTCTCCGTCCGTTCTTCCCACCACATTCTGCCTTCTCCGTCCGTTCTCCCTAGCCCATCCTGCCTTATCCGTCCGTTCTTCCCTTCCAATTAAGGCCAATGCGTACGTCGTCCATTTTAGCAAAGGGGACAACGGACGGGCCGTTTTCTAAAAACGCCCTCTCATCCCCCTAGAAGGCCGTTTTCTTCGAATTGCCCGTCCGTTGTTCAAACTCCTTTTTTGAACAACGGACGCCACTGGTCTTTCCATCGGGGAACAACGTACGCTCACCACGAGGGCAGCGCGGTGGTCCGGACAGGGACGGGGATGCGGGCACTGGGAGGCAGCAAGGGACGGAGGCACGGCAATCTGGGCTGAGACGGCGACGCAAGGGATGGGGACGGGGAGGCAGGGAGGCGGAAGGCGGGAGGCGGGGGTGGCGGCGCGGCGATCCGGACAGGGACGGGGATGCGGGCACTGGGAGGCAGCAAGGGACGGAGGCACGGCAATCTGGGCTGAGACGGCGACGCAGGGGATGGGGACGGAAGGCAGGGAGGCGGGAGGCGGGGGTGGCGGCGCGGCGATCCGGACAGGGACGGGGATGCGGGTACGGGGAGGCAGCACGGGACGACAGCGCGGCGGTCCGGACGGGGACGGAGGCCCAGGGACAGAGAGAACCAGTTCAGGAAAAAGAGGACGAAGACCCAGGGACAAAGCCAGAAACAACGAAACTGGATGGGAGTGTGCGCAAAGAACAATCAAAAATCCTTACAAAAACAGAAGAAACCTATAAAAAAGTCTTGTGACCCCTCAAAAAAGTATCTTATGATCTAACCCGAATTCGGCTATTGATTATGTTTGGAAAAAAGATATGGCTTTCAACAGAATTATCGAGATTAGGGACAACAATGGAAAGTGGATCAAAATGTATCCTTTCCATATCAGTTCGCCAGGGCTGGACAAGCTCATTTTCAAATCTGAAGAGGATTTGACCGTTGCATCTAATTTTATTATCATCCAAGCACTTAGGTTCGGGGTCCAGGTCATTGCTTTCGTTGTAATGAACAACCATCTGCATGTATTGATCCTTGCTCCGGACTACGATTCCGCACAAAAGTACTCAGACGGGCTGAAACAAGTCCTGTCCCACTCCCTTTCTTTTAGGAACAAGGAGCATGAACATACTTTTTTGAATATCGACTTCAAACCTTTGCTCATTCAGGACGACCATCATCTCCGCAACACAATTTGCTATATACCCCGGAACTCCCTGGACACTGGGATTCCAGTTGAAGAGTATAGCTGGTCCTCTTACCGGGCATATTTCCGCGGGGGAAAAATACCCGAATCCGCCATCAGAGTGAGCGACTTGCCTAAGAGACAGGTTCGGAGAATCCTCCGAACGGACATTGACCTTAGTCACACAGGCTGGTACATGAACCGGCAAGGAATGTTGGAACCAACGACGACCTGCAACTGGCGATATGCCGAATCGGCTTTCTACAATGACCTTTCATTTTTCGTCCGGGTAATGGGCGGAGTCAGGGATGAAGAAATGGAACAAATCAATGTGACCAACCGTTACAAAAAGCTGAACGACAGAGACTTTTTCAAGGTGGCCTCAAAACGGTCCCAGGAATTATTTAATTCGTCCTTTTCCGATCTTGTGATGGAACAAAGGATCCGGCTTCTAAAGATCCTGTATTATTCTTACTGCACGACAGTCCCCCAACTCGCCCGTTGCATGTCCCTTCCAAAGGAACAAATTGCCAAAATATTGAGAGTAAAGTACATCGATAAAGAATAATATCTGTGAATCATGCTCCACCTGGTCCCGCCAACAGCACATTCCTCAAACTAAACCAATTATGTGTTTCTGATCTTCTCCACCTCCGTCTGCATCCTACACCTCTCTTCCCTTCCTACTCCCCGTCCCGTCTCTCCATCTTCTCTTCCGTCCCGTTCTTTTCGCCGTACGTTCTTCCCACTCCATCCTGCCTCCTCCGTCCGTTCTCCCCCTATCTCATTCCACATTGCCATACATCTTTTTTTGCATGTCCCCTTTCCTCCCTTGTTTCTGGTTCAACCTCCTTTCACCGCCTATTCCCATTCCCCCTCTCTTTCCGCCGTCCGTTCTCCCCTTTTTATCCTGCCTCCTCCGTCCGTTCTTCTCATATCTCTTTCCACATTGCCATACATTTTTCCTTGCATGTCCCCTTTCCTTCCTTTTTCCGGCCCATCCTCCCTTCACCGCCTATTCCCCATTCGCCCTCTCTTTCCGCCGTCCGTTCTCCCCTTTTTATCCTACCTCCTCCGTCCGTTCTCCCCAACATTTCTCTCTTCAGCGTACGTTCTTCCCAGCCCATCCTACCTCCTCCGTCCGTTCTCCCCCAACATTTCTCTCTTCAGCGTACGTTCTTCCCAGCCCATCCTACCTCCTCCGTCCGTTCTTCCCTTCCAATTAAGGCCAGTGCGTCCGTTGTCCATTTTAGCAACGGGGACAACGGACGGAGCGTTTTCTGAAAACGCCCTCCCATCCCCATAGAAGGCCTATTTCACTGAAATACCCGTCCGTTGTTCAAACTACTATTTTGAACAACGGACGCCACAGGTCTTTCCATCGGGGAACAACGTACGCTTTTCGCGGGGACGGGACGGGGAGACGGGACGGAGAGGCGGGGACGGAGAAAGGGAGGCAAGGACGCGAGGGCGGTACGGCAGTCCGGACGAAGGGGCGAGGACGGGGAGGAGAAAGGGAGAGGAGGAAGAGAGAGAACGGAAGGGAGAGGAGAAAGGGAGAGGACGGAAGGGAGAGGACGGAAGGGAGAGGACGGAAGAGAGAGAACGGAAGGGAGAGGACGGAAGAGAGAGAACGGAAGGGAGAGGAGAAAGGGAGAGGACGGAAGGGAGAGGACGGAAGGGAGAGGACGGAAGGGAGGCAGAAGTGGGGAAAACAGAAGTGGGGAAAGGAGAAAAGCGGGGCTGGCCGGAATGGCCAGTCCCGCTTGGGAAAAGAGAAAATGAATCAGCAATGGGTGCGGGGGGCGCGGGGGCGCTACGCAAGAGCCGGCGCAACGCCGCGGGGGGACGCTACGCAGGAGCCGGGAGGCCGCGCCAGGGGCGCCGGGGCGCCGAAGGGCGCTACGGCTGTGCGGCGGCCCAGGCAGCGCCTTCAGGCGAGCGGCGCCAGGCGAAGTACTCGTTCAGGACCCACATGGCGTCCTCGTCGGGAACGGCATCAGGATGCGGGCCGGAGCCGGTCAACACCATGGTGACGTGGTTGTCCTTCGTGAACTCGGGCCACTCGGGGAGGCCTTCGCCGTTCGGATCGCCGTACTTGGCGAAGTTGGTCCAGTAGGTGGCCATCGTCTCGGAAAGGGCGAAATCCGTCGGGACGGTCTCCCGGCGAAGGCTCTTAAAGACATAGTCAACTTCCTGACCGTGAGGCGATCCGTGTCCGTACTGCGGGGAGTCCTCCGGGTAGTCCGGATGCTGATCGAAGTAATACAAAAACACCTTGGACTGACCCTTCTCGGACTGTAGGCGCGCCCAGCTCCAGGTGTGCCAGCCGAAGGAGGCGTCGCGGCCGAGGTCGCGCGCGGACTTCGGGACGACGGAGCTTCCGTCAAGCGGATAGACCTCCAAAAGCTTCTCTGCATAAGGACCATAGCGCTCCTCGACGGCCGCGACGTGCTGCTCCGGTACGTTGCTGCTGCCGAAGCTGGCGCCTTCGTCGGAATTGTATCCGATCAGGACGTTCACGTCGTTGAAATTGCCGTTCTCGTACATGCGGTACTGGTCGTCGGGGATGACGTAGCCGTCAACGATCGGCCATGCGCCGCCGGTGACGACCATCTGGCGCGCGAAGGCGTTGGCGTCCATGGCGCGCAGCTCCGCAAGCGTCGTGGCGCCCAGGCCTTCGGCGTACTTCACGCCGTCCTTCTCAGCCATCTCCAGCGTCTTCATGTTCTCGCCGGGATAGGAATGGTGGCGCACCGGGCCGAAGGAGCCGCCGCTCTCGGAGATGGCTCCGCTGATGAGCCCCTTGACAAGGGGCGAAGCGCAGAGCATGCTCACCGAGATGCCGCCGGCGGACTCGCCGAAGATGGTCACCTTGGACGGGTCTCCGCCGAAAGCGGCGATATTGTCGTGGATCCACTGCAGCGCGGCGATCTGGTCCATGATGCCGTAGTTTCCGGAAACGTGGTGGGGGCTCTCGGCGGTGAGCTCAGGATGAGCGAAATAGCCGAGCTGGCCCACGCGGTAGTTGATGGTCACGAGGATGACTCCCTTCTCCGCGAGGGGACGGCCGTCATAGAGCGACGAGGAGCCCATCGAGAAGCCTCCTCCGTAGATCCAGACGAATACCGGCATCTTGTCCTTCGGACTCTTGGCCGGTGACCAGACATTCAGATAAAGGCAGTCCTCGCTGTTGTTGGAGCCGGGGAAATTCATGCCCTGGACGGGCCCGGGGCCGAATTCCAGGCATTCACGAACGCCTTCCCAGGGAATGACGGGCTGAGGCTCCTTCCAGCGCAGGTCGCCAACCGGCGGCGCCGCGAAAGGAATGCCCTTGTAGATACACATGTCCTCGGTGACCTCACCTTGGATCCATCCCCCGGTGACCTTCACCTGACCGGGAACAGGCTGCTTGCAAGCCGTGACCAATGCGACGGCAGCCAGCAAAAGAACACTGATTTTTCTCATAATAAACTATATCTTTTTGTTCAAAGCCTTGGTGATCTCCTCCGCGCCGAGGGTGAGCATCACGAACTGCGGCACGTTGCGGGTGCAGCATTCGTTCTCGCCCCAGTGGAACGGATAGTCGTCCTTGTGCTCCATGTAGTCGGGGTTCATCAGCATGAGGCCGGGCACGATGCCGCCGGGGATGACGGTGTAGTCGCCGCGGTTGTTGCCGTAGGCCACCTTCTTGGTATTGACACCGACGGAGGTGATGAACGAGACGTTGGAATAAGGATGGCGTCCGAAGATGAAATGCATTCCGTTGAGAACGAGCTCAGGGTCAATCATGTCCGGGAAATACTTCCATACCAGGTAGTTGTTGTAAGCCCAGCCGAGGGCGATCTCGGTGCCGCCCCAGCCGCGGCCGGACACCGGAACCCCGTAGGGGTTCTCGGCGGCCGCAGCCTCCACGCCCTTAACGTACGCGGGTACGGCGGCCTTCACGGCCTTCTGGAAGTCCTTGTCCATGTAAGGATAGAGCTCGAGGGCGGTGCTGAGGTTGGAGCCACCGCGGAATCCGCCGCCCATGGCGGCCATTCCCGCAGGCATTTCCACCGGCTTCAGCTGCTCGAGCACCTTCGGCAGGAAGAAGTCCTTGTACTTCTGCTCGCCGGTGGCGCGCCAGAGCTGCACGGCGGCCCCGGTCCTCTGGTCGCCCATGCCCATGCGGCGGAAGTTCGCGCCGCCGGGCATGGCCGAAGCCATGTTGGCCGGATCGGCCGCCTCGAAGTTCTCGTCCCAAAGCTTGATGGCAAGCTTCAGCGCCTTCGCGGAAAGCTCGGGATTGTAGTCCTTCAGCGCGCGGGCCGCGGCCGCCATAGCAGCGATGGTGGACATCTGGCCCGCAGGATTGCCGCCGTTGGACGTGAACGCCACACGGTCATCGTAAGTACCTGAAGTACCGCCTACTACTGTGTAAGGCTGGAGCGAGGGATTGTACACCAGGCCGTCGGTCTGGGTCACGCCGTCACCGATGTGAGCGTACTGCCACATGTTGCCCTGGACGATGCCCTGGGCCACGAAGCCGATGTTCTCCACCTGCGCGACGACGTTGAGCAGGCCGTGCTCGCACTGCTGGAGCACGTCCGGCACGCCGTCCGGGCGGTGGATGTCCACGAACTGGGTTTTCTGGTCGATATAGGTCTGGTCGCGGTCCTCATGGAAGAGGTCCCAGAGGAATGCGAACTGCTGCGTCAGGCCGATCACGGTGCCCGACTGGATGTCGAAGTCGCCCGCGTCGTACCAGGCACCCACGGTCAGTCCGGGGATGTGCTCGAGCGGCTTGTACTTCGTATTGGTGACGGGGCCCTGGCGGTAGCCGTCCTGCTGCTCGTAGTTCAGCGGGGCCTGCAGGGCGTCGTCCATGTTGGAGCGTCCGTGCCAGATGCGGTAGCCTTCCTTGACCTCCATGTGGTCCATCTGGACAGGAAGCCACACGTCCATCGTCGTGTGCCACTTTCCGCCGTAAACGTTGTCCGCCACGGGGAAGATGTTGGTGGTCTCGCCTCCGAACTCGATGCAATAGAGACCGGGCTGCTTCAGGGCCGAGAAATCGACCGTGGCGTAGTTGTAGCGGTTGTTGTACACGCCCCACTCCTTCACCTTGGGCTCGAGGGCCATGGAACGGCTGCCGTCGGGAGCCACGCGGATGATCTTCGCGGTAGCGGGAACCTTGTCGTTGCGGTCGAGCTCCACCACGGCGACCTTCTTCTGGGCCGGGGTGTATCCCACCTGGGAGAATCCGATATTGGGTTTGCGGATCCAGTCCGGGTCGTAGGAGGTCTCGATGTACCACTCCGCGACCTTGCCTGTCTTCCCTCCGGGAATGAAGGTGCGCACCACGAAGGTGCCGTTCGGCGAAAGGTTGCGGCCGTCGAAGAGATTGATCTCGTCATCGGACTTGAAAGTCACGCGAAGGTCGTCGTCCTCGGGGGCGAGGACCAACGTGTGGCCAGTCGCAATCGGGTGAGGGACAATGAATTCGCCGCGTCCGCGGTCATTGAAGGTAGAGAGCCCGAAGATCTGGGTGATCTTCTCGCTGACGGGCCTCATCTCGGTGTCTCCGGCGGGGTGCTTCGGCAGGATGTCGGGCATTCCGTCCATCATGAAGGTGTGGTCGAAATAAGTCGCGGGGAAGAACTCGATGTTCATCCCGGCCTTGCCGACGAGGTTCTCGGGGAGAGGCTGGTCGAGATAAACTGCCATCGTCACGCCCTTATCCTTGCCCTGCACCTTGACGGTGGACTTGAAGCCGTAGTCGGCGTAGTCCAACACGCACGAGATGGAGTTGTCCGCCTTGTCGACGGTGCGGGACTCGAGCACGGGATAGATGTCCCACTGCTCGGGGGTGTTCATCAGGCGGATGCCGCCGCCCGTGGCGATACGGACTCCGCGCAGGATGATTTCGATGGCGGCGGTCTTCTCGTCGCAAAACATTCCCGTGTAGTTGTTGCTGTAAACGAGGAAGTTGACGCCGGTATCCTCGAGGTACTCGAGGTCGTTGACCTTCAGGCTCTGCGCCTGGAGGCCCGATGAGAGCGCCGCAAGGAGCAGCGCGAGAAGTGTGATTCTGAGCTTCATATCAAAAGTTGATTTGTATTATTCCATTTCCCACCAGTCAAAGTCGAAGAGTTGTTCGTCGCCGCCGCGGAAGAGGATATAGACGTCGTGCTTGCCGGTGACGTTGCCGCGGATGCGGGCGGTGCTGACAGGGGCCGGGCCGGATATGTCAAGACGAGCGACGGCATTGCCGCCGAGCTCGTCGAGGTAGAACTCGATGCGGCCCGCGCTCTTGAAGTTGAGCGTCCCGGCCGTGACCGTCTGCGCCGGTTTCGAGCCGAAATCGACCTCGCGGACCTTGATCCAGTCGCCGTTATGTATCTGCGTGACATAGTGGTCCTTACCATCCTTCCGGTCGGTCTTTACTCCCCAGGAAGAGGCCATGGTTTCCGCCTCGACGCGCTGGTAGGGATCAATCGTCCCGACCGGCGACGGTCCCTCCTTGGTGAAGGGTATGAACGGTATGGAGCCGTCGGGATTGAGGTCGAACTCCTCCACGCAGGTCGAACGGTGGAAGCCGCCGCCGTTGGGCAGTCCGCCGTTGTGGTAGAACATGTACCACTGCCCCTTGTACTGTATCTCTCCGCCGTGGATGGTGAAGCTGTTCTCAGCCTCGTCCATTATGCGGCCGCGGTAGGTCCAGGGACCGTCGATGGTCGGAGCGGTGGAGTATGCCATGTGCTCCGGCACTCCCCCGGCGGGATAGGTCATGTAATAGGTGTCGCCCTTGCGGGTCACCCAGGGGCCTTCCTCGTAGCCGACCATCATCTCCTCCTTGCCCTTGGCCCAATTCATCTTGATGGACTCGGGGCCGAAGCAGGCAGGATCGTGGAAGCCGGGAACCTCCTTCCAGCCGTCGGCGAACGATATCATATCGTCGTTCAGGCGGCCGTACCAGCAGCCCTTGTTGCCCCAGAAGAGGTACGGGGTGCCGTCATTGTCGATGAAGACTGTCGGGTCGATGAAGGAGAAGCCCGTGGCCAGGGGGCCGCCTATGGCGTCCCGCCAGGGACCCTGCGGGTCGTCGGCCACGGCCACGGCCAGCGCATCGCTGCGCGTTCGCGCCTCGGTCAGGCAGACGTACCAGTACCACTTGCCGTTGCGCTCCACGGCCTGGGAGGCCCAGGCGCGGTCGCCCTGGAAGGCCCAGTCAAAGGTCGCGGTGGACACCTGCGCCCCGAGGTAGGTCCAGTTCACCATGTCCTCCGTGGAGTACAGCAGCCAGTCCTTCATCAGGAAATAGGTGGCGTCGTCCTCGTCGTGGTCAACGAAGAGATACACCTTGCCGTCGTGGACGTAAGGGGCCGGATCCGGCGTGTAGGACGTGGATATGACGGGGTTCTGCGCCTGGCTCAATACCGGGCTCAGGAGCATTAATGCAGCGGTGAGAAGTTCTCTAAGTTTCATTCAGTCAATCAGTTATTCTCCAACTTTAAGGATGCTTTGGTCGCCTTCGGAGTCGGGGTTGAGCGGATCGGCGATGGTGGTGCCGTCCACTATGAAGGAGTACTTGAACGAGCCGGCCTCCTTGGGCTGGAGGGTGATGCTCCAGACGCCGCTGTTGTTCTTGGTCATGGGTATCTTGTCCTCCGTGAATTCCGAGGTGAAGTACACCTCATGGGCGGCGGGGGCCACTATGTTGAAGGTCACGTTGGGCATCATGACGCGGGCCGGGGCGGCCGCGCCGCCGGGCCTTTGGCCTCCGCCCATGCCCGGGAAGCGCGGCATGCTGGCGATGACCGGGGACTGGACGCCGACGTGCATCAGCGGAATCATGGTCATGGCGTAGTTGCGGCCGAGCTGGCGGTAGCCGGCGGCGCTGAAGTGCAGGCGGTCGAAGTTCTCGGCGCAGCCGCTGGAGGAGACGACGTGGGCCGTCGGGATGATCTCCGGAAGGCTGCCGATGATGCGGTTCATGGGCCCGCAGACGCCGCCGCGGTCGCTGTTGACGACCTCGCCGGCCAGCAGCGGGCACTCCTCCGCCTTGAGGTCCAGGTCATCGAGGAAGTCCTCGTAGATACCCTTGACCTTGTCAGGCCAGGTCCAGTCGTCCGGATCGGACTCGCCCTGATGCAGGAGGATGCCGGAGATGACTCCGTCCTTCTGGGCCTTCTTCGCAAGTTTCACGACATATTCGTAAGGATTGCCGTCGTAGATCTTCATTATGTTCTGGAGCCAGTCGGCTCCGGTCTTGCCGTACTCCTCGGCGCGGTCCTTCATGAACGCGTCGATCTTGCAGCCGGCGACGGAGACGTTGATGATGCCGACCTTGTGGCCCTCAGGGAGATACTCGATCAGGGCGCGGCCGAAATAGTCGGCAGGGGTGAGGCCGGTGTTCTCGCGGCAGAGCGGCGGGACAGCGGGGTACCACTCCCCTTTCTGACGGCCCGTGTTCGGGTAGTCCACGGCAGCCATCATCAGGTAGTTGGGGCTGATGCCCTCGCGGTCGACATCCTCCACGCGGGCGTTGCCCTCCATGTTGGACTGCCCTATGCAGATGAAAATGTGGAAATTCGGGTCCTGTGCGCTGACGGTCAATACCATCACAGATGCGATCAAAGTTAAAAAGAGTCGTTTCATATCCGTGTTATCTTATATGTTTTTCCAGGTTTGGTAACTATGTCGTATTCATACACTTCCGGGGTGGCGAGGCCGTCGCCGGAGGCCGCGGAGCGGACGTCCGCGGGCGCGTATAGCGGGTTCGGGCAGGGGCCCGAAGCCGCCTTCAGCCCGCGGCCCTTGAGCGGCACGGCCGAGCGGATGCGGAGCACTCCCCCGATGGAGGATTTGACCTTGGCGTCCTTCAGGGCGCCGTCGGTCCAGGCCATGTCCACGGTGAAGCCGCCGCGGGCGCAGAGGCCGGTGACGCTGCCATCTGCCCAAGACGAAGGCAGGGCGGGCAGCAGGTGCACCGCGCCGTCGTGGCTCTGCAGGAGCATCTCCGCCACGCCGGCCGTCACGCCGAAGTTGCCGTCGATCTGGAACGGCGGATGCGCGTCGAAGAGGTTGGGATAGGTCCTGCCGTTCCTGTAGCGGGCCCTGTCGGCGGCGCTGGCGCCGAAGCCGCCGAAGCCGAAGCTGCCGCCGGAATTGCCGCTGGCGGGCAGGAGCTTCAGCATATTGGAAATGATGGTGAAGGCGTGGTCTCCGTCAAGCATGCGGGCCCAGAAGTTGGTCTTCCAGCCGAGACTCCAGCCGGTGGCCATGTCGCCGCGCTGCTCCAGGGTCTTGCGGGCCGCGTTGAACAGCTCCGGATGCGAGAACGGACTGACCTGGTTGGAAGGATACAGGCCGTAGAGATGGGAGATGTGGCGGTGCTCGTCGTTGGGATCGTCGCCGTCCTGGATCCATTCCTGCAACTGGCCGTACTGGCCTACCTGCATAGGAGGTATCTGGGCGATAACATTCTCAAGCCGAGCCACATAGTCGGCATCGACGCCAAGAGCCTTGGCGGCGTCGCGGGCCTGTGCCAGGGCGTCGAAGGCTATTTGGTTGTCCATCGTGCATCCGGCGGTCATGGCCGTGCTCTTGCCCATCGGGCCGTGCTCGGGACTGACCGAAGGCACCACGACCAGCCATCCGTACTCCGGATGCGGCTGCATGTAGTCGAGGTAGAAGTCCGCCGCGCCCTTGATGACGGGATACCATTCGCGGAGGAAATCCTTGTCTCCCGTAAAGAGGTAATGCTGCCACAGATGAGTGGCGAGCCAGGCGCCGCCGTTGGGGAACATGCCCCATTCGGGGCCGTCCACGGGCCCCGCGACGCGCCATAGGTCGGTATTGTGGTGGGCCATCCAGCCGCCGCAGCCGTACATCTCGCGGGCGGTAATGGCTCCGGTCTCGCTCAGTTCCCTGATGAAGGCGAACAGGGGCTCGGCCGTCTCGCGCAGGTTCGTCACCTCCGCGGGCCAGTAGTTCATCTCGGCGTTGATGTTGATGGTGTACTTGCTGTCCCAGGGGGCGTCCACGCTGTTGTTCCAGATGCCCTGGAGGTTGGCGGGCTGGCCGCCGGGCTGCGACGAGCTGATCAGCAGGTAGCGGCCGTAGTTGAAGAGCAGGGAGACCATGCCCATGTCGTCACTGTCAGTGAAGGCATCAAGGCGGTCGTCCGTCCTCAGCTTGGCGTTCTCGCCGGAATGGAGCTCGAGGCGGACGCGCTCATACTGAGGCGCATAGGCCTTGACGTGGCGCTTCAGGAGCTTCTTGAAGGACTTCTTCTCCGCTGCGGCGAGGGCCTTGGCGATCTTCGCCGAAGGGTCGCCGGAGATGTCGTGGTAATTGACGTAGTTGGTCCCGCTGGAAATGAAGACCGTCGCGTAGGAAGCGCCGCTGACGTGCACTCCCCCGGTGTCGGAACTGACCTTGCCGTCGGTCTTCACCTCGGCTTTCAGCTCGGCGAAGACCTTTCCCTCAATGCCTTCGTGGTCCACCGGATCGATGTGCGCCGCAACCGTATTACCGTCATACGTCGCCTTGGAAGGCAGCGGGCAGGTGTGGCTCAGGGTGAAGTTCAGCGCCCCTTTCTTATCCGCTTCGAGCCTGAGCACGACCACGTCGTCCGCGAACGAGGCGAAGGCCTTGCGGGTGTATTTCACTCCCCCGGAGGTGAATGAGACGCCTGCCGTGGCGTTGCGCAGGTCGAGGTCTCGGTAGAAGCTTTCCGGCTCCCCTATCCCCTCGAAATCCAGCACCAGGCTGCCCAGGGTGAGGTATTTCATGCCGTGGGGGCCGACGATGAAGTCCTCGCCGACTATCTGCGCGGCCTCCTCCTCGTGCCCCGCGAAGATCAGGTCGCGGACTTCCTGAAGGCGTCCGAGCGAGCGGGGGCTGTTGTTATTGTGCGGGCCTCCGCTCCAGAAGGTCTCGTCATTGAGCTGCAGTTCCTCGCGGGCGGCGCCTCCGTACACCATCGCTCCCATGTGGGAATTGCCCAACGGGAGGGCCTGGAGCCAGACCTCGGCGGGGGTGTCGTACCAGAGCTTGTCCTGCGCGCGGAGCGCCAGGCAGGACAGGACCGTCAGGAGTATAAGGGATATCTTCTTCATGATCAAAGTTTTATGGTCATAGGATTGCCGGTGTAAAGGACGTACTGCTCGGCGACGTTCCTGCCGTCGTAGACGTAGAGGTGGAAGCGCCTGGAATCGAGCATGCCTGGATATGAGCCTTGGCGGGTGCCGATGCTGAGGTTGCGTCCCTTCAGGCTGAAATCTATCGTAGCATATTCGCCGGACTTGTATTCCTGGCCGTCGAAAGCGTCCTCATAAAGGGTGAAGCGTCCGTCGGCGCCCAGATATACGCGGACCGTCAGCTCGTCCCAGGGCTTCTCGTCGCAGTACTGGACGTCATCGGGCCCGAGGGGGACGATGGCGCCGGCGCGGGCGTAGAGCGGGCAGCGGTCGAGCGGCGCGGCGGCGGACACTGTCCGGCCGCCCTTCAGCCGCTCGCCCGTCCACCAGTCGTACCACTCCGCGCCTGCGGGCAGGTACACGTCGTAGGTTTGGGGGACGGTCCAGTCAACCGGAGCGTCGGAGTATTTCCTGGTCTCCTCGGTGAAGAGCGCCTTTCCGACCGGGGCCACCAGCAGCGAGCGTCCGAACATGAACTCGCTCCCGAGCTCCCATACATTCCTGTCCTGCGGGAAATCCATGATCAGCGCCCTGATGAAGCTGTCGTCGGCCGACGACACCTGCCAGGAAGTGCTGTAGATATAGGGCAGGAGGGCGTAGCGCATGCGTATGCTCTTCTCGATGGCGTCATAGACGGGCTCGCCCGGATTGCCGAACTCCCAGATCTCGCGGCGGGAGGACTCGCCGTGGCTACGCATCATCGGATTGAAGAGGCCGAACTGCAGCCAGCGCACGTAAAGTTCCTGGAACAGAGGGTTCTGCGAGCAGGTCGCAGTCTCCCCGCGCTTGTTGTAGCCGCTCGGGAAGAAGCCTCCGATGTCGGAGTTGAAGTTGGGATTGCCGGTCAGGGTGAAGCCCTGGCCGGCGCTAATCTGGTGGCGGAGGTCATCCCAGGTGGACTGGACGTCGCCGCTCCAGGTGTTGGCGCCCGTGCGTTGCTGCCCGGCGTACGCCGAGCGCGTCAGCACCATCGGGCGCCTGCCGGAAACGGTCAGCTGCTTGGTCGTGACGCCCTCGACGGACATCAGCGGATAGGCGTTCAGGACGCTCCTGTAGGAGCCCATCCCGGTCATCTGCTCCAGGTCGCTGTCCTGGTAGTCGAGGTGGTCAGGCTCGGTGGAGTCCATCCACCAGCCGTCTATGCCCATGTTCTCCATGCGGAGAAGGTGGTTCCAGTAGATGTCGCGGGCCTCGGCGCTGAAGGCGTCGTAAGGCAGGACGCCCGAAGGATAGTCCCTGCGCGGCGGCCAGTCCGTGAGGCCGCTCTGAGGCCATGTGGCGAAGTTGAGCATCAGGCCCTTGGCGTCCAGTTCCCTGAAAGGCTTGGTCATGGGGCCGAACGATGCCCAGATGGAGATGAGCATGTGGGCGTGGCTCGCATGCGTCTCGTCTATCATGGCCTGGGCGTTGCGGAAGTCGTCGCTCAGGAACTCCATGGCATTCCATTGGTAGTTGTTGCCCCAGTACTGCCAGTCCTGGATGACGCAGTCGATGGGTATGCCCCGCTCGCGGTAGCCGCGGAGCACGCCGAGGTACTCGGCCGAGCTCTTGTACCGCTCGCGGCTCTGCATGAAGCCGTAGGTCCACAGCGGCAGCATCGGCACGTGGCCGGTCAGATCCCGCAGGCCGGCGATCACGCCGTCGGCATTGCCGCCGTAGATGAAGTAGTAGTCGATCTGCGTCCCCACCTCGGACTCGAACGACGCCACGTCATCCTTGTCGGTGAAGGTGCCCGTCGAAGGATTGTCCCAGAATATGCCGTAGCCCTTGACTGACTGCACGATGGGCACGAAATCCTCGGTGTTGTCCTGCCTCATGTAGCGGCTCTTGCCGCTGAGGCTGAGCTGTCCGTCCTGCAGGATTCCCAGGCCGTACCAGGGCTCCCCGGCCTCCAGGAGGAAAGCCTGTTTGGTGACGTACGAGCCCTTGTCGAGGCCTTCGGTACGCTCGGTGAAGGAGGACTCCCCTTCCCTGAGGAGGGCCTTCCCGGCGGCCGTGGCATAGCTCACGGTGCCGTCCGGGGCCACCGTCACCCTCAATGCGGAGGTGGTATAGACGGTGGAGCCGTTCCGGCTGCTCTGGGTCACCCTGACGTTCCCCGGCTCGGAGATGACGGCGACGCTGCCGTCATGGAAGCCGGATGCGTCCGGGGCCTTCTGGATGCGGACTGTATTGGGGGTGAAGAATGTCACCTTCACCTGTGGCGCCGAGGCTGCGAGAGCGAGGGCTAGAAGCAGTATCTTCATGGTTTAGAAAGTTTTGGCTATGGTGAGTACGCCTGCGGAGTAAGGCTCGACCTCGAGGGTCACCTTGCCGCCGGAAGCCTTGGGAGAGGCTTTCTTCAGGGCGACGGCGTCCTTCTTCTCCATGCTGTTCTGTACGGTAAGGTCGCCGGGAGCGTAATATTCGTATTCCGCGGAAGCGATACCCTTCCAGTCGCCGGCGACGTCGAGGCTGTAGGCCTTGTCGGTCGGGTTGACGACCTTGACTATGACCGAACCGCCGTTCTCGGCGAGGGTGGTCATGACGCTAAGATCCTTGGTATCCCCCTCGAAATCAAGACGATAGCGCGAAAAGTGGTCGTACCAGAGCTTGGTCACCTGGTAGTTCGGGGCCACGAACACGTCCTTGTAGTCGAAGTTGATGAAGGCGTTGTTCCAGTCCGGGGAATCGGTGCGGCGGATGAACAGCGCGGCGGCGCCCATGGCGACGACGTCGCGCGCCTCGCAGGTGTTCAGGAAGCCGCCCGCGAAGAGGCCGGTCTTCCAGTCGATGCTCTGGAGGTTCCACTCGGAGATGAAGAGCTTGATGTTCGGATTGGGGCAGTCGGCGATCATCTGGGCGTAGCGGTCGTACTGCTCGCCGAGGCGCTTCGGGCCGGTGGCGTAGCCGCCCTGCTGCTCGTAGTGGTGCAGGCTGAGGTAGTCGAAGAAGCTTCCGGAGCGGTTCAGGAAATCCTGGTCCTCGGAGAAGCCGCCGCATGCGATGATCTTGATCGAAGGATCGACCTCGCGCATGGCGACGGAGAACTCGCGGACGCATTTCTCGTAACGCTCGATGCCCATCTCCCACATCTCGTTGTCAATCTCCCAGTACTTGACGTTGTACGGCTCGGGATGGCCGTTGGCGGCGCGCTTGGCGCCCCACTCGTCGGTCGCCGGGGCGTTGCAGTAGCGCACCCAGTTGACGGCGTCCTGGAGAATCTCGTCATACTCCTCGGCGGGACGCTCGAAGTGAACGGAGACGACTATGACAGGCTCGGTGTTGACGGTGCGGCAGAACTTGATGAACTCGTCGGTGCCGAAGCAGTTCTGGTCGTAGTCCATCCACATCCAGTGAGGCCAGCGGTAGCGGTTCTCCTGGGGTCCGATGCCCCACTGCCAGTAGTACTGGGCGACGTATCCGCCGCCGGGCCAGCGAAGGCAGGTGGGATGCAAATCCTTGACTGTCTGGAGGATATCAGGGCGGAAGCCGCCGAGCGCGAGGCCCGTGGCGGTGGACAGCGTAGCCTGGTCCACCTGCACGGTCCCGTTCTCAACGATTATCGCGAAGTCGGCGTCGCCGGTGTAATTCCCCGCAGGGAGGCTGATGTCGAACTTCTTCCACTCCGAACCGGGGACTCCGAGTTTCTGCTCGGCGATGAAGGTATTGCCGTTCTTGAGGCCGACGGAGAGCGTTCCGTTGCCCTTGGCGTAGATGGAGCCGATGAAGGTCTCGCCCGCCACGACGTTCTGGGGGCCCTGGCTGACGCCGGCCTTCGAGCGGGCGGTGATCTTCTGCGAATAGTCCATGTTGACGGCGTCGCCCTTCACCATCTCGAAGGTAGCGTCGCCGAATCCGTTCCACTGGGGAGCCACGGCGGGGATCTTCACATCCTCGGGCGTGCCCTCGAAATAGACTTTCTTGCCGTTCAGCGAGGTGACGCGGATGTTCCTGTACGTGGCCTCGGTGTAGTTAACCCAGAAGGTGACGTCGTTATGTCCGGTGGCGTCCAATCCGCTCTTGCTGAGGATCTTCTTGCCGTCGTAGTAGAAGGTTACGGTCTTGCCCTTGCAGACGATGCGCACCTTGTGCCAGTCCTGGTTCTCGTTGATCTGGGCGGGCGTAGCGACCTTGGTGACGAGCGGGTCGAGGGTCCTGACCACGCGGCCGGGCCTGCCTCCGAAGGACGGGCCTTCCCTCTCGACCATCTTCGCTATGGAGAAGTTGGGGTCGGTGGCCTGGGCGGAAGCCTGCTGCCTGGCCCTCGCGAGCTCGGCGGCCTGGATCTGCGACTCGGTCTGGGCCGGGGTGAATGTGCGGACCTCGTAGTACGGGTTGTGCAGGCGGACGAAGTACGGGTCGCCGTTGGCGGCGTCCTTCACCGCGAAGCGGATGTCCATCAAGCCGCCGCTCCAGGACCGCCTGGCGAGGCGGTAGGCGCGCCAGTTGAGATCCATCGTTATCTCGTAATCATCTGTGTCCAAAGAGGTTATCTTCAGAGGCTGCTCATAGCGCGTGGGCGAATGGAGGACCATGTCGTCGTCCATGTACCAGCCGTCGAAGTAGCCGTCGCGGGGTGTGATGCCGGGATAGTGCTCGGGCTCGAAGGAGCGCTCGTAGATGAGCTCCTGCCACACTCCGTTGTTGGCGGAGAAGTAGATGTGCTCGAAGAGCTGTCCGTACAGCATGGGGTCTATCATGCCCGACGGGGACTTGGAACTGATGTCGATGGAGGCCTTCTCCTGCGCGGGGGCGGAGAGGGCCAGGGCGGTAACAGCCAGCAGTATAGCGAGGAAGCGTTTCATGGTATAGGGTTATTTCTTTTTGAAAATCATTCCGGCGAACTGGTGCAGGGAGCGCCTCCAGGTCAGCCACTCGTGGCCGGTGCCGGGGGACTCGTAATAGACGTGGTCGACGCCGCGCTCCTCAAGGAGCTTGTGCAGTTCGTAGATGCCCTGGTACATCCCGCCGGGCTCGTCGGTGCCGATGCTGATGTACAGCAGGCTCACCTCGTCGTTGAGGGCGGGCGTGAGGTCGTCGCTCTGGCCGGCGGCGCCCGGGCCCCTGCCGGAGCCGCTGAAACCGCCTATCCAGTCGAACATGTCCTTATTGTCAAGGCCGATGGTATAGGCCTGGAAACCGCCCAGCGACAGGCCGCTGATGGCCCTGTGGTCGCGGTCGGGTATGGTGCGGAAATGGGAGTCGATGTAAGGGACGACCTCCTCGACCATCACCTTCTCGAAGGCGTAGAAGTCGAACATGCTGGCGGGCTGGTGCTCAGTCGGGTCGGCCAGGGTGGCGGTGCCGCGCTCCATTACGATGATCATCGGGACGGCCTCCTTGGCGGCGATCATGTTGTCCATGATGTTGTCGAGCTTGCCCTGGGTGCTCCAGCCGGTCTCGTCCTCGCCCGCTCCGTGGAACAGGTAGAACACCGGGTAGCGCTTGTTGGGTTTCAGGTCGTAATCCGGAGGGAGATAGATGTAGCAGGTCCTCCAGGCCTGGGTCAGGTCGGACCAGTATTTCTGGATGCGGACCTCGCCGTGGGGCACTTCCTTCTCGAGATAGTAGTCCACGCCGGCCTCGGGGATCTCGATGCCACTGGACCAGTAGCCAGAGCCGAAGAAGAGGCGGCTGTTCGGGTCGGAGACCCTGACGCCGTCGATGGTGAGGGTGTAGTAGTGGAATCCCGGGACGACGGGTGCGGTAGTGACGGACCAGACGCCGTCCTCGCCCTTGGTCATGGGGAAGATGCCGCCGAGGTTGACGGCGACGCTCTCGGCCTCGGGGGCGTTCACGCGGAACTCGACGCTGAGATCGGGATTGATCTTGGGATATTCGTGTCCGATGACGTTGGTGGATGCGCTCGTGGGCTCGGTGATGACGCCCAGGTTGGGATCGACCGTCTTTTCGGGGCTGCCGCAAGCGACCAGCACGGCTGCCGTAAGTATCAGTGTGATATGGCGTTTCATAAGGCTCTGCGGTTTATTTGAACAATTTCTGGGCGAACTGGTAGAGGCATCTGCGCCAGGTCAGCCACTCGTGGGCGGTGCCGGGAGACTGGTAGTAGTCGTTCTGGATGCCGGCGTCGAGGAGGATCTGGTGCATGTCTCCGATGTGGTTGCCTTCGGCCTCGCCGTTGCAAAGGAACATGTAGTGGAACTTCTTGTTGAAGGCGTCAGGGTCGGCGAAGATGCCGTTGTACGCGGCCCTGAGCTTCTCCGGATCGCGGAATCCCGGGTTCGCGCGGTTGTTGAAATCCCCAATCACGATGATGCCGCTGAAGCCGGAGACATAGGAGAAGAGGTCGGGATAGCCCAGGCCGAGGTCGTAGGCCTGCTTGGCGCCCCAGGAGAGGCCCGCCACGGCGCGGTGGTCGCGGTCGGCGACGGTCCTGTAGCGCTTGTCCACGAAGGGAATGACCTCGGTGGTCATCATCTCCTCGAAGGCGTCGAAGGAGTCGTCGCTGCCGGGATAGCGGGCGTAGCCGCTGTTCATCACGATGATCATCGGCTCGGCCTTGCCCTCGGCGATGAGGTTGTCAAGGATGATGTCGGCGTGGCCCTGGAAGATCCAGCCGGTCTCGTCCTCGCCGCCTCCGTGCTGGAGGTAGAGGACGGGATAGCGCTTCTTGGGCTGGGCGTCATACTCCGCCGGGGTATAGACCAGCATCCTGCGGTATTCGCCACAGGCCTTGGAGTAGAACTTTACCGACCTCACGGCGCCCTGCGGCACTCCCTGCTTGGGGGTGTAGAAGTCGGAAGAAGCCTCATCCTCAGGCACTTCCACGGCGCTGCAGTCGCGGCCGGTGCCGTAGAAGACGTTGGAGTTGGGGTCGGTGAAAGAGAGTCCTCCCGTCTTGAGGGAGTAGTAGTGGAAGCCCTCCACGAGGGGGTCCGTGGTGACGGTCCAGGTGCCTCTCTCGTCCTTCTCCATAGGATAATCCTTGCCTACGGATACCGAGACGGACTTGGCGGTAGGGGCCCGGAACTGGAATGTGACCGAACGGTCGGGATTGACCTTCGGGTACTCCTTGCCCTCGACGTTGAGGACGGAAGGAGCCTGTGCCCACATCCAGGAGCAGCACAAGAGCGCGAAGAGCGCTGTCAGAAGACTTTTGTTTGACATATCGGGGTTCATTTATCAGGCAATAATGAATTCAACGGGGTTTCGCGGACGAAGACGGGGATGGTGTCGAGGCCGGCCGCGGTCTCGACATACTGGCCGCCGGAGTATTTCTCGCCGGTCCAGAAGTCGGTCCATCCGCCCTCGCACTCAGGGAGATAGGTCTTCCAGGAAGTTACGCCGGCCTCGGTGACGGGATGCACCAGGAGCGCAGGACCGAACATGAATTCGCAGTCCTGCTTCAGGGCCTCGGCGTCGCCCGCGAAGTCGAAGACGAGGGGGCGCATGAGGGTGTAGCCCTCCTTCGAGACCTTGTCGGCGCAGGCGAGGATGTAGGGACGGAGGCTCTCGCGGAGGTTCATGTATTTCGCTATCACAGAGAGGGTTTCGTCGCCGTAGCGCCAGGGCTCGGTGTCGCTCATGTAGCCATGGACGCGCATGAAAGGCAGGAAAGTGGCGGTCTGGACCCAGCGGACGAGACGCTCCTGATACTCCGGCGAAGTGTACTGGTCGCCGGGGCGGAAGAAGCCTCCGGCGTCGAAGGTCCACCACGGCAGGCCCGCGGCCATCTGGCCGAGGCCGCCGTTGACCTGCCGCCGGAGGGTCTCGAAGTCGTTGCCGACGTCTCCGGACCAGGTCACGACGCCGTAGCGCTGTATGCCCGTGAAGGCACTGCGGGTGAGGATGACGGGCTCGTGGTCGGCCAGGTCCTTCAGACCCTCGTACATGGTGCGGTTGACCATCAGGGGATAGACGTTGCGGTAGAATTCGCCGGGAGTGCCGTCAGGCCCGACGAGACGGCCTGCAAGGTCGTCGTTCTCGGGCTCCGTGGCATCGAACCACCAGGCGTCTATGCCGTAAGGCTTGGCAAGGCTGTCACGGAAACTCCTGACATAGAAGTCCGCGGCCTCGGGATTGAAGAAGTCGATCCAGTCGGTCCCGTCAATGTAGTAGCCCTTCCCGAGGAGTTTCTGGCCGAGGGAGGTGGGCTTGTCCACCTTGGACCAGACCGAGATCATGAAGCGTACGTCCATATCGTGGAGCTTCGCGGTGAGCGCGGCGGGGTCGGGATAGTTGACCTTGTCGAACTCCATGGAATTCCAGCCGGTGTCGCCCCACCACTGCCAGTCCTGGACTATGACATCCAACGGAAGGCCGCGGGACTTGAACTCCGAGGCGTTCTCAAGTATCTCGTCCTGAGAGTGATAGCGCTCGCGGCAGTGGATGTAGCCGAACATCCATTCGGGCATCTCCGGGACGGGTCCGGTCAGGGTGCGGTAGGCGGCGATGACCTCGTCAGCGCCTCCGGCGAAGACGGTGTAGTCCAGCGCCGCCGCCACGGGCGAGCTGAAGACGGTCTCGTCCCCAACCTTGCGCCAATAGACCACGGGGCTGTCGCCGCGCACTCCCTCGGAGGTGACGGTGTGCAGACCGGCGGACAGGGGCACGATGACGGAGGTGGTCGGAGGGAGCCAGGTGTTGGAGACGTCGGCCACAACCTCACCGTCAACGGCCAGACAGTGCCTGCGGGCCATCTTCTGGCCCACGTCGAGCATCAGGGCGTACTCCCCCGCCTCAGGGATGTCGATGGTACTGGAGAAGGTCCTGGACCAGCGCATCTCGCGGCGGTTGCCGGAGGTGCCGGTGGCGTTGACCGTCGTCACGCTGCCTTCGTCATTCTGTTCGGCCAGCGCGATGCTCTCCCCTGCGGGGTTGAAGTCCGTCAGGCCGTAATTGTTCCACAGCAGGCCGTAGCCCTTGCTGGAGAGCACGAAAGGAATCGAAATCTGGGTGTTGACCTGCGTCAGGCGTCGGGTGAGGCCTCTGACATTGAGGTATCCGTCCTGGAACTGTCCTGTCCCGTAGAGGAATTCATCCTCCGGAGAGACGAAGGACTGCGACACGGCATAGGCCGGATGACCCTGCACGGAAGTCGCTTCGACACGCCTCCCGCCGGGGATTTCCTCGAGCAGTACATTGCCCGCAGCATCCAGGAAAACCAGCGATCCGTCGGCGTAAGAGTAGCGGACGGTCATGGCCTCCGTGCTTACCACAACGCTCGAGGCGTCCTTGCTGACGCTGCACTTTGGAGCCTTAACCTTCTCTGTATAAACAAGTTCCTTGGGCAGGACGGAGCCTTCCGGCACCACCTGCACACGGACCGCATCAGAACGCAAAGGACTGAGGATGAGAGTTCCATCCCCAGTCTCTATCTTGACGGTATTTCCGGCTCCGGCGCACCGGCACAGAAGTCCGACGGACAACAATGCCAGCAGGAATAAAGCAGGAGGTTTCATGGTTTTGGTACTGTCTGGTATTAAAGTGTGGTGACAAACGCGGGCCTATGGCCCGTCTTTACAAATTTACTCCTTTATGTATTATCGTACTTTCAGTATTGGACCAAATCCTTTCACACTTGGCACACCGCAAACGAAAAGAGGGGCCCGCAGGCCCCTCCTTCACATAACACCATATAACCAAACACTATTAATCAACCTCTTCCCAGCCGGGATTCTGAACGAGGTTAGGGTTCTTGTCCATGACGGTGGTCGGGTAAGGGAAGAACGCGTTCCTGTCTTTGTAGCCGACCTTGGCACCGGAGTCGATGGCCTCATGGGTCGAGGTGGTATAGAAGCGGCTGTTGGACTCGGAACCGAACTGCCAGGTGACGTTCACGTCAGAACCCTGAGGGGCCCTGTGAAGCTTGTCGAAGAGCTTGGGAACACTCTGGCCAGCCTGCTTTACGCGGTCGAGGTCACCCCAGCGGAGGATATCGAGCCAGCGGCTGCCCTCGAGCCAGAGTTCATAGGACTTCTCCTTCTTGAGGACGTTCATGTCGACATTGGCAAGAGCGCTGAGACCGGCACGGGTACGGATCTGGTTGACTGCCCAGGCACCCTGTGCGGAATCACCGGACTGGAGGCAGGCTTCGGCGTAGAGGAGGAGAACCTCTGCGTAACGCATGATCAGACCGTTGTTCATACGGACGTTGTTGCCATAGCTGGCGACATCGGTCGAACGGAGGAGCTGCTTGAACGGCAGCCAGAACGACTGTCCGTAGAGACCGTCCTTGACGTCGGCGATACCCACCTTATCGGAGACAGCCCTCTGCTCAGGGGTCATCTTGCTCACAGTCTCGTCACCGTAGTCCATGTTATAGACAGCGTCGTCGATCCTCTTGAGGGTAGCGTCGAAACGGGGAGAGTGTCCATCGTTGGCGAAGAACTCGTCACCGAACCACTGGGGGACACCGAGTCCGCCCCAGCCGTCGACACCGCCGGTGTACTTGCTCTGAGGGGCAGCGCCGGCTACGAAGTGGTCGGAACGCCAGTTCCAGATGTTGGCCTCCATCCAGGTGGAACGCTGGATTATACCGCCCCAGGAGCCGATACCGGAGTTGTACTCGATATTGGTTTCGAATACCTTCTCCTCATTGGCATCGCCCTCGACGTGGAAGTTCTGCCAGTATTTCTCGCCCGGAACAAGAGCGTACTTGCCGGAATCGATGACCTTCTTGAGGGCGGCCTTGGAGCCGGCGTAATCCTTCACGAAGAGGAGAGCCTTGCCCTGGAGTGCCCAGGCGAAGCCCTTGGTCACCTTGACGGCGCCGTCCTTGTCAGTGGGGCTCTTGCGCTCATCGAGATCGGGAACCGCAGCCTCGCACTCGCTGGCCACCCACCTGAACAGGTCATCGTGGGACATCGGGTTATCAGGATCCTTGTCGGCGTTGTAAGGCAGGCCGTCGGAGATCACATGGTCGATCATCGGAGGAGTGTTCCAGAGAGCGGTGAGAAGGAAATAGATGTAGGCACGCAGCACGCGGGCCTCGGCGACGACGCGCTTCGTAGTGGCGGTCGGGCCGCCATCGGGCAGACCGTCCTTGAAGTTGTCGATGACGAGGTTGCAGGCGTAGTTGATCTGGAACAGGTTGCTGTAGAGGTGGTCGACGACCTGGTTGCCGGAGTCGAGACGGAACTCGTCGAGCTGGGCCATGAAGTCGTTGTCACCGTAGTTGGAACCGGCAGCATACATGTCGTCGCCGCAGTTGTTGAGGGCGGCCTTGTAGTCCGTGTAGATGGAGCTGCCGTCCTGTCCCGTCAGACGGGTGGCGAAGCGGGCGTAAGCCGCAGCCAGCGCCGCCTCGGCGTCCGCATCGGTCTTATAGAAAGATTCGTAGGCGTCGACACCCTTCTGGGGGATGTCCAGGCGGGACTGGTCGCAGGAAGCTGTGATGAACAGGGCTGCAACGGCGAGTACGGAATAAACTATTTTTTTCATATCTATTCAGTCTTTTATGATTAGAAGGTCAGATTCACACCGAACACAACTTTCTTGGTGGTAGGATACGAACCGGAGTCAACGCCACGGGAACTGGAGTTGTTGAGGGAAGCGGTCTCAGGATCGGCACCAGGATACTTCGTGAAGGTGAAGTAGTCGTCGAGGGAGACGAAGAAGCGGAGATCGCTGACGGCAAACTTCTGGGTAAACTGACGAGGCAGGGTGTAACCGAGCTGGATCTGCTTGATCTTGAAGTAGGAACCGTCGAACACGGCAGCGCTGGAGCTGAAGAACGGCCAGCTGGTGGCGACCTGCTTCATGTCAGGGAACCTGGCGTTGTCGCCGGGGGCCTTCCAGGAGTTCCTCCAGAAATAGGTCAGGCCGTTGGTCTTGGGACGGTCGGCGGAGACCATCAGGTTGTAGATCTCGTTGCCGGCGGCACCGGTGCCGAAGATCACGAGGTCGATGCCCTTCCAGGCGAAGTTGGCAGTAATACCGTAGGTGAGGTTAGGAATACCCTCACCGAGGTACTTCCTGTCGTTCTCGTTGGGAACGGAGGTTTCCTTGCCGTCCTTGTCAAGATAGATGGGGGCTCCGGTAGTCGGATCGGCACCCTTATACTCGTAACCGCGGAAGTACCAGATAGGATATCCGGCCTCGAAGGACGAGACGAGAACCTCGTTCAGACCGCTGACGACGTCGGTGTTGAGCCTGTCGAGGAGCGAGTGGACCTCGAGAACCTCATTGTGGAGGGTGGAGATGTTGGCGTTGATGCTGTAGAAGAAGTCACCGATGTTGTCCTTCCAGCCGAGTTCGAACTCGAGACCGGTATTGAGGACCTTACCGGCATTGACCGTAGTGCTGGAGACACCGATCTCCGGGAGAGGAGAGATGCTGATGAGCAGGTCGTTGGTGTACTTCCTGTACCAGTCGAAGCCGAAGGTCAGGCGGTCGCGGAGGAAGCGGGCGTCGATACCGAAGTCATACTGCTCGGAGGTCTCCCACTTCAGGTCGGGGTTGGCAAGTCCGGAAGGCATGGAACCGTAGGTCGGACGGCCGTCGCCGGCGGAAGGATTGAACTGATACCACTGACCGTTCTTGGCGATGGAAGTGGAATAGCGATAACCGCTGAGGACGTTGACGTTACCGTTGAGACCCCAGGATCCGCGGAGCTTCAGGAAGGAGATGGCGTCGTGGCTGACGTTGTCACGGAAGAAAGGCTCGTTGCTGACGGTCCAGCCGGCGGAAACGGAGGGGAAGTAACCCCAGCGGGCCTGCTTGGACAGCTTGGAGGAGTCGTAAGCGTCAGCACGGAAGTTGGCCTGGAGGCTGTAACGGTTGTCATAGCTGTAAGTCAGACGGCCGAAGTAGGACATCTGGGCAGACATGCCGGGAGCATTGCCGACACTCTTGGTGGCGTCGGAGGTCAGATAGTCGATGTAGCGGTAGTTCGGCGCATATCCCTTGAGGATGTTCGGGCCGTTGGAGGAGATGCTGGCATTGTCGCTGTGGTCCTCGATATAGGACATACCGGCCATGATGCCGAAGGCGTGCTTGCCAAGGTTCAGGTTATAGTTCGCAAAGTTCTCCCACTGATAGTACCATCCGGTATTGACGTTCGCGGAGATGTCATAGTTGGAGGACTGGGCCATCGAAGTCAGCCAGTAGGGCTGGGTGAAACCGTGGCTGCTGTTCTGGTTGATGCGGTAACCGAAACGGGAGGTGATCGTCAGTCCGTTGAGGGGCATGAAGTTGGCGGCCATGGTACCGCGGATGTTGATGCCCTCGCTGGTGTTGTCGCTCCTGTCACGCTGGAAGAGAGGGTTACCGGTGGCCTCCTCGAGGAACTTGGAGGTACCGTAGAAGTCGTTGTTGTGGTTGGGATCCCTGGGAATGGGATCGCCGGAAGCGTAGTGCTCCTGCATACCGCCGGGGGTATCCTTGATGTCGCTGATGTAAGCGGGGGTCAGCGGGTCGATGGAGACGACGGAGTTGAGGACGGAGCCGTATCCGTTGGAGACGGACTTGCGGTCCCACTTCTCGATGGAGTTGTTGGTGGAGACGTTGAACCACTTGAACAGGTTGTAGTCGGCGTTGACCTGGGCGGTCAGACGGTGATAGACATCCTTCTTGCCCACGACGATACCGTCGTCATTGACGTAGTTGAGGGAGGTGAAGAAGTGTCCCTTGTTGTTTCCACCCTGGAAGGTGATGCCGTGCTGCTGGCTCAGGCTGGGCTGGAAGAGTGCGTCATACCAGTCGTTGTCGAAGCCCTTCTTGTAACCGTTGGCATCCAGGAGAGCCTGGGTGATGTTGCCGATATAGGTCTGGTAGTCGATGTATTCGTCGGCATGGAAGATATCAGCCTTCTTGCCAAGCGACTGGATGGTGAAGCGGCCATTATAAGTAATATGTGCGGTACCGTTGTTGGCGGCGCCGGTCTTGGTGGTGATGAGGACGACACCGTTACCCGCCTGCGCACCGTAGATGGCGGCGGAAGCGGCGTCCTTCAGGACCTCCATGGACTCGATCATGGAAGGATCGAGGTACTGGATGTTATCCACTTTAAGACCATCGACGATGAGGAGCGGTCCGAGGGAACCGGAGTTCGAGGAATAACCGCGGACACGGATCGAAGCGCCTGCACCGGGAGCACCGGAAGTGTTGATGATCTGGATACCGGCGGCCTTTCCCTGGAGGGCGGCGGCGGCATCGGTAGTGGAACGGTTCTGGAGGTCGTCGGAGCGTACCGAGGCTACCGCACCGGTGAGGTCGCTCTTGCGCTGGACACCATAACCGATGACGACGGTTTCCTCAAGGAACTCGTTGTCCTCTTCGAGGACGAAATTGAGAACGGACTGCGCGCCGACTGCAACGGTCTGCGTGGAGTAGCCGATGCAGGAAACGGTGATGTTGGCACCGGCAGGGACGTTGAGGGCGAACTTGCCGTCAGCGTCCGTCACAGTACCGATCGTACTGTTTCCTACGACCATGACCGTCGCACCGATGACCGGCTGGCCGGAGCCATCGACGACAGTTCCGCTGACAGTACGGCTCTGGCCATAGGCCAGGGTTCCTGCCAGGCACATGACGGACGCCGCGATGACGGCCGCCAGTTTGTGGAAGATTGTTCTTGTCATAAATCAGTAACTAGTTAGAATAAATGGTTATGCAACAAAAATGCGGCGCCCGGGGGCCCCGGCCGCTACTGATTTATGCGATAAAAGAGTCAGTTGACGGGTACAAATATAGGATTAAACTAAATCGTTGTATATAAATTATGGACCAATGAATTCTTCAATTGCGCCAACGGGAGGGGTCAGGGCGGTGCAACCGTGCGGCTGCCCTGAATTTAAAAGTTTTTGAACCAATTTTTACAATTATTATCCATAACTTGCGCGTTGAATATAAACAAGGGAAAAAACTTCTAATTTTTGACCATGAGACGCATTGTCGCAATCGTTTTCACGCTTAGCCTGATGTTCAGCCAGCGGGCGTCCGGAGCGGAGCAGTATTGGTTCAACCACTACATGACCACCGACGGCCTCCCGAGCAACACCATCTACGCTGTCGTACAGGACAAATACAATTTCATCTGGATAGGGACCAGGGACGGCATCTGCCGTTTCGACGGGCATAACTTCGTCAAGCTTGGGGACGACACCCCCAACGGGCTGACCTCCGGCATGACGCCGGCCATGTTCATGGACGACTCCGGAAGGCTCTGGTTCGCCAATGGCAACGGTGCCGGCGCTTACGACGTGGATACGGGCGAAATCATCTCGATTGGCGTCCTTGATGAGGACGATATCCGCCAGATATGCCAGGACCAGTCGGGGAACATCTGGTTCCTCTCCTCCAACACCTACCGTTACAACGTGCAGTCCGGCGTGGTCTCGAAATACACCGTCGCGGACTACTTTGACCCGGTCTCCATGGCCGCGGATCCCCTTGGTACGGTCTGGTTCACCTCCACTGACGGTTCACTCTACCGCTTCGACAGCCGCAGGGACGGGTTCGAGCTCCAGGTTTCAGCCGGCCTCGCACAGATCGTGTCGACATCCCGCGGCCTTCTCCTGGCCTCCACGAAGTCCAACGATGTCATTCTCCTTGACCCTGAGACACTTACTTCACGCACGATTTTCCATTACCCGGAGCCCCGCAGCATCCGCTGCCTGATGGAGCGCGTCCCCGGGGAGTACTGGATCGGCACGGAGACCGGCATCTTCGTCATCTCCGAGCGTGACGGCTCGGTGACGCACATCGAGGAGTCCGAGACGGACCCGCACGCCATTTCCGCCAGCTACATCATGAGCATGGCCACCGACAACGAGGGCAACGTCTGGGCGGGAACCTTCTACAAGGGCCTCAACCTCTGGCTCAACAAGCGGGATTCATACCAGCTCTACTACAACAGCGGCGCCCCGGGAGCCATCAAGGGCAATATCGTCCGAACCATCTGCCCCGCTCCGTCCGGAGGCCTCTGGGTGGGTACTGAGGACGGCTACCTCAATTTCTTCAACTCCAAGACGAAGGAGATGACCGGTTTCAGCGACCCGCGCGACTCGTTCATCAACATCCAGGACGTCATCAGGGTTGACAATGAGCTTTGGATAGCGACCTACGGCAACGGCCTGTTCCGCTTCCGCCCGGACCTGTGCAGGAATGTCGCCCACTACGATTTCCCCGACAATCTCATCATCCGTTCCTGCCTTCTCAAGGACGGAAGGATCATAACAGGCACGCACGAGGGCCTCTTCCTCTACGAACCTGACAGCGACAGCTTCCGGAAACTGGACGCCCTGGGGGACAATTTCGTCCACGCCCTTTACCAGGACAGCCGCGGGAATGTCTGGGTCGGCACTTACGGAAGGGGCATCTGGCTGCTGGACAAGGACCTAAACCTCACGCGCAGGATAAATACCAATTCCAGCGACGGCTTGAAGTCAAACCACATCACCTCCTTCCTCGAGGACAGTTCGCACCGTATATGGATCACGACCGAAGGCGGCGGAGTCTCGTACACCTCCACGGAATGGACCCCTGACAAACTGGGCCTGAAGACCCTTGACAAAAGCGACGGCCTCCCCAACAACGTCACCTGCGCCATCGCCGAGGACCGCGAGGGCAAGCTCTGGATATCCACGACGCACGGCCTGGCCCAGTACGACCCTGACGCGGGCCTTTTCACGACTTCCTATTTCGAGGAATCGCACATCACGGTCAGCCAGTACTCTTACGGCGCGGCGTACTCCGGCGCCAACGGCACCATCTACATGGGCACCACGGACGGCATGTTCGCCATCTCCCCCGCCCTGCTTAAGACGCTCACCGCCAACAACAACCTCCTGATCAGCGGCATCACCGCCCGCACCTCCGACAAGGAGATCCCCCTCTCCACTCCTGGGCATTCCTATTACGGCTCCGACAGGATCAAGGTCGGGTACAAGGACATCTCCACCCTGGAGATTTCATTCGGCGCCCCCAACTATTCCAGCATCCTGTCCTCGCTCTACGAGTATTCCCTGAAGCACAAAGGCACTACGGTCAGTGGGACGACCACGGACGGCACCGCCACCTTTACTGGCATCGAACCCGGACGCTACATCTTCTCCGCAGGCATAGTCGGAGACGACAGCCCCGAAGCCCACAAGACACTGGAAATCAAGGTCCAGCCTCCCCTCTTCCAGACGCTGGCGGCCAAGATTCTCTACGGCCTGCTCGTCCTGGCCGGCCTGTTCATCGCCATCAGGGCGATAAGCCGCAAGCGCAAGGCGGACCGCGAGAACCAGCTCGAGAGGATGGAGAACGACAAGCAGAAGGAGATCTACGACGCCAAGATACGTTACTTCACCAACCTCACTCACGAGATCCGCACCCCGCTCTCTCTCATCAAGATGCCTGTGGACAAGATCATCGCGAGCGAGGGATACAAGGACAGCGCCAAGGAGGACATGCTGACCATCCAGGCCAACACCTCCAGGCTGCTCGACCTTACCAACCAGCTGCTCGACCTGCGCAAGATGGAGCAGAAGGAACTGAAACTCAACTTCATAGAGGAGGACTTCAAGGACATAGTACGCAAGTCCTGCGAGTACTTCACCGCGTCGGTGCAGGAGCGTCACATCGAAATGAATCTCGAAATGCCTGACGCTCCGATGCAGGTGGTCTGCGCACGCGACAGCATCGAGAAGATTCTCACCAACCTCATCTCCAACGCCATCAAGTACGGCAAGGACAGGATAGACGTACGCCTCTCGGAGGATGCCACGGGAGAAAAGGTCAGGGTGACGGTGGACAGCAACGGCTCGAGGATAGCCGACGCAGACCGCGAGAAGATCTTCGAACCGTTCTACCAGGTGCGCATGTCCAACGACCAGATCGCCGGCAGCAAGGGCACGGGGCTCGGCCTGCCGTTCGCCAGGACGCTGGCCGAGCTGCACAACGGCCGCCTGTTCGTGGATGCGGCGCGCGGGGACGTCAACTCCTTCGTGCTCGAGATTCCGAAGGACCAGCCTCGCAAGGTCAGCATGAAGAGCGCCGAGGTGCACAAGGAGACCGAGGAACTGCCCGCCGAGATCGACAACAGCCGCCACACCGTGCTGGTTGTGGAGGACTCCCCCGAGATGCGCTATTACCTCGGCAAGGAGCTCTCCGGAGAGTACAATACCCTGCTGGCATCCAACGGCGAGGAAGCCCTCAAGGTTATGCAGGAGCAGAAAGTGGACTTGGTCATCAGCGACATCATGATGCCGGTCATGGACGGCTGCGAGCTCTGCAACCGCATCAAGGCTGACGTCGAGCTCTGCCACGTGCCGGTCATCCTGCTGACTGCGGCAGTCGGCGTGGAGACGCGCATCGAGACGCTGCGCGTCGGCGCCGACGGCTACATCGAGAAGCCCTTCTCGATCGACCTGCTCAAGGCCAACGTCTCCAACCTCTTCAAGAACAAGGAGATAGCTTTCAAGCAGTTCACCGACTCCCCTCTCTCGCACTACAACAGCGTGACCGTGGGCAGCATCGACAACGAGTTCATGGAGAAACTCCACGCCGAGGTGATGAAGCACCTCTCGGAGCAGGACCTCAACATCGAGGCCCTCACCTCCATCCTCGGCACCAGCAAGTCCACGCTCTACCGTAAGATCAAGGCCAATACCGGCCTGAACATCAACGAGTATATACGACTCTGCCGCCTCAAGGAAGCGGCAGAGATGCTGTCATCGCAGAAATACCGTATCAACGAGGTTGCGTACCTCGTGGGATTCTCCTCACCGTCCTACTTCACGACCAGTTTCCAGAAGCAATTCAACATTTCGCCTTCGGCCTTCGTGAAGAGGATACGGCAGGAGGAATAATCATCAGACAACCTCGAAGGCCACGGCCTTGAGGTCCTCGTCCCTGGACGAAGGGCCGTAGAGGATCTGGTATCTGCCGGGCTTCACCGAGAGCTCGTCTATATTCTCGTCATAGTACTCGAACGCGCCCTCTCCGAGGGTGATCTTCACGCTGGCCTGCTGGCCGGCGGCGATGTTGACGCGCTTGAAGCCCTTCAGGGACTTGATGGGAGCCTCGGGATTGTCGAGGCTCTTCACGTAAACCTGCACGACCTCGTCACCGTCGACGGCGCCGGTATTCTTGACCGGGATGGTGATGTCCACGCTGTTGCCGGCCTTGACGGAGGCCTTGGACAGGGTGGCGTCGCCATACTCGAAGGTGGTGTAGGACAGGCCGTAACCGAAGGCGTAGAGCGGCTCGCCGCGGAAGTATCTGTAGGTGTGGCCCTCCATATTATAGTCATGGAAATCAGGAAGTTGCGAAGTGGACTTGTAGAAGGTGACGGGGAGGCGCCCGGCGGGGTTGTAGTCGCCGAAGAGGACGTCAGCCACGGCGAGGCCGGTGGCCTGGCCGGCATACCATGCCTGCAGGAGGGCGTCGTACTCGTTCTCGACCTCGGCGAAGGCGATGGCGCTGCCGGTGCAGTTCACGAACACAACGGGCTTGCCGGTGGCGTCGAGGGCGTCAAGGAGGCCCTTCTGCACCGGAGGAAGCTCGATCCTGGTGCGGTCTCCGCCGGAGAATCCCTCGTACGGGACCATCATCTCCTCGCCCTCAAGCTGGGCGGAGAGGCCGCCGACCATGATGATGACGTCGGCCTGGGCGGCCTTCTTCGCCACCTCGGCGAACTGTGCGGGATACCTTCTGCAGAGGTCCATCATGAGATAGGCGGCGCCTTCGGGACCCTTGGTGTACTCGACCTTGATGTCATAGGTCCTGCCGGCCACGACCGGGAAGGACTTCTCGGGAATGACTGCCCTGCGGTTGAAGCGCATGTTGGACTGCTCCTGCTGCTCCTCGATAGTCTTGCCGTTGACGATGAGCTTGTAGGCGCCAACTCCGCGGACGGCATAGTTGAGGACGCCGGTGAAGTCGGCGACGTACTTGCCGCTCAGGCGGACGGCGAAGTCATTGGCGTTGACGCCTTCGGCGAAACGGTAGTCACCGGAAGTGCGCATGTTGACGGAGGTATAGTCGCCGGAGGCGACGGGAGCGCCTTCAAATTTCACGTTGTTGAAGAAATCGGCGTGCATGCCTTTTCCGCCGTTGAGTTCGTCAAGCTTGTTGTCGGTCATGAGGGGGTCGGCGAGTTCGCAGCCCTGCTCGTAGATGATTTCGGCATTCGGGACCGCCCTGCGGATGGCCTCGAGGATGGAGACGGTGTTCTCGGCGGTCGGGGTGCCGTTGTAATTGCCGTTGTGGACGGAGGCGTTGTCGGCATTGGGACCGACGACAGCGATCTTCTTTATATCCTTGGAGAGCGGGAGGATGCCGTTGTTCTTCAGGAGGACCATGGCCTCGCGGGCGGCCTTCCTGGCGAGGGCGGTGTGCTCGGGGCTGCTGATGTCGGAGGCTCCGAGGTACGCCCAGGGCGAATCCTCCTCGGGATCCAGGGTGCCGAGCTCGATGCGGCCGCGCAGGATACGCCTGAGGGCGGCGTCGAGGTCGGCCTCGCTGATGAGGCCCTTCTCCATGCTCTCGAGCAGGGACCTGTAGCTGGTGCCGCACTCGAGGTCGGTGCCGGAGAGGACGGCGTCGGCGCTGGCCGTTGCCGCGTCGGGATGGGTCTCGTGCTGGCCGCGGGTGTAGAAGTTGTTGATGGCGCCGCAGTCGGAGAGGATGATGTCGTCATAACCCCACTTGTTGCGGAGGATCTCGGTCAGGAGACGGTCGCTGCCGCAACAGGGCTCGCCCTCATAGCGGTTGTAGGCGCACATGACCTCCTGGACGCCGGCGTCCTTGACGATGGTGCGGAAGGCCGGGAGGTAGGTCTCCCAGAGGTCGCGCATCGACACGGTGGCGTCGAAGCGGTGGCGCTCGCTCTCGGGGCCGCTGTGTACCGCGTAGTGCTTTACGCAAGTATGTGTCTTGTAGCGCTTTCCGTCAAAGGCCTGCATGGCGCGGACGGTGGCTCCGCCCATGACTCCGGCGAGGTACGGATCCTCGCCGCAGGTCTCCTGGCCGCGTCCCCACCTCGGGTCGCGGAAGATGTTGACATTGGGGCACCAGAAGGAAAGGCCGATGTTCCAAATGCCTCCGGTGGCCTCGGTCTTCCCGAAAATCATGTGGTCTGTGGTGTTCCAGGTGGCGCGGGCCTCGTCGGAGACGGCGGTGTAAATCTCGAGCTGCTGGGGCTCGTCAAAGGTGGCTGCCAGTCCGATGGACTGGGGGAATACGGTGGCGCCGGGACGGCAGATGCCGTGGCAGGCCTCGGACCACCAGTTGTAGGCGGGGATGCCGAGCCTGTCGACGGATATGGATCCGTTCATCATCAGGCCCACCTTTTCCTCGGGGGTCAGCAGGGAGATGAGGTTCTCTACCCTCTTCTCGACTGACAATTTGGGATTCTGGAAGGGATACTCGTACTTGTTCCCGTTGCAGGATGCCAGCAGCAGGCATGCGGCTGCAAAGATCAGAATTGAAAGCTTTTTCATCGTCAGTTGTTTTATAATTATGTGGAAGTTAATGTTGGTCGTCTATCTGGTCCGCATCTCCTTGTATGGCCTGGCGGGGTCGTTGGTGACGAGGCCGAGCCGGAGCTCCGGCGAGGCGGAGCGGACGGAGACCTTCCGGCGGGCGCCCGGCTTCAGCACGGCGCCGTCGGGAAGGTCGGCGGCGGCCCCGTCCTGGATGTCCACCTTGCGTATTCGCAGGTCGGACTTTCCGTTGTTGCGGATCTCGAAGCTTCCGGAGTATCCCTTTCCGAGCAGCTTCCTTTTCATTTCCAGGCGGGAGGGATAAACCTGAAGAGAGGGCGTATTCCCCTTATTATCAATTTCTTCTATGCCTATGCAAGACACCGTCAGGGGGCGGTTGCAGGGGCGGCCGTTTACCAGGAGGGTCACGCTGTCCTCGTGCATCCCGTATCCGCTCATGCGGTCGGGAAGGGTGTAGCGGAGGATGAGGCTGCCGGCTTCGCCCGGGCCCAGCCTTTCAGGGCAGGCCACGGCCAGGAAGCCGGCCTCCGAGGCCATTTCAGTCCCAAGAGTCACCGGCGAAGATGAGGAATTGATGACGTCGATCCTTCGTTCCGCCATCTTCCCGGCGGCTATGTAACCGAAGCGCTGGGACAGGGTCGTCAGGCGCACCCCGTCCGGGAGCGAGACGGAATAGACGTCCTCGATGTCGTATTCAGATGGGATGACATGCGCCTTGAGCGTGAGCGATACTCCAGGCAGGCCTCCGGAAAGGATTATGTCCACGTTCCTGACAACGTCGCCCGCAGTCCGGGCGGGGTTGAAGGCCACGCTTATCTCCCCTGCCTCACCTCCTTCCAGCAAGGCCTGGGGATAGGAAACGGACACGCAGCTGCAGCTGGCCGCAACCCGGAGGATACGTACGGGAGCGGATGAGCCGTTGATGAAATGGAAGGTCTGGAAAAGCGTTCCGCCGGCCTCCTCCACTTCCCCGAAGTCGCATCCGTAAGCCTCGAACACAAGCGGGGACGGTCCTTCCTGCGAAAAGGAAATCACGGGAAGGGCCATGCACGACAGCAGGGCCAGGAGTATGCGGAAGCCTTTCATGAAGGTCAGAGGGTGTCGAGCAGCTGGAGGATGTCCTTTGCGAGCTGTCCCTTGACCTGGATGTGGTCCGCCACGGACTTGACGAAGGGGTCGTTCTCGAACGAGGCGCCCCGGACCTGGAAGAAGTCGAGGTTGCGCTGCTTCTCGTCGCCGTCGGCTCCGAAGCTTGTCATCGCGCTGAGTGAGAACTCCTTGCGCGCATCCTCATAGACCAAGTTGTCGATTTCCACGACAGCATCCCTCCACTTGTGGACGAGGAGCATCAGGGAATCCACCGAAACCGTCTCCAGGTCTATCCCGTACCACGACTCGATCACGTCGTGCGCCCAGGTCCATTCGTAGGAATAGTAGTTGTCGTGCATCTTGCGGAAGCGCGCGTCGATCTCCTGCACCGAGGCGACTGCACCAGACTCTATGTCGTCCAGCAGGGCGAACACTTCAGAGCGCGGGGCGATGAGGCCCGAGAGGTCCACCCAGTCCCCGCTGCCCACGTCGGAGTCCTTGCGCAGCGCAGCGCGGAGAGCATCTGCATCCCTGACGATTCCGGCCTTCTGGATCCTGGAAATAAGGGAGTTGCCGAGGAACTTGTCAATGGCCATACCATAATACCTCAGGCCTTTCTCGAGGGAGGTCCTGCGTATCCTTCCGTTCTGGTATGAATAGGTCTCTGTATTGGTTCCGGAAACGCGGCGTATCTCCTCGAGGATATCCACTGCGCGGAGCATCTTCTGGATGGTGTACGGGCTGAGGAGGTTGAAGTTGATGCAGTCGAACTTCTCGGGGTCCTTGCGGCCGTCGCGCCTGGGCCATTTCTTGGCGTCGCGGATGGTGCCGACGCTCTTGATGTTGGCGCCGGGCATCACGAAGGTGACTCCCTGTTTCTCGATGAGATACGAGAAGGGAAGGTCGGAGGTGTCCTGATGGTCGACGTGGCGGCCCATCACCAGGGAGAAGGCGCCGACCTTGGCGGGCCAGAGCAGGTAAGAGTCGGACGCGGTCTTGGCGCCGCGTTCCATAATGCCCTGGTGGATGGGGCCCAGCTTGTACATGTGGTTGCTCTGGTTGGAGCCGGAGCCGGCGTTCATGAAGGAGAACATGCCGGCGATCAGGAGGCTGGACTTGTGGTGCGTGACTGTAAAGGGACCCGCGAAAATGGCGCAGGCTTCACCGTTCTCGCCCTGGCAGTTGGAGAAGAAGAGCGAATCCGATGCCGAATAATTGTGTCCCAGTTTGCAGGCCTGGCCGATGAAGCAGCGGGAGAAGGTCACGCCGTCCTCGACCGAAGAGCCGCTGGAGATGATGAAGTCGTCGCCTATCACACCCACCCCGATGTGCACGGGGGCGGACTCGTTGCTGTTGATGCTGCCGTTCTTGAGGCGCGAGGCGCCCTCAACCTTGCAGCAGTCGCCGATCTTGACGTTCTTGATGTAGCCCGTGTCCACGATGGTCGAATGGCTTCCGATGGTGCCGATGGAGCTCTTGATGGTTGCGATATAATCGCCCACGAGGGCCCTCATGCGCTCGATGAGCTCGGGACGGTGGCGGTACAGCGCCATGACATAGGCCTGCTGCGCGGAGAGGCGGTCGTAGATCATCACCTCGCGCCCGCCGGTCTCGTTCAGGACCGAGACTTCCACGCCGTTGCCGAAGGAGGACTCGCCGTCGCAGAGTATGATATCGACGTTTTCTATGAAAGTATCATGGCCAATGCGGTAATTGGCAATATAATTGTTGACGCTTTCGATGCAGCAATTGTCGCCCACCTCCACGTTGTGAAGGGTGACGCGGTTGAGGCCGGCGTGCTTCTTCATGCCCCCGGCAAGGGAGAACTCCTTGTCAAACGCACCCAGGCGTATGTCGCCTGTAAAGCGGGAATAGAAGACGTGGTCGGGAGTGAAATACTCGGAGACGAGGACGCGGTCCCAGTCGGAAGCTGTGCACAGCTGCCTTTCGAGCCGGGCGATCTCGTCGGAAGTAAGGTGACGATAGTTCATTTTTTTGCGGTTTTATTCCGCAATATAAGGATTTTTCGCGGTTTTGCGTAATTTTGCGACCGCTTTTGGATATGAAAAAGTTCTTGAAGTTCCTGCTGGTAAAGCTTCCGCTCGCAGTCATCCTGCTGAGCGTCCTTTACGTGCTCATCCTGAAGTGGGTGCCCGTATGGGTCACCCCCATCATGGTGAGCCGCAGCATCGAGTACAGGCAGGACCCTTCCTTCAAGACCGTCAAGCGCTGGTGCAGGCTGGAGGACATTTCACCCGAGCTCATCAAGGCAGTCATCACTAGCGAGGACAATCTATTCGTCGAGCACAGCGGCTTCGACCGCAAGGCCATCGAGCAGGCCCTCAAGGAAAAGAGGGAGGGCAAACGCTTGCGCGGGGCTTCCACCATTTCCCAGCAGACGGCCAAGAACGTATTCACCCTGCACAAGCGCACCGTCTGGAGGAAGGCCGTGGAGGGCTGGTTCACATTGCTCATCGAGTGGATCTGGGGCAAGGAAAGGATAATGGAGGTGTACCTCAACGTCGCCGAGATGGGCAAGGGCGTGTACGGGGCTCAGGCGGCGGCGCAAGCCTTCTTCGGGAAGGACGCCTCCGCGCTGACGCGCCGGGAGGCGGCCACCCTCGCGGCCTGCCTGCCCGCGCCGCTCGAGCGCGACGCCGCCCATCCCTCCCGCTACGTCTCCTCCCGCGCGGCGACTATCTCGAAGATGATTCCGAACCTGAAATACCCCTCCTGGATCGAACGCCAGGACTAACTCCCCCATTTACAGCCCCCACACCCCCACATCCTTCTACCGTCGGTCGAAGGATAACGCCACTAGGGGGCGACGATGCCGACTTTCTGGCCGGTGAAGGAGATGGTGACGGGGAGGACGCCCTCGATCTCGCCGTCGATTTCGACGGGCAGCGAAGAGGCTGCGTCGAGGGGCCGGACGTTGATCTCGCGGCACTGGCGGTAGATGAGGCTGGAGGACTCGGGGGTTGTGCCGTCGAAGAGGCGGTGGATCTCCCGGGCTATACGCAGAAGCGACATGACGGGGACGACCAGGACGTCCACTAGGCCGTCGTCCATGACGGCGGCGGCGGTCTGAAGCATCCCGCCTCCGGAATAGCGTCCGTTGCCGAAGGCGACGGAGAAGCAGGGGCCGCTGTAGACGACTTCGCCGTCTCCCGATATCTCGACATTCAAACGCTTGAGTTTCAAGATAGTCACTATAAGGGAAGTGAGGTATATCCACCTGCTCCTGTGACCGCGTTCCTTGCGGGCGTTCACCCTCTCGCAGACCTGGGAGTCGAAGCCGGTCCCGCCGATGTTGGCCATGCAGCAGACCTTCCCTTCGGAATTGGTGACCGAGACGACGTCCTGCATGCGGGAAGCCCCTTCGGACACAAGGCGGACGGCCGTCTCGATGTCCCTGGGAACGTCGAGTGACCTGAGCCAGTCGTTGCCGGAACCGATGGGGATGTTGCCGAGGAGGAACTCTTCCGCCGGAGTGCCCGTCCCGATACAGAAGTCCAGCACACCGCAGAACATCTCGTGCACGGTGCCGTCGCCGCCGGCCGCCAGGAGACGGCGGTAGCCGTCGCGGGCGGCCTGCTGCGCAAGCTCCCGGGCATGGGACTTATAGCGTGTGAATACTGAAGTGAAGGGAACGCCGCATTCAAGCAGGCGCCTCTCGGCTTCGGTCCAGCCGGACAGGGTCTTACCGGAGCCGGCACGGGGATTGACGATGATGTACCATTCGGTCCTGGTCTCGTTCATGGCAGGTCAGGCTAGCATACTTGGCACAAAAATAGTAAAATAATGGAAGAAAATGTGTAGATTTGCATTTTAAAGGAGTAAATCGACAATGGGTAAAGTAATTGCAATAGCCAACCAGAAGGGCGGAGTGGGAAAGACCACGACGGCCATCAACCTCGCCGCATCCCTCGCGGTGCTCGAGAAGAAGGTGCTGGTCATTGACGCCGATCCGCAAGCCAATACCACCTCCGGACTGAACTTCGTGCCGGACAGCGACCAGAAGCGCACCCTCTACGAGGTGATGATAGGCCGCATCGCCATGGAGGACGCTCTCGTCCAGACCGAGCTCGCCGGACTGCACATGGTCCCGTCCCACATCAACCTCGTGGGCGTGGAGATCGAAATGCTGGACGCCGACGAGCGCGAATCCATCCTCAAGAAAGCCCTTCTGCCCGTCCGCGATAACTACGACTACATCATCATCGACTGCTCCCCTTCCCTCGGCCTCATCACCGTCAACGCCTTGACGGCCGCCGACTCCGTCATCATACCCGTCCAGCCTGAGTTCTTCGCCCTCGAGGGCCTCGGCAAGCTCCTGCAGACCATCCGCATCGTCCAGAACGGCGTCAACCCCGGCCTCAGCGTCGAGGGTTTCGTCGTGACCATGTTCGACGGACGGACCAGGGTGCACACCCAGGTGGTGAACCAGCTCCGGGAGCATTTCCAGGACATGGTGTTCAACACCATCATCCAGAGGAACATACGCCTCAGCGAAGCCCCGTCGCACGGCAAGCCCATCGTCCTCTACGACATTATGAGCAACGGCTCCAGCAACTATCTCAAGCTGGCCCGGGAAGTGATGGAAAGGAATGAACCCCAAGCACCTGAAGTATGAGCAACAAGGAACCTAGAGGCCTCGGCAGGGGCCTGGGAGCCATTTTGGGAGACAGCGCCGGCCTTGACCAGCTGCGCAAGCCCATAGGCTACGTCAACAAGGAGATAGTCAGCAACCGCACGCAGCCGGAGGGCAGCGCGGACGTGGTCCGCATCCCCGCCGGCATGATCGAGCCCAACCCCTTCCAACCCCGCATGTCCTTCGACACCGAGGCGCTGGAGGAGCTCACCTCGTCCATCCGTTCCCTTGGTCTCATCCAGCCCATCACGGTACGCAGGACCGATGAAGGCAAATATCAGATAATCAGCGGCGAACGCCGCTTCAGAGCCTGCAAGGCCGCCGGAATGGACTTCATTCCGGCATTCATCCGCGCCGCCTCCGACCAGGGCATGCTCGAGATGGCCATCGTCGAGAACATCCAGCGAGAGGACCTCGACCCCATCGAGGTCGCCCTGGGATACCGCCGCCTGATCGAGGAGTGCAACCTCACCCAGGAGCAGATGGCCGCCCGCATCGGCAAGAAGAGGGCTTCCGTGACCAACTACCTCCGCCTCCTCAAGCTCCCCGCCAAGGTCCAGCACGACCTGAAGGTCGGCCTCGTGAGCGTCGGCCACGCCAAGGTGATCCTCGGCGTGGAGGACCCGCTCCTGCAGGAGCAGCTCTGCGACATGGTGGTCAAGGGCGGGCTGTCCGTGCGCCAGCTGGAGGACAGGGTCCGCAGGCTGGAGCGTGGGGACGAGGCCCGCGACCCCGAGTACGGCCAGGAGCTCCCGGACGATTATTTCCGCGTCCTGGAGCACATAGGGAAATATTTCGAGCAGGACATTTCGCTCAAGCGCAGCGCCGACGGCAAGGGCACGATGACCATCAGGTTCAACTCCGACGCCGAAGTGCAGCGATTCCTCAAAGCCCTGGACGATGCGCATATCTAGACCCGCATACCTGCTCCTTCTGCTCGCCCTCCTGCTGGCCTTCGCGCCGCAGGCCGGGGCGCAGTTCAAGTCCGAAGCCTTCTCGAACGGCTTCGGAGGCGATGACGAAGCCGCCCCGGCCGATTCGGCTGAGACGCTCTTCTCGCTCAAGGAGTATTTCGCGGGACTTTCGCACAAGCAGGAACTCAAGATCGGCACACTGGCCGGCGGCTCCGCGGTTTTCATCGGAGGCCAGCAGATCTACCACCGTCAGTATTGGAAACTGCCCATCATCTACGGCGGCCTGGGGGCCACCGTGGGCGGCGGATTTTACTACAGGAGCAAGTACTGGAGTTCGAAGAAGGCGTATAACGCGGCTTTCGAGCTCGACCCGGAGACCACGCTCACCGTGGACGACCGTTCGAAGATGATCAGCAACCTCTTCTTCGCCGGAGGGGCGCTGATCTACTGGGGCACGATGATGGACGGAGTCTTAAGCTTCCCCACGGACAATCCCCACCACCCCGGCAAGGCCACGATGTACTCCATCCTGGTCCCAGGTCTGGGACAGGCCTACAACGGCGAATACTGGAAGATTCCCATCTACTGGGGCGGAATCGTCGGAGCCCTCCACTACCTGGATATCAACCAGTTGCAGTACAAGCGCTTCAAGCGCATCCACAACGAGGCTACAACCCCCGACAGCGGCTATTCCGCAAACATTTCCGCCCAGACCGCCCTGTACTACCGCAACCTTTACAGGCGTTACAGAGACTATTCGATACTTGCCGTGGCGGGTTTCTACCTGCTGCAGGTCATCGATGCCAACGTCTTCTCGTACATGCAGGACTTCGAGGTCAACGACGACATTTCCCTGCAAGTACGGCCGACGCTCATCACTCCCGGGACTGAATATGCCTTCTCCGGAGGAGGTTCCACCGCACTGGGTTTCAGCCTTGGACTAAATTTCTGACCATGAGAGCATTCAGGACCATATTCGCGGCCTTGCTGCTGCTTGCGGCCACCCTGACGGCAGGGGGGCAGGAGCTGAAGACCAGGAGCAAGCTCCTGAAGGAAAACGCAGAACTGCGCTCGAAGGTGGACTCGCTCATACGCGAGCTTGAGGAATACCGCCTCGAGCAGGCCGTGGCAGACAGTCTCGCCGCCGAGATGCTGCAGATGCTCGAGGAGACCATCGAGGAGGACGAACCCGTCGAGGGATACAGCCCCGAGATGACCGACAGCCTGCTGAGCCTGTGGTATGTGCACCGCCAGCTGGAGGCTACTAGGGAACTGACCGAATATGACATGGACTCCGTCCGCTTCACCTCCGACGTGCCCGACTCCGTGCTCATCGACAGGCTCGGGAAGATGAACTCCGTCATCACACTCCCCTTCAACGAAACGGTCAAGAACTATATGGTGCTCTACTCCGAGAAGATGCACACCAAGATGGGACACATACTCGGCCTGAGCACTTACTACATGCCGATATTCGAGGACGTATTCAACCGTTACGGCCTGCCACAGGAGCTCAAGGCCATGGCCATCGTCGAGTCCTCCCTGAACCCCACCGCAGTCTCCCGTGCCGGCGCCAAGGGCATGTGGCAGTTCATGTACAATACGGCCAAAACCTACGGGCTCCGGATCGACTCCTACGTGGACGAGAGGCTGGATGTCGAAAAGGCGGCCGACGCCGCGGCCCGATATCTCCTCGACGCTTACAACATATTCGGGGACTGGTGCCTTGCCATCTCATCCTACAACTGCGGCTCCGGCAACGTCAACAAGGCCATAAGGCGCGCCGGGAAGAATGATTTCTGGTCCATCTATCCTTTCCTCCCGAAGGAGACGCGAGGCTACATGCCGGCCTTCGTCGGAGCCCTGTACGCGATGACCTATTACAAGGAGTACGGGTTGGTTCCGGAATCTGTGCAGATGCCGGCCCACACCGATACTTTCGAAATTCGCAGAAACCTGAGTTTCAGTCAGATAAGCGAAGTGATAGGCATTCCTGGAGAGGATCTTCAGAACCTTAATCCGCAGTACATCCGCGAGATCATCCCCGGTAACGAAGGGGTATGCATCCTGAAACTGCCTTACAATTACACAAACGCCTTCATCGACAACCAGGACTCGCTGTATACGCACAAGTCTTCCGAGATCGCTTCCGGTTCGGTCCTCGAGGGTCCGTCAGGGATCGGGGACGGTCAGGAGCGCATAGCCTACAAGGTCAAGAGCGGCGACTACCTGGGACGCATCGCATCCCGTTACGGCGTCACAGTCAAGCAGCTGCAGCAGTGGAACAACCTCCGCGGCACCAACCTCCGCATCGGGCAGACGCTCTATATCTACCGAGGAGGCTCCAAGCCCGCCTCATCCTCAGGCAGCACGGCCTCCACTGCATCCTCGTCATCCTCGTCCTCATCCTCGTCATCGGGTGCCTACGTCACATACACCGTGAGGTCCGGAGACAGCCTCTACAAGATAGCCCAAAGGTATCCCGGAGTCTCTGCCGAAGACATCATGAGGTACAACGGCATCTCGTCCAGCATAAAGCCCGGGATGAAGATCAAGATACCCAGGAAATAAGTTTCCATGCACCTATTTTAGAACGACATCTGGATCTGGAACTTCAGGCCGGATTTGGAAGGTTTGGCGCCGGACATTCCAGGGTAGGCGGTGGCATAGGCGCGGGCGCCGAGGGTGATCTTTTTGATTTTCAAGGATGCGACGGCGCTGAGGGAGCATCCGCGACCGTAGTAGGCGGGAACTGAGAAGGCTCCCTGGATATCCCTCTCGTATATGTAGATGCGGTCCTCCCATTTGTCCACGACGAAGGCTGTGCCGCGGAGATAGACGGACCATCTAAGTTTGTCACTTTCAATCTTATACCCCGGCTCGACATATGTCAGCCAGGCAAAACCGGCCGACTTGCAGAACGATGCGCAGCCCTTCAGGGAAAGTCCGTCCGGGGCGGTGAGGGTTGCTTCCGCTCGCAGTTCATTCCTCCATGCAGAAGTGTCCTGCGGACGGTAGCGTGTGACTGCGCGGAGTACGACGGAAAGTGACTCGGTAACCTGCGGAGCATACTTGGCAACGACTTTGGACTGGGAGGTGGCCTTGGAAAGATGGACCGCAACGTCAGCCGTGACGGTCAGCGCCTTGTAGTCGAGGGCGAGGGCGGCGCCCCGCTCGTCGGCGCTGCGCGTGGAACTGCGCAGCGCCCCTGCGAGCGAGCCGTCGAAGGCCGCGGGATAGCCGCGTACCGAGGCCGCAAGGCGGACCCGGTACGCCGGGTTCCACGCGGCCCCCGTCACGACCGCCGTGGCCAGGTTACGGAAGTCCTCCGCCACTTCCCCGAAGAAGTCCCATTTCCCGAAGGACCAGCGCCAGTCGAAGGAAGCCCTACCGGCACTCAGGGCGGTGAGGCCGAGCTGGCCGGAGCGGGCCAGCCACGTGAGATTGGCGCCGGAGCACTTCCCGTAAGACCAGAAGCCTGACAGGACGAAGCGTCCGAGGGTGAGGTCGGCGGCGGCGCCGCGATGGGCGGATCCGGGTGACAGGGTCCACGCCGGAGACAGCCCCGAAGGATGCCTGTCCATCGCCGCCGCCGACTGCACCCCGCTCAGGGAGAAGCCGCTCCAGAGGAGCAGCCCCTGGCCGAAACGGGTGTTGAAGTCGCCCAGTACGAGTTCGAAGGGCAGCCTGCGACCGTATACGGCCGAGCTGCCGGACAGGCTCCACGACTCCCCCGGTGTCTTTTTCGCGGCCACGGAAAGCAGCCAGCGGTCCTCATTCCCGGTCCTGGCCTTGAACGCATGGTTCCCGCTGCGCGTCCCTTCGGACAACTGCAGCACGCTGCGGGCCAGGACCTCGGTCGTCACCCTTCCCCGCTCCAGGGAGGAGCTGCCGGGCGATGCCCGCGTCTCGAACGAGACGAAGGGCGCCAGCGCCCGGGCCGCCTCCTCCCCGAAGCCGTCCAGCAGTGCGAGCTCCTCCAGCGACAGTATGTCGCCGGAGCTACGCCTGTAGTCGGCGACGGAGGCCGCCTGGTAGCGGCTGAACAACCCGCAGGATGCCAGGCGGGCCTCCGTCGCAAAATTGATCCGTACCGGCCTCGCGACCAGCGCGGACCAGCGCTCAATCTCCTCCTCATCCAGTTCTTCCGGTCCGGAAGCACCGGTCAGGGCGGTTACCGACTCCACGATCTCCTGGGCAGGGGCGGCGGCGGACAGGACGCACAGGGCCGCCGCCAGCAAGGTCTTCCTCCACATTTCCCTCTCTTTTCCGCCCAATATATGACACAAAAAGATAAGAAACATATCAATTCATACAAGGGGCGAAAATTCTTATGTTTTTTTATGATTTCTGGCTAAATTTGTAAATCAAGAATCATTTCCGTAGCATTATGGGCAACAATATCAAACTGCATGACAAGGTCTTCAAGCCTTATCTCTCCAACGAAGTGATCGAGGCCGCCATCGACAGGCTGGCCGAAAAAGTGAACGCCGATTTTGAAGGCTCCGGGGACGTCCCCATCTTCCTCTGCGTCCTCAACGGCGCCATCATGTTCACCGCCGCGATGATGAAGCGCCTCCGCTTCAAGGCCGAGCTCGTCTCCATCAAGCTTTCCTCATACCAGGGGACCTCTTCCACCGGTACCGTACTCATCCCCATCGGCCTCACCGCCCCGGTGAGGGACCGCAGGGTGATTATCTTCGAGGATATAGTGGACACGGGCAACACCATCGTGGCCCTGAAGGAGATGCTTCTCTCGAAAGGAGCGAAGGAGGTGCGCATCTGCACCATGCTCATGAAGCCCGAGGTCTATTCCAAGGACACGGTGCTGGACTATGTCGGAATGAAGATCCCGAATGCATTCATCGTGGGATACGGCCTTGATTATGACGAACTTGGCCGCAACCTCCCCGACATCTACGTAGTTGACGAACCAAAAGACAAGAATATGAAATATTACATCCTCTTCGGGCCTCCGGGAGCCGGCAAGGGCACCCAGGCCACAGCCATGGTTGAGAAGTACAACCTCCATCATATCAGCACCGGAGCCCTCCTGCGCAAGGAGATCGCCGACTGCACCGAACTCGGCCTCAAGGCCAAGAACCTCATCGAGGAAGGGGCGCTGGTCCCGGACGAGGTGGTCGAGGGCATGATCGAGTCAGAGTTCCGCAGGGTAAGCGGGGTGGACGGCTTCCTCCTGGACGGCTTCCCGCGCACCATCGCCCAGGCCGAAGCCCTCGACGCCATCCTGAAGCGCACGGGCGAGAAGGTCACCTCAGTCGTCAGCATCATGATCCCTGACTGGATGATAGTCGAACGCATTTCGCACCGCGCCGCCATCGAAGGCCGCACCGACGACTCCGACGTCACCATCATCAAGAGCCGTATTGACACCTACCATAACCAGACCGAGCCCCTCATCGACTACTACAAGAAGGCCGGTCTTTACAATGAGATCGACGGCATAGGCACCATCGAGGAGGTCCGCGACCGCATCTTCGAACTCGTCGACAAGTTCTAGACTCCCACCGCCATGGTGGACGTCAGCATCATCATCGTGTGCATGAACAGGCCGGATAACCTTTATCCGTGCCTGGAAAGCATACGCCGTACTACCCAGAAGGTAACGTACGAGGTGATGGTGGTGGCGTACCTCTATGACCCTGATGGACTGGCCCGGGCACGGGAAGATTTCCCATGGGTCACTTTCATCGAGAGCAATGAGATCCGGGGATTCTCGGAGAACAACAACCTTGCCCTGAAGCGCGCCCAGGGGCGTTTCTGCTTCGTCCTCAACGACGACACAGAACTGCCCGGGCAGACGGTCGACATGCTGGTCGAGGACTTCGAAGCGCTGCCGGAAGGGACGGCGATAGTCAGCCCCACGCTGTTGAACGCCAATGGCTCGCTGCAGCTCTGCGGTCGGCCGCCCTACCCCGCCCGGCATTACGTGTTGCAGCAGTGGCACCTGTTCAGCGAACCGATAGACAGTACCGCCGGGCAGGAACCCGCGACCGTGGTAGACGGCAGGAAACTCTACCGTTCATGGAACATCACGGGAGCGGCTTTCCTCATCCCCACGGAGCTTTTCCGGGAACTGGGATGGTTCGACGAGAGGTTCTTCTTCACGCCTGAGGACATAGCCCTGGGCACGCTCGCGTGCCGGAAAGGCCTGCGCCTGTACGTGGACACGTCGGCGCAGGTCGTCCACAAGTGGCGCACGACCGCTTCGCGGATAATGTGCGCCATCCGCCCCGCGGCCGTGCGCGGCTCGCTGATGCATTTCTCGGATTTCCGCACGGGGAAATACCTGCTGCTGGCCGTCCCGGTCTGGATCGCCGAGTTCTCGAAACGCGTGAAGGCCTCCGTGGTCCAACTGCTCAGGCCGAGCCCGCAGCACCGCACGGAGTTGCAGACCTTCCGGAACATCACGAGGAATATCTTCACGAAACGGATGCCGAAGGAGATATTTACGAAATACTACAAGGAGATTACTCGCCAAGGATGATTCCACCGAGAATTGCATGGCAGCTAAATCCCTGGAAATAAGATTATTACGCATTTACCTATATCCTATAACAGATATAGACATAATAGAAAAATATTGATAGTCAAACAGATAGGTGCCATCGCCACGAATGGATGACGGCGGCGGGAACGGAAGAAATGGCTGATATACTGACAATAGTGGTGACCTACAACGGGATGAAGTGGGTCGAAAAGTGCCTGGGCTCGGTCCGGGCGTCGGCCGTGCCGTCGGACCTCATGGTCATAGACAACGCGTCCGACGACGGCACGCCCGACTGGATCCGCAACCATTTCCCGGAGGCAATCGTTTCAGAAAACAGGCAGAATGCCGGATTCGCCGCGGCGAACAACACCGGCTTCCGCTACGCGCTGGCGCACGGTTACAAATACGTCTATCTGCTGAACCAGGATGCCTGGGTGTTCCCGGAGACTTTCGGGACTCTGATCCGGGCCTTCGCGGAGCACGGTGAGGGCGGAAGGAAAGTCGGAATACTCAGCCCGATGCAGATGGAGGCCAACCTTACCAGGATGGACGCGCAGTTCCGCAAGCACTGCGGCGCGGCGCTCGAAAAGGACCCGGCCGGGACGGTCCGGGTGCCTTTCGTGATGGCCGCGCACTGGATGGTCTCACGCGAATGCCTGGAGGCCGTCGGGGGCTTCTCCCCCGCATTCCCGCACTACGGCGAGGACCTGGACTTCATCCATCGGGCCATGTACAAGGGTTTCGACGCGGCGGTCGTCAAGACGGCACTCGCCGTCCACGACCGCGCCGGCCGGCCCCGGCCCAAGGACTACCGCATGAATCTCAAGGTCGTAACCGCCAAGACAGCCATAGCCGACCCGCGCTCCAACCCCGATATGGCATTGATAGGCCAGAGCGTCATCCTGGCCCTCCAGGGCGTGCGGCATCTCTCCGCCATACCCTGGAAGGGCATCGGAGAACTCAGGAGATCCATGTATGACCTCAAGCGCTGCCGGAAGGAGGCGATGACGGGGACGTGCGCGTTCCTAGAAGATCGCCCAGTGGCGCCTGTGCCAGCGGGAGAAAAGGATCCTGTAGAATAAAGTCTTGAATCTCAAGCCATTGTACCCTATCCTCCGGTCACTGCAGAAGTCCCGGAGGATATCTTTCATGTCCCTGCGGTGACGGAGGGTGAAGTTGACAAGCTTGAAGAAAGGATAGGACCGGACGCCTGCGGCGTCAAGGAGCTCCTGGACGCCGTAATAGACGGCGAGGCGCGTGGACAGCTGGAGCGGGGTGCTGCAGAAGTCGTGGCTGAGGCTGCCGCTGCGCTCGGTGATGCAGCACAGCTGGCGCGGGTCGGTGACGACGCGCCCGGCGGCGATGCCGGTCATGACAGAGAACCTGTAATCGTTGGCGAGAGGGGTCTCCTCGAAGTGGAAGCCGCCGTCACGCAGGAACTCGGTGCGGAACATCTTGCCCCAGGGCTCGGTGTAGAGATAGCGGCAGCAGAATTCGCGGCGGGTGCCGTCATAAGCCGTGAAGTATTCGGAACGGGCGAGATGCCTCGGGGAATAGTCCAAACCGTCGGAAAAGGCGCTGGTGACGTTGAAGAACACTATGTCGGCGTCATCCTCTCTGTGGGAGTCCATCAACGTGAGGCAGCTAGGGGTGAAGAGGTCGTCGCAATCCAGGAACAGCGTCCAGCGGCCCGTGGCGCGCGCCAGCCCGGCGTTACGGGCGTAGCCGGCGCCGCGCGCCTCCTTCGTGAACACGACCTCGACACAGGGGTCGCCGAGACCGGGGTAAGCCGCGAAATCGACGAGGCCGGGATCGCTGGCGTCGTCCACGACTATGACCTGGATGTCGTCCCGGCGCGGAATGGAATCCAGGGCCCGCTGAAGCAGGTCAGGAAGGTTCTTGGAAGGGATTATGATGCTGTAGGAGGTCATGGTCTGCGTCTGCGCAATCGATTGAGGAAGAACGCCTTCTCACCGGGGGTGAGGGCGAAGAGCCAGGACGCGGCGGCGACGGCGGCGATGCTGGCGGCCAGGACGGCCGCGAGGCGCCAGCCGCCGGCCGGCACCAGCCGCCATGCCGCCCAGGCGGCCGGCAGCGAGCACACCGCGACCAGCGCGGCGGGCTTCAGCGCCTCACGGGCGAACGCCCGCAGGCTGAAGCCTGTCTGCCGCCCCACCACAAGGAGCTTGGCAATGTCCACCAGCACATAGACGCCCAAAAACACCCAGTACGAGGTTTCGGGAGGGCATCCGGCTGCGAAAAGTATCCACGATACGGGCAGCACGAGAAGCGCCAGCCCGCCGATTATCAGATAGAAGCGCCTTATCTCCCCCGTGGCCAGCTCAAGGGTCACGACCGGGGCGCAAAGCAGGTCAACAAGCGCCACGAACACCGACAGCTTGACGAATAATGCGGAATACTCCGGAACCTTGTCCAGCCAGATGTCCAGCAGCAGGTCGGCCTCGAAAAGGATGGGAAGCGCAATCACCCAGACGATCAGGAAGGCGAACTTGGCCCCCTTGTTCACAAGGCTGAACGAGCCCTCCGTCTCCCCTGCCGCATAGGTCTTGGTAATCCGTGGATTAATGGCAGTCAGGAAATTGGACACGAACTGCCGCACTATCGTCTCTATCTGCAGGGCGACGCCGCGCGCGGCGTTGACACCGACCCCGAAGAAGACGTTGACCAGCTGGTTCACACCGTGGGTGTTGACTATGTAGGCTCCGGAACCGAGGAGGTTCCAGCCGGCGAAGCCCGTCATCTCCCGGAGCAGGCTCCGGTCGAGGGACGGCCTTGCCCGGCTCTCCTCGAACTTCCTCCTGCAGTATGCCGCATAGACCGACCTGACAATCAGGGCCACGGCGAGCATCAGGAGGGCATAAACTTTGAGCTTGTCCGAGGACGAGAGGCCGATGAGCAGGGCCACGGCAAGCTTCAGCACGGCCTCGAGGATGCTGATGTACGCGAAGGCGGACATCTTCTCATGGGCGATGATGGTCGCATTGTAAGGCACGCTCAACAAACTGAGCATCAGCACTCCCATGGAGCACTGGAGCACGACTTCCGCCGCCCCTGTACGCCCGTCCGGTATGTTCATGACATGGTGCAGGTACCACAGACCGAACGTCTCGGTCAGCACCAACAGTATCCCGCAGAAGATAATCTGTATGACGACGCTGGTGGAGAAAATGCGGCGCAGCCGCTCCCCGTCTCCGGCGCCGAGGCCGAAGGCCATGAAGCGGCTTATGGCAGAGGCCATAGCGTTTGTGACCACGGAGAACAGCGTCACGAAGGAGGCGACGGTAGTGTAGAGGCCGAAGTCGTTCTGTCCCAGGGACTTGAGGATGACGCGAGAGGTATAAAGCCCTATGAGCAGCAGCAGGCCCATGCGGAAGGTCAGCAGGAGGGTGTTGCGCGCGACCCTGCTGCTGCCCGGCGATATCTCATTCTGCTGCTTTCCCATGCCGTCAACGGGATTTGGACGAAGTCCTGACAAGCTCCACGAAACGCTCGAAGCAGTTCACCGAGGCCTCCTTGGCCTTGCGGTGTGCGTCGGGGTCCGGCGAGAGGCGCTGCATCCTGTCCAGGACGCGAGCTATCGCCACCTCCGCCTCGAAGGTGAGGGCGCTGGCGTCGGGCTCGCCGACGCGGGCCTCCGCCAGGGGCTTGCGCCCGCGCGGCGGCTCCAGCGCCAGCGTGATATCAACCACGCGGTCCTGCTTCCCGAGTGCCTCCAGCATGCCCAGGATGCGGTTTTCATAATTGAGCGTCACGAATGGGACGTCGTTGTTGATGGCGAAGACTATGGAGTGATATCGTGCGCCCACGACGCACTTCGAGCCGGCGATTACGGCCTGATGGCATTCAGACGGCAGGGTATCGGGAAGGACCACGATGCGGCTGTCAGCCACCTCGGCGGCGATGTCCTTGAAGAAGGCCATGTCCGTGGTCGCGTAGTCGGTACCGCAGAAAAGCTGCGGCAGCATGACTATGCGGCACTCCGGGAACTGCTCCAGGATGCGCCGTGCAAGTTCCGTAAAGAACAGCCTGACCTGATAGGGAGTGGAGCTTCCCTTGAAGTCCATAGCGTTATGTATGAGGTAGTTAGGCACAAGGACGATGTACTCCCCCTCACCTATGGAGTCCGTAACCTCCTGAGGCAGCTGCACCATGGGGGAATACAGGAACGTGATATCAAGCGTCCGCTCATACTTCACCCCCATGGCGTCGGCCATGCGGCAGGACTCGGGGTCGCGCAGGGAGACGAAGTCGGCCTTGCGCAACGCCCTACGGGACAGGTTCTTGAATACCCTGTGTTCGGAAGAGTCCTCCGGGAAGGGACCTATGGAACGGCCGTAGTACGCGACGCGCCGGCCGGCATACTCGGCCATTGACACGAAGAAGAGGTGGTCCCAGTCGTACCGCGCCCCGAGGCTCTTGTCCCCGGGCGAGGAAATGATCCAGTCCGCCTTGCGGCAGCGCTTCGCTATATCCCTGGCGACGGGATTGAGCAGCCACATGAACCTCATGCTCCGAACCAACCGTTTGAGGTAGGTCTTGAGGTAACGCTCTGTGACAGGAAGGTTCGTATAGGTCAGGCGCGGGTCGTCCACCATGCACTCGTCCACTGCATCCTGGGGCCTTCCGGTGAAAAGGACCTCGATGCTGCAGTCGGGAAAATGCTGCAGCAGGGCGTACACGAGGGCCTTGTGGGTGGCCTCGTCACCGCGGTTGAACATCGGCTGGTTTATCAGCAGGAATCTCATTGGAACGCTATTTTATCGCTTGTTTCAAAGGTACAAAGTTTTTTGCGAACTACGATAAAATCGTTATATTTGTAACGAAATGCGGGATTAGCACATCGGTAGTGCATTGGCTTCCCAAGCCAAGGAGGCGGGTCCGACTCCCGTATCCCGCTCACTGTGAGACCGCGCCCGGCAGCGGTCTTTTTCTCTTCCCGGATTTAAACTTTGGAAGACGCTGACCATCTAATAACCGTATTGCGTTCAATTTTAATCCATACAAGATGAAAGCCAGATTACTTGTCACTATCGTTTGCGGAATCGCACTGATATGCGGCTCCGCATCGGCGCAGCCGCCCATGGGCGGCGGTGGATTCCCTGGAGGCGGCATGCCGCCCATGGGTGGCGGCGGTTTCCCCGGAGGTCCCGGCATGGGCAGGGGCATGGGCATGATGTACAACGGCGGTGTCGTTGACATGACAGCCCTGGCCAACGCCATGGCAGAGGAGATGGGCCGTCAGCTCGACCTCACCCCCCAGCAGGTCAAGAAGATCGCCAAGCTCAACAAGAAGGAGCTCGACAGGCGCATGAACCACATGCACAGCGTGGGTGTCCCCCGCATGAACTTCGAGCCCGGAATGGGTCCCGGAATGGGTGGTCCCGGAATGCGTCCCGGCGGTCCCGGAATGGGTGGCCCCGGCGGATTTCCCGGAGACGGCTTCCCCGGCATGGGCCAGGACGCCCAGGCCGCACAGCCTGAGGCCGATCCCAACGAATCCCCCGAACTCCAGCAGGGACGCGCTGCCATGAGCAGGCTCGAGGCGCTCGAGGAGACGCAGGCTGACATCAAGGCCCGCATCAAGATCGAGAAGCAGATGAAGAAGATCCTCACCGAGGAGCAGTACACACGCTGGGCTGCCCGCCGTGACGGACGCCACAACTTCCAGCTTCGCCCCGAGGCCGAGTTCAACCTCGACAACATCCCCGAGGAGCTCCGCGAGCAATTCCTCGAGAGGATACGCCAGGGAGGCTACCACGAGATCCCTTCGGGACCCGGACAGCCCCCGGTTCCTCCGACTCCTCCGACACCTCCGACACCTTTCTTCCAGTAATGGAAAGCAATGCAAACAGCCCGACTCGAAAGAGCCGGGCTGTTCTATTTCATACTGGGTGGAGCGAAGGACCTATTTGAAGATCCTCTGTGCCAGGACCCTCAGGTCCTCGCGCCAGGTGCCCCAGCTGTGGCCGGCCTGGGCGTTCTCCATGTAGTCGTATTTCAGGCCGTCCTTGTCGAGCTGTGCACGGGTGTTCTTGCAGTTCTGGTAGGCGATGTCGGTCTCGCCGCCCTGGGTGAACACCAGCTGCTTAAAGCTGGCGGCCATCTTCGCGGCGTTCTCCTTGACCTTCAGGCGGGCGGACTCGGCGGCAGGATCCTGGCCGGGCGAGAACGAGGCGCTCAGCACCCAGACATAGGAGAAGAGGTCGATGTTGTTGAAGCAGGTCTCGATGGTCTCCATTCCGCCCATCGAGAGGCCCGCCATGGCGCGGTGGTCCTTGTCCGTCAGGACGTTGTAGTTGGCCTCGATGAAGGGGATGATGTCGGTGACCATGTCCTCGGCGAAGGGAGGGACCTCGTTGGGGACGCCGTTGATGGTGCCGTTGGGCATGCAGACGACCATGGGGACCATCTTGCCCTCGGCGAGGAGGTTGTCGAGGATCCAGCCTGCGGCGCCGACGGTCGGCCAGGAAGCGTCGTTGTCACCGCCGCCGTGGATGAGGTAGAGGACGGGGAGCTTCTCCGCAGTCTTCTCGTAACCGGCGGGGGTCCAGACGTGCATGCGGCGCATGGTGCCGAGGGTCTTGCTGTAATACCAGCGCTGGGCGACGGCGCCGTGGGGGACGTCCTTCATGGCGAAGAACTCGTCACCAGTGGGCTGGACCTTCAGGAGGGCCCTGGTCTCGCCGGCGAGCTCGGACTTGGGATCATAGACGCTCACTCCGTCCACGGAGAAGCCGTAGCGGTAGAAACCGGGGGCGATATGCGCCACACGGGCCTTCCAGACACCGTTGTCCTGCTTTTCGAAGCGGATGGGGGCACCGTAGGGAAGGTCGCCGGAGACGCCCACGTTCTGGGCGTTGGGGGCGTAGATCTGGAATACCACTCCGCCGTCAGGGAGTACTACGGTCGAACGGAGGGTGTCGTTGGGAGTGGGCTGGCGGTTCCAACCCTGGGCAAACGCGCTGACTGCGACGAGCATGGTCAGGAGGCAAATGACGGTTCTCTTCATAAATTTGACAAGATATTGTAAGTTTTCGTATTATAGCCGGTTTGGCACAAAGATACCGCATCCCTTCCGACCTGACGTTATTCGACCTCACAAATGTTTGTCCTGATGTTCAAAGTGATTGTGCATAATAAAATTACGCGATGGAATGTATCCGTCATGTTCAAATAAACGTACGCGTGTTCAGCGCGCTTGCGCGCGTGTGAGGATATCGTTAAATTAGTGACTGGAAAACGATTAAATCCACATAAGCATGTACAAGAACCTTTTGAAAATCGCCGGACTCGCGCTGCTCATCGTTGCCTGCAGCGGTCCGAAGTCACCTCAGGACAAGCTGATGGTGAACGAGAAGAAGATCAACGCCATCATCGCCCAGATGAGCCTGGAGGAGAAGGTGGAGATGCTCCATTCCAAGACCAACATGTCCTCCGCCGGCGTTCCGCGCCTCGGCATCGCCGACGTGAACTATGCCGACGGCCCCTTCGGCATCCGTGAAGAGGGTGTTCCGAACGGCTTCACCCCCGCCGGCTGGACCCTTGACTCCGCCACCTATTTCCCTACGGGATCGGCCCTCGCCGCCACATGGTCCGAGGAGCTCGCCTACCTCTACGGCACCGGCATGGGCAAGGAGGCCCGCCTGCGCGGCAAGGACGTCATCCTCGGTCCTGCAGTCAACATCCAGCGCCTGCCTGTCGGCGGCCGCACCTATGAGTACCTCAGCGAGGACCCGATCCTCAGCGCCGCCCTTTCCATGAACTACACCAAGGGTGTCCAGGACCAGGGTACCGCCGTCTGTATCAAGCACTTCGCCGTCAACAACCAGGAGACCAACCGCGGCAGCGTCGATGCACAGGTCGACGAGCGTACGCTCCGTGAGATCTACCTCAAGCCCTTCGAGAGGGCCATCGTCGAGGGTGGAGCCATGAGCGTCATGCCGGCTTACAACAAGGTCAACGGCGACTACTGCTCCGAGAACGAGCACCTGCTCAACGAGATCCTCCGCGGCGAGTGGGGCTTCAAGGGCTTCACCGTCTCCGACTGGGGCGGCACCCACAGCACCATGGGCGCCATGCTCCACGGCCTCAACGTCCAGATGACCGGCAGCAACTATATGGGCCAGCCCGTTATCGACTCCGTCAAGACCGGCGCGCTCACCGAGGACCAGGTTGACGAGAAGGTCCGCCAGATCTTGCGCGTGCGATTCGCCATCGAGCCGGTTCCCGCCGACGTCGCCAACACCGAGATGACCTCCAAGCCCGAGCAGCAGCAGATCGCCTACAAGGTGGCCCAGCGCTCTATCGTCCTCCTCAAGAACGAAGGCAAGGTCCTCCCTCTCTCCAAGGATGTCAAGAAGATCGCCGTCGTCGGCCAGAACGCCGTCCTGAAGACCCAGTCGGGCGGCATGGGCGCCGGTGTCAAGGCCCTTTATGAAATCACCCCTCTCCAGGGCATCCAGAAGCGCGCCGGCGATGCCGTCGAGGTCGTCTATGCCCCTGGTTACAAGAACTTCCCGGGCCGCCGCTGGGGACCCGCCCCGGCCGTAGCCAACCCGCTTGAGGCCGCCGCCATCGACGAGCCCGCCGATCCGGCCCTCCTCGCCGAGGCCGTCGAGGCCGCCAAGGACGCTGACGTCGTCATCTTCTTCGGAGGCACCAACAAGAGCATCGAGACCGAAGGCAGCGACCGCAGCGACATCAATCTCCCTACCGGACAGGAGGAAGTCGTGGCAGCCCTCTACGAGGCCAACCCCAATCTCGTCACCGTGCTGATCTCCGGCGGTCCCACCGACCTCCAGGTCCTTGAGCAGTACTCCCCCGCCATCGTACAGGGCTGGTGGAACGGCACCGAGGGCGGCACCGCCCTTGCCGAGGTCCTCTTCGGAGACATCGCCCCTTCCGGAAAGCTTCCTTTCACCTTCCCCGTGAAGCTTGAGGACTCCCCTGCCTACGCCATGGGCAACTTCCCCGACAAGACCCAGGGAGGCGACCTCTTCACCCTTATGTATCGCGCCGACGCCACCCAGATGACCCGCGAGGAGCGCCAGAAGCTGATCGACGCCATGCCGAAGCCCGTGTCCAAGTACACCGAGGGTTCCCTCGTCGGCTACCGCTGGTTCGACACCAAGAACGTCAAGCCCATGTATGCTTTCGGCCACGGCCTCTCCTACGTGGACTTCACCTACGGCCCCATGAACGTCAAGTCCGGCAAGAAGAGCATCAAGGTAACCTTCGACCTGACCAACGCCGGTGACATGGAGGCAGACGAGGTCGCCCAGCTCTATGTCCGCCGCATCGACTCCAAGGTCGAGTGGCCCGCCAAGGAGCTCAAGGCTTTCCAGCGCGTCACCCTCGCCCCCGGTGAGACCAAGGCCGTCACCCTCGAGATCAAGGCCGACGACCTCCGCTACTGGAATGTCGACACCAACGCCTGGACCCTCGAGCACGGCAAACTCGAACTCCTGCTCGGTTCCGCCTCCGACGACATCCGTCAGAAGGCCGACGCCAGCATCTAGACATACACTATGACTATGAAAAAAACATTCCTTCTGGCTGCAGCCGCCCTGCTATGGGCGGCTTCGGCCTTGAATGCCCAGGACAAGGTGGGCATCACCAAGGAAGTGTTCTACCTGATGCCTGAGATGGCCCAGGGCTCGGTATATTTCCGTGGCAAGTCTCCCGCGACCGGGGAAATCAACATCTGCGCCGTCGACAACACCGTCCGCTATTTTGACAAGAGCGGCAACGAACTCGCCGTGGAGATAGACGACGAGATGACCCGCGTCGTCATCGGCGACGTCATCTTCGTCCCCTATGACGGGGTGTTCCTCAGGCTGTATCCCTTCGGTGAGGACTGCGGCGTCGCCGTGCGGCGCAACGTCCTCGTGCTTTCCGACAGCAAGGTGGCGTCCTACGGCATGGAGAGCCAGACCACGGCCGTGACCAACATCATAGGTTTCAGCGCCGACGGAAAGATCTATTCCCTCGAGGACGGAATCGACGTCCCCTACAGGATGAGCGAGGTCGTCTATGTCTATCGCGACGGCAATGTCGTGGCCCTCAACAAGAGGAACCTCCAGAGGTGCTTCCCCGAGGCCAAGGACAAGATCGAAGCCTATTTCTCGGAGCACAAGAAGCTCGACAACAGCGATCCGCAGAAGGTCCTCGCCCTCGTGAAGGAGTGGACCGGACAGTAGACCGGCTTGCATTAATAATAGAGGGCGACTAATAAGTGATTATTGGTCGCTCTCTATTTTTGCGCTCCGTTATCAAATCGCCCGGACTATCTTTCTCGTGAGGGAATATCCAGCGGGAGCGTTATCGCCATTCTACGATGGTTTTTGCTCCTGTCGCCACATTGTAATGTCGCGCTAGGAGCAAAAAGGGCCTTGAAA
>JAFZQO010000015.1 GCA_017620335.1 Bacteroidales bacterium
CCATACGCTACAACAACCGCTATACCCTGCAGGGCGGCAACGCAAAACTGCAGCCGCAGATCCTCCAGGAGTTCTCGCTGACTTCGCTGTGGAAGTTCTTCACCTTCGTGATGAACTACAACCGTATCGACAACCCCATCATCACCTGGGCCGCACCTTATAACTCCGAGGGCGTTATAATGCTCCAGCCTTTCAACCTTGGTGTTCCAGTCCGTGGCCTGTCGGCGTTCCTGACCGCCACTCCGACCGTCGGAGTATGGACCATGGGCTACACGGTGGGAGTGCAGCAGAGCTGGCTCAACGTCGACGTAGCCGAGCTTGGCGCGCCTTCTTCAAAAGTCCTGTCATTCAACGACAAACCCATCTGGATCGCCCAGTTGCTCAACACATTCAGCCTCAAGAAAGGCTGGCAGCTTGAATTCGGAGGTGAATACCATAGCCCCGGATACACGCAGAACATATTGATTACCAATCATTTCTTCGACCTTTCTGCGGCGGTGCAGAAGACGGTGCTGCGCGACGGGTCGCTGGTATTCCGTCTCGAGGGGAAGGACCTGGCCGGACTGGGTTACAACAATATTTTCACCGACCGGGGCAGCTACCGCATCACCCAGAGCGTCATAATGGATACTCAGCGGGTCGTATTCTCCGTCCGTTATCGTTTCAACAGCGCCGACAGCAAATATAAAGGAACGGGCGCCGGTAATGACGCCCGTAGCAGGATGAATTAAGAAACGGTCTAGTAACTCAGGCCGAATCCGAACGGGAAGGACGGATTGGGGGAGTCGAAGGGAACGTCTTCCTTCTGCGCCCTGACGGCGTCCATCGAGGACGGGATCTCGAAAGGAAGCTTGCTCTTCGGGTTGTGACGTCCGAAAACGACGTCCAGGACCGCAGCGTCCGTAGGATCGAACGAGAGGATCATAGCCTGAGGGAGGGCCTTGAGCTCTTCAGTGATTACCAGCGACGAGCCGGTAGGGTTGATGTCAGCCACTACCGGCTTTCTTGTAGCTACAAGCTCCTTCAGGTGAGCCAGTTTCGAAGCCGGGAAGTCGATGTCGACCTCGGTGGGAGCGAAGGGATCAGGCCTGGGAGCCGGAGCGGCCTGAGGCCTGTTGTTCCTGTTGTTCGGGCGGGGCTGAGGAGCCGGAGGCGGACCGAACCCGCCGCGGTCCTGGCTGGAAGTGGTCCTGTAGAGGATGAGGTCTGCATCCTTGGGCTTGTCCACCACGGTAGCGTATTTGGATGCCAGAACAGGGTCGATGCCCTCCACGAATATCTTGATGCCTTCCTTGGCCGGCAGGGTACCGTTGTTGGTCAGCAGGACATTAGAGACGCGCTGGGCCTCGAGTCCGAAGGCCTCGTTCTCAGGGCTCTGCAGGATGGTCGCGGCTTTCTGGGGATCCACGTAGGGGTTCTCAAAGAGGCCGAGGATGATGTGCCACTGCAGGATGCGCGAGGCGGCCTGGTTGATGCGCTCTTCGGACACTCGGCCTTCCTTGACCAGCTCTACCACGAGCTCGGGCTGGGTCTCGGAACCCATCTGGTCCACGCCGGCGTTGATGATCATCTCCATATTGTCCTTAGTGGTGGTCTTGCCCTGGAGCGAAGGCTTGAGCGGGCCGTTGCCCACCACGCCCCAGTCGGTGCAGATGGCGCCCTTGAAGCCGAGTTCGCCGTAGAGAACCTCGGTGGACATATGGTAGGAGTAGTTGACGTTCAGGGAGTCATAGTAAGTGCCGCTGTAATAGCCCATGGCTGCGAGGGCGCCCTTCTCGATGCCCTTCTTCCAAGGCAGATAGTGATACTCCTGGTTGTTGCCGGGATAGACCAGCCAGCGGCCGCTGCCTCCGAGGTGCGGGCCGCTGCCGGGCCAGTGCTTGAGGTGGACGAGGATCTTGCCGGGGCCGACATTGTCGCCCTGGGCCCCCTCGATGAGGGCTGCGGTCATGTCGGCGGTCAGCTCGGCAGACTCGGAGAAGCAGCCCATGTTGCGGCTCCAGCGGGGCTCGGTGATGACGTCGATCTGCGGTCCGAGGAACATGTGGAGGCCTACGGCGCGGTATTCCTCGGACATGATCTCGCCGAAGCGGCGCATCATGTCAAGGTCGCCGCCGGCGGTGATACCCACCTGCCCCTCGCCGTTGGTGATGTGCGAGAAGTACTGCGTACCGCTGACGTGGCCGCCGAGCTTGGCGCTGTGGCGCGGGTCGGAGGAGAACACGATGGGGATGCCGAGGCGCGAGCCTTCAGCTATTTCCTGCATCCCGTTGGACCAGTTGGCGAACTTCTCCGGCGGAGCGACTCCATTGTTGAGGATGCAGCGGAAGTTCTTCTCCTCGATGTAGGACTTGGCTGTGGCGGTGCGGCGCATCTGGCCCATCGCCATCGCGCCGGCGTTCTGCCCGCCGGGGCCGATGGGCCCGGCGTAGCGCTCCTCCTCCGCCCTTCGGAGGGCTTCCTTCTCCTCGGGCGTGAGGTCATACTTGACCTCTCCGCTCTCGTTGACGGCGATGTTGGGATGGAACATCAGGCCGGCCTTCTCCTCGAGGGTCATCTGCGAGACGAGGTCGGCGATGCGTTCCTCCATCGGGAGGCGCCAGTCCTCGTAGGGATCGAGGGTACCGTTCTTGTTGAGGTCCTTGAACTGGTATTTGCCCACGGTCAGGATCTCCGACTTGCGGGCGCCCAGCTCCGGCTGGGTGTATTTCGGGGCGCACCCCGCGGAGAGGACCAGGAGGAGGGCCGCTCCGATGATAAGAGACTTGTCCATATCGGTTTAGTTATAGTGATAATCAGGGGGTTCTCTACAAAAATAAACATTTTTTCCCGTGACTGCGATAATGAGCGGGAACGAAACCTGCGTTTTACGGCACTTTTTGCTCTTATCATGGGTTTGCAATCCCGCCTCAAGAGCAAAAACGAGCCTGGAAGGGCGTTTTTGAGCTTCATCATAATTATTGGCAGGCGAAACCGGGAATGCCTATATTTGAACCACCTGAAAACGGAACGACTATGGAAACTGCAAGGACCAAGACAAGGCGGCGGGCCCTGTTGCCGCTAATGCTCGTATTGACGGCTTTCTCCTGCACGGAGAAGGACGGCCCAGAGATCCTCCTTGGGGGACAGGAGGGAAAAGACCTTTCGGCGATACGCATTAATGCCGCGCCCCCGCCACTTTTCGCGGGCCTCCCGGAAGACCCGGTACGCTCGGACACCAAGGGCCTTGCCGAGACCGTCTCCCTGGAGTCGGTCCTGGATGTACGAAGGCGGAAGAAGACTTCCTTCAGGGGAGAATCCTTGGTACAGATTCCGTTTTCGGCGGGGTATACAGGGTGGAAGGCCTATTTCGGAAAGATGCCGGAAGGCAACGCGGAAGAGGCCTCCGTCCTGAAAAGCTTTCTGATACTCGGTGGGGATAGCATGTCCGTCGTGACCATGGCCACGGATTACGCATACGCCCGCTCACACCCTTCCTTCGATTATGTTGACAAGCCGGACTATACCGGGGCGGTGGTCTTCTCCACCGTTTCCGGGGAGCTGGTCAAGGTACAGTCCTACCGTGACGGGCAGGTGATACCGGCTCGTTTTTCTGGTCCTGAAGCGGATGGCGGGGAGATGTCTTACATAGTGGTTTATTCAGGAGCGGAGGAGACCAGGTCCGGCGGTTACACTCCGGGAGCGGCGGGGAGATACGTCATATCGGCTGCCCGTGATCCGGATGACGGCCCATGGTTCTGGAATCCGGATAACGACGGCGGCGAGACGCCCGAGAAGACTTTTACGGTGAGGCTCTCCTGCGACATCCCGGACGAGGTCGCAATGACCGGCGGCGGTACGTACACCGCCGGCAGCACGGCGTTGGTCGGTTATACGCAGAAGCACAGCGTCAAGGTCCACAGGCTAGACCATTGGACCGGGGATTTCGCCTGGACCGGGTCGGCGCGTTTCAGTCACAAGGTTACATCCGATATCGAGTCCACGGCATATTTCGGGACGGGAAGGCCGCCTGCGGACAGGTCCAAGGGCGTCGCCAACCCGCTCATGGGCATGAGAATCGCCGCCAGCAACGTCAGCATGGCCCTGGCGGACGCGGACGAAGGCGTGTATGCCAATTACTATGGAGGTACATTCGGTGAGACCAGGACCGACATCGACGGCAACCCCAGGCGCCATGACGGGCTCGACCTTTACGCCGAGGTAGGTGCGCGGGTGTTCGCGGCATATTCCGGAACAGTCTCAAAGGCCGTTTCCGGATACGGGGACCAGTATGTGGAGAAATCCTACGGGAACGAGCTCCGCATCACGACCCTGAAGGACAGGAAGACTTTCACGGTCCAGTACGCCCACCTGCGGGGAGGGGATCCCATCGCAGTCAATCCCCGCACGGGGCAGCCGTTCAAGGAAGGGGACACGGTTTACCAGGGCGACCTGATAGGCTATTCCGGACGCAGCGGCAATGCGAAGAACGTGCCCAACCCCCACCTTCATTTCGGCGTCATAGCAGGCGGGGTGTGGGTGGACCCCAAGCCCTATATCAACGGGACCTACCCTTCAGGGCGCAAGGCCATAGACAAGGGCAGGGGAAGGATTACGAACATACGGAACGACTGAGCGATTGGAGTTTTGAAGAATAATTCCTATTTTTAGCAAAACTTTCTTTTTTATGGGACTTCTGAAAAACATCCTTTCTGACGCTATCGGCGATAGTGTCAGCAAAGCGGTCGGCAAGGCGGTTGAGAAGGCCGTGGCCCCGGCTGCGGAACGCTTCGCCCAGAAGCAGGCCGAGGCGCTCGAAAACGCATCCAAAAAAATGGAACAGAGTATCAATGAAGCGGGCAGGGAGGTGAAGGACGCCGCGGACGCCGTTGCAGAGTCCGCCGCCGAGGCCGCCGCAGCGGCGAAGGAGGCTGCCGCCGCCCCTCAGAGAGAGTTGACCGAGGAAGAGAAGGCCCGCGCCGCCGAGGCTGCGGAGGCCCTCAAGACTCTCGGCTCCCTGTTCTCGGGCGCCGTGGCGATGGCAAAGAAGGAGATCGAGGTGGAGAAAGCCAACAAGGACGCCGCCGAGAAGGCGGTCTTCGACAACTGGGAGACCAATCTCGGCGCATATCCCGTCTGGGATGTGGGAGGCGAGCAGTTCGAGCTCGAGGAGATAACCCCGATGAACGGGCATCCGGCTTTCACCCTGCACCTGAAGGGAAGGCCTTACCTGGTGGAGCTGTATGCGGCCAAGCTCCGTTCGGACGGTTTCGTGGCCAAGGGCTCCAGGCCGGACGACCTCAACGCCGATACCTACTACAAGATCATCGACGGGGTATGCCATGCCTTCAACAGGACCGACGCCGCCTGTGACGGATACATTTCGGTATCCTTCTATGTTGACGACTATGTCCCCAAGCCCCAGCAGACTCAGCAGCAACAGCAGACTATCCAGGCCGACGACCTGAAGAACCTGGCGAAGGGCATCTTCAAAAAGTTGTTCTAGTGGAAAAGACAGGTCTTTTTACTCTGACGTCGGGGCTTCACAGCGAGGTGATCCCCGACGTTTCTGAAGAGGGATTCATCCGTGAGATAACGGCCGCGGGGGCGGATTTAGACTTCTGCGGGGATGATTTTTCTTCGTACGGGAGTCACGACGCGGAACTCATCTACGTCCGCACGGGCGGCACTGAAAACGCCTTCAAGGCGGTGTTCCCCATGCTCAAGGGTCCCGTGAGGCTCCTGACGAGCGGGGCGAGCAACTCGCTCGCCGCCTCGATGGAAATCCTTTCCTTCCTGCGGCAGCAGGGCAGGGAGGGTGAGATCCTGCACGGGAGCGCCGCGTATATCGCGGAGCGGATAGCGGCGCTGTCGCGGGCGACCCGGGCCCGCCGGCGGCTGCTGGGCAGCCGGGCGGGCGTCGTCGGCCGCCCCTCCGACTGGCTCATAGCCTCCGATCCCGACCGTGCCGCCGTCCGTGACCGCCTGGGCGTCGAGCTGGTCGATGTCCCCATGGACGAACTCGTCACGGAGATACGCAAAGGCCTGTGTGAGGCCCCGTCGGGGTTTCCCCTTAAAAGCTTCAAGCATTCCGTCAACAAGAATATCACTCTGGAGGCGTTCGAAGGAGCGCTCGGCATCTACGGCGCCTTGAGGCGCATCATCGACCGTTACGGACTCTCCGCCGTCACGGTGCGCTGCTTCGACCTGCTGGCTGAGGTGGGAAATACGGGCTGCCTGGCCCTGGCCCTGCTGAACGCCGAAGGCGTCCCCGCAGGCTGCGAGGGTGACATCCCGACTCTTTTGACTATGTGCGTGTCCAACGCCCTCTTCGACGTCCCCGGTTTCATGGCCAACCCTTCCAGGATGGATCCCTCCACCGGAGAGATGGTATTCGCACATTGCACCGTCCCGTTCAACATGCTCCGGGACTATGTCTACGACACCCACTTCGAGTCCGGCATCGGGGTCGCCGTCAAGGGCGAACTGCCCGAGGGCCCTGTGACGCTGTTTAAAATAGCGCCCGGCCTCGACCGCTGTTTCACGGCGGAGGCCGGGCTTGTAAGCAATCTGTCCGAGAAGCGCCTCTGCCGCACCCAGGTGCTGCTGAGGCTTGACGACCGTTCACTATGCCGGGACTATTTCCTGAAGGATCCCATCGGGAACCATCACGTCATAGTCCCCGGACGCCACGCGCAGGAGATCAGGGACTTCCTGGAGGCTACGGCTTGACGGACCCGATTACGCGCCTGTTGGCTTCCCTCAGGCGGCCCTCGTCCATCTTCACCACCTTCCGGTCATAGGTCATCAGGCCGTTGACCTCGATCTCCACGTCCGTAGTCTGGGTATATACCGCGGCCGCACACCCTTCCCGCACAAGCTCCGAGAGCTTGTCCGCGAAACGGGTGTACTCCGCCAACACCTCCTCCCCGCTCTTGTACTGGACATAGCCCCAGTTGCGGTCGGGCTGCCACAGGTGGCCTTCGACGGCATATCCGATACCGCCGTATTCGCCCAGCACGTTGACCAGCGACGGGTCCCAAAGGGGCATCTGGGGATCGGGATAATGGTGCACGTCGAGGATGTCCCCGAGGCCTTCCACGAAGTTGCCCCCGGAAGCGGGGTTGACCAGCCTGTCCGGGTCAAGTCCCTTGGTGAAGGCCACGGCCTCTTCCGTGTCGAACTGCGCCCAACCTTCGTTGAACGGCACCCAAACCACGATACAGGGGTGGTTCTTCAGTTGTGAGACGATCTCACCCCACTCCTTGTAGTAAGTCTTCCTTGCCGTTTCCGGAATGTCCCAGTCCGTCCCTCCGTAATCGTACATGTGCCAGCTGTTGTGGCGGCTGTCGGTCATGGAAGGCATGTCCTGCCACACCATTATTCCGAGTTTGTCACACCAATAGTACCAGCGCTCCGGCTCGACCTTGATGTGCTTGCGTATCATGTTGAATCCGAAGTCGCGGGTCTTCTCTATGTCAAACCTCAGGGCTTCGTCCGACGGGGCCGTGTAAAGGCCATCCGGCCACCAGCCCTGGTCCAGAGGACCGAACTGGAAGAGAGGTTCGCCGTTCAGGGCCATCCTTTTGTGCCCTTCGGAGTCTTCGACGACCGAGATCTCCCGGAAGGCGGTGTAACCTTCCACCCTGTCCACTTCCTTCCCATTGCGGATGCAGGAAACGGTCAGGCCGTAAAGCTCGGGAGAGTCCGGCGACCACAGCCGGGGATTGTCTATCTTCAGGACCGCCTCCTCACCGGGGGCGACCACGGCGGAGGCGTCTTCGATGCGGCATTCCACCATGTCGCCGTCCAGCGCCCCTTCGAGTTCGAACGATACCGTCAAGGTCCCGTCCAGGCTTGTCCTAGCGGAATAGGAACGGACGGAGACAGGTCCCACCGGCTCCATCCAGACGCTCTGCCAGATACCGCTCACGGGGGTGTACCAGATGCCCGAAGGCCGGGAAACCTGCTTCCCCCTGGGCTGGGTGTCATTGTCCGTGGCGTCCATGACCCTGACGACCAGTTCCTGGTCCCCGGAAGGTTTGAGGGCGGAAGTGGGGTCCACCGTGAAAGCAGTATAGCCTCCGGTATGGTCCGCGACCTTGACCCCGTTGACCCAGACTTCGGCCGACCAGTCCACCGCCTGGAAATTCAGGCGGACGCCGCGGCCTCCCCGCAACCATTTCCGGGGGACGCGGAAGGTGGTCCTGTACCAGAGGGCGTCGTCTGCGGTGATGTGCCGCCCGACCCCCGAGAGCGCCGATTCGACGGCGAAGGGGACGAGGATGCTCCCTTCGTATTCCTCCGGTGCGGGGGAGTCCTTCGGAGTAATCGCATACTCCCACAGGCCGTTCAGGGATTTCCATTCCGCCCTCGCCATCTGGGGACGGGGGTACTCGGGAAGGACTGCGGCGGGATCGACGCCGTCCGCCCATGCCGTCATGATATGGTCTCCGGCGGGTTGCCAGGAAGGCTGCTCCGGGGTGGAACAAGACATAACCGCGGCCGAAAAGGCCGCGGCTGTCATGAATGTGAGTAATCTGCCCATATGGCTACTGTCCCTTGTAGGAGAAATCGCGCGGGGCCGGGACCGGAGGCAGCGGCTTGCGGTCCTTGAGTTTGCCCAGGAGGACCTCGATGGCCTTGTCCAGCTGCTCGTCTATTCCGGCCTGCTCCTTGATCGGATCGTTCTCAACATAAATGTCAGGGTCGACGCCGTGGTTCTCGATGATCCACTCGCCGGTCTTGACGTCGTAGTTGGTGAAGAACGGGACGCGGATGTCGGTGCCATCCATATACGGCAGCGAGCCGCTGATGCCGACGATGCCGCCCCATGTGCGGGTGCCGATCAGCTCACCGAGGCCGGTGGCCTTGAAGCTCCACGGGAAGAGGTCTCCGTCGGAAGCGGAGAACTTGTTGATGAGGCAGACCTTCGGGCCCACGAACGTGCCCTCGGGCACGGTGTTGGTGCGGCTGGAGGACCTGGACATCGTCATGCGGTAAGGCTCGCGGAGCAGGCGCTCGATGATCATCGGTGATACGTTGCCGCCGCCGTTGGCGCGGTCGTCGATGATGAGGGCCTCCTTGTCAAGCTGCGGATAATAGTAGCGGACGAACTCGTTGAGGCCGTCGGCGCTCATGTCCGGGATGTAGATGTATCCGATCCTGCCGTCCGAGGCTTTCTCCACATAGGCGATGTTCTTCTGGACCCACTCGTAATGCACGAGCGGATACTCGTCGGCGATGGGCTTGATGACGATCTTGTGAGAGTCGGAGCCGTTGGCCTTGGAGGCGACGGTGAGCTCGGTGAGCACGCCTGCTTTTCCGACCAGGAGCGAGTAGATGTTGGCCACGTCCTTGAGGTCCTGTCCGTCGACTGCGAGGATATAGTCACCCTCCTTCACTCCGAGGCCGGGCTCGGTGAGAGGCGAACGCAGGGACTGGCTGTAGGGGGCTCCCTTGTAGATGTGGTCGATCTTGTAGCCGTTCCTGTCCTTGGAGACGACGGCTCCGAGCAGGCCCATCTGGATGCGCTCGGGCTTGGGATAGTTGCCAGGAGTAATATAGGAATGGCCGACGGTGAGCTCGCTTATCATCTCGCCGATGATGTAGTTGAGGTCGAGGCGTGTCTTGGCGTACGGGACCAGGACGGCGTATTTCTCCTTCATGGCCTTCCAGTCGATGCCGTGCATGTTCTCGAGATAGAAACCGTCGCGGAAGGCGCGCCATGCCTCGTCGAAGATCTGGGCCCACTCCTGCTCGTAATCGATGTCGGCCACCAGGTCGGTTAGCTTGACACCGTCGCCCTCGAGGTTCACGCGACCGCGCGGGATGTCAATCACATGATACTTGCCCCTGTTGTTGACAATGGCCTTCTTGCCAATGACGGAGACATTCCCGTCGGAGATTTGCTTGGACTCACCGGTGGCGAGGTCAAGCGACTGGGTGCCGCCGCGGCCGCCGTAAAGCAGGGTCTTGCCGTCGCTGTAGATCGGACGGGCGCCGGCGCTGACTCCGGGCACGCGCAGGATGCGCTCGTACATGCCGTCGGCATCAACCTTGAGCGCAGGCGCCTCGGCCTTGTCGTCCTTCTTGGGACCGTCGCCGCGGGCCTCTGCAGCCGCGGGCTCACCGTCCTTGGGGAGGAACGGGGAAGGGGTGTCCTTGGAAAGGATGGCGACATACATGGCGCTCATGTTGGAATAGGCATAGTCCCATTCGACCGAGCTGTAGGTCGGGTTGAGGTCGCGCGCGGATGTGAAGAACAGGTACTTTCCGTCCTCGCTGAAGAGCGGAGATCCGGAGTCGTACCATTTCTCGGTGATGGGGATCTCCTGTCCCGTGGCGATGTTGTAGATATAGACCACGCCCATCTCGTTGGCGGCGGGCTTGGTATAGGCTATCCACTGGCTGTCCGCGGAGAAGTCGCCCACGCGCGGCTCAGCCTCGGGATTGGTCATGAGGACCTTGGATGCGCCGTCGGGGATGCTGACGCGTACCAGGCGGTTCTTGCGGTCGGTATAGAGGAGGGAGTTGCTGTCAGGGGCCCATACGATCGTGCGGATGTAGGTGTCGGAGCCCTTGGTCAGCTGGACAGGCTCGGTCTTCTCGACGTCCTGCAGGTAGATCTCGGTCTCGCCGGTGCGGTCGGAGATGTAGGCGATGTATTTGCCGTCGGGGGAGAATGCAGCAGCGCGCTCGTTGGCGCCCGGGGTGCGGGTGATGTTGCGGGTGACGCCGGCCTTCACAGGCACGGTGAAGACTTCACCGCGTGCGGTCACGGCCACGCGGTCTCCCTTGTCGGAGATGCTGAACGCGGTGACGTTGCGGTCAACCTGCTTCTTCTCGGGGCGGGCGTAGACACCCTCCGCGTCAAGCTCGATGTTGATCTTCTTGTACTGGCGGTTGGCGGGATTGAGGGAGTAGATGTAGCCGGCGTTCTCGAAGACTATCATCTTTCCGTTGGTACTCGGGAACTTGACATCGTACTCCTTGAAGTCGGTGACCTTCTCGGTCGTGCCCGTCTTGGTGTTGTAAACGAAGATGTTCATCCAGTGGTCGCGGTCGGAGATGAAGAAGATCTCGTCGCCGATCCACATGGGCATGATGTCCTGGGCCTCGTTGTCGGTGATGGCCTTGACGGACTTGCCGTCGTAGATCCATATCTCGTCGGCCTGTCCGCCGCGGTAGTACTTCCAGGTACGGAACTCGCGGAAAACGCGGTTGTACGCAAGTTTCTTCCCGTCAGGGGAATAGCTGCAGAAACCGCCTTCAGGGAGAGGAAGGGCCTCGCTCATGCCTCCGGCGGCCGGAACCGTCCAGAGCTTGCCCTCGAAGCCGTCGCCGATGCGGTTGCGATAGACTATGTCCTTGCCGTCGGGAGTCCAGCACATGACGATGTTGTTGGGGCCCATGCGGTCGCCAAGGTCGTCGCGGCTGTTGGTGCTGGTATAGGTGAGGCGGACCGGCTCCCCGCCCGTGACGGGCATGGAATAGACTTCGGTGTTGCCGTCATACTGTGCGGTGAAGGCGATGGTCTTTCCGTCGGGGGAGAAACGGGCGAACATCTCATAGCCGATGTGCGAGGTAAGGCGCTCGGCGCGGCCTCCGGAGAGCGGGGCCTTGTAGAGGTCGCCGGCGTAGGAGAACACCACGTCGGTACCGTTGGTGGTGGGGAAGCGAAGGAGCCTGCCTTCGTCAGCGCGGGCTGAAACCGCAAACCCTGCCACGATCAGCAGGGTGCAGAACAATTTCTTGATCATTGTGTAAGTCCGGTGGATTATTTATTGTTTTTCGTGTATTGGTCCGCCATGGCGCGCGCTCTCTCGGCGCGCTTTACATTGTCGGGGTGGGAGGAGAACATCTGGGACACTTTCGAGGCCTGCGTACCCTCGGAGAGGGTCTTCAGTTTCTCGAGGGAGTTGGCCATGCTATAGGGGGAGTACCCCATGGCGACGGAGAACTCGAAGCCGAATTCGTCTGCCGCCAGCTCCTGCTTCTGCGAGAACTGGGCGTTGACCAGGGCTTCGGCTATGCCGCCGCCAAGACCCTGCGCCACCGCTCCCACTGCGCCGGCCGCACCGACTATGTCGCTGGCGGCCGAGGCCATGTACGCCTTTTTCATAGCGTTTTTGGTGTCCTGATGGACGACGTGGCCTATCTCATGCCCGATGACGGCCATGAGCTCGCCGTCGTCCATAAGGTCCATGAGACCGGAATAGACGCGCACGGAACCGTCGCCGCTGGCGAAGGCGTTGACCTGATCGGTCCTGTAAACCTTATAGTTGAGTTTCAGGCCGTTGAGTTGGCCTACGCTGGCCATAAGCTTGCGCAGGCGGGCCAGATAAGCGCCGTTGTCGATGGTATTCTGCTGGTCGAGCTGGGCTACGGACTGCCTGCAGAGCTCGGCTATCTGCTCGTCCGTGATGGACATGGCCGTGACGGCCTTGCCCGTGGCCGAGGCGATCCTCTCCTGGTCCCAGTTTATACCAGCCAAAAGGCCGCAGCCGGTGAACAGCCAGGCTGCAGCCATCAATGAAAGTATCCTTTTCATTCTTTATTTGCCTCCCTTAAGGATGCTGCCGAGGATGGCGCCTGCGGCACCGCCGAGGATGGAGCCGCCGGTTTTCTTCTTGGGCTGGGCACCCGAAAGCGTCAGGATGATGTCGTTGAGGTCCACGTCGCCGTCGCCGTCCATGTCCTTGAGCAGGCCGGAGAGCTTGCCGATGATGGTCGGGATGAGACCGGTGAGGGCGGAATTGGTCTTGTTGCCGAGGCCGAGCTTGCTCAGGATGTTGCCGGCAAAGATCTTGGTCGCCAGTGCCGTGACGGGGCTGGTGGCGGCGTTGGACTTGCCACCGAAGAGGTTCTTGAGGACCTCGACTCCGCCGGGGGCGGTGGCGGTCTGGGTCAGGCTCTTGAAGATGGAGTCGGAGAGGCCGTTGAGGACGGTTTTCTGAACGTTGGAAGGAACTTCAACATTCTGAGCGGCTGCAGCGACCTGCTGGGCCAGAAGATCGGTTAAAGATGCCATAATCTGTTAAAATTAAGTGTTTCAGTGTTTTCTAATCAGTGTAGCCCGAAAAAACATTCGGATATGTAAAAATAGGAAATAATATTGAATATTGTCCACTTGAGGCGAAAGTTCTCGTTTTTTTTGCCTATTTTTTGCTTTTTATCAAAACTGTTGTAACTTTGCACTCCCGTTTCGGCGGGCTTGAAATAACACATTGAGATATGGTGTAATGGTAGCACTACAGATTCTGGCTCTGTCAGTGAGGGTTCGAATCCTTCTATCTCAACAACCCTTCGGGGTATGATGGCGGGGTAGCTCAGCTGGTTAGAGCGTCGGATTCATAATCCGGAGGTCGTGGGATCATGCCCCACTCCCGCTACCAACAGCGACATAAGTAAGAGGCGAGTACGAAGCCCTTACAAACATAAATACTCAAGATATGCTTCCGGCGCTTTGCACAGCGGCGGTTTTTTTGTTTTATGTCAGGTGGTTATCTGATTCTTTTCCTATCTTTGTAATTACCACACAATTGATGACGTTCCATTTTTTTATTAAACTATATGAAAAGGCTGCAAGCAATAGTAGTGTTGCTTTTCTCTTTTATATGTGTATTCACTTCGTGTGAAAAGGCACCATTCCTTACGATAAACACGCCGGGTAGCATCAACTTCACGGAACAAGGGGGAACCCAGAAGATCTCATTCACTGCAAACAGGGACTGGACAGTTTCATCATCTGAAACTTGGTGCAAGATTTCTCCTTCATCGGGCCTCAAGTCAGACGGTGAGGTATCCTTCACCATTACATGCAATCCGAATACGACCTATGATTCCCGTAATGCCACTGTGACAATCAAGGCAGAGGAGTTGGTTGAATCCATTACTGTGACACAGGACACAAATATTGGTCTTGTCGTTACCCCTTTGAGCTACGATATTGGAAACCGCACACAAAGGCTTGAGGTTACAATCAGCACTAATGTTGATTACTCAGTGAACATAGACAAAAACTGTCAAGAATGGATCTCCCTTACAAATACTAAAGCTTTATCTTCGACCGGCCTTGTGTTAAGTGTTGCTGAAAACAATACGTATAATGATCGTGAGGGAAGAGTTATCATAAGACAAACAAATGGCCCGTTGTTTCAAACCATAATCATACGTCAAGGTGCGAAATACGGTTTATTTGTTTCACCTGACTCATATGAACTTTCCAATGAGTCACAAACGATAGAAATTGAAGTTAATTACAACGTTGCTTTTGATGTTATTATCCCGGAAGAAGATAACGGCCCTTTCGTATATATCATTGGTGATATGCCGGCGACCAAGGCTCTTTCTTCAAATAAATATCGGATAGGTGTAAGGGCGAATTTATCTGATGATGATAGGGAGACGACTATTACATTCAAGCAAAGAGATGGAGAATTATGCGGAACTGTGTATATACATCAAGAGCCAGGTGATATTTCCGTGTTAAAACCATATGTTTTATTCTCATACTCTTCAAGGCATATTTCTCCTATACAGATTATCCCCGTCTTCGCAAATTGGACTATTTTTTGGGGTTCTGGGGTGTTTTCTTATTGGCCGGATGAGGCCAGCCATGTGTTCAATCGCGATGGAGTCCACGATGTTTTACTCTCCGGTTCAGAGATAACCGATTTTATTGTCAGTGTCAAAGGTCTTGATATGATTGATTTGTCTAGTTTTGAGTAGTATGAGAAGAGTCACTTTATTTGTTTTTTCCCTTTGCCTCTGCTTGACAGGAGGTGCAAGGTCGGTTTCAATGCTGAAGGCAGAATCGGTAGCAAATGATTTCTTCGGGATTAACCCAAGTACGAAAGGCGGCGACGTCTTGCGTCTCATTTGGACAGGGGATCCAAAGACTAAATCAGGAGAAGAAGTAGATAATCCACCGTTTTATATTTATGGTAAGGATGGGGGAGGTTTCGTCATCGTGGCAGGCGACGATTGTTTGCGCCCTATCCTTGGCTACTCATTCGAGTCGAATTTCGTTTTGAGAGATATGCCGGACAACATCATTTGGTGGTTCAGCTCTTTGACAGAAATGGTCAATCAGGTCAGGAAAGAAGGACATCCCCAATCGAATGAGGTTTCGAGTGAATGGCGGTCAGTGTCTGCAAAGGGTTCAAGTGGAGTAGAACTACATACTGCACGTTGGAATCAGTCTCATCCGTATAACATGTTTACTCCTATGCTTAGGTCTAATGGAAAAGAACATTGTAATACCGGGTGTACGAATACCGCTACGGCTATAGTTATGCGTTATCACAAGTATCCCGAAGCGGGAAAAGGTACACTGCCGGATTATACTTATTCAAAAGGAGGGACTATTCGTACACAGCCAGGGCATGAACTTGGCCACAAATATGATTGGGATATAATGCCCCTAAGCAATTTGAATAGTTCAACCCCATTGAATCAGGCTATGCAAGTCGCTCAGTTGATGTATGATTGCGGTGTTATGAATAAGTGTAAGTGGAATCCAAATAATGCAGATACAGATCCCCAAAACATTCCCAATGCATTGATTACCTATATGGGATATGACAAGGGTATCAGATACCTTGAGCGTGAAGGTTTTGATACAGGAAAATGGGAAGAAATGATTCGTGAAGAGCTTGATAATGGTAGGCCTGTTCTTTATGGCGGAGGGCGCACTGATGGGAATGGCCATGAGTGGGTTATAGATGGCTATAATGATTCTGGCTATTTTATGATGAATTGGGGATGGGGCGGTAGTTCTAATGGCTTTTATCTTATAAGTCCGTTAAATGAAGCAGGAATGGCGTTTACGGAAAGGCACGATATGATAATAGGGATTAAACCTAACGTAGGAGGTGAACCCTATGGTAATGGAGTACCATGTCTTACTGGTTCATCAACTAGTAATTGGCGTTTTAACTTGAACCGTAGCTTCACAACAATCTTCAACATTAGGAATCAGGGTGTTCTAAGTAATCGCATTAATTATCGGGTAGCTCTTATTGATAAAGATGGAAATCTAAAACATTTCTTAAGTAACTCCGAAGTGATAGAAATTGAAGGATTTCAAATAGTCACTTTAGAAAGCACATGTATTATGGAATCTATGCCAAATATCAATGATTTGATTGTTTTGTTTTATGAAGTTAATGGTGTGTGGAGACCGATGGAATACACTGATATGAATGTGATTAAAATGAAAGGAACATCGGCTATTGAAGAGTGTACCACCGTATCCTATTCAAAGAAAACACATATTCTGACAATTAACACAGAAAAGGATAATGCAATACAGATTTATTACACTGATTCAGGCGGGAATAGTTTTATTAGAATGTCTCAGCAGAACAGTGGGACGAATTCAATCAACACTGCTACTGTACCAACAAACGTAGGGAATGGATACTCTCCATATGATTTTACTGTACATATTTTTAATTTGGCAGAATCAAAAGAAATCCGACTTAAACTAAAAACTAAAGATGATAATAGTGTGGAAATCATTTATTAGTAAGGAGTGTTTTTCTTTTACCTATCTAGACCCACTTTTGGGGATACTATCAGGCGGAGTTTTTGTGAATTGTTCGTAAATTTGTCTTTGCGAGCCCATAAAGGGGCGTCGCAGACATGTTTATGAAAAAGGTTCTGCAATGGATTGTCGGCATCCTGGTCGCGCTTTGTATAGTCGTATTGTGCCTTTGGGGGAGGGAGATCCGCACCCTTTCCACCGTCGAGTCCGTAGGCGGCAACGAGTATCTGTACCAAATGGAGTACAAGGCCGCCTATGACCTGGACGACATCATCGAGCACGACATCGACGAGAATTCCGAACTGCTCGATTATATCATGGGCCGTATCGGCAAGGGCCTGCCCATCAAGATGAAGAGCGCCCAGGTGGCGGACGAGAACGGTGAAATGGGCACCTTGAACTGCACCAGTTTCCAGGCCGCCAAGGCCGACGGGAACGGCTTTTGGTACGGCCGCAACTACGACTATTTCAAGAATCCTACGATGGTGACGGTGTCGCGCCCGAAGAAGGGTTATGCCTCCATCGCCTGCAGCGACATGTCCCATTTCGGGTATTCGCTTGAGAAGCTCCCTACGTCCTTCATGGCGAAGCTCAGCTGCCTGGCGGCCATTTACGCTCCCGTGGACGGCATTAACGAGAAGGGGCTCTGCACCTCCGTCATGGCCCTGCCGAAGCAGGCCTCGCAGCAGGATACCCCGAAGCATGACGTGGGAACCACTATCATCATGCGCCTGTGGCTGGACCGCTGCGCGACCGTCAGCGAGGCGCTGGCCCTGCTTGAGACGGTGGATGTCCGGCACGACGCCGCCGTCGGCTCGGGCTACCATTACATGGTCGCCGACGCCTCCGGCGACTGCGCCGTGGTGGAGTTCGACAAGGACGGCGGCTGGAAGACGATGATAGTCCGCAAGGAGAAGGGGGAGAACAGCATGCTGGTGACCAATCACCTGCTGTCGCCGAAATACTATACCGAAGAGCCCGATCCGGCGGTCGGCAACCCCCACAGCAAAAGCTGGTGGCGTTACGAAACAGCTAGGGCCTACCTTGACGCCCACGACGGGAAACTGACCCTGGAGCAGGCCCAGGAATGCCTCGCCCAGGTCCACTGGAAGGACCTTGTTTGGGACAACGGCACCGTGGAGGACACCCAGTATTCCAACGTCTATGACCAGAAGGCCATTACCCTCGACCTGCGCAACTGGAACGACTATGACCATACCGTCCGGTTCGGGCTTTGACCGGGCGCTGGTTTTTTCAATTTTCCTATGCAGTTTTTTCGGATTTATTTCGTTTATTTGCTGGAAATTAACTGACTGTACAATGAAACGACTGTTCCTTTTCCTTTTATCAGCGTTAATCCTCGGCGGTTGTGCCAAGGAGACGGCCGTGGAGCTGGTGAGCTTTACCGATACCGGCTGTTCCAAGGGGACCAAGGCTCCCGAGACCAAGGCTGACGACGATTCTTCCCAGCTTATCCTCGAATACAGCGATGCGGGCCTGCTTATAACCAGGACTAATGCCACCATGAACTGCTCCATCGGCACGGGAGGCATTTCCTTCGACGTCTCGATAGTTGACAACGTCATCAGTTGCGATGCCTATGAAACGGCCGGCCCCATCATGAAGTGCATCTGTCCCGTGGACAGGATGGTCGCTACGGTCGCGGGGCTGAGGACAGGCAGGGAATACGTCCTCAATTATTCCTGCAGCGACGTCACGCTGTTGCCCGTCACCTTCACCTACAAGAAGGGGATGAGGATTGTCGTCGACGTCGATACCGATTACAACTGATCCGGTCATGAAAAAAGCATTATTGGTCCTCTCCGCGGCGCTGTTCCTTCTGGGCTGCTCCAAGGAGTCCGCGGTGGAGCTGGTGGGTTCCACCGACACCGGCTGCTCGAATGACAATGTGGCGACCAAGGTCGCCGATCTTGCGGAACCGCAGCTTATCCTCGAATATTCTGAGCAGGGGCTTGTCATAACCAGGATCAACGCCTGGCTGAACTGTTCCATCAAGGAGGGGGGCATCGTCCACGAAATCTCCACCGACGGCACCGTCATCCATTACAATGTATACGAGAAGGACGGCAAGGCCCTCAGGTGCACATGCCTCGTGGGGAAGATGACCGCGACGGTCGCAGGGTTGAAGACAGGCAGGGAATATGTCCTTGACTACAATTGCGCCGACGGCTCCTGTGCATCCATCACTTTCACCTACAGGAAAGGAATGAAGCTGGTGGAGGATTACCTTGATTTCTGGAAAGAAGACTAGACAATTGCGGGCATTCAGATTATCATTCATCTGCATAGCCGCGCTTCTGGCGGCGTGCGGATGCGGGCGGGAGGCCGTTCCGGCTGCGCCGGACTACGGCGACCCCGCCGCCTGGCATACGGTCCGCCGCGGAGGCGCGGCCGACCTTTTCTATATCAGCTCCACCGAAACCTTCGACCACACTGGCCTTGACGGGCGGACCTACCATCATGCGGAGGCCGCCGACTCCTCCGCATGCCCCGGCATGCGCATGGAGATGGAAGGCGTCGACGAACGGTTCGGGGGCTCGCTCAACTTCTATTCCCCGTTCTACCGCCAGATCTCCATGGACACTTACCGGGACATGAAGCTTGTCAAACGCCGTTTTCCCGTGGCCATGGGCGATGCCAGGAAAGCCTTCCGTTACTATCTGGCCAATATCAACGACGGCCGTCCCTTCGTTCTGGCCGGCTTCAGCCAGGGCGGGCAAGTCGTCGTGGAATTGCTCAAAGAGATGCCGGACAGCATAGCGGAGCGCATGGTCGCCGCATATGTCCTGGGGTGGAAGATTACGAAGGAGGAACTGGCGAAGTATCCCAATATCAAGCCCGCTCAGCGCTCGGACGACATTGGCGTGACGATATGCTATAACTCCGTTCGCCGTCCGGAGGACGCCTCCGAGCTTGTCAGCGGAGGCAACGCCGTCGCCATCAACCCCGTCAACTGGCGTACCGACTCCACCCCCGCCATCATGCACGACTCCCTGACGGTCATGCTCGACCAGCCGACCAAGCTCCTGCTGGTCAGCGGGTACGACCGCGTCGATTACGACACTTCATTCTTCAACGAGGGCTGCTACCACACCTTCGAGATACGCTGGTACAGCGACCATCTGCTCCGCAACATCGAGGAGCGTACGGACGCCTGGCTGGAAGCGCACGAAGACTACTGGCTACGGAACCGGATCGTAGCCGCTGCCACCCCAGGGATGGCAGCGCAGTATGCGTTTTAACGACAGCCAGAACCCTTTTACCGGACCATATTTCCTGAAAGCCTCGAGCGCGTACTGCGAGCATGTCGGGGTGAAGCGGCATGTGTGCGGCTTCAGCGGGGAGATGCATTTCCTATAGAAAATGATGAGCGCTATGAACGGGGCGCTCAGAACCTTGCGTATGACACGCTTTATGCCGTCCCAGGTAATCATTCCGCGGCCTCCCCGAGATGCTTGAGGATATCCGCGACATCTTCGCGGATTACCTGATAATCAAGTATTTCCTTGGAATTATAGATCAGCATGAGGTCCATCGGGGCGGCGGCTCCGAGGAGCTCCTTCTGCGTGCGGTAGCTCTCGCGGAGCCGCCGCTTCAGCAGGTTGCGCTTCACCGCGCGCTTGAAGCTGCGCTTGGAAACGGACACCATGATACGCGTCACCTCGTCCCCGCCGGGGGAGAGGACGCAGTACTTCAGACAGCCCGTGGCGCCCCAGCGCCCTTTCTTCATAAGGGTGCCGATGGCCGTCTTTCCGGACAGCCTTTCGCGTTTGGGAAGTGTCTGGTTCATCCTTGCGGGGATGGTATATTTATCGGTTGTCCTTGAGGTAGCTTTCGATGGCGCCGGCCACGGAGCGGTGCTCCGGAGACGGGGCCTTGACGCAGATCTGCAGCCCTGCATCCTCCATGGCGCCGACGATGGAGCGTCCGTAGGAGATGAAGCGGATGTCTCCCTGCTCGAACTCCGGGAAGTTCTCGTACAGGGACTTGACGTCGGAGGGGTTGTAGAACACGACCATGTCGTAGGAGTGCAGGTCGAGGTCCTTGAGGTCGTTGGAGACGGGCTTGATGAGCACCACGGTGGTGAAGTCGAATCCTTTCTCCTCGAAGAGCCTAGTGATGGCTTCGGGCTTGGAAGTGTCGGAGGTGGTGATGAGGAACTTCTCGTCCTTGTGCTTGGCGCCGATGAGGTCGATGACCGACTGCGGGGTGCCGCTGCCGTAGAATATCTTGCGCTTGCGGAAGACGATGTGCTTCTGCAGGTACATGGCCACGGCCTCGGTGGTGCAGAAGTATTTCATGGTCTCGGGAATCTTGATCCTGAGGTCGTCCGCCATGAGGAAATAGGCGTCGATGGCGTGTCTGGAAGAGAATACGACGGCGGTGTAATCCAGGAAATTGATTCTCTGCGCCCTGAACTCCCTCGACGAGAGCGGCTCGATGGTGAAGAAAGGCCTGAAGTCTATTCCAACGCCGTATTTTTCAGTCAGCGCCGCATATGGGGAAGTGTTCAGCGGCTCCTTTTGTGAAATAAGTATCTTGTTGACAGTCATCTGTTTGTGCTCCTTTTCCCACGCTCAAGCGCTTCTATAGGAGGACGCATCCGGCTATCAAGGCTCCCGTGGGGATGAATTCAAGGGCGCAAAGATACAAAAAAGTCGTTAAAGGCCCACAAAATGAGAGTAAAATTTGACTTTTTCTGAGCAGGGCAATCAAGTACATCACAGCTAGTTCGTACAGCAGGATGGTGCGCCCGGCCGCATCTGGTATGTTGGTGAAAGAGATGATTCCGGCGGAAAGGGTCAGCAGGACGCTGGCGAGTATCCAGTAGTTGGAGAAGGACTTGTGTGCGGTGCGGAAGGTCTCGGGACGCGGAGCCCGCAGCGAGAAGAAATAGAATATCACGTAGCGCAGCAGCAGCCATACGATGACGATGCCCAGCGTCACGAGGCTGCTCCAGGCATCGGGGACGAAATCGAGGATCTCCGCGCTGAAGAAGCCGTAGCGGTCGGCCACCAGGGCGAGGGGCAGCGTGGAGAAGACGGCGAGGGTGTTGCGGTCGCTTTTCAGCTGCACGCTGGCATCGATGTTAATGCACGCCTTCCAGCGTGAAAGGCTGTCCAGCAGTTTGGGGAAGAGGCTGATGAAGATGCGGAGCGATATGAGCAGGAGAAGGGTGGCTATGACGATCAGGGCGGTGTTGACGGGATGGTCGCTCCAGGCGAGAACCTGGTCGACGTACCTCTCAGGGACTCTTTCCGGCATCTCCAGGGTGCCGGAACTGAAGGCCTGCGCCGCAGGCAGTATGACGCTTGTCGAGTCTGTCATCAGTTACCCCTTTTCGCCTTGTATCCCATGCCCTGCAGGAGTGCTGTTACCTTGTCCCGCAGGTCGCCCTGCACGGTAATCTCCCCGTCCTTGGCGGTTCCGCCCACCCCGCACTTTACCTTTAGGGCCTTGCCGAGCGCGGCGAGGTCCTCCTGAGTGCCGACGAAGCCTTTGACGAGGGTCACCTGCTTCCCGGCGCGGCCGCTGCGGTCGATCGTGACCACGAGCCTCTGCTTCGCGGGCTCGAGGGTCACGGCCTCCTCGGCCTCACCCTCGTCGTACGTGAAGTCGGGATTGGTCGAATAAACCACTCCAAGCCTTTTCTTCCAGTCGTTGTCTGCCATTCGGACCCGTTGATTGGTTGTACGGGCAAAAGTAGTAAATATATTTCGTAAAAAGTGAACGGATTGCCAAATAAACACTATCTTGTTTTTTTGAAAGTTAATGAAAGAATAGTGCATTTTTCTGTCGCTTAACTTGGCTATTTTTGTTAGGAAAGAATATTTTTAACAGAAAATGTTTCAGAATATGAAAAAGATTGTACTGATTTTTTCACTTGCACTGGTTTCCGTCCTGTCTTACGCCCAGATGCCGCAGCGCGGCGGCGGCGCCCAGGATTTCCAGCAGATGCGCCGGATGATGGATTGGGCGGGCTTCAACCGCTACGCCGAGGCCAACAAGGAAGTGACTGAAAGCCCCCTCGTGGTCTTCATGGGCGACTCCATCACCGATTTCTGGGGCCAGTTCAGGCCCGGATTCTTCACTGACCACAATTACCTATGCCGCGGCATCGGCGCCCAGACCGTGGAGCACATGCTCGCGCGCTTCCATGCCGACGTCATAGACCTGCACCCGAAGGCCGTCGCCATCCTGGCCGGCATCAACAACATCGCCGGAAACAACGGAAAGATCGAGTTCGAGAACATCGCGGGCATCATCGCCTCGATGTGCGAGACGGCTAAGGCCAACGGCATAATCCCCATTATCTGCTCGATCCTTCCCTGCGACCGTTTCTCCTGGAATCCCGAGGCAAAGCCCGCACAGGAAGTGGTCGCGGTGAACAAGCTTCTCGAGGAATATGCAAGGAAGAACAACGTGGCCTATGTCGACTACTACTCCAAGATGGCCCAGCCTGACGGGTCGCTTCCTGCGAATCTTTCCGAGGACGGCTGCCATCCCACCGTGGCCGGATACGAGGTCATGGAAGGAATCATAGTACCGGAGATCGAGCGCATCCTGGCCGCCGCTCCGGCCCAGGCCCCCGCGGCGCGTGCAGCCGGCCCTGCCGGCCCCGCCCGTCAGCAGGGCCCGTCCGACTGGGCGGGTTTCAAGCGCTACGAGACCGCCAACACGGAAGTCACCTCCGCCCCTCTCGTCGTACTCATGGGCGATTCCATCACGGATTACTGGTATGACACCGACCCCGACTTCTTCACCCGAAACAACTTCGTCGGGCGCGGCATAGCCGGCCAGACCGCCAGCCAGATGCTTACCCGTTTCAAGCAGGACGTGATAGCCCTCAAGCCGAAGGCCGTGGCCATCATGGCCGGCACCAACGACCTTTGCCAGAACATGATGGGCCAGTCCTACTATCCAGACCAGACCATCATCGACAACACCGTCGCCATGTGCGAGCTCGCTGAGGCCGCCGGCATCAAGGTCCTCCTATGTTCCATCACCCCCGTCGCCCACTACATGCCCATTCCGGACCAGGACGCGGGCCCGAGGATCGTCGAGTTGAACCGGCAGCTCAAGGCCTATGCCGACACACATAAGAACGTCACTTACGTCGATTACCACACATCTCTCGCCGATGCCGAGCTCGGCCTGCCCGAGACAGGCTCGTACGACGGCGTCCATCCTGCCGTCAACCTCTATGACGACATGGAGAGAATCCTGGTCGACAGCGTCCGCAAGGTCCTGAAACTCAAGAAGCAGGAGTTCTACACCCTGCCTTCCGACGAGGCTGACCGCCGCAAGGTTGAGTCCGACGCTGACAGGAAGGCCAGGAACATGCCCATGAACTTCAAGGGCATGGTCGAGATGATGAGCCGCATGCGCATGAGGTAATGAGAAGGGGCCTTGCATACCTGTTGCTCGTCCTTCCCCTCCTCGCGGCCTGTTCGAGGGGGGAGGATCCTTTCGTGATAGGCGTCTCGCAGTGCAGCGTGGACGCCTGGCGCGAGGCGGCGAACAACGAAATGCTGCAGGAAGCCTCCTTCTACGGGGACGTCACCATCAATATCCGCTCCGTCCACGACGACTCGGAGCAGCAGATAGAGGACATTGAGAAGTTCATCGACGAGAAGGTGGACCTCCTGGTTATCTCTCCCAACGAGTCCACCTCCCTCACCCCTGTCGTCGAGAAGGCATACCGTTCGGGCATCCCCGTCATACTGTACGATCGCAAGATAGACAGCGACCAGTACACGGCGTTCATAGGCGGTGACAACAGGCAGATCGGCTATGCCGCCGGCTCCTACGCCATGAGCACCCTCAGGAACTCCGGACGCATCTGCGTCATCAGGGGTACTAAGGGTGCCACCGCCGACACCGAGCGCTACGAAGGGTTCGTGTCGTCGCTGGAAGAGAACGGCGAGTTCAGCGGATCGGTCGTGGCGGAGGAGTACGCCAACTTCAACCGCCAGAGCGCCGAAAGGGCCATGAGGTCGCTCCTTGCCGCGGACGAGGGTCCTTTCGACCTGGTGTTCGCCTTCAACGACGAGATGGCCGCCGGCGTATACGACGCCTATGCCTCGTCGGACATTGCCGAAAAACCCTATATCCTAGGCATCGACGCCCTCCTGACGCCGAACGGCACGGGTACCATCTCGTACATACAGAACGGCATGATCAACGCGTCCTTCATCTATCCTACGGGTGGAAAGGACGTGGTGGACCTGGCCAGGAGGATCCTCAAGGGGGAGGAGTACCAGAAGGAGAACGTCCTCAACACCGAGGTGGTGAACAGCTCCAACGTGCGCGTTTACCAGATGCAGATAAACCAGGTCCTGGACAGGCAGCGCCGCGTGGAGGAGCTCAACTCGAGGATACGCACGAACACAAGCAAGTACGAGAGGCAGCAGATCCTGACCTTGTTCTCGTTCTCGCTGGTGGCGATCCTCGCCCTCCTTTCCATAGCGCTCACTTATTCCTACCGTACCCGCAACAAACTCGTGGAGATGCTGAACGAGCAGAATACCAGGATCAAGAAGCAGATCGAATCCCTCGAGGACCAGAAAAGGCAGCTCCTGGACCTGTCGCGCCAGCTTGAGGAGACCACCCAGGCCAAGCTGGTGTTCTTCACGAATATCTCCCATGAGTTCAAAACCCCGCTGTCCCTGATCAGCGGTCCCATAAACGACCTCCTCGCCACGGAGGGAATGCCAGAAAGCGCCCAGGTCCCGCTGGACATCCTGAAACGCAACAGCAGCAAGCTCGAGCGCCTCATCACGGAGTTGCTCGACTTCAGGACGTACGAGAATTCAAAGATGGTGGTGAACTATTCCATGGGCGACATGGACAAGTTCCTCCGGGAGATACTCAAGATGTTCTCCGACGTCATCCGCCGGCGCAACCTCAAGTTCTCCTACGAGCCCGACGACGCGGGCTACGAGATTCCGTTCGACCCTATCAAACTGGAGAAGGTCTTCACGAACCTCCTGTCCAACGCTTTCAACCACGTGGACAAGGAAGGCACGATACGGATACGCCTGTTCTCGACCTGGTCCGGAGATGACCGGACGGTAAACCTTTCCGTGTTCAACAGCGGCTCCTACATCCCTCCGGAGAACATGGAGAAGATATTCCAGCGCTTCTACACGCTGGACGCCCAGCAGAAAGGAACGGGCATCGGCCTTGCGCTCGTCACGTCCATCGTGGACGCCCTCGGCGGCACCATCAAGGTGGACAGCAAGGAGGGTGTAGGAACGGCATTCACACTGCAGTTGCCTGTCGAGAAGGGGTTGCGGACCGATGCCCGCATCGACAAGTCCTATGTCCCCGAGTTCGCCAGGCTCAAGCTGGCTACGATGGGAGAGGAGGACGTGGACTCCGGCATACTGGACGAGATGTCCCCGACGGACAAGAAGAAACGCGTGCTGGTCATCGAGGACAACATGGACATGAGGCACTACATCAAGAACATCCTGTCCGCCGAATACCATGTCATCATGGCCAAGGACGGAACCGTAGGACTGTCGAAAGCCCAGCGTTTCCTTCCCGACATCATCCTCTGCGACATCATGATGCCCGGGCTTGACGGATACGAGGTCTGCTCCGCGTTGAGGAGCGCCCCCGCCACCAGGAACATCCCCATCATCCTGCTCACCGCATGTTCGCTGGACGAACAGAAGGCCCAGGGCTATGAAAGCGGCGCCGATGCGTTCATGCAGAAGCCTTTCAACGTGACGACGCTGAAGGTGCGCATGCGCAAGCTTTTGGAGAAGAGCGATTCCATCACCGCTGAGATCCAGGGCGACTGGCTGGTGGGAAAGGATGCCGGGACGGTGTCCTCCGAGTCCGCGTCCATGCTCAACAAGTTCCGCGAGTACGTGGAGTCCCATATACTGGACGACATCAGCCTGGACGACCTCGCCGGCGCCCTGGGCTATTCCAAGTCCAAGCTCTACAGGGAGCTGAAGGAGGTCACGGAGTACACCCCGATAGACCTGGTGAACCTGGTCCGCCTGCATAAGGCGGTGGACCTGATGACTACGGAGCACCAGAACATCACCGAGGCGGCCTTCAACAGCGGCTTCTCCTCGCCGTCCTACTTCTCCCGCACTTTCCTGAAATATTATCACATGCGTCCCAAGGACTACCTGAAAGGCAAGTAGTCCTTCCGGCGTAGGCACTAAAACAAGTAACGATATGAAAAAGATTCTTTTAGTCGCTGTGTCCGCGTTGCTGGCCATCACCGCCTCCAACGCCCAAGTCGTCAAGTCCAAGGTCATAGACGGCGGCGGCTCCGGCCCTTTCAAGGCCATCGCCGTCAGTGAGGCGAGCCTCCCTGACTTTACCGTTTACCGTCCCGAGAAGCTGCTCGAGGCCGCCGGCACGGACGGCACGCTTCCCGTCATCATCTTCGGTAACGGCGGTTGCGCCAACTCCTCGCTCGGCCACGAGCGTTTCCTTTCTGATCTAGCCTCCTATGGTTACGTCATCGTGGCCATAGGTCCTTTCCAGGAGTCCAGGCCTATGCCGGGTCCCGGCGCTGCCGCTCCGGCAGGTCCGAGGCCTGGCGGCCAGCCCGGCGCCCAGCCCGGCGGTCAGAGGCCCGGTGGACAGCCCGGTGCACAGATGCCCGGCGGCCAGAGGCCCGGTGGACAACCTGGAGCACAGATGCCAGGAGGCCAGAGGCCCGGCGCCCCTGCTGCGGGAGCTCCGAGACCCGGCGGACAGATGCCCGGCGCCCAGGCGCCTGCAGTCCAGATGGCGGTCGCTACCGAGTCCTACCAGATGTTCCAGGCCCTCGACTGGATCACCAACAAGGCTGCTGACCAGAATAGCGAGTATTATGGTGCCGTCAACGCCAACCAGGTGGCTGCGATGGGCATGTCCTGCGGCGGATGCCAGGCGATCTACCTGTCCTGCGACCCCCGCGTCAAGACTCTTGTAGTACTCAACTCCGGCATGGGCACCATGACCCTTGCGAACGCCACTCCCCAGAATGTCAGGGCGATACATTCACCCACGGTATACATCACCGGCGGTGAGACCGACATCGCGTACAAGAACGCCGAGATCGACTACAACACCCTTACCGACGTCCCCGTGGCTTGGGTCAACTTCCCTGTGGGCCACGGCGGCACTTACGCCGAGGAGTTCGGCGGCGAATTCTCCCGCATGGCCCGCACCTGGCTCGACTATGTGTTCAAGGGCCACAACGAGGGCGAGCGCCTCTTCAAGAACCTCGACCTGACAGGCTTCGACGGCTGGACCGCAGTGTCCAAGAACTTCGAAGGCCGCCTGGTGCCGCGCGCGAACCGCGACGCCACCATGGAGGCTTACAAGGCCCTCCGTCCGACCCCGGACAAGTGGGCGAAGCCGACCGGCCCCTACAAGGTGGTCATGGAGGTTGACGAGACCTGCCCCGACCACACCATCTACCGTCCCGAGGACCTGAGCAAGTTCTCGGCGAAGAATCCTCTCCCCATCATCGTGATGTCCGGCCCCGGCTGCGACTATGACGGAGACTCCTACCGTCCGTTCTGGACCGAGGTCGCTTCCTACGGCTATGTGGTCGTCGCCTCCGGTCTTCCCGTAAGGGAGGGTTACCGCGCCGCCATGGGCTTCAACAAGGCCACCAGCTACGAGCTCGCCCTCGAGTGGGCCGCCGCCGAGAACGTCCGCAAGGACAGCAAGTATTTCGGCAAGCTGGCACCGGACAACTGCGCCGCGATGGGCCAGTCCTGCGGAGGTTTCCTTACCGCCGGCTACATGAACGACCCGCGCATGAAGTGCCTCATGTTCTGGAACGCCGGCGGCACGCCGACGGGCGAGGACGCCGCACAGCCTTCCTGCCCGGTGGCTTTCTTCTCCGCCGACAATGACATGGCGCTGGCCGGTGCGACCGCATCCTACAACGCCGTGAACGCCGTGCCGACCTTCTTCGGCAAGTGCGACATCCCGGGAGACGCCCACGGCGGCACCTTCCGCGAGGTCAACGGAGGCCCTTACGGCAAGGCCGCGGTGGCATGGCTGAACTGGCACCTGAAGGGCCAGACCAAGTATGCCAAGAACTTCAAGCCCGGCAAGCAGGGCCTCTTCAAGGACGCCCGCTGGCTTGAGACCCAGTCCAAGAACATCAAATAACCTTTGAAGATGAGAAGGTTCGCATTTGTCCTCTGCGCGTTGTGCGCATTGACCCTGGCGGCCGTGTCCTGCAGGGACAAGGCCGTGGATACCGTCTATTCCGTCGTGGCAGACGAGGAGATGTTCCAGGGTTACACCGTCTTCTATCCCGAGGACCTGACCGCTTTCCCGAAGAAGGACAAGCTCCCCGTGCTGGTGATGTCCGGTCCCGGATGCGTCAAGTCCGCGGCGCCTTTCCGTCCCTTCTTCGAGGAGATGGCCGCCCACGGCTATCTGATGATAGCCTGCGGCCCCCTGACCATGGGACCCAGGCCCGGCGCCGCCCCGCGCCCGGAGGGGGAAGCTCGTCCTGAAGGGGACCAGCGCCCCGCCGGCGCTCCGATGATGATGAGCCAGAACACCAAGGAGGACATGCTCGCTGCCATCGACTGGGCCTTCGCCGAGAACGAAAGGCCGGACAGTCCCTTCTTCGGCAAGGTCGACACCAAGCATGTTTCCGTCATGGGCCAGTCCTGCGGCGGCATACTCTGCCTTGACATAATGGAGGATCCGCGCATCACCCTGCTGACCATGTTCAACACCGGCCTGTTCTCCGCTCCTGCGGGCGGAGGCGGATTCAGCATGGGTTCCGTACAGTCCGAACCCAAGGAGGATGTTTTCGCACGCCTGCACGTGCCCATCGCGTATTTCGTGGGAGGCACCGACATGGCCCGTCCGAACGCCACGGACGACTATCCTTACATCAATGACGTCCCCGCGTTCCTTGCGGTCCGCGAGATTGAGGGCGACGCCCACGGAGGCACTTTCCGCGAAGAGAAGGGAGGAGCGTTCGGCGAGGCCGCGCTGGCCTGGCTGGACTGGAACCTCAAGGGCCGCAAGGCCGCGGAGAAGAAGTTCCTCGGACAGGACAACATCTTCGATTCGGACCCCCTCTGGATCGAGTACAAGCACAAGAATATCTAAACCTGAGAGTATGAAAGCAAGACCGTTCCTCATACCGCTCCTGCTGATGCCCCTGCTCCTTTCCTGCGGGCGGGGGCCGGCCGGACGGTATATGATCATCCCTATACGGGAGGCGAACGACGAGATCACCGTCACAATCGAAAAGGGCGGGGAAACGCTTTATGTGGCCGACATCCGCCTGGCTAGGGAGGGTGAAGGGGCCGATTACTGCGTGCCCATGGACCTGGAGCATTTCGGCGCCGCGAAGAAGGACGTGCATTTTTCCGGAATAGAGGCGGACGAAGCTTGGAAGCTGATATCCTTCTCCAACAAGACTCCGGAGATACCCGCCGACAAGTACAGGCCGGTGTACCATCATACGCCGCCATACGGATGGATGAACGACGCCAACGGCCTGTTCTACAAGGACGGGCTGTACCACCTGTACTACCAGTACAATCCTTACGCCTGTGTCTGGGGCAACATGCACTGGGGCCATTCCACCAGTCCTGACATGGTCCACTGGGAGCACCAGCCCGTCGCCATCTACCGTGACGGGTACGGCCACATCTTCTCCGGAAGCTCGGTGGTGGACCATGCCAATACCGCCGGTTTCGGCGAGGGGGCGGTCGTGTCCTTCTACTCTTCCTACAACACGCAGAGGGAGTATGTCCAGACGCAGTGCCTGGCGTACAGCCTGGACGACGGTATGACCTTCACCAAGTATGAGGGCAATCCCGTCCTGGTGCCCTTTGACGGCATAAAGGATTTCCGCGACCCTAAGGTGTTCTGGTACGAGCCGGAGCAGAAGTGGATCATGATAGTCTCCGCCGACAAGGAAATGCGTTTCTATACCTCGCAGAACCTCAAGGAGTGGGAATACATGAGCGGCTGGGGCGAGGGGTACGGCGTCCAGCCCCGCCAGTTCGAGTGCCCGGACTTCTTCCAGCTTACCACTGCGGAAGGGGAGACCAAGTGGGTTATGATAGTCAACGTCAATCCCGGATGCTACTTCGGCGGCAGCGCAACCCAGTATTTCGTCGGGGAGTTTGACGGGAAGTCATTCACCTGCGATTCTCCCAAGGAGACGGTCAAATGGCTCGACTGGGGCAAGGATCACTACGCAACGGTATGCTTCTCCAATACCGGCGACCGCGTCATCGCGGTGCCGTGGATGAGCAATTGGCAGTACGGTACGATAGTTCCCACCAAGTATTTCAGGAGCGCGAACGCCATCCCGAGGGAACTCGGCCTGTTCAAGGCAGGCGGTGAATTCTACGTCAGCGCGTATCCCGTGGCGGAGCTTTCCAATCTCGAGAAGGGATCCCGTACCGTCGACGGTATCGTAGCCACGGCGGGCAAGCCTCAGAACGTCAAGCTGTTCGACAAGACCGACGGCGCCTATGAACTTGAGATGGACATTAACGTCCCTGCTGTCGGCAGGTCAGGTTTCCGGCTCATGAACGACGCCGGGGATGTAGTGGACATGTACTTCGACGTCCTGCTGCAGCGTTTCGTGATGGACCGCACCAAGAGCGGCCTCATCGATTTCGCCAATCGCAGCACGACCCACGAGATCGAGAACCACGACCGCCGCAAGACGAATTCCATGAACTACGTCAACGACTTCGCCCTCGCGACCTGGGCTCCCATGGCCGTCAGGGGACAGCATAAGGTTAAGATACTTTTTGACTTCGACTCGCTTGAGGTGTTCATCGACGGCGGAAAGGTGGTCATGACCAACCTCGTGTTCCCGGATAAGCCTTATGACGGCCTGGAAGTGTATTCCGACAAGGGACGCTTCACGGTAGGCAGCCTGAAGGTCACCGCCCTGGGCCTTTAATAATTGATACAAGTAGTTTTCTAGATATGAAAAGGATAATCATTACATTGTTTGCACTTGCACTGTGCGCATCAAGCGTTTTCGCTCAGGCGGAGAAGATCCGCCTTTACGAAGGCAAGGCTCCGGGATCCGAGAAATGGACCCAGCAGGAGTATCTGTTCGAGTACACCACCGCCATGAACCCCGGTGAGGTCGGTGAATGCATCCTGAACGTCGTGGACCCTGAAATATGGTCATACCTTCCGGCGAAGGGTACCGAGACGGGTGCGGCCATCCTCGTCTGTCCCGGCGGTGGATTCACGGCGCTGTCCTGGCACCAGGAGGGCCCCAACGTGGCCAAATGGTTCGCCGAGCACGGCATCGCCGCCTTCGTCCTGAAATACCGCATAGCGTATTCCGGCGGCGACTATGAGGAGGCGAAATATGTCGCCGACCATTCCTACGGCAACCAGGGAAGGGATGCGCGCATGCGCGAACTCACCGAGAAGCACGCCAAGATCGCCGAGGAGCAGGGCTACGACAGGAGCATGGCATGGGATGACGCCAGGGTCGCCATGACCTACATCCGCAAGAATGCGGAGAAATACGGCATCAATCCCAAGGCCATCGGCATCATCGGTTTCTCGGCGGGCGGCAACATCGTTTATCACGTGGCGCTCGACCATGACGACATGAGCCGTCCGGACTTCCTCGGAATGATCTATCCGGCATGGTTCGAGGCCGAGGTTCCCGCGGACCCGATGCCGCTCTTCATCGCAGCCAGCACCAGCGAGGCATCCTCCTCGAACGGCTTCGGCGACACCCCCGCGCTTTACAATGCATGGAACAGGACCCGCCAGCCGCTGGAGGTCCATTCCTTCACGAGGGGCTTCCACGGTTTCGGATACCGCGACAACGGACAGTCCGTTTACATCTGGCCGACGCTGTTCTATAACTTCCTCGACAACTGCGGCTTGCTGAACAAAAACAAGTAGCATTATTTTTCCATATTTTGGCAGTATCCTTCCTTGCTTCGCGGCGAGGAAGGATATTGCTTTTTTTTGAAAGGATATTGTTCGCCTGCGCGTAAGGGGAAAGGTAAATTTGTGTTGGACGATCGTTGGTAATTGGTTAATAAATTGGTTGGTATGAAGTCCTGTGCACCGGGACAGCCCGGTGCACACGGCTTCATTGAAACAGGGATTTACGATGGATTGTCCGATGATTGATGACACTATCCAACTTTAACTATATGGAAAAGAACAAATCCAATCTTTCCCGACTGCTGCCGATCATGTTCGCTTTCTTCGCAATGGGATTCGTGGACATGGTGGGCACGGCGACCAACTACGTCAAGGCTGACTTCGCCCTCTCGGACACGATGGCGAACTTCCTGCCGTCCATGGTCTTCCTTTGGTTCTTCTTCCTGTCCGTACCTACCGGACTCATGATGAACCGCATCGGAAAGCGCAAGACGGTCCTTCTCAGCCTTGTGGTGACGGCATTGGCCCTTGTTCTGCCCCTGTGTGCCTACAGCTATCCCGTACTGCTTGTCTCCTTCTGCCTCCTGGGCATTGGAAACACGCTGATGCAGGTGTCCCTCAACCCGCTCATCACTTGCGTAGTGAGCGGCGAGAGGCTGGCCAGCACGCTTACCTTCGGGCAGTTCATTAAGGCGATAGCCTCCTTCATCGCCCCCATTATCGCCAGCTGGGCTTCGGTCCGCTTCGGTAACTGGCTGCTGCTCTATCCCATCTTCCTGGTCTTCGCGATCGTTGCCGCAGTCTATCTCGGCATGACCAAGATCGAGGAGGAGATTCCGAAAGACAAGTCGTCCAACTTCATCGACTGCCTCAAGCTCCTCGGTGACACCTCCGTGCTGCTGTTCTTCCTCGGCATCGTCGCCCATGTGGGCATCGACGTCGGTGTGAACACCTGCGCCCCGAAGATCATCATGGAGCGTCTGGGCCTGCCCCTTGAGAAGGCCGGCATCGCTACCAGCATCTATTTCCTGTTCAGGACGCTCGGCTGCTTCTCCGGCTCGTTCATCCTGGCGAAGTTCCCCCTGAAGAAGTTCTTCGCTGTGAGTGTCGCCTGCATGGTGCTCTCGATGATAGGCCTGTTTTTATGCCACACCCTCGCCGGCCTGTACGTCGCCATCGCCCTCGTGGGCTTCGGCAACTCCAACATCTTCTCGATGGTCTTCTCCCGTGCCCTCCTTTACATGCCTGAGAAGAACAACGAGATGTCCGGCCTTATGATCATGGGCCTGATCGGAGGTACGATCTTCCCTCTCCTCATGGGAGTCCTCTCCGACGCCATGGGCACCCAGGTCGGTTCCGTCATCGTGATCAGCGTCGGCGTCGCCTACCTCGTGTACCTTGCCACCAGGTTCCTTAAAAAGGCTGAGGCATGAAAAAGGTGATCGTCGGGATCGGTGAGATCCTCTGGGACATGCTCCCTTCGGGGAAGGCCCTGGGCGGCGCTCCCGCCAATTTCGCATACCACGCCATGCGCCTAGGCGAGGACGGCTGGGCCGTCAGCGCCGTCGGAGACGACGCCCTTGGACACGAGATCCTCGACCTCGTGGAATCCAAGGGCCTCAACCGCATCATTACCGTGACCGATAGGCCTACGGGTACGGTCGAGGTCGAGCTGGACGAAAGGGGAGTGCCCACCTACAACATCATGGAGGATGTCGCGTGGGACAACATCCCGTTCACTCCTGAGATGGAGGAGCTGGCGAAGCGTGCGGACGCCGTATGCTTCGGCTCGCTCGTCCAGAGGATGAACTCCCGCGGATCCGTCCTTTCCTTCGTGCGCGCCATGCGCCCGGACGCCCTCAAGGTGTTCGACATCAACCTCCGCCAGCATTATTACTCCCCCGAGGTCCTCGAGGAGTCCCTGAAGCTGTCGGACATCCTGAAGATCAACGACGAGGAGATACGCATCGTCGCCGGCATGTTCGGTTTGGGCGACGATGACGCCGCCGCCTGCCGTTCGCTCATCGCCACTTACGGCCTGAAACTGGTCATCCTGACCAGGGGCGCCGAAGGCAGCGAGGTGATCACGGCGGACGAAGTCATTCCGCAGTCCGTCGGACACGTGGACGTCGTCGATACAGTCGGCGCGGGCGACTCCTTCACCGCCGCCTTCGTCGTGGCCTACCTGCGCGGCGACTCCCTCGCGGACGCCCAGAGGCTGGCCTCTGAAACCGCTTCCTATGTCTGCTCCCGCAAGGGGGCTATGCCACTCTGACAATATCCAATTCTAATTAATTATCCTACTCATGAAGAAATTTTTGTTACTTATCTTCGCGTCAGTGTCCATGCTGATATTCCCGGCATGGCTTGGCGCTCAGACTAAGTCGGTTAAGGTCAACGTCACGGACGCCTACGGGCCGGTGGCAGGTGCCTCTGTCCTGGTCAAGGGAACGACCAACGGAGACGTTACTGACTTGGACGGAAACACAACGATCACAAATGTCGATGCGCAGTCCGTCCTGATCATTTCCTTCATCGGATACACCACCGAGGAGGTGACCGTCGGGAACCGCAGTTCCCTGAACGTCACCCTCAAGGAGGATACCGAGCAGATCGATGAAACGGTGGTCGTCGGTTACGGCACCCAGAGAAAGGAGTCCCTGACCAGCGCCATCACCTCCGTCCGTTCGGAGGACGTCACCAAGACCAAGCAGAACGACGTCGTCACCGCCCTCCAGGGCAAGGTGGCCGGCCTCCTCATCCGCCAGGCCGGCGGTACTCCCGGTGCCTTCGGATCCAACATCAGCCTCCGTGGCTACGGCGCCCCGCTTATCGTTATCGACGGTGTCGTCCGTACCAGCGGCTATGCCAACAGCAACAAGGGTATCAACACCGACCTCGAACTTTCCCAGCTCAACCCCGAGGATATCGAGAGTATCTCCGTGCTGAAAGACGCCTCGGCCTCCATCTATGGTCTGGGTGCGGCCAACGGCGTCATCATGGTGACCACTAAGAAGGGTCAGGCCGTGAGAAAGCCTACGATCAACTATTCCAACGTCTTCTCCTTCGGAAGCCCGAAGATGCCCCATGAGGTGGGTATCGCCGATTACCTGAAGATGACCAATGAAATGTACGACGTAGCCAAGTACCAGCGTCCCTACACCGACGAACAGATCAGGGCCGCCGAGAACGGCACCCTCGAGAGCTTCAGCTGGTGGGATGCGGCCATCAAGAACCACTCCACGACCCAGACCCACAACGTCTCCGTCCGTGGCGGAACCGACGCTATGACCTACTTCATCTCCGGCAGTTTCAACGACGACCGCAGTATCTACAACGTCGACGACAACTACTGGTACAAGAGGTACACCCTCCGCGGCAACTTCACCTTCAAGCTCGCCAACGACCTCTCCATGGATTATCAGACCTCCTTCCGCGCCACTTCGTCCGCCGACCCGGCAAATGACGACGTGTACAACGAGGCCTCGGCCATGATCTTCAACTACATCGCCTATTCCGACCGTCTGACTCCGGCCACGGTCAAGGACAACCCCAACCACTACACCTATCAGGGCATCACTCCTTCCTACAACGTGATGGCCATGATGGACCACAACCTCAACTACACGGACAAGCGCGGCCGCGCGTTCACCAACACCGTCAACTTCAACTACAACCCCCATCAGATCAAGGGTCTCAAGCTCCTCCTCCAGGGTGCTTATGACTTCTACTATGACGGCACGTACACCAAGAAGACCATCTATCCGCTCTATGACTACGAGACCGACACGGTCGCGGGATACGGCGGAGACGAGAACTCCTACCGCGAGTCCATCCGTGAGCGCGAGCGCATGTATGTCCGCCTGCAGGCCAACTACAACAAGGTCATAGGCAAGCACAACATCTCCGCCATGGCCGCCGCCGAGGCCACCAAGATGAATACCCGCAACCAGATGAGCAAGCGTCTGTTCGGCGACTTCTTCACCCAGCCTACCGTTTCCAGCGGTCTTTCGAGCGCACAGCAGGCCACGGGTACCCGTTCATCCACCGCGACCGCCGGCTACCTGGGCCGTCTCAACTATGAGTACGCCAGCCGCTACCTGGTCGAGCTCATGGGCCGTTACGACGGTACGTATGTATACCAGAAGGGCAAGCGCTGGGGCTTCTTCCCGTCCTACTCGCTCGGCTGGAGAATCTCCGAGGAACCGTTCGTCAAGAACAACCTCCCCTGGATCAGCAACCTCAAGCTCCGCTGGTCCGACGGTAAGACCGGTATGACCCAGGGCTCCGCATATGCCTACCAGAGCGGTTATGTGTCCGGCAACTCCTACGTGTTCTCCGAAGGCGAGCTCATGCCCGGCTACGTGAACAACGAGATTGCCAACACCATCCTCACCTGGGCTGACATCCGCCTGATGGACGCCGGTGTCGACTGGAACTTCTGGAACGACAAGTTCAGCGGTACCTTCGATATCTTCCAGCGCATGCAGACGGGTCTCGCAGGCCGCAGCTCCGGTTCCACCCCGACCATCCTCGGCGTCACCGAGCCTCAGATCAACATCGACTCCCGCGTGACCGCCGGTCTCGAGCTCAGCCTCTCGCACCGCAACCGCATCAAGGACTTCACCTACTACGCCACGGCCACCGGTACCATTTCCCGTACCATGAACCTCCACATCGAGAGCCAGGCCACCTCGCAGTACTACGCCTCCATGAACTACTATGGAGCCGGCTTCATCATGAACGGCTCGGCCAGCACCCAGAACCGTTGGACCGACTACCACGGCCTGTGGAAGTACGGCCTTGAGGGCGGTCGTTTCGAGAGCTGGAACGACATCTACAACTCCCCGGTAAAGTACGACGCCAACTCGGGTATGCAGACCACTGTCCTCGGACAGTACAAGCTCCTCGACTGGAACAACGACGGTTACATCACCGCCCACGACGTGCAGTACGCATGGCCTGAGGCCAACCCGTCCTTCCAGTTCGGCCTCAACATGGGCTTCAACTGGAAGAACCTTGACTTCAACATGGTATGGCAGGGCGCAACCATGACCTCCAAGATCATCTGGCTGCTCCACACCTTCGGATACGGCGGATACAACAACATCTACGACATGTATCTCGACCGCTACCACGTTGCTGTCCAGGGTGCCGACCCGTACGATCCCACCACCGAGTGGGTGGCCGGTTACTGGCCCGCCCTCATGAAGTCCTCCGATGCCAACAACTGGCGTCCGGGCATGTACGACGCCCCGTCCGACTTCACTCAGCTTGACGCCACCTACTTCCGCCTCAAGAGCTTCGAGCTCGGCTACACCCTCCCTAGGAGCATCATCTCCAAGATCGGAATGCGCTCCATGCGCGTGTATGTCGGCGGAACCAACTGGCTGACCCTCACCAACAAGAAGATCGCGGCCTACGATCCTGAGTCCGCAGCCGCCATGCAGTCCAACACCATGCCTGTCATGCGTACCGTGACCTGCGGTGTCAATGTCAACTTCTAATTTGAACAGCGATGAAAAAATTAATATACATTCTGTCCGCGTTTGTTTGCCTCTCCCTGACTTTCACGTCTTGCGAGTCTCTCTTCGACAACCTTGAGGGCGACCTGACCAAGATGACGGGCGAGGACATGGCCTCCTCGGAGGCCGGTATCCAGCGACTGCTCGCCCAGGTGTATTCCTACATCCCGATGAACGCATTCGGATATGAGGACCAGTACACCATGAATGCGGCCGACAGCCACGGCGGCGACTACGGTTTCAACTCCAACCCTTACTATGGAATGTACGGTATCCAGACCTTCTGGAACTGGAGCGCCATCCGTACCATCAACTCCTTCATCGTCATCGCCACTGAGGCGGGAGAGAAGGGTACCATCACTCAGAAAGAGGCCAAGATTTATGCGGCCGAAGCCCGTTTCGTGCGCGCCTACTGCTACTTCGTAATGGCCCGCAACCTTGGCGGAGTGCCCATCATCACCGAACCGCTCGACTCGTACTACAACCCTGCCGACGGTAACCAGGAACTCTTCGCCTTCGCACAGCGTGCGACCGAGAAGGAGACTTGGGACTTCGTGATCAGCGAATTCCAGGCCGCCGCCGATGACCTTGACGCCACCCCCGCCACCGAGTTCCGCGCCGGCAAGTACGCGGCCCTCGGCATGAAGGCCCGCGCGGCCCTCTATGCAGCTTCGGTCAGCAAGTACTGGAACGCCCAGGGCGGCATCGAGTCGACCTACAAGGCCGTCGCCGCCAAGAAGACCTACATGGAGTCCAGCTATGCCAACGCGTACTATCAGGAGTGCATCAAGGCCTGCGAGGACATCATCAACAGCGGCAAGTTCCGCCTCCACGGAGAGAATCCCGCCAATGTCGACGAGGCCATCAAGAACCTCGGAGAGATGTTCGTGACCAAGGCTAACGAGGAGTACATCTTCGGCCAGAGCCTCAATGACGGCAACTACACCTCCGGAGACGACTTCGACGTGTACAACAGCCCCGCCCAGACCGTCACCGGCAACCAGAGCTGCGGCAAATACTCCGTCACCGTCAACTTCGCTGACAAGTTCGACAACTACGACGCCAACTTCGGCGCCGTGGACGGCACGATCAAGACCCGTTCCGACGGTAAGGAGGATGTGTTCTTCAACGCTACCCTGACCCGTTTCCCCTTGGAGTACGCCAGCATCCCGTACATTGAGTACGACGCCATCGACGAGCCGTTCCGCAACAAGGACGCCCGCTTCCGCGCTTGGATAATCTACCCTGACGCAGTCTTCCGCAACACCACCATCAAGATCCAGGGCGGTCTGATCAAGACCGACGGCTCCGTTTCCCTTTGGAACGATGCCAGCGAGACTGTCGGGGGCGTGACCTACTACGCCTTCGGCGACCAGTCCAGCAACGTGTCGGGTTTCTTCAACTATGACAACAAGATGACCGGCGGTAACTACGTCACCACTGGCTTCAGCATCCGCAAGTTCTTGGATCCCAACTCGTTCCAGCTCTATAACAAGTCCTTCTGGTATGACATCCGCTACGCTGAGATCCTCCTCTCCTACGCCGAGGCGGTTGCCGAGAGCGGTCAGGGCGACAAGACCAAGGCAAAGCAGTACCTCAATGACATCCGTCATCGCGCCGGCTACAAGGACAACATCGACCTGACCGTCGACAACGTCCTGCATCAGCGCGAGCTCGAGTTCGCCTTCGAGGGCGACCAGCTCTACACCCTGCATCGCCGCCGCGCTTTCTACAACAAGCTTACGGATCCCGAGGTGGAAGGCCAGAAGCACGCCCTTACTCCCGTGCTCGACCTGCGCAGCGGCTCGCCGAAGTACATCTTCGTCCGTTCCATCCACTACGCCGAGGATCCCCTCACCGGAGGCAAGTATTCGGATTATCATACCGCTCCGAAGAGTTATTACGGCCGAATCAGCGATTTCGGCGTGAACAAGTACGAGCCTAATCCTGCTGACGAATAAAATGTCCAAGATCATGAAAAAGTTACTCTTTATACTCCCTATCGCGCTGTTGTTCAACTCATGCGTCTTCTTTGAGATGGACAACTACGACGGACCGAACGCTTCCATCACCGGTACGCTCCTGGATTCCAAGACCCACGAGCCCGTCCCGACCGAGTGCAAGTTCGGCAACTTCTTCGGCGGTGCTTACATGGGCGCCCCTACCACGGGTTATTTCTCCGTGTACGAGAAAGGTACTTCCGAGGTTTATGGCCGCAAGCTGGACTACGAGAAGGCCCAGTACTGGCATATCAAATATGACGGCACCTATGTGAACAGCCAGGTCTTCTCCGGCACCTACCGCATCGAATCCGCTTCCAACAACTTCTATCCCGTCACCAAGGACGACGTGAAGATCGTTCCCGGTGAGAACAAACTCGACTGGGAGGTCACTCCGTACTGCCGCGTCATCAACCCGAAGGTTGAGCTCCAGGGCGGCAAGTTCGTCGCGACATTCGCCGTCGAGATCGGCGATCCCAGCAAGGCGAACACGATCTATGACGCCAAGCTCCTCTGCTATCCCGACGCATTCGTAGGCGTGTACTGCAACTATTGCGGACAGGATACCGGCGCTACGTCCAAGAACATCGTGGCCGACGGCAAGACCATAAACACCCTGACCATCGATCCGACCAACCCGCTGAACCAGGCCGAGTTCAAGTATGCCGGCAAGGGCAAGGAGCACTTCTTCCGCATCGCCGTGTGCGCTACGGGCAACGGTGCCAACACCAGCCGCTTCTACAACTACAGCCCGACCATCAAGATCGTCTACTAAAATAGCACTGATAATATGAAAGTCAAATTATTTATCCTTGCCTGCGCGGCCCTGCTTGTCTCCGGACAGTCGTTCGCGGCGGACCATGTCCGCGGCCAGCTGAAGGTCGGCGTCGCCAAGATAGATGTGACGCCCGGTCCCGACCAGCTTGGCAGAAACACCTACGGCGTCCTCGACCATACGCATTTCCGCGTGATCCTCTTCTCCAACGGCAATAACATCGCCGGCCTCGCCAACGTTGACGGCAATCCCAACCAGCGCTGCGTCGACGCGGTCAACGCACGCATCGAGAAGGATTTCGGCATCCCCCAGGGGAACATAATCTACAATGGCACCCACTGCCACTCGACCGGCACCGTCCCCATGGACGAACTGACCGAGCGCATGTACCAGGCCATCAAGCAGGCCTATGAGAGCATGGTTCCGGCCAAGGTCGGCACCGGCAAGGGTGTCTGCTACCTCAATGTAAAGCGCGACCTCTTCGATCCCGAGCGCGGAACATGGTGGGAGGGTCCCGATTATGACGGCAAATCCGACAAGACCGTCGGCGTCATCTATTTCGAGAGCCTCGACGGCAAGCCCCTTGGCGTCTATTACAACTACGCCATGCACGCCGTCATCACCGGCCAGCTCGACATGATCACCGGTGACTTCCCCGGCAAGTCCGAGGAGTACATCGAGAGCCGCTACGGCGATGACTTCGTCGCCATCTTCTCGTCCGGTGCCGCCGGCGACCAGAACCCGCTCTACTTCCAGCAGACCTTCGACCTGCGCGACATCCGCATCGCGGATTACGCCAAGCGCGGCGAGGATATCTCCAACTCCATGCCTCCGGGAGGCACCGGACTGGACCGCAACGACCCTGAGACCCACCGTCTCATGGAGGAGCAGAAGAGGATGGCCGAGAGCTACGGCCAGTTGCTGGGCGAGGAAGTGAAGTACGTCGTCATGATGATGCGCCGCTTCGAGACCGACGTGACCCTTGAGGCTGCACGTACGCACATAACCTGTGCGGCGCGCCGCCAGACCAACGGAGGCGGACGCGCCGGCTATGCCGGAACTTATGAGGATGCCCCCGATATCGTCCTCGAGCTCGGTCTCGTGATGCTGGACGACATCCCCGTCTGTGCGGTGTCCGGCGAGGTCTACAACCAGATCGCCGTCGACCTGAAGAACGCTTCGCCTTACTCCTTCACCATCATGACCACCGTCACCGACGGCCATAACCAGGGCCGCGGCGGCTATATCCCCGATGACGAGGCTTACGGCGCAGAAGTGTTCGAGGTGCTCACTTCCGGTTACAAACAGGGAACGGCTCATATGGGCATCGTCAACGGCCTCCTCGGCCTGATACACGACGCCACCCACTGATGCTCGCCTTGATGATATCCGTGTTCCTGTCCTCCTGCCCCGTGCAGGGGGACGGGAATACGCGTATCATAGAGGAAGGTGGCGCCGGCTCCTACAAGGCCGTCGCCGTAACGCCCCGGGACTGCCCGGGCACAACCCTTTACTTTCCCGCCGACCTCAAGGCCGCAGCCGCGAAGACCACCTTGCCCGTAGTCCTCTTCGAAGGGGAGGGCGGGCTGAAATATGAGAAATACCTCAACGAGATAGCCTCGTTCGGATATGTGGTCGCGGATATCGGCCGGGCGGACCCGGAGAGTGCGCTGGAAGCCGTGAAGGCTTCCGAGGCCCTCCGGGACATGCCGGCCGGCGACCTGCCCCTGGCCATCGTCTCCGCGGCCGGTCCGGCCACGGCCCTGCCCCAGGGAGACCTCCGCACCGTCGTGTACGTCCATTCTTCGCAGCCGGCTCCGGCCCTTCCGGTCCTGTATGTCGCCGGCGGCCTGGACGCGGACGCATATCTCCGCATCCAGAAGGACTATGACGCCTCGGACGGACAATTCGCCGCAGTGGCCACCTATCCCGCCGGGGCGGAAGGCACTTTCAACGATGCTTTCGGCGGGTCCTATTCGATGATCACGCTCCAGTGGCTGGAGTGGCTGCTTAAGGACAAGCCGTGGTCACGGACCATCTTCACCGGTGAGGAGTGCATATGCTTCTACACCGGCTGGGGGATCCAATACAAGAATGAAGACATTGTCATAAACGATAATCAATGATGAAAAGGATAATGCTGACCCTGCTCGGAGTCCTCATGCTCGCGGCGGGGATCTGCCACGCACAGCAGCGCGGACAGCTTTATGCCGGAGCGTCCAAGTCCGACATCACCCCGGACGAGGCCTCCCTGCCCAAGACTTCCCAGGGCATCCTGGACCATTGTCACGCCCGTGCGATCGTGTTCACGAACGGCATCACCAAGGCCGCCTTCGTGTCCATCGACGCAGCCATGGGCAACATCCGCATGGTCAACGCCGTCAACGAGCGCGCGGCCAAGGAGCTGGGCATCCCCGAGGGGAATATACTTTACAACTGGACCCACACACATTCCGGTTCCTCCGTCTTCGGTGATGAGCTCAACAACCGCGTCTTCCAGGCGCTGAAGGAGGCGAACGACCGCCTTGTGCCCGCCAAGGTGGGCTACGGCAGCGGCGTCTGCTACCTCAACGTCAAGCGCGACCTCTTCGACCCCGAGCGCGGGACGTGGTGGGAAGGCCCGGACTATGACGGCAAATCCGACAAGACCGTGGCTGTCATCTACTTCGAGGGACTTGACGGCAAGCCCATCGCGACCTATTTCAACTACGCGATGCACGCCGTCATCACCGGCAACACCGACAAGGTGAGCGCCGACTTCCCGGGCGAGGCCGAGACCTACATCGAGAGCCGCTACGGCGACGATTTCGTGGCCTGCTTCGCTTCCGGAGCCGCCGGAGACCAGAACCCGATCTACTTCCAGCAGACCTTCGACCTGCGCGACATCCGCATCAAGGATTACGCGGAGCGCGGGGAGGACATCTCCAACGCGATGCCTCCGGGCGGCCAGGGCCTCGACCGCAGCAAGCCCGAGGTGCAGCGCCTGCTCGGCGAGCAGGAGCGCATGATACGCAGTTACGGCCAGATCCTCGGTGAGGAGGTGAAGTATGTGATAATGATGATGCGCCGCTTCGAGACCGACGTCACCCTGACCTGTCTCCACAAGACCGTCAGTTGCCCGGCGCGCCGCCAGCTGAACGGCGGCGGCCGTGCCGGCTATGCCGGTGAGTACGAGGATGCGGGCGAGGCCACCATCGACCTCCACCTGACCATGCTTGACGACATCCCGGTGGTCGGTACCAGCGGTGAGCCTTACAATCCCATCGCGGTGGAGCTCAAGGAGAAGTCGCCGTATGCACGCACGATGCTGACCACTCTCTGCCAGGGCACGTTCACCGGCTATATCCCGGACGACGAGTCCTACGGCGCCCAGTCCTTCGAGGTGCTCGGCTCCCGCTTCAAGCAGGGTTATGCCCAGAAGGCCATCGTCGAAGGCGCCCTCGACCTCATCCACGAGGCGACGCACGGCAAATGATAAGCGTACCCTGCGGGCGTTTACCCGCAGGGTATAGCGTTTAAGGAGGTACCCTGCGGGTGTTTGCCCGCAGGGTACCACATTTTTTTCGTTGAAAACGGAAAAGCTTCGTATCTTTGTATTCTTGCGGAGAAATTGAGAATTATGGATAACAAGAAATTCACGCTGTGGAACAGGATCGGGGCGGCCGCCGTTTTCGTGGTCTCGCTGGTCACGTATCTCTCCACCATAGAGCCCACCGCTTCCTTCTGGGACTGCGGCGAGTTCATAGCTTCGTCGTACAAGCTTGAGGTCGGACACCCCCCGGGGAACCCGGTGTTCCAGCTCATCGCCCGCGTCTTCACGATGTTCGGGGACAACATGCACGCCGCGGTGCTCGTCAACGCGATGAGCGCCCTGTGCTCCGCCCTGACCATCTTCTTCCTTTACCTGACCATCGTTTTCTTCGCAAAGAGGCTGGTCAGGCCCGGGAAGGACGGGTGCTACGATACGGGCGGCGCGCTGGCCGTGATCGGCAGCGCCGCCGTGGGAGCCCTGGCGTACTGCTTCTCCGACACCTTCTGGTTCTCCGCCGTGGAGGGTGAGGTCTATGCGATGTCGTCGCTGTTCACCGCGCTGGTATTTTGGTCCATGACCAAGTGGTACGAGCAGGCCGACAGGCCCCATGCCAACCGCTGGATCGTCCTCATCTCCTTCCTGATGGGCCTTTCCATCGGCATCCACCTGCTGAACCTCCTGGCCATCCCGGTCCTCGTTTTCATGTTCTACTACAGGAACCGCGAGGACAATCCTTTCACGTTCTGGGAGCTGGTCAAGATACTTCTCATCGGAGCGGTGATCCTCGGCCTGCTGGTCTTCCTGTTCATCCCGTACCTGCCCAAGCTGGCGGCATATGTGGACCTGTTCTTCGTGAACGTCCTCGGCCTGCCGTACAATACCGGAGCGGCCTTCTTCATGGTCGCCCTGCTGGCGCTGTGCTTCTGGGGGCTCTTCCGCACCTTGAAGCGCAAGAAGGTGTTCTGGAACACGGCCCTGCTGTGCTGCACGACCATAATCATCGGTTTCTCCATCTTCAGCATCGACATCATCCGCTCCTGCGCCAAGACCCCGACCAACGAGTACCAGCCGGACAACGCCTTCACGCTCGTCCGTTACCTCTCGCGTGAGCAGTACGGCTCGACCCCCATCGTCTACGGACAGTATTTCGACGCCCCGTACGAGCTGTACTCGACCAGATACTGGGCCCCGCTGAACGGCAAGTACTTCCACGCCGACGGCCCCGTCGACGCCAAGTACGACTCTTCCGGGAAGATGCTCTTCCCCCGCATGTGGAGCGGAATGGACCAGAGGACCGTCAATTTCTACGAGACATACATGAACGGCAAGGGCAGGCGCATCGCGGGGCGCGAGCACCGCAAGCCCACCATGGGCGCCAACCTCGCCTATTTCCTCGACTACCAGCTCAACTGGATGTACTGGCGTTACTTCATGTGGAACTTTGTCGGACGCCAGAACGAGATCCACGGCCAGATGCCCGGGGACCTCTTCTACGGCAACTGGGAGAGCGGAATCGGCTTCATAGACAGGTTCAGGCTCGGGGACCAGACCGACGCCCCGGCCATCCTCGGCGAGAACAAGGGCAAGAACCACTATTTCTTCCTGCCCCTGCTGCTGGGCCTCCTGGGCCTCTTCTTCCAGTTCGAGCGCGACAAGCGAGGCAGCTGGCTGGTATTTCTGCTGTTCTTCATGACGGGTATCGCCGTGGTGGTATACCTGAACCAGCCGCCTTTCCAGGTACGTGAGCGCGACTATGCCTACGCCGGCTCCTTCTATTCGTTCTCGATATGGATAGGACTGGGCGTGGCGGCGCTGTGCTCGTGGCTGAACGACGCCCTGAAGGGGCGCCACGCCACGGCTTCCGCCGCCGCAGTCACCGTCGCCTGCCTCTGCGTGCCGGCTCTGATGGCCGCCGAGAACTGGGACGACCACGACCGCTCCAACCGCCGCACCTCCACAGAGATGGCCTCGAACTATCTCAATTCCGTGGGTCCGGACGGCATCCTGATAACCCACGGCGACAACGATACCTTCCCTCTCTGGTATGCCCAAGAGGTGGAGGGCATACGCACCGACGTGCGCGTGGTGAACACCTCGCTGCTCGGCACCGACTGGCACATCGACCAGATGAAGTACGCCGTCAACGAGTCCGCCCCGCTGCCGCTTACGGTTGGCCCGGAGCAGTACCTCTACGGTACGAACGAATACATCTTTATCTACGATTCCCGTGAGCAGCCCATGCTGCTGTCCGACGTGATGACCGTGTTCAAGCACCCTGACGTCAAGGTTACGGTGTCAAGCGGCAAGAAGGTGGATTACATCATCTCCCGCAAGCTCATCGTCCCCGTCAACAAGGAGAACGCCATCAGGAGCGGCATCGTGAGCCCCAAGTTCGCGGACGCCGTGCCTGACAGCATAGTCCTGGAGATCCCGGCTGACAAGGATTATCTCACCAAGCCCGAGCTCTTCATGCTCGACCTGCTCTCCAACTATCAGTGGGACAGGCCCCTGCACATGCTCAACCAGGGAGGTGACCTCAATATCGGCATCAAGGACTACCTGATGTACGAGGGCTATTCCTGCAAGTTCGTCCCCTTCAAGAACAAGATGACGAATACCGATCCCGGCATCCTGGACACCGACCGCCTGTATGACCTGATGACCAACGTCTTCAAGTGGGACGCCATCTCCCGCGACGACTATTTCGTCGATTACCAGAACCTCTACACGCACCTGGGAGTCATGTCCCAGCGCGGGCTCTTCGTCAATGCCGCCACGGCCTTCCTGAAGGCCGGCGAGAAGGACCGCGCCCTGGAGATGCTCGACAAGTGCCAGAGGGTCTTAAGGCGCGAGTCCTATCCGTTGGAGAGCATCCCCGTGGGATTCTCCGGCAACGACTACATGGTCTGCGAGATGGTGGATCTCTACTACAGGCTCGGCCAGCCTGACAAGGCCCGCGAGCTGGCTGTAGATTTCTTCAACGAGGTGCTGGTCTCGGCGCGCTTCTACCTTGAATACTACGACTACGCCCAGTCGGAGTTCGAGCTCTGCGGGCAGTACGTCTATTACCTGCAGGATATCGTCAATTCCGCGGGCGACAAGGAACTTGCCGCGAAGATAGGGAACAATTTCGAGGCGCTGATGGACTACGTCACCGGCGAGATCGACTCCGTCCGGGAAGGACAGGTCATCGAAGAGGGGCAGGTCATCGAGTCGGACAGTGTGGTCGTCTGGAATTAGCGCTTAAGTCGTACGAAGATAGAGAGCGGGAGGGCTTTGCCGAAGCTGTCAAGCAGGGCAAGCTCCCCGCTCTCCATTTCGTATCCGCCCTTGTCCTTGAGGCCGAAGGCCTCCCGCACCACGGTTTCGCCCAACAGGGCGGAATATCCGTTGGAATACAGGTTGAGGACCATGAAGGAATCCTTCGGTGCGAGGATCTGCGAGACGTTTTTCAGCATGTCGAAAAGGCATTCGTCGAGTTTCCAGCGCTCGCCGTCCGGGCCGTGCCCATAGGCGGGCGGATCCAGGATGATGCCCTGGTATAGATTGCCCCTGCGGGCCTCCCTGCGGGCGAATTTCATCGCATCCTCCACCACCCAGCGTATGCCGTCCAGGCCGCTGGCCTCCATGTTCTCCTTGGCCCAGGTCACGACCTGGCGCACGGAGTCGAGATGGGTGACGTCGGCGCCTGCGGCCTTGGCCGCCAGCGACGCCGCACCCGTGTACGCAAAGAGATTGAGCACTTTGGGTTTGGGAAGGCCTTCCTTCTGCGCCTTCTGCACGAGGTTCCGGGTGTTGGAGAAGATGTACTCCCAGTTAGGGGCCTGCTCGGGGAAGACGCCCACATGCTTGAATGAGGTGAGCCCGAGGCGCAACCTGAGGCTCAGGCCGGGTTGCTCGCCGGGGTAGGAGATATACCACTGGTCGTCCATCCTCTTCATGCGCTCCCATGTGCCGCTGTCCTCCTTGCCAGCCTTGCCGAAACCGGCGCCCGGCGCGAAGCGGGTGTGCATCAGGCGCGCCCATTCCGCTTCGTCCAAGGTTTTGTCCCACAGGGCCTTCGGCTCGGGACGGGCCATTACGAAACGGCCGTAACGTTCGAGCTTCTCACCCTTTCCGGAGTCAATGATTTCGTAGTCCTTCCAGGACGGTGCGGGATATTCGGTTTTCATGTTCACGCAGATTATCGGTACAAAGATAATGGTTATTCGCCGAAAATAGTTATTTTTGTAGTTACCCGAAAGGAAATCATTAACATTAACCTATATGCAACAGTACATCGATTCCTACGATTTCACCGGAAAGAAAGCCATCGTCCGCGTTGATTTCAACGTCCCCCTCAACGAGAATTTCGAGATTACAGACGACACCCGCATCCGCGCCGCCATGCCCACCCTCAAGAAGGTCCTTGAGAAGGGAGGTTCCCTCATCATCATGTCGCATCTCGGCCGCCCCAAGAAGGTCGATCCGAAGTTCTCTCTCAAGCACATCATCGGCCGCGTGTCCGAGCGCCTCGGCGTCCCGGTACAGTTCGCCGAAGACTGCATGAAGGCCGATGAGCAGGCTGCCGCCCTCAAGCCGGGCGAGGTCCTGCTGCTCGAGAACCTCCGCTACTACGCCGAGGAGGAGGGCAAGCCCCGCGGGCTCGCGGAGGACGCCACCGACGAGGAGAAGAAGGCCGCCAAGGCCGCCGTCAAGGAGAGCCAGAAGGCCTTCGTCAAGAAGCTCGCCTCCTACGCCGACTGCTACATCAACGACGCCTTCGGCACCGCCCACCGCGCCCACGCCTCCACCGCGCTGATTGCCAAGTATTTCCCGAACGACAAGATGTTCGGCTATCTCATGGAAGGTGAGATCAAGGCCATCGACCACGTGCTGCACGAGGCCGAGCGCCCGCTGACCGCCATCGTCGGCGGCTCCAAGGTCTCCTCCAAGCTCGCCGTCCTCAAGAACCTCGTCGGCAAGGTCGACAACCTCATCATCGGCGGCGGCATGGGCTACACCTTCATCAAGGCCCAGGGAGGCCGTATCGGCAATTCCCTCCATGAGGACGACCTCATGCCGGACGCCCTCGCCATCCTCGAGGAGGCCAAGGCCAAGGGCGTGAAGGTTTACCTTTCCACCGAGGCCGTAGGCACCCAGGAGTTCTCCAACGAGGCCGAGACCCAGATCTTCTCCTCCTGCGACATCCCTGACGGATGGGAGGGAGTCGACGCGGGTCCCCACACCCTCGCCGCGTGGAAGAAGGTCATCGACAACTCCAAGACCATCCTCTGGAACGGTCCCGTCGGTGTCTTCGAGATTCCTCTTTTCGCCAAGGGTACGCTCCGCATCGCCCAGGACCTCGCCGAGGTCACCGCGCAGGGCGCGTTCACCCTCGTCGGCGGCGGCGACTCCGTTGCGGCCGTCACCCAGATGGGCTATGCCGACAAGGTGAGCTACGTCTCCACCGGCGGCGGCGCCATGCTCGAGGCCATCGAAGGAAAGGAACTCCCCGGCATCGCCGCCATCAGGGAGTAATCCTCCTCCCAGGGCTGTCGCCCCGGCCGTAGCCTGGCCCTCCGGGCCGTCGGCTATGGTCGCTAACCATTTTATAATCAGACTATTACCACTCTTGACTACCCCTCTGAACCATGGGTAGTAAAGAGTGGTATTTTAATGAATGTCAAGTAGTTCCTGACCACGACAAAGCAAACAAGATGGTTGAATAGCCGTCCTGTCGCAATGAGTTTTGAGTGGAAGGGAGTTTTGTGTATATTTGTGAGAGTTTTACTTCTATGACGGATATGAGGAAAGTCTTGATAATTATTCTCGCGGCGATGCTTCCGGTGGCGGCCGGGGGGCAGATTATGAGATATGACCGCGAGGCGGCAAACTTCAACGAAGCGCTGCCGCTGGGCAACGGTCATATCGGTGCCATGATGTACGGCGGCGTGGCCGACGACCTTATCGGCCTCAACGAGGCCACTCTGTGGGGCGGCAGCGGCGTCGACAACAATCCCCAACCGGACGGGCCGGACCTGCTGAGGCAGGTCCGGGAGGCCCTGTTCGCCGAGGATTGGGAGGGCGCGCGCAAGCTGCTGGTGCCCCTCCAGGGTCCGAACGCTTCGGCGTTCCTGCCGATGGGAGACCTGCATATACGGCAGACATTCCCGGCGGCGGGCGCGCTGCGCATGCGTCGCCCGCGCCCGGGCGCCGAACCCGAGCCTGAACCGGTCGATTACGGCGCCGACAGCTATCTCCGCACCCTGGATTTGGGGACCGCCATTGCCAGGACGGAGATCGTCCGGAACGGCATCCTGTACACCAGGGAATATTTCGTGTCGTATCCCGACCGGGTCTTGGTGATACGCCTGACGGCTTCGCGCCGCGGCGCGCTCAGTTTCTCGCTCGACGGCGATTCTCCGTGGAGGGGCGTGAAGGTTGTGGGCGTTTCCGATAACGAATTCACCGTCAGCGGACAACTGGGCTATAAGATGGGCACGGATGGACAGTATGCTTACATCTGGGAAGGCCCGTACGGCGAGAAGGGCATGCGCTACCAGTACCGCGTCAAGGCTGTCGAATGCGACGGTGAGGTCTATACGGCTCCCGGCCTCCGCGTGAGCCGCGCGACCTCCGCCACGATACTCGTCAGCGCCGCGACCAGCTACGCCGGCTTCGACCGGGATCCCGACTTCCACGGAGTGGACGAGAATGCCCTCGCGCAGCAGTGGATGGCGAAGGCGGAAGGGAAGTCCTTCAATGATTTGCGCGAAGCGCATATAGCTGACTACAAGTCCATTGCCGACAGGCTGGAGCTGACTCTCGCAGGCGCGGAAGACCCTCAGCTCGATACGATGGCTACCGACAGGAGGCTCCTCCGCTATGCTGAAGGGGAGAGGGACCCGGGGCTGGAGATGATGTATTTCCGATTCGGAAGATACCTGCTCATAAGCAGCTCCCGTGAGGACGGCGTGCCGGCGAACCTCCAGGGCATCTGGTGCGCCGACCGTTTCCCCGCATGGGGTAGCGACTATACGACGAACATCAACCTTCAGATGAATTACTGGCCGGCCGAGCCGCTCGCCATGAGCGAGCTGACGGCCCCGCTGTCGCGCTTCATCAAGGACGCTTCCGTGAACGGAGCGCAGATTGCGCGCAACATGTACAACATGCGCGGCTGGACCGTCCACCATAACTCCGACATCTGGGGCGCCGCCAATCCCGTGGGGGAGAAGGAGGGCGACCCGATGTGGGCCAACTGGTCCATGGGCGGCGCCTGGCTGTGCCAGCATCTCTTTGAGCATTACCGCTTTACGCTCGACGAGGATTATCTCCGCGATACCGCCTATCCGCTGATGAAAGGTGCTGCGGAGTTCCTGCTGGACTGGTTGGTGGAGCGCGACGGCGAGTTCATCACCGCGCCGTCCACCTCGCCCGAGAATGCCTTCATCGACGAGAACGGGCACAAGGGCGTCGTGACCATCGGCTCCGCGATGGACCTGGAGATATCCTGGGACCTGCTGACCAACTGCATCGAGGCGAGCGAGATACTCGGCGTTGACGAGCGCCAGCGCGGCATCTGGAAGGATGTCCGCGCGCGGCTCCACCCGCTTCAGATAGGAGCCAAGGGCAATCTCGTGGAGTGGTACAAGGACTGGGAGGACGAGGACCCTCAGCACAGGCATGTGTCGCATCTCTTCGCTCTTTATCCGGGCCGGCAGATCTCCCCGATGAGTACCCCCGAGCTGGCCGCGGCCGCCCGCAAGACCCTGGAGATCAGGGGCGACGGCGGCACGGGCTGGAGCAAGGCCTGGAAGGTCAATTTCTGGGCCCGCCTGCTGGACGGCGACCATTCCTATCTGATGTTCAGGGAGTTGCTGAGCAAGTCCACGCTCCCTAACCTCTTCGACAGCCATCCGCCGTTCCAGATCGACGGCAATTTCGGCGGTATCGCAGGAGTGGCTGAGATGCTGCTGCAGAGCCAGAACGGCGAACTGCACCTGCTGCCCGCACTTCCGTCGGCCTGGGCCGAGGGAAGCGTAAGGGGCATGCAGGGCAGGGGAGCCTTCACCGTCGGCATGGAGTGGAAGGACGGGCGCCTGAAGGGCGCGAGCGTCCTGTCGCGCGCCGGCGGAACCTGCCGGGTCCGCACCGCGGCCCCGGTCGTGGTGACGCGCGCCGGCTCCGGCCGCGGCCGCGCCGTCTCCGCCCGCACGGAACGCGACGGCTCCTGGTATGTCACCACTTTCCGCACGACAGCGGGTACTGAATATTCGCTTATAGCCAATTAATGATTATCTTTGCGGCATGTTAGACTTTTTGTTCGTCCACTGGAACGTGGACCCCGTCATATTCCACATCGGAAAGCTCGGGATCAGGTGGTATTCGCTGCTGTTCATCTCCGGCTTCATCCTGGGATGGTACATCTTCAAGTGGTTCTTCAAGCGCGAGGGCGTCAAGACCGAACTGCTCGACCCGCTGCTTTATACCCTGCTGATAGCCACCATCGTAGGCGCGCGCCTCGGCCACTGCTTCTTCTACCAGCCTGATTACTATCTCGGCAGCTGGAAAGGTTTCTGGGAGATTTTTCAGCCGTGGAAGGGCGGGCTCGCCAGCCACGGCGGCGCCATAGCCCTGCTGCTGGCCATGTGGTGGTTCGCCCGCCATTACGGTCCTAAAAACGGCTTCGACTATCTCTGGATAATGGACCATCTCTGTATCGCCGTGGCCTTCGCCGGATGCTTCATCCGCCTTGGAAACCTCTTCAACTCGGAGATTTACGGCGATGTCACGACTCTTCCGTGGGGCTTCATCTTCGAGCGCAACGGCGAGACCGAGCCCAAGCATCCCACCCAGCTTTACGAAGCAGGGTCCTACCTCCTTCTTGGCCTCTTCATGATATTGATGTACTGGAAGAAACTCGACCGCCTGCCGCGCGGTTCCTTCTTCGGGGTCTTCCTCGTCGGTTGCTTCGGCATGCGCTTCATCATCGAGTTCATCAAGGAGCCGCAGGTCGGCTTCGAGGAGGGCATGCTCTTCAACATGGGCCAGCTCCTGTCGATTCCCTTCATACTGGCAGGCGTCGCCATTCTCATCTACGCCTTTTACAGGCGTATCCCTGCCAGGGCCATACCCCCCGAGCCGCCCAAGCCTGCCAAGAAAGAACCTACCCACTATGCTAAACCGATTAAATAGAAGCGAATTTAAAATTTCTTAAAATATCCGGGAGGAAACGCTGCAAATGGAATGATATTTGCGGCGTTTTCGCGGCTTAAAACTATGCTGACAAATCAATTGCACGATATGAAAAGACTTGTGGTTCTAGCGGTTCTGGCAGGGCTTCTACCCTCTATCAGGACATTCGCGCAGGAGGCCGGGGACGGAGCCGCGCCCACCGTCCTTACACTCGACCAGGCCATCCAGATAGCACTCAGCGAGAACATCGCGGTCCGCGTCGCCGACAAGGACATCGAGCGGGCGGAGTACGCCCGCAAGGGCACTTACGCCTCCCTGTTCCCGCAGGTGGACGGTTCCTCGTCCTATTCCCGCACCATCAAGAAACAGGTGATGTACATGGACTTCGACATCGGCTCCTTCGGAGGCGGTGGCGGTGCCGGCGGCTCCGATGACCCGGAGACCAAGGCCGGCGGCGGCAGCGGTGGCAACGGCGGCGGCATCGAAGTCGGCCGCTGGAATACCTATTCCGCCGGCGTCCAGGCGTCCATGCCCCTTGTCAACGCCCAGCTCTGGAAGAGCCTCAAGATCTCCGGCCAGGACGTGGAGCTCGCCGTCGAGCGGGCCCGTTCCTCGCGCCTCGAGACCGTCACCCAGGTGAAGCAGGCCTTCTACGGGGTCCTGCTGGCAAAGGAGGCGTTCAATGTGTACAAGGAGGTCTATGAGAACGCCCTGGACAATTTTACCCAGACCGAGAAGAGGTACAACGCCGACAAGGCCTCCGAACTGGAGTACCAGCGCGCGAAGTCCACGGTCCAGAACGCCATTCCCAACGTCTATGACTCCGAGAATGCCGTCGTGCTCGGCCTCTGGCAGCTCAAGGCCGTCATGGGCATTGACTTAGACGAGGACATCGACGTGGCCGGCTCGCTCATGGACTATTCCACCACCATGTTCCGCGACATCGTCGAGAACGACGACGTCACCCTTGAGAAGAACTCCACGCTCCGCCAGCTCGCCATCCAGGCCGAGGAGCTCGCCAATACCGTGAAAATGCAGCAGTACGCCACCCTCCCGTCGCTTGCCCTTTCGTTCTCGTACAGCATCAACGCCATGGCCAATGACTTCAAGTTCAGCACCTACAACTGGTCGCCGTATTCGGCCGCAGGCCTTAGCCTGTCCATCCCCATCTTCGCCGGAGGCAGGCGCAGCAACGCCATCAAGCAGGCCCGCAACCAGCATGACCAGCTGATCCTCCAGTCGGAGAATACCGAAAGGCAGCTGAAGGTGGCCATCCGCCAGTATCTGAACCAGATGGAGACCGCGATGAAGAATTTCAACGCCGCCGGGTCGGGCGTCGAGACCGCCCGCAAGGCCTACGACATCGCGGCCAAGTCCTACAACCTCGGCCGCAGCACCATTACCGAGCTCAATGACGCCAGGCTCGCGCTCACGCAGGCCCTCCTGGCCCAGTCGCAGTCTGTCTACAATTTCGTGGTGGCAAAGGCGAACCTCGAGCAGACGCTCGGAAACGATATCGAATCATAACTCGGAAACAAGACAAAGACATATGAAGACCTTTCTGAAAATCTTCCTCTGCGCCGCGACGGCGCTTCTGGCCGTCTCATGCGGCAGCAGGAAAAGCGGTTCCTCCTCATCCCCGTTCCCGCCCATGATGGGAATGGACCCCAACGCCCCGGTGAACGTGGAGGTAGCGGTCACGGAGTACCGCGACGTCCCCCAGGACGAGACCTATACGACCACCGTCCAGGCATATGCGGTGAACAACGTCGTCCCGCAGGCCGGCTCCAGGATCAAGAAGATCAATGTCGAGGTCGGTGACTTTGTGGCCAAAGGCCAGGTCCTCGCCGAGATGGACCAGACCAGCCTCGAGCAGACCAAGCTCAAGCTCGACAACGACGCGCTGGAGCTTTCCCGCCTGCAGCAGCTGTATGAGGCCGGAGCCCTCTCCAAGTCCGACTACGAAGCCATGCAGCTCTCGTACAACGTGAGCAACTCCCAGTACGAGAACCTCGTGGAGAACACCATCCTGCGTTCGCCTCTTACGGGTGTCGTGACCGCCCGCAACTACGACGTGGGCGACATGTACGCCATGTCCCAGCCTATCTTCGTGGTGCAGCAGATCTCGCCCGTGAAGCTGCTCGTGGCCATGTCGGAGACCGATTACAGCAAGGTCAAGAAGGGTGACGGCGTGGAGATCACAGCCGACGCCATCCCCGGGCGCACGTTCACCGGCAAGGTCAACCGCATCTATCCCGTCATCGACCCGGCTTCCCACACCTTCACCGCCGAGGTTGTGGTCCCGAACACCGACAGGGTGCTGCGTCCGGGCATGTTCGCCCGCGCCAGGGTAACCTTCGCGGTCAACAATAGCATCGTGGTACCTGATATCGCCATCGTCAAGCAGCAGGGATCCGGACAGAAGACCGTCTTCGTGCTGAACGGCGACAACACCGTCTCCAGCCGCATCGTCACCCTCGGCCGCCACACCGGCGCCGACTATGAGATCCTGGAAGGCCTCGCAGAGGGCGAGAAGGTCGTGACCAAGGGCCATACCGCCCTGCGTAACGGTTCCGAGGTGAACGTCATCAACTAACGGAGGCAGGACTATGAGCATCTACAGATCATCGGTGAATCACCCCGTCACGACGGCGCTGGTCTTCATCGCGTTCATGATCTTCGGCATCTTCTCGCTGGTGAAGACGTCGATCGCGCAGCTGCCCGAATTCGACGCCAACACCATCATGGTGATGTCGTCGTACCCCGGAGCGAGTGCGGCCGACATCGAGAACAACCTGACGAAGGTGCTGGAGAACGCCCTGAACGGCGTCAGCGACCTCAAGAGCCTGACCTCCACCTCCCGCGAGAACACTGCCGTACTGACGCTGGAGTTCCGTTACGGCATCGACATCGACGAGGCGACCAACAATGTCCGCGACAAGCTGGACATGGTCAATTCGAACCTTCCGGACGGGTGCACCGTCCCGGTCATATTCAAGTTCAGTGCGGACGACATGCCCATCATGCTCCTGTCCGCGGTCGCGGGCGAGAGCCTTCCCGGTTTGGACAAGATTCTTGACGACAAGCTCGCCACCCCGCTGGCGCGCGTGTCGGGCGTGGGTACGGTATCCGTGTCCGGAGCCCCCACCCGCGAGATCCAGGTCTACTGCGACCCCAACAAGCTCCAGGCTTACGGCCTGAGCGTCAGCACGATATCCTCCATAATCGCGGCCGAGAACCGCAACCTCCCTTCGGGAAGCATTGACATCGGTTCCGACGTGTACTCCCTGCGCGTGCAGAAGGAGTTCACAGACCCGCGCGAACTCCTGGACATCGTAGTCGGCTCGGCTAACGGCCGCGTCGTCTATCTCAGGGACGTGGCTACGGTTCGCGACGGCAACCAGGAGAAGGAGATGGAGTCGTACACCAACGGCGTGCGTTCCGCCCAGATCGTCATCCAGAAGCAGTCCGGCGCCAACACCGTCAACGTCATCAAGAACATCAAGAAGCAACTGGTCGAGATCAAGAAGAACCTTCCTTCCGACATCGAGATAACGACCATCGTAGACTCTTCCGACAATATCATCAACACCATCAATACCCTGAAGGAGACCATCCTGATCACCTTCCTCGTGGTCATGCTGGTGGTGTTCGTGTTCCTGGGCCGCTGGAGGGCCACTTTCATCATCGTGCTCTCCATCCCTATCGCCCTGCTGGCATCGCTGGTGTACCTTTTCGCCACGGGCAACACCCTGAACATCATCTCGATGTCCGCCCTGTCGATAGCCATAGGAATGGTCGTGGACGACGCCATCGTGGTGCTGGAGAACGTCTCCACGCATCTGGAACGCGGCTCCAAGCCCAAGGAGGCCGCCGTCCACGCGACCTCAGAGGTGGCCATATCCGTCATCGCCTCGACACTGACGATGCTGTGCGTGTTCCTCCCGCTCACCATGATGACCGGCATGGCCGGCATCATGTTCAGGCAACTCGGATGGATCGTCAGCATCATCATGATAGTCTCGACGACGGCAGCCCTTACCCTTGTCCCGATGCTGTGTTCACGCATGCTCAAGGCCGGCCCCAAGACCGGTAAGCTGCACAACGCCATATTCGGGCCCATCAACAAGGCTCTCGACGCGATCGCGCGCGGATACGCCCGCCTTATCGGCTGGGCCACCACACACCGCAAGACCGTGATTTTCGGCGCAATCGGCATCTTTGCCCTTGTGCTGGTCCTTTTCCTGCCCGGACTGGAGACCGAGTTCTTCCCGCAATCCGACCAGGGCCGCCTGACCGTCAACGTCGAGCTCCCCGCCGGTACTTCGCAGGAGGTGACGGGCGAGTTCGCCCGCAGGCTTTACAACCAGATTGTCGAGCAGGTGCCCGAAGTGAGGACGCTGAACTTCACCTACGGCCAGGCCGATGCCAGCAACACCTTTGCCAGCATGCGCTCCAACGGCGCCAACGTCATGTCGATGAACATCAACCTTGGAAGCATGGAGGACCGCGACCGCAGCACCGCCGAGATCGCGGACATCATCCGCGCCGACCTCGCCATGTATCCTGAGGTCAAGAAGGGCATGGTCAGCGAAGGCATGGGCGGCATGGGCGGAGCGTCCACCGTCGACGTGGAGATATATGGCTTCGATTTCGAGACTACCGACAAGGTGGCTCAGGAGATCAAGGAGAAATTGCTCGCCGATCCGTCCTTCACTCAGGTGACGGTGAGCCGTGACGAGTATACTCCTGAGTATCAGATGGATTTCGACAGGACAAAGCTCGCGCTCAACGGTTTGAATTCCACCACCGCCGGTTCGGCGTTCAGCGCCGCGATGAGCGGTGCCACGGGCTCTTACTACCGTGAGGACGGCGAGGAGTACAGCATCCGCGTGCGTTACGCTCCGGAGTTCCGCACCAGCATCGAGGACATGGAGAACATCGTGGTGTACAATGCCGCCGGCCGCGCCGTGCGCATGAAGGACCTCGGCTCCGTCATCGAGTCCAAGGTGCCTCCCACCATCGAGCGCAAGGACCGCGAGCGCGTGATCACCGTCAGGGGCATCGTCGCGCGCAAGGTCCCTCTCAGCCGCGCCGTCGTCGCGGCCCAGAAGGCCCTTGACTCCACGGATATCCCGTCCGAGCTCTCCACCGTGATCGGCGGAGACTACGAGGACCAGCAGGAGATGTTCGGGGACATGTTCCTCCTCATCATCCTGATCGTCCTCCTGGTATACATGGTCATGGCGTCGCAGTTCGAGTCGTTCATGAGCCCGTTCGTGATCATGTTCTCGGTGCCGTTCGCCTTCGTGGGCGTGCTGCTGGGATTGTGGATTACAGGTTCTGCGCTCGGAATGATGTCCATGGTGGGTATCATCATCCTTCTGGGTATCGTCGTGAAGAACGGTATCGTGCTCATAGACTACACCATACTCTGCCGTGAGCGCGGCATGAGCGTGGCGGAGGCCTCGGTCACCGCCGCCCGCAGCCGTCTGCGCCCTATCCTCATGACCACCCTCACTACCGTGCTCGGCATGCTCCCGATGGCACTCGGCCGCGGCGAGGGTTCCGAGATGTGGAATTCACTTGGCGTGACGGTCTGCTGGGGTCTCTCGATCTCGACCCTCGTTACCCTGGTCCTCATCCCGACCATCTATTGCGCGCTTGCCACCAGGCAGGAAAAGAGGAGGAACAAAAAACTTGCAAGGAAATGAAAGCGATATTCGTAGCATACAACCAGGCCTACAACGAGGAGATCGTCGAAGTCCTCGAGGCCAACGGCCAGAGAGGTTTCACCGCCTGGCAGGACATCCAGGGCCGCGGCAGCGTCGACGGCATCCCGCATCTCGGCAACCATGCGTGGCCGGAGATGAACTATGCCGTCCTCACAGTCGTCGACGACGGACTCGTCGACGGCATCCTGGACGACCTCAGGGCCAAGGACGCCGCGTATCACGACCTCGGACTGAGGGCTTACGTCTGGAACGTCGAGAAGGCCCTTTAGATTTACCTGAAAATATCATGTTTGGAATACAACCATAAATTGTTATATTTGTGGTTGTATCTTTTAAATAGAAACGTTATGGCTGAAGTAGTCACCAATACCAACATTTCCGAGATCCTGGCTTCAGACAAGCCGGTCATGATTGATTTCTGGGCTTCCTGGTGCGGTCCCTGCCGCATGCTCGCCCCCACCGTCGACGGCATTGCCGAGGAGTATGCCGGCCGCGTCGTAGTCGCCAAGTGCAACGTCGATGACGCCGACGAGGTGGCGATGCAGTTCCGCATCCGCAACATCCCCACTCTCCTGTTCTTCAAGGGCGGCGAGATGGTGAACCGCCTCGTGGGCGCCGTTCCGAAGTCCGAGATCACCGCCATCCTCGATTCCCTGGTCTAGTCCTTTAACATTTCATATAAGTTTGAAAACCATGAAGAAAATTATCCTTATCATCGCAGTCGCCCTCATCGGCTTCAGCGCTTCCGCCCAGAAAATAGGTGTTGTCGCAGGTCTCACCGGAGCCAGCAGCCAGCTCAAGGGCAGCGAAATCGGCACCTTCGACCAGTATCACGCAGGTATCGTGGCCAATTTCCCTATTATGGAGGGTCTCCGTCTCCAGCCTGAACTGATCTACAAGGTAAAGGGCACATCCTTCAACGACACCGTCAACGGAAACGGCAAGGTTGACATGTCCGTCGGTTTCCTCGAGTTCGGTATGGAGGCCCAGGCCGGTATCGGCCGTGAGTTCCTGCGCGTCTATGGCCTCGTCGAGCCCTTCATCGGATACAATCTCAAAGACCAGGGCTGGGACAAGTCCAAGGATCCTATCGAGAATCTTTCCTGGGACAAGACTGAGTACGGCCTCGCCGTCGGTGGCGGCGTCGAGCTCTTCGAGATCATCCAGGCTTCCGTCAAGTATTTCTGGAACATGGGTTCCGTCAAGGGCGATGTCAACAAGATAGTCAACGGAGACGAGGTCCGTAACTTCAATGGCATCACCCTTTCCCTGGCCCTTCTCTTCTAGGAGGGCATGACAGAAAGGAAGGCGGTCGTTTTCTGTTCTGCGAGCTTCGGTATTGACGACAGGTACAACGACCTCGCCCGGGATGCCGTCCGCGCCCTTCACGGGTGCGGATACGGCATGGTGTCGGGCGGTACGGTTAAAGGTACCATGAAAGTCATCGCCGACGAAGCCCGCAGGCTCGGCATGGAGCACGTCGGGATCATCCCCGTATTCATGAAGGGCCTAGAGTACAGGGATGCGACCCGGCTGGTGTGGACCGATACGATGTCCGAGCGGAAGGAGGCCATGCGCGCCGGCACCTGCCTGGCCGTGGCCCTTCCGGGCGGCATCGGCACCCTGGACGAATTGATCGAAACCCTGACCCTGGCCAAGATCGGCCGTTACGGGGGCAGGGTTGTCGCATTCAATTTCGAGGGTTTCTACGAGCCCCTGAAGGCCCTGCTGGACCACTATGTGTCCACTGGCATGCTCGACGCCCCTTCCAGGGACCTGATCTCCTTCCCTGAGACCATAGGGGAGTTTGTCGCCTGCATCAAGTAGTATGGACAGAAGGGACATACTCGGGTATCTCGGAGACGACTGGATCCGGACGGGGGACATGATACGTTCCTCGTTGGACAGTGACATCGAACTCCTCAACTGGACCAACGCCTACATCCTTTCGCACGGAGGCAAGCAGCTGAGGCCCCTCCTGGCTCTCCTCATGGCCAGGGCATGCGGGGGTGGGCCGCTTCCGGAGGACTCCATCCGTTACGCGGCCGCCGTCGAGCTGCTCCACAACGCCACCCTCCTTCACGACGACGTGGCTGACGGGAGCATGATACGGCGGGGTTCGCCTACGGTCGCTTCAATGCTCGATCCGGAACACTCCGTCCTTGTGGGCGATTACTGGCTGGTAAAGGCAGTGGACCTGGTTCTCGGAGCCGACCGCAACGTGACCGTGGTCATCAGGCTTTTCGCCGGTACGCTCGCCCGTCTGGCGGAAGGGGAGATGCTCCAGCTCCAAAAGGCGGCGAGCGCCGACACCTCGGAGGAGGACTATCTCCGGATCATAGGGGACAAGACCGGCTCGCTTTTCGAGACCGCCTGCCTCTCCGCTGCCATCTCTGTGGACGCCTCTGCCGAATGGAAACGGGTGGCGGTCGAGTACGCGCGGAACCTCGGGTATGCCTTCCAGATCAAGGACGACATCCTGGACTATGCCGGAGGCGACATAGGCAAACCCGTAGGGGTGGACGTCCGTGAGGGCAAGATCACGCTGCCTCTCCTCGGGGCGCTGCGCCGCGTGGACGCGGGCCTGCAGGAGGAGATTCGCGGCAAGGTCCGGACGGTCAGGGAGCATCCCGGGTACGCTTCGGACATCATGGACTTCGTGCGGGAGCACGACGGGATCTCATACGCGCAGGAGCGCCTCAGGGTGTTCTCAGGCCTGGCAAAGGAAGCCCTGTCGCCGCTGCCCGGAAGTCCGGCAAAGGATTATCTGGTGGCCCTGGCCACCTTTACTGAAGAAAGAAAGAAATGATTTTTGACGGGACAGCAGGGAATGCGGACGTGAAGAGGGCCCTTGCCGGCATGGCCGGCAGCGGGCGGGTTCCGCATGCCCTGATGTTCTACGAGAACGACGGCTGCGGGGCGCTGCTCCTGGCGCTCGGATTCCTTGAGTGCCTGACCGGTTCCCAGAAGGTACGGAAGCTGATCCATCCCGACATCCATTTCATCTTTCCCGTGACTAAGGGGTCCAAGGTCTCCACGGACAAGCCCACTTCCGAGTCGTACCTGCAGTACTGGAGGGAGCTGGTGGAGCGGAATCCCTATTTCCTGGAGAATGAACTGAACGACGCCCTGGGCATCGAAGGGAAATCCTCGGTGATAGCCATAGCGGAGGCGAAGTTCATACTGGACAAACTGTCCTTCCACTCGCTGGAAGGAGGATGGCGCGCCGTGGTGGTATATCTTCCCGAGAAGATGAATAAAGACACCGCCAACCGCCTGCTGAAGAGCATCGAGGAGCCGCCGGAGATGACTGAGTTCATCTTCATCACCCACGCTCCTGAGAAGGTGCTGAGCACGATCTCCTCCCGCTGCCAGGGCATCCGTGTGCTGCCGCTGTCGAAGGTGGAGGTCGCCGGAGTGCTTATGGAGCGCTTCGGCAGGGAGGAAGAGGAGGCGCTGGCCGCCGCGGAGGTGGCCGGAGGCAGCGTCGGCCGCGCCCTTGCCTTTCTCTCCGAGAGCGGCGGGGCCGGGGACGAGGCCTCGTTGTTCGCTTCCCTCATGGACGCCCTGCTCGCGAAGGACCTCATGGCTGCGCAGGACGTGGGCGACCAGCTGGCGGCCCTGCCTTCGCGCGAAAGGGCGAAGGCCTTCTGCCGCTATGCGGCCGGGGGACTCCGCAAGATATTCATGCTCCAGCAGGGGCTGGAGCGGATTGCGAGCGCTTCTCCTGCGGAGGCCGAAGCCTTTGCGGGCTACGCCGCCCGCTGCCGGAAAAGCTTCCCGCGCATGGCGCTGCCCCTGCTGGACAACGCAATGATGCTGATAGAACGCAACATCAACCTGAAAATCCTGTTCTGCGACCTGGTCGACAGACTTTACATACTGATTTGAAATGGATACAAATACCAATAACGAAGCGCTGTACTTCGACTGCAATCGCGGCTGCACCACTTCCTCCGACGCCGGGACCGGCGAAGTCTCGGTAAACTATCGCCAGGGGTGCTGCAAGCTCAAGGACTACAACTGGCTCGGCGGAGTCTCGCAGTCCGAATACAACGGCCTGTTCGAGGTGCGCTTCAAGAATACGCGCAAGGGGATATACGTCAACGCCTCCGGGCAGAACGTCAAGATAGGCGACATGGTGATAGTCGAGGCCGCCAACGGCCACGACCTGGGCATCGTAACCCTCGAGGGACCTGTCGTCGGCCGCCAGATGAAGTGCAAGGGCATCAATCCCGAGACCACGGAGTTCAAGAAGATTTACCGCAAGGCCCGCCAGAACGACATCGTCAAGTGGCAGGAGGCCATCGCCCGCGAGGAGGATACGATGATAAAGGCGCGCCGCATTGCCGCTGAGATGGGACTGGAGATGAAGATAGGCGACGTGGAGTTCCAGGGGGACGGCACCAAGGCCATCTTCTATTATATCGCCGACGGGCGCGTTGATTTCCGCCAGCTGATCAAGGTTTTCGCGGAGGAGTTCCGCATCCGCATAGAGATGAAGCAGATAGGCGCGCGGCAGGAGGCCGGCCTCATCGGGGGCCTTGGCGTCTGCGGCCGCGAGCTCTGCTGCGCCAACTATATCACTAATTTCCAGTCTATTACGACCTCCGCAGCGCGTTGCCAGGACCTGTCGCTCAACCCGCAGAAGCTTGCCGGCCAGTGCGGCAAGCTCAAGTGCTGCCTCAATTACGAGGTCGCCACGTATCTCGACGCCCAGTCCCGCATCCCGCGCGTCAGCGAGCCCCTCGAGTTCGAGGACGGCCAGGCGTGGCTGGTCAAGACCGACATCCTCAAGGAGATAATGTATTTCTCGTACGAGAAGGGATCCCTCTCCAACGTCTATGCCCTGGACGCTTCCGAGGTGCACGAGATCATCAAGATGAACCGCAACGGCATCAAGCCCGAGTCGCTCAAGACGGAGCCCGAGCCGTACATGCCTGAGTTCATCACCGCCGTCGGCGACGACAGCATCACGCGTTTCGACAATCCCCAGAGGAAGCGTTCCAAGTCCCGCAAGAGGGGCGGAAAGGGCGGACAGAAGAAGGAAGGCGGCGGCAGGGACGACAGGCGCGGCCGCCGCGGCCCCGACAACCGCAAACCCGCCGAAGAGAAGAAATAAGCGATGGCAAGGTTTTCCCCGGTGACTGCATTCGTGCTCGCGTTCCTTACGGCCGCGGCGGTGTCGTGCGCACGCCCCGATTCCGTCGAGCAGTATGTCGGCATCGACCAGAGGGAGCCGAACGGCCTCTACCGCTATTCCATCAACTTCTCCGACACTCTGGCGACATACGACATCACCTTCTATTCCCGCATAGATGCCGGAAGGCAGAGGATGGCCGTGGCGAAGGATTTCCCGATAATGGTCACATGGACCTCTCCCTCGGGGCAGAGCTACAGGGAAAACGTCTATTTTGTGGTCCACGACGAGGCGCGGGGATCGAACTATTATTCCAGCCAGTACAGGAAGGTCTACCGGACCGGCCTCGTACCCGTGGAGCCGGGCGTCTGGGACCTGACGGTTTATGTCAATTCCGGCAAGGACGTCCCCGGGTTCCGGGGGCTGGGGGTCATCTGCAAGAAGAATCTTCCGCATGGGACACGATAAGCTCAGGAAATTCGCGGAAAACGAGACGTTCAAGTGCCTTTTGCAGCCATCGGCGGAGGAGGCGCTCGCCGACGGATTCTTCAATCTCCGTGACCATGAGATAAAGGGGCATTGGAACGAAAGGATGTTCGACGCCCCCCGCCCCATAGTCCTTGAACTGGGTTGCGGCAAGGGCGAATACACCATAGACCTCGCCCTGAGGAATCCCGGATGCAATTACATCGGCGTGGACATCAAAGGCGCCAGGCTTTGGAAGGGGGCTAAATACGCCACGCAGAACCATCTCGGCAACGTCGCGTTCCTCCGTACCCGCATCGAATTCATCACCGCCTATTTCGCCCCCGGGGAAGTGTCGGAAATATGGCTCACCTTCTCCGATCCGCAGTTCCGCAGCGAGAACAGCCGCCTCACCTCACCCATGTTCCTGGAGCGTTACCGCTCATTCATGAACCCCGGCGGCATAGTGCACCTCAAGACGGACAGCATGTTCCTGCACCGGTATTCGCGCGCCGTGGCGGAGTGCAACGGCCTGAGGGTCCTGGGCTGCACCGAGGACCTCTACGGCACGCCGCGAGAGGCACTGGCAATGCCCCAAGCAAACTTGGGCCCCTCCCTCTCCCGTGCCGAGGGTGGCACGTCCCTGCAAGACCCTCTTCCGTCGACATTGTCCGCTGAGACCGTCGGGGCCCTGTATGAAGTGCAGACCTTCTACGAGAAGATGTTCCTGGAGCAGGGTTACAAGATCACCTATCTGTCGTTCGTCATCGACCACGACGGACCATTCGTCCATCCCGACTTCGACGAGGAGTACTGGCGCTCCGTCGAAGGTCCCCGTCTCCTGTTCGGCCACGACTCCGCCGAAACCCGCCGGCAGAAGCTCCGCCCGCAGGGTTAACCCTTATTTGCGGGGTTCGCGGGTGTAGAGCTTGATGCGGAGGGCGGTGGGCTGGGAGCCGACGTAGGGACCGGTCCAGTCGGTCTGGTCACCGTTGAGGACGCGGCGCATCACCCAGTTGCCGTCCTTGTCGAAGGAGCCTTCCTCCACTCTCAGGAAATGCCAGGCCTTACCCTTATCCTTGCCCTGGGGCTGGAAGGAGTAACGGACGTTGGTGCCGAAGGCATAGTACTCGTCCGGTCCGAGTTTGACCAGCATGGCGTGGCCGGTGGCAGGCAGGGGCTCGCCCGTGTCGGGCGCACCCTGCACGTTGCTCCGGCGCGCCCGGCCGAAGGTCAGGATGGCCTGCCATTCCCCGAGGTCGAGATACTGGACGGAATGGTCCTCCGGCTCGAAGGCTGTGAAGATCCGGCCGTCGAGCCTCCACTCGATGAGTTTGTCAGATATCGGATGCAGCATGGCGTATTCGTCGGCGATCGGCCCGACGGCCCTGCCTCCGTCCACTCCGAAGGGGGCGAAGCCTATACCGCGGGCTATGACCTCATACAGGTATTTGACCTGGCCGTTTGCCTCCGGTACCATCAGCGCATTGTCAGGACGGGTGTATAACTCGATGGTTTTCATGTAGTTGGCATCGCCGTTCTGGTAGATGTCAGGCCCGATGAAGTCAATGGACGGGGCGGCAGCCTTGTAGATGCAGATAACATTGTCGGTGGGACCGCCGCTCTCGTAATTGGTGGCCGGAGGGTTCCCGAAGGGATCCCTGAGAGCCACGTTCACGTACATCGGAAGGGGATTGACAGCCTTGCCGGCTGCTGCGACGTACTCGATGTAGCTTGCTACATGCCAGGCGTGAAAGTATTCGTCGGCCCTGTCCCCGAATACCTCGGCCCATTTCCCCTTGTCCTTGACTGCGCCGAGTTCGGAAAGGATCTCCGGCTTGAGCAGTGCGTCCGGAACATTGGCGTTGAAGAGCCTGTCCACCGACTTGGAATAGTCGCGGACGCTGCCCCACGTGCCGGGTTCGTTCTGGACCTGAACCATGATGACGGTGTGGCAGGGGTCGTATTCCTTCAGGTATTCCATGAATTTGGTGAATGCCTTGGCGTCCTTCTCCATCGTCGCCGTGCAGTGTGGTGAGGGCGAATCCACGGGATTTCCGTCCTTGCCGACGATATTATAGTATTTCTTCGAGTCGAGTTTCATCCATTCAGGGACGTAATGGGGACTGCCGTTCTTCCAGGTGGCGAACCACAGCAGCACGAGCCTGATATCGTGGGCACGTGCCTCGTCGATGATGGCCTTGACCGAACTGAAATCGTACTGTCCCTCGACGGGTTCGACTGCCTCCCAGTAGATGGGGGTCTCCAGCGTGTTGGCGTTCATGGCGGCCATGGTGTCGAAAAGCTGTGGATGCATTGCGGGCCAGTTGTTGGAATTGCCGGACTGTCCTCCGAGCATGAAAAAAGGTTTTCCATCCACGTAGAAGGCGTACTGGCCGTCCGCCTGCTTCACGAACTGCGGGAGGGGCGTGGCCTGCTGGGCGTATGCGGCGGATAGTAGAAGCACGAAAGTGGCACAGCATGTGCCGATCCTGCGGAAGAAAGTGTTATTATTCATCGAATGCTGATAATTGGTTACTGTATGTTACAAAGATAGCCAATTGGAAGCGATAGGAACAATCGTTTCCATGCAAAAAGTAATACAATCAGTACAATCTTTCAGACCTCGGTCCAGTGGATGACGATGCCGTCGCGCTCCATTCCGCGGAACCAGGTCATCTGGCGCTTGGCGAACTGGTGGATGGCGTTGGCCAGGAGGGTGTGCATCTCGTCGTAGGAGAGGATGCCTAGGACGTGCTGGGTGACGAACTTGTACTCGAGGCCGTAGTAGATGAGCGTCTCGGCGGGGACTCCCGCGTCGAGAAGGCCGCGGACTTCGTCCACAAGGCCTTCCGCCAGGCGGGCGTCGAGCCTCGCGTCAATGCGCGCGTTGCGCGTCGCGCGGTCTACGAGCGTTCCGATATAGAAAGTGTGGTGCGGCAGGAGGGCCGGGTCGATGACGGGATATCGCTTGTCGAAGTCGTAGCCGCAGGTGGCGGCTTCGATGTAGAGGCCGGTGCCGCCGCAGAGCAGGGGCACCCGGCCGCGGCCCCGTATGTCCTGGTACGCCTTCACGAAGTCCTTCTGGTATTCGTAGACGTTGTACCGGGCCCCGGCGGGCTGGATGTCGATGAGGTGGTAGGGGACGTCACCGTACTCTGAGAGGTCCTTGCCGGTGCCGATGTCCATGCCGCGATAGATCTGGCGGGAATCGGCGGAGATGATCTCGGCGCCGATCCTGCGGGCGAGCGACACCGCGTAGCGGGTCTTGCCAGAAGCGGTCGGCCCGAGCACGCAGACGAGGTCCAGTTCACCCGCGCTGAGCGCGTCGGCGAGGGCGGCCTCGTCGATGGCCTCCGGAGCAGGCAGCTCCGCTATCATCGGCATCCTTTTCTTAGGCATATGGTTATCCGCGCTCTATCTCGCGGCGCATGTCTTTCTCCTTGATGGTCTGGCGCTTGTCGAACTCCTTCTTGCCCTTGGCAAGGGCTATGCGGAGCTTGGCGTAGCCGTTCTCGGCGATGTACGCCCGGACGGCCACGATGGTGAGTCCCTTCTGCTTGACGGCCTGCTGTAGATGCCTGAGCTCGCGCTTGGTGAGCAGGAGCTTGCGGTCCCTGGCCGGCTCATGACCGTTCCACGAGCCCCAGAAGTACGTGGAGATGTTCATCCCCTTTACATACAGCTCTCCGTTCACGAAATAGCAGAAGGCGTCGGCCAGCGAAGCCTTCCCGAGCCGCAGGGACTTGATCTCCGTACCCACCAGCACGATGCCGGCGTCGTAAGTCTCGAGGAACTCGTAGTCGTACGACGCGCGCCTGTTCGTGATCTGTATCTTGCTCTTCGCCTTGGGCATGGCCTAACAGATGTTGAAGAATTCGCGTATGAGGTCCACGGAGTCGAGTTTCTCCCAGCCGTAGAACTGGATTTCGCGCTCCACCTCGCGGCGGCCGAGGCCGTCGCCGAGGTCGCGCATGAGCTTGACCCTGCGAGTGAAGGGCTTCTTGCCGAAATGCCCGTAGGCCGCGGTGCCCTCGTATATCGGGTTGAGCAGCTGGAACTTGCGGGTGATGGCCGCCGGGCGCAGGTCGAAGAGCCGGCCTATGCCTTCGGCAATCTCTGAGTCGCTGAGGCCGGGGCGGGCAGTGCCGTAGCTGTTGACGAAGATGCTGACGGGCTCGGCCACGCCGATGGCGTAGGCGAGCTGCACCAGCATCTCGTCAGCCACGCCCGCCGCCACCATGTTCTTGGCGATGTAGCGCGCTGCGTATGCGGCGCTGCGGTCCACCTTCGAGGGATCCTTGCCAGAGAAGGCCCCGCCGCCGTGCGCGCCCTTTCCACCATAAGTGTCCACGATGATCTTGCGGCCCGTCAGGCCTGTGTCGCCGGCGGGGCCTCCGATTACGAAATTGCCCGTCGGGTTGACCAGGAGCTTGAAACCGTCCTTGAACAAGGCGGCGTTCTCCGGGTGGAGCGTCTCGACGAGCGCTGGAATCACGATCTCGCGCACGTCCTTCTCTATGCGCCCGTGCATCGCCTCAACCGTGTCGAACTCGTCGTGCTGGGTGGAAAGGACGATGGTATGGATGCGAAGCGGACGGCCGGTTTCGCCGTCATACTCGATGGTGAACTGGGACTTGGCGTCCGGGCGAAGGTATTCCATGACGCCGGGCCTGTTGTGGCGTATGTCCGCCAGCGTCTGCAGGAGCCTGTGAGAAAGGGCCAGAGCAAGCGGCATGAAATCCTCGGTGTCACGGCAGGCGTAGCCGAACATCATGCCCTGGTCGCCCGCGCCCTGCTCCTCCGGAGTTTCGCGGACGACTCCGCGGCTGATGTCCACGCTCTGCTCGTGGATGGAGGAAAGCAGGCCGCAGCCCTGGCTGCTGAACATCAGTTCGGCCCGGTTGTAGCCGATGCGGTCGATGACGGCGCGAACGGTTTTCTGGATGTCGACGTATGCGTCCTCGGAACGGACCTCGCCGCCCACGACCACCAGGCCGCGGCTGCAGAAGGTCTCGCACGCCACCTTGGCGTGCTCGTCCTGGCGGAGGAACTCGTCCAGGATGGCGTCCGAAATCTGGTCGGCCACCTTGTCAGGATGGCCTTCCGACACGGATTCGGAAGTGAAAAGGTAATTCTTCATAAAAAAAACTCCAACGTAAAACAATACGCGGAGAGTCACTAATCGAAGCTATAATTTTAGCATTTTTTAGTGTGGTTGCAAGCAATCAAATCTCTCCACAGTTCGGACTGCAAAGATACGCCAAAAAAACATATATGCAAAATCAAATATTTCTCGGATTGTTCGGAAAAAACGAGTAAATTTGCAAGTTGTTACAAGCTTGAAAACTATTACTTATTTCATAAACAATATGTACCAAGCATTCAAAAGATTTTTGACCGTCATCGCGGTCATGCTGGTGGGGATTTCGGCATTCGCCCAGGTTACCACCTCATCTCTTAACGGCAAGGTCACCGACAGCACCGGCGAGCCCGTCGTCGGCGCGGCCGTGATCGCCGTCCACACTCCTTCAGGTACCCAGTACTATGCTGTCGCCAACGCAGAAGGCCGTTACTATATCAACGGTATGCGTTCCGGCGGTCCCTACACCGTCGAGGTCAGCTGCCTGGGCTACCAGCCGGTCACCTATACCGACGTCACCCTCCAGCTCGCCGAGGCTTTCAACCTAAACGTCACCATGCCGGATGACACAGAGGTCCTTGCCGAGGCTATCGTAGTCTCCACGGCCTCCTCGAAGTTCCCGACCGAGAAGACCGGTGCTGCGACCAACATCAACAACAGCCAGATTGCATCACTCCCTACCGTCACCAGGAGCATCAGCGACGTAACCCGCCTGTCACCTTACGGCGGTAACGGCATGAGCTTCGCCGGCGCAGACGGACGTACCGCCAACTTCACCGTCGACGGTGCCAACTTCAACAACAACTTCGGTCTGAGCGACAAGCTCCCCGGAGGCGGCAACCCTATCTCCATCGACGCCATCGAGGAGCTCCAGGTCGTCATCTCCCCTTATGATGTCCGCCAGACCAACTTCATCGGCGGTGGTGTCAACGCCATCACCAAGTCCGGTACCAACACATTCAAGGGTACGGCCTATGTCTATCACCGCAACGAGAACATGCGCGGCGACACCGTTGCCGGCGAGCAGATCGGCGGCGCACGCGACAAGGACCGCAATACCACTTACGGATTCACCCTCGGCGGACCCATCATCAAGAACAAGCTCTTCTTCTTCGTCAACGCCGAAATGTCCAAGATCCCTACGGTCGTGAACCGCTGGCAGGGTTCCACCAACGGTGTGGCTGATGCCAACAACTACATTTCCCGCACCACCCTCGCCGACCTCAAGACCGTCTCCGACTTCGTGAAATCCAAGTACGGCTATGACACCGGCTCATGGACCGATTTCCCCGCCGACGAGGACAACAGCAAGATTCTCGCCCGCCTCGACTGGAACATCAGCGACAAGCACCATCTCGCCCTCCGTTACAACTACACCCTCAACAACGTGTGGAACTCGCCCAACGGCACCTCCATGGACGGCGGCACCCGTATGGCCGGCAACCGTATGTCGCAGTACTCGATGTCCTTCGCCAACTCGATGTATTCGATGAAGAACATCGTCAGCACCTGGTCCCTCGACCTCAACAGCCGTCTGACCGACAACCTCTCCAACCAGTTCCTGGCCACCTATTCCAAGCTTGACGACGTCCGCGGAACCAACTCCGAGGAGTTCCCGTTCATCGATATCCTCGACAACGAATCCGCCAACAACTACATGGCTCTCGGCTATGAGCTGTTCACATGGAACAACGCCGTGCACAACACCATCGCCAACATCAAGGACGACCTGACCTATTATGCAGGCGCGCACAAGCTCACCGCCGGCCTCAGCCTTGAGTACCAGATGGCCGACAACCAGTACATGAGGAACGGTTCCGGTTACTACCGTTACAAGACGCTCGACGACTTCCTCACCGGAGCTGTTCCCGAGGTGGTCTGCCTTACCTATGGATATGACGGAGAGCAGTACCCTGCAGCCCGCGTCCAGTTCTACAAGGCCGGCATCTATGCCCAGGACGAGTGGAATGTCTCCGACAACTTCAAGCTCACCGCCGGTCTTCGTCTCGACGGTCTCTTCTTCGACAACGGTGACCTCCTCACCAACAACGCCATCCTGAAACTCGATTACTACCCGGCTTCCCACAATTATGAGAAGACCAACATCGATACCGGCAAGTGGCCTACCGCCAACGTCACAGTATCTCCCCGTATCGGTTTCACCTGGGATGTCTTCGGTGACAGGAGCCTGAAGTTCAGGGGTGGTACCGGCCTCTTCTCCGGCCGTCTGCCGCTCGTGTTCTTCACGAACATGCCTACCAACGGAGGTCTTGTCCAGTACCAGGCCCAGCTCAATGCCAAGAACGCCGACATGAGCCAGTTCGCCGGCGGTCTCGTGACCGACTCCAACGGCAAGGCTACGGTTGACGCCCTCCTCAACAAGCTCCACTCCATGGGTTATCCCACCACCGTCACTTCGGACATGGGTACCGTCCCGTCCTCCATCAGCGCGGTGGATCCCAACTTCAAGATGCCTCAGGTCTGGAAGAGCTCCCTCGCTATCGACTACTCCTTCCCGACCGCGTTCCCTCTCTCCGTCACGGCTGAGGGTATCTACAACAAGACCATCAACGGAGTTTCCATCTCCGACTGGAGTATGGACAACGTCGGCGGCTTCGCCAGGTTCAACGGCGCTGACAACCGTCCGATCTATCCCACTCCGTTCCGCAACAACACCAAGGCCTTCGTCCTCGAGAACACGAGCAAGGGTTACGGCTGGTCCGGCAACGTCACCATCAACGCCACCCCTGTCCCGGGCCTGAACTTCATGGCCGCCTACACCCACACCGTCAGCAAGGAGGTCACCGGTATGCCGGGTTCCGCCGCCGAGTCCGCCTTCACGTATGTTCCCACCTCCGAGGGTCCGAACTACATCAAGCTGCACAACTCGCAGTATGTCACTCCTGACCGCGTGGTCGCCTCCGTCACCCACAACGACAACAGCGGCAACCACTACAGCTTCATCTATGAGAGCTGGAGGGGCGGATACAACTATTCCTACATGATGGTGAACGACATGAACGGCGATGGCTACAACTATGACACCATCTACATCCCTACCGACGACGAGGTGTCCAGCCGTCAGTTCCGCTTCGTTTCCAACGACGACGCTTCCCGTTTCATGGACTTCGTCCACAAGGACAGCTACCTGAGCAAGCACCAGGGCGAGTATGCCGAGGGTTACAGCGTTTACAGCCCTTGGGTCCACCGCCTGGATGTCAGCTACAAGCATGACTTCAAGGTCAAGTGCGGCAACAGCACCAACGTACTCCAGCTCGGCTTCGACATGAAGAACGTCCTCAACCTGTTCAATTCCAGCTGGGGCGTGAGCAAGTATCTCAACCCTGCCATCGGTTCCGATCCCCGCATCCTCAAGTATGAGGGCGTGGATGCCGACGGTTATGCCACCTTCTCAACTCCTGCATCCATCCATGGCGGTACCGAGACCTTCGTCCTCAACCACGGCATCGGCCAGTGCTGGTATGCTTCAGTCGGCATCAAGTATCTGTTTAACTAATCATAATACGGCAGAATCATATGAAACTCAGATATATCCTTGTTTCAGTCATCGCGGCGCTCAGCTTCATCGCCTGCGAGAAGGAGGCCGACCATTATCTCGATGAGGTCCAACTGTCGTCTTCCTACGTCGCCCTCTCTCAGAGCGGCGGTTCCACCTCCATCACCATCGATGCGACCTCATCATGGTCCGTCACCAGTGCTCCCAACTGGCTGACCGTCAGCCCCACCTCCGGCTCCGCCGGATCCTCCAGCATCAGCTTCTCCGCCGAGAACACCATCAACGGACGTTCCGGGGAGGTCCTCCTCAGCTGCGGGGACAAGATCCAGCATATCAATGTCATCCAGGGTCTGGCCACCGTTGCCAACGCCACCTGCGCCGAGGTTCTTGCCGGACCTGAGAGCAAGACCTACCGTGTTACCGGCACCGTCACCAGCATCGTCAACACGACTTATGGCAACTGGTATCTCAATGACGGCACCGGTGAGGTCTACATCTATGGTACGCTCGACTCCAAGGGCAACACCAAGAACTTCCTGAGCTGGGGCCTCGAGGTCGGTGACGAGATCACCGTCGAGGGTCCGAAGACCGTCTATAACGGGACTGTCGAGCTCGTGGACGTTACCGTGATCAAGATCAACAAGTCCCTCATGAAGGTGGCTGAAATCGATCCTGAGGACGCTGTCCTGCCCGTCGCGGGCGGCAAGTTCACCGTCACCCTTGACAACAAGGGCAGCGGTCTGTATGTCGATGTCCCCGAGGATGCGAAGGATTGGCTCTCCATCTCCTCCATCGCCGGCAATGTCGTTACCTTCAACGCCGCCGCCAACGAAGGCGGTGACCGTGAGACCACCATCACTTTCAAGACCACCGATGGCAAGAAGGAATATACCGCCCAGCAGTCCCTCACCCAGAAGGGCGCTATCGTGGAGTGCTCCGTGGCCGACTTCCTCGCCGCCCCTGTGGGCAATACCCAATACCGCATCACCGGAGTTATCGGCAGCGTGGCCAACGCCTCCTACGGCAATGTCTACATCCGTGACTGGTCCGGCGAGGCTTATGTCTACGGCATCGGAGCCAAGGGCGACTTCGAGAAGCTCGGCCTCAAGGTCGGCGACATCGTCACCCTCGTCGGCAAGCGCGGTGAGTACAAGGGTTCCGCCCAGATGACCGGCGCTGTCTATGAAAGCCACAAGCCCGTCACCGCTGTCACTATCCCCGAGTTCCTCGCAAAGGAGGATGATCCGAATGTCTATTACATGGTCACCGGTACTCTCAGGGAGGTCGCGAACGCCACCTACGGAAATGTGTATCTCAACGACGGCACCAATGACCTCTATGTCTATGGCTGCTATCCCGGCTGGGGCGCCACCGGCGACAACCGCAAGGGCTTCCTCGCCGCTGCGGGCATCGAGGTCGGTGACGAACTGACCGTCATCGGCGTGAAGAGCACCTATAAGGGCACTCCTCAGGTCAACAACGGTATCTACTTCTCCCACAAGTCCGCAAATGCGGAATAATAGCAGGATTTGAACGATGATGGAGCCGGCCCGGAGCGGGGCCGGCTCCGTCATTTCCAAAAATAACACTGATAACCGATATGAGACATTCGCATCCGATTCTGATCTGCTGCATGCTGGGCGTTATTATGGCAGCTTGCGGCAAGCAGGAACCCGACAGTCTGAACCTGCTTTCCAATGCAGTGAACCTGCCCAGCGAGGGTGGTTCCGAGGACGTATCCATCATGACGAACCAGACCTGGTCGGCCTCGACGGATCAGGACTGGCTCCGCGTGGCGCCTGCTTCGGGCGGAGCCTCTGCCTCCTACCAGCCTATTACCCTCTCGGCGGTGGAGAATACCTCCGAGTCGGCCCGCCAGGCCACTGTGACCGTTAAGGCGGGAACAGTGTCCAAGACCATCAATGTCACCCAGGCGGGTACCCCCCGCTTCACCATTGCGGACTTCAAGGCCAAAAAGGCTGACAAGGTTACCTGGTACAAGCTTTCCGGCGAGGTCGCTTCCATCGCCAACGAGACTTACGGCAACTTCTACATCTTTGATGAGACAGGATATGTCTATGTCTACGGTCTGGGAGAAAAGAAGGTTGAGAGCAATGACCAGTCCTTCTCCAAGCTGAACCTGAAGGTCGGCGACATCGTCACGATGATGACCCTGCGCAGCGAGCACAACGGCGTCATCGAGGCAGGTGGCACGATTCCGGCGTATTTCGTCTCCAAGGAGGACGGAAGTTACAAGCTCGGCAGGAAGGTTTCCTCCACGAAGGCCGGTTGGCTGGAACTGCCTTCCACGTCTTCCGCGGACGGTCAGGACCTGCTGATCCACAGTTTTCCCGACGGTTCAAGGAATTATGCCGCCTATTGGGACTATACCAACCTCGTAGCCTCCTGGGTGGCCTATCCGCTCTGCACGGGCAATATCGGCACTTCCGGAGGCCGTACGGACTCCTTCTCACTGGACCCGCTCCTGCCTCGCGACAAGCAGCCGTATATTCCTTCGGCATTCAAGAGCGGGAACACCACGGGATCGTTTGACCGCGGCCACCAGATTCCTTCAGCAGACCGCCTGAACTGGCGCGTCAATCTCGAGACATTCTTCGGAACCAACATGACCCCGCAGGACAACGGCTTCAACGGAAACACTTGGGGTAACCTTGAGAACAAGGTCCGCGTATGGGCCAAGTCTTCCGCGACCGACACCCTCTACGTGGTGACCGGCTGCACCGGGGCCGATGTGGAGACGAAGTATGTGCTCGACTATGATGACAAGCACATCGCCATCCCTGCAGGTTACTACAAGGCCCTGCTCCTTCTTGGCAAGGACAAGTCCTACAAGGCCGTGGGCTTCTATTTTGACAACGTTGCCAGCAACATCACGAGTTTCAAGAACTATGCGATAAGCATCGACGACTTGGAGAAGAAGGTCGGCGTGGACTTCTTCGTCAACCTCCCGGATGACGTGGAGAAGACGGTTGAGGCCGCCACCCCCTTCGACGAATCGTGGTGGTGGAACAATTGACAGGCAATGCCTGATTTAAAGATAACCTGCGGGTGATAGCCCGCAGGTTATTTATTTTTAGGGGGAGTAACGACGGTCACTTTGCGGCCTGGCGGCGGTTGAACTCGTCGAGCTGCTTGAAGCAGCAGTCGTTCAGGATGCCCTGGAGGGGACGGTCGAAGTTGCGGCGGACGTAGCATTCGTGGTCGAAGATGAAGCATTCGCCGTTTTCAGGGGTGTAGGGCTGCCACTCCGGCAGGCCGTCGACGTTGGGGTCTCCCGTGATGGCGAAGTTGGCCCAGCTGCGGCTCATGTTCTCCGCGAGCTGCCAGTCGGCGTCCGTCACTTCGGGAAGGGTGCGGCCGTGCAGCTGGGGCGTGTTGAAGCAGAAGTTCAGCTCATAGCCGTGCACCGAACCCTGGTCGGCGGGGGACTTCCAGGTGAACATGTACATCCAGGTCGGGGCCTTCCTTGTCTCAGCCACCGCGTCGGCGGTGATGAGGGTCTTGGGACGGAACATCATGTCTATGGAGAGGAGGTCCTGCGGGGTGTAGTCCGGCCAGGCTTCCGCGAATGCCGCCACGTACTCGTCCACCCTGTCTCCGAAGGTGGCCTTCAGCTGTTCCTTGGCCTCGTCGAGCGTCATGGGAGTGCCGTAAACACGTCTCTGGAGCTCGTTGAAGGTGGTTCCTATCATCAGCGGAACGTCGGATGAGACTTCGGCGAAGTCCGGTTGGAAGGGCTGCTGGAGCAGCACTTCGCCGTCCGGTGCCGGGCCGAAGCCCCACATCATCGGCGTGCCCGGCGCCCGGGTGCCGATGCTGGCGGCCATGGCCCGCTGGCCGGCCGCGACGAGGTCGCCGTAAGGCACGTCCGCGAGCTTGTCGAGCTCGTCAGGGCCGATGCCCAGCTGCTCGACGACGGCGCGGCCGAGCTCCTCGCTCATGGCCTTGGTATTCACGTTGAGGATGGTGCCGCTCATGATGATGGCCTTATGGAAGAGGCCCTTGGCGGCGGGCATGCACATAAGCGTGCCGACCTTGCCGCCGCCTCCGGACTCACCGAAGATGGTGACGTTGGACGGGTCGCCGCCGAAGGCTTTGATGTTGTCGCGTATCCATTCCATGGCCTGGACTATGTCGAGCATTCCGACCATGTTGGAATACTTGTACTTCTCGCCGAAGGTGGAGAGGTCCAGGAAGCCCAGGATGTTGAGACGGTGGTTGAGGCTGACCACCACGACGTCCTGTTTGGCGAGGCCCCAGCCGGGATTGCCGGCGGCGGAGCCGGAGTCGAAGCCGCCGCCGTGGATCCACAGCATGACGGGCTTGCAGGCCTTGGTGTCGGTGGTCCAGACGTTAAGCACGCAGGAATTCTTCTCGGACATCACACTTTCGGGCATCTCGCGCCTTCCGTTGCCCTGCATGACCTGGGGCCCGAAATGGTCGCAGACCATCACGGTGTCCCATTTCTCGACGGGCAGGGGAGGCATGAAGCGTTCGACCCTGGCGTAGGGAATGCCCTTGAAGGCCATCGTGCCCTCCTCCTCGACGCCGCGTACCAGTCCGGCCTTCGTCCGGACCACGAGCGGGTCGGAGGGCCCGCAGGCGCAGACGGCCGCCAGGGCGGCCGCCGCGAACAGTAATCTCAGCGCTCTCATGGTCTGCCGGCGGTCAGGGGCTCGCCGAAGAACGAAGCCTCGTTGTCATTCTCGTCAAGGCAGAACACCATGAAGGAGGGATCCTCCGCGGTGCAGGGTTTCCATTCGCCCTTAGGATCGGAATACTTGGCGAAGTTGGTCCAGGCCGTGATCATCTTCTCGGAGAGGTCCCAGTCGCCCTGGGTCCAGGGACGCCAGCAGTTGGCGAGGGTCTTGAAGACGAACCAGAGGTCGGAGGAATGGAAGGCTCCGCGCAGGCGTCCGGTGATTTCAGGATGCTTGCCGTCGTCCGGAAGCGGGCGGGCGAACTGGTAGGCATAGGCCTTGTTGCCCTTCTGCTCCCTGTCCTTGCAGAACTCGATGATGCCCGGAGGCATGTTGCCGGCGTCGTTCAGCGTGCAGCCGATCATGTACGGGACGTTGGCGAGGTTGCCCTCCTTCGCCGCCGTGTCGAAATCCTGCTTGCAGACGTATCCGTCGATGATGGGGGCGAACATGCCCATGCCGCCGCGCACTCCGTTGACGCGGTTGTAGATATTGACCAGGCTGAAGATCTCCTCGGTGGAGGCCGCCCTCATCTTGGCGAGGTCGTCAAGATTGGCCCAGTCCATGATCTCCTTGTAATACTGGGCCTGCTGCTCGAGGGTCTGTGCCGGGGCCGCCTGGCGGGCAGGCATGCCCGGGACGGCGGGCGCGGGCATCGCGAAGCCCTGGGCGCTCATGATGACTGCCTTGTTGAAGAGGCCGCGGGCGAGCGGGGACTCGCTGAGCGTGCGCGTGCTGCGCCCGCCGCCGCTCTGCCCGAAGATCATGACGTTGTCGGGGTCGCCGCCGAACTGGGCGATGTTGGCCTTGATCCATTTCAGGGCCTGGACCTGGTCCATGATGCCGTAGTTGCCGGAGGATCCGTGCTCATTCTCGGCGATCAGGTCGGGGTGCGACATGAAGCCGAACATGCCGAGGCGGTAGTTGATGGACACGAGGACCACGTCCTTGGCCGCGAACTCCTCGCCTTCGAACTCAGGCTCGAAGGCCCAGCCTTCGCGCAGGCCGCCGCCGTGGATCCACATCGCGACCGGCAGTTTCTTCCCGGGCTGTCCCGGCGCGGTGGTATAGACGTTGAGATACAGGCAGTCCTCGCTGTAGGCCGGCTCCTCTCCGTAACCCCATTCGTCGGTATAACCGCCGGGGTAGTGGGTTACCTGGAACGAGGGATGGCCGAAATGGTCGCACTGGCGGACGCCCTCCCAGGGCACGACCGGCTGGGGCTCCTTCCAGCGCAGGTCTCCGATCGGAGGGGCTGCGTAAGGGATGCCTTTGTAGACATAGACACCTTTCTTTTCGGCTTTTACGCCTTGGACCTGGCCTCCTTCGACGGTCAGGACCGGAACCTCCTTGGCGCATCCGAAGAGCGCGATGGCGGAAAACAGGCAGAGGATGATTCTTTTCATGATGGGATGTGGATAGTTGTTTACGCAAAAATAGCCATTATTTAATTAAGAAAATGTCCCTGTCCGTTCATCTTCTTTCAGAATTATTCCGTACCTTTACCGCCCCTGACCCCGGATTATTACAAAGACTCCGATTATATGAACCATTTGAACAAAGCGGCCGGTATCGCCGGCCTTACCCTCATGACCCTCATGACAGCATGTACGGGCAACACCCGCGTGAATCCCTTCCTCGAGGAATGGGACACCCCTTACGGCATCCCGCCGTTCGACAAGATCGAGTACGCCGACTATGTCCCCGCCTTCAAGGCCGGCATCGAGCAGCAGCAGAAGGAGATCGAAGCCATCATAGCCAATCCCGACGCCCCGACCTTCGACAACGTCATCGGCGCGATGGAGCTCTCAGGCAGCATCCTCAACAAGGTGCAGGGAGTGTTCTACAACCTGAGCGAGACCGAGAACTGCCCCGAGATGGTGGCCATCGAGGAGGAGATCACCCCTCTCGTCACCGAGCACAGCGACAACATCTATATGAACAAGGACCTCTACAAGAAGGTCGCGGCGGTGTACAACGCCGACCAGAGCGGGCTCACCCGCGAGCAGCAGATGGTCCTCAAGAAGACCTACGAGGCCTTCGAGCGCAACGGCATCGGCCTTGACGAGGCCAAGCAGGCCCGCCTGCGCGAGATCAACAACGAGATGTCTGCCAAGACCAACAGGATCGGCAACAACAATCTCGCCGAGAACAACGCTTTCAAGGAGCGTTTCGGCATCTCCGTGTCGGCGTACCCCACCGCTATGACCACCACCGAGGACCGCTCTCTCCGCGAGGAGATGTTCAAGGCCTATTCCTCACGTGGCCACAACGGAGGGGAGAACGACAACCGCCAGCTCGTGCTCGACGTGATGGGCCTTCGTATCGAGAAAGCCAAGCTGATGGGTTATGACAACCCCGCTGCCTTCATCCTCGAGCCGAAGATGGCCCACGATCCCGAGACCGTGGACGCCTTCCTCGACGGCATCATGAAGGCCGCCGTCGCCAAGGCGAAGGAGGAAGTTGCCGACATGCAGAAGGTCATGGACCGCGACATCAAGGCCGGACTTCTCCCCGCCGGGACTACGATCAAGCCCTGGGACTGGTGGTATTATGCCGAGAAGGTCCGCAAGGAGAAATATGACCTGGACGAGGACCTGACCAAGCCCTATTTCGAGATGAAGAACGTCCAGAAGGGCGTCTTCGAGGCCGCCCATACTCTGTATGGCATCAACTTCGAGCGCCTCGAAGGCGTGAAGCTGTACAATGACGCCGCAGAGGCCTGGAAGGTCACAGACTCCGACGGCTCCCTCGTAGGCATCTTCTTCTGCGACTATTTCCCGCGCTCCAGCAAGCGCAGCGGCGCGTGGATGAACAACTTCCGCGACCAGTATTATGACGCCGAGGGCAATGAGATCCGTCCCATCATCGTTAACGTCTGCAACTTCTCCACGCCCGCCGAGGACGGCACCGCCCTGCTGACCGTCGACGAGGTCGAGACCGCCTTCCACGAGTTCGGCCATGCCCTGCACGGCTTCCTGAGCAAGTGCCACTATCCTTCCGTCAGCGGCACCTCCGTCGCCCGCGACTTCGTCGAGACCTTCTCGCAGTTCAACGAGAACTGGGCCTTCCAGCCCGAGCTTCTTGCCAAGTATGCCGTCCACTACCAGACCGGCGAGGTCATCCCCCAGGAGTTGGTCGACAAGATCGAGGCCGCCTCGAAGTTCAACCAGGGCTTCATGACCACCGAGCTCTGCGCCGCCTCCATCCTTGACATGAAGTGGCACGAGCTTTCCAGCATCGAGGGCATCGATATCGACGAGTTCGAGGCCAAGGTCTGCAAGGAGATGGGCCTGATCGACGAGATCATCCCGCGCTACCGCACCACCTACTTCAACCACATCTTCTCCAGCGGCTACAGCGCCGGTTATTACGGTTACCTCTGGGCGGAGGTGCTGGACAAGGACGCCTTCTCGGTCTTCGAGAAGAGCCCGAACGGTGTCTGGGATCTCGAGTTGGCGAAGAAGTTCCGCGAGACCTTCCTCGAGAGGGGAGGCAGCGAGGAGCCTATGGTGCTCTACGAGCAGTTCGCAGGACGCCAGCCCGACTCGGAGGCATTTCTCCGCGGCCGCGGTCTGTAATAATAAAAAAACCGGGTCGACCCCGGTTTTTTTATTGTCTCTGCTTCGGCTGGCCCATTGCGGAGGCGTCCTTCGTGCCGTCCGCGCTGAGGTCGAAGACCATGTAGTCGGGCGCGTCCGGCGTCCAGGCTTTCCAGCCTTCGCCGGGGTCGCCCGTCTTGACGAAGTTGGCCCAGCAGCTGATGACGTGCTCTCCGAGTTCCCAGTCGGCCGCGGTGAACGGGCGGTCGCTGCGGTCCAGCGACTTGAACATGAACCAGAGCTCGGACGAGTGGAAGGCCCCCTTCATGTCGTGCGAGCCCGCCTCGTCGTCGGGAAGGGCGTGGGCGAACTGATAGGCATAGACCGGCTTGCCGGCGGCGTAACGCAGTTCGCAGAACTTGTCGACCGCCGGGCCGTTGGAGCCCATGTCGTCGCGGGTAAAACCGATCATGTAAGGGATGTCCTTGATGCGTCCGCCGAGGGCTGCGGCGTCGAAGCTCTCTGTTGAAACATAGCCGTCCACGACGGGCCTGGTGCCTGCCTGGAAGCGGTTACCGGTCTCGGCGGTGTAACGGGCCGGGAGGCCGAATATGTCCTGAGTGGAGGCGGCGCGCATCTTCTCCAGCGTGTCATAGCCTGCCCAGTCCATGAGTTCCTTCCAGGCATTGCCTGTCGTTTCCACCTGGTTGACCTGCGGCGCGCCGCCGGCACGCTCGTTCACGCCGCCGCCGCTCTGGATGATGGCCTTGGCGATGAGGCCGTCGGTGAGCGGAGAGCTCACGAGCGTCTTAACGCTTCCTGCGCCGGCGCTCTGCCCGAAGATGGTGATGTTGTCCGGGTCGCCTCCGAAGGCTGCGATGTTATTGTGCACCCACTTGAGCGCGGCGATCTGGTCCAGGATGCCGTAATTGCCCGATACGCCGTGCGGACTCTCGGCGGTGAGGAGGGGATGCGTCATGAAGCCGAAGACTCCGAGACGGTAATTGATGGTCACGAGTACGACTCCCTTTTCGCCCCATACCTTGCCGTCGAATTCGGGCTCATAGCCCCAGCCGCCGGTATAGGCTCCGCCGTGTATCCACATGGCGACGGGAAGTTTCTTCCCGGGCTTGCCCGGGGCTTTCGTATAGACGTTGAGATAGAGGCAGTCCTCGCTGAATTCGGGATCCTCCCAGTAAAATTCGCTGGTCCAGGGATTGGACGAGTCGTGCTTGGCCTGTACGGAGCCGGGGCCGAAGGTGTCTGCGACCTTCACGCCTTCCCAGGGGATGACGGGCTGCGGCTCCTTCCAGCGCAGGTCCCCCACGGGGGGCGCCGCGAAGGGGATGCCCTTGTAGACATAGACTCCCTTGACGGAGGTTTCGACTCCCTGGACCTTTCCTCCCTCGATGTCCAGGACGGGATTGGCGGGCTTGCACCCGACCAGCGCCGCAGCCATCAGTGCCGCGGCCAGGATCGTTCTTGTTCGCATAGTATCGTATAGTTTTGGTCTGTCGTCTTTTCCGCCCTCTAATTTACTCATTTTCCGGGACAATTCCCGCAGGGTACCTCCAAAAGTGCCTTACCCTGCGGGTGTTTGCCCGCAGGGTACCGCACAAAACGGCCTACCCTGCGGGGGACTCGAGGGATTTGCGGCGGCGGTAGAGCTGCCAGGTGTTGAAGACGTTGTGCCAGATACTGTAGAAGCCGCCGGCGACGGAGGTGACGGGGTCCATGAAGGTGTAGCCCATCCAGATTTGGAAGACGGTGTTCTTCTGGCCGAGGGCCTGGCCGGCGCTGATGCGGCAGCCGTAATGCGAGCCCACGGCCTTGCCTGCCCAGAACTGGAAGGCGCAGCAGACGAGGGATATCAGGGCGATTGCGAGCAGCAGCCCCGGGGCGCCGTCGTTGTGCACCACGGCGCGGGCGCTCATGGCTATGGCCAGGGTGAGGGAGAAAGCCCAGATATAGAAGGCCAGGTCAGTATAGGACAGGATCCTGGCATGGAGCCTCGGGAAGAGGTACCTTACGATCCAGGCCGTCACGCATGGCATGATCAGCAGCGGGAATACCTTGGCGAGAATACGGCTGAAGGCCATGCCGAAGGTGATGCCGCCCATGGGGTAGAGTAGGGGGACGGTCAGCGGTACCAGGATGGCGACGACGATGTTGATGAGTATGGTGTAGGTGACGACGCCGGCCATGTTGCCGCCGAGCTTGCCCGTGACCACGGCGCAGGCCGTGGCCGTGGGGCAGATGAGGCAGAGCATGGCGGACTCGACGGGGATGCGCGTCGCCGCGATGCGCTGCGCAAGCGCCGCATCGGAGCGCAGCGCCCACACGAGAAGCAGCGCCAGGCCAAGGAACAGCCCCGCCTGTATGAGCAGTAGCCAGGCCTGCCAGCGGTGCGGTCGCATCTGCTGGGGCTCGATCTTGCAGAAGCTCAGGAAAAGCATCAGGAAAAGCAGCACGGGCTGAAGATGCGTGCATATGCTCTCCAGCACGGGGCCGGCGGCGTGCAGCGCCGGCATCGCGTGGTACGCGAGGTAGGCGCCTGCGCCGGCCAGCATTCCGAAGACCAGCATCCAGTCGCGGAGGAATTTCCTGAAAGTGTACTTGTATTCAGCCATCGGCCGCAAATATAGTCATAAGTAATGAAAAGGAAGTGTGCATTTTTTCGTAACTTTGCAGACTGCAAACAAAAAGGATAACGAAAAACTATAAATAAAATGGACAGAAAAGTACTTCTCATGATCCTCGACGGCTGGGGTGAAGGCCGCCACGACTATTCCAACGCCATCTGGACCCAGGGCACTCCCAACATCGACGCCCTGCGCGCCAAATATCCCGCCGGCCACCTGCAGGCCTGCGGCGAGTACGTCGGCCTGCCCGACGGGCAGATGGGCAACTCCGAGGTCGGTCACATGAACCTCGGCGCCGGCCGCATCGTTTATCAGGACCTGGTCAAGATCAATATCGCCTGCCGCGAGCACAAGCTCCTGGAGAACAAGGAGATAAAGGCTGCGTACGACTATGTGAAGCAGTCCGGGAAGAAGCTCCACCTTATGGGCCTCACCTCCCACGGCGGAGTGCACAGCTCCCTCGTCCATGTCTATGAATTCCTCCGCGTTGCGAAGGAGATGGGCCTTGAGAAGGTCTATGTCCATGCCTTCATGGACGGCCGCGACACCGATCCGCGCAGCGGAAAGGGCTTCGTCGCCGAACTGGAGCAGAAGATGGCGGAGACGACCGGCAAGGTCGCGTCCGTCTGCGGCCGCTTCTACGCGATGGACCGCGACAAGCGCTGGAACCGCGTGAAGGAGGCCTATGACCTCCTCGTCGAGGGCAAGGGCGCCGCTTTCACCTCCGCGCTCGAGGGCATCCAGGCCTCGTACGACGCCGACGTGACCGACGAGTTCATCAAGCCCATCGTCGTCACCGACGCTGCCGGCGAGCCTCTCGCCAAGGTCGAGGAGGGAGATGCCGTCATCTTCTACAACTTCCGCAACGACCGTGCCCGCGAGCTGACCAACGTCCTCACCCAGAACGACATGCCCGAGGAAGGGATGCACACCATTCCGCTTTACTACTGCTGCCTTACCCCTTACGACGCTTCCTTCAAGGGCGTCCATATCCTCTTCGACAAGGAGTTGGTGCAGGATACCCTCGGCGAAACCGTGTCCAAGGCCGGCAAGCGCCAGCTGCGCATCGCCGAGACCGAGAAATACGCCCACGTGACCTTCTTCTTCAACGGAGGCCGCGAGACCGTTTTCGAGAACGAGGACCGCATCCTTGTCAATTCGCCGAAGGTTCCGACATATGACCTGCTTCCTCAGATGAGCGCGCCCGAGGTGGCAGAAAAGCTCATCGACGCCATCCGCAGCGAGAAGGAGGACATGATCATCCTGAATTTCGCCAACGGCGACATGGTCGGCCATACCGGAGTCTATACCGCTGTCACCCAGACGGTCGCTTGCATCGACAAGCTGGTGGGCCGCGTGGTGGAGGAGGCGATCGCACACGACTATGTCGTGCTGCTGACCGCCGACCACGGCAACGCCGACTTCGAGGTCAACGCCGACGGCAGCCCCAACACCGCCCATTCGCTCAACACCGTACAGTTCGTGGTGATGAACGCCGGTGACGAGGTCAAGGAGGTGAAGGACGGCGCCCTTTGCAACGTCGCGCCGACCATCCTCAAGCTGATGGGCATCCCTCAGCCCGCCGCCATGACCGCCGAGCCTCTCATTTGATGTACAAGTTCAAGCCTATACTTAAGACCCTTGTGTGGGGTACGGAAAACTGGGTGCTGTCGGGAGTGCCGGGGTCGGAGTCGGTGGTGGCCGAAGGACCCGAGGCCGGCAGGACCCTCAGCGAGGTGTACGGCGGGCAGTTCCCGCTGTTGATAAAGTTCATAGACGCGCACCGGGACCTGAGCATACAGGTCCATCCCAACGACGAACTTGCCTATGCAAGGCATAACTGCAAGGGCAAGAGCGAGATGTGGTTTATCATCGGGGCGTCCGAAGGGGCGCATCTGTATTCCGGCCTCGCGGCGGCGGTCACTCCGGAGGAGTATGAGCGCCGCGTCGGGGACGGGACCATCACTGAAGTCCTGGCCGACCACAAGGTCGCGCCCGGCGACGTGTTCTTCATCCCGGCAGGCCGTATACACTCCATCTGCGGAGGCTGCTACCTTGCCGAGATCCAGGAGACATCCGACATCACATACCGCATCTACGACTACAACCGCTCCGGCCTGGACGGCAAGCCCAGGCAGCTTCATACCGAACTGGCCAAGGAGGCCATCGACTTCAGGGTGGCGGACGACTACAGGACCCGGTATGAGCGGCGCGGGAACGTTCCCGTGGAGCTCGTGAGCTGCCCGCAGTTCACGACGGTGCTCTTCGAGCTCACCGCGCCGCTGGAGTGTCCGGCGCCGGGTGCCGGGCGCTGGCTCACGCTGGCCTGCGCCGGAGGCACCGGCACCGTGAACGGTACCGCCCTCAGCGAGGGCGAGGCCCTTCTCCTCACCCCGTCGGAAAAAGAATTGAGGCTCGTCCCCTCGGGGCCAAGCCTCAATATCCTTGTCAGTTACTGCTGATTCAGCGGTAGAGCTACACCGTCAGGATGTCCTTCTCCTTGGCGGAGACGATCTCGTCGATGCGCTTGATGTTCTTGTCGGTGATTTTCTGGACCTCCTCCTCGGCCTCCTTCTCGGTGTCCTCGGACATGCCTTCGTTCTTCTGGGCCTTCTTCAGGAGGTCAACCGCGTCGCGGCGGGCGTTGCGGACGACGACCTTGGAGTTCTCGCCCGTGGCCCTTGCCTTCTTTATAAGCTCCTTCCTGCGCTCCTCGGTGAGGGCGGGGACGATGCATCGGATGATCTCGCCGTTGTTGGCGGGCGTCAGGCCGACGTTGGCGTCGAGGATGGCTTTCTCGATCTTGGGGATCATGTTGCGCTCCCAGGGCTGGATGGCGATGGTCTTGGCGTCAGGCGTGTTGATCGAGGCCACCTGGAAGAGCGGGGTGGGGGTTCCGTAATAGTCCACCATCACGTTGTTGAATATGGCGGGCGTGGCTTTGCCGAGACGGTAGGTCTTGAGGTCTTCCTCGAGGAAGTCCACGGCGTCCTGCATCTTCTCTCCGGCACCAGCCAGGATTTCTTTGGCTCTGTCAGTAAGCATATTCCTTATCTTTTAAATTTGTTATACGTGTACCAGGGTGCCGACCTTGTCGCCCAGAATGAGCTTGGTGAGGTTGCCGGACTCGTTCATGTTGAAGACGATGATCGGCATGTTCCCCTGCTCGCACAGTGCGAACGCTGTGGCATCCATGACCTTTAGACGGTCTGCGAGGGCTTTTGTGAAAGTCAGTTCCTCATATTTCACCGCATTGGGGTCCTTTTCCGGGTCGGCGGTATATACACCGTCCACGCGCGTGCCTTTCAGGAGCGCGTCGGCGCCGATCTCGAGGGCGCGCAGCGCGGCGCCGGAGTCGGTCGTGAAGAAGGGATTGCCGGTACCGCCGGCGATCAGCGCCACGCCGCCCTCTTCGAGGACCTTCACGGCGTGTTCGCGCACGTAATACCTGGCGACAGGCTCCATGGGGGTGGCGGTAAACACCTCGGCCTTGACTCCCTGCGAGCGGATGGCCATGGCCAGGCCGAGGGAGTTGATGACGGTGGCGAGCATGCCCATCTTGTCTCCATTGACGCGGTCGAAGCCCTTCCCGACGCCCTGCAGGCCGCGGAAGATGTTGCCTCCGCCCACTACGATGGCCACCTGCAGGCCCTCGCGGGCTGCGGCCGCCACCTCACTGGCGTATGCGTTGAGGCTGTTTTCGTCGATGCCCTTTCCGGCGGGGCCTCCGAGACTCTCTCCGCTGAGTTTCAGCAGGACTCTTCTGTATATCATTTCAGTGTATTTTTGTGGGAAACAAAAATATCGGAAAATTATGAAACTTGCAAGAAAGAGCCTATATTTGCAAATGCGATTGCGCGAAAAATGAATTAAATCCTTTAGAAATGTTCATATTCAACTCCTCCATCGGAAAGAAATTCATCCAGAGCATCACTGGTGCTTTCCTTGTCATTTTCCTTCTGCTTCACGGAACCATCAACTTCTTCTCCGTCATCGACTCCTTCACCGGCAAGTACGGCGCTGCGATGGCCGACGAGAAGCTCTTCTCCGCGGGTGACGGCCTGTTCAAGCTCGGCTGCGACTTCATGAGCACCGGATTCATTTCCATCATGGTCCCCATCCTCGCGCTCGGCTTCCTCATCCACATCCTCTACGGCTGCTGGCTCTCATGGAAGAACCTCAAGGCCCGCGGCGGCTGGAAGCGCTATGAAGTGGCGAGCAAGGCTACTTCCGATTCCTGGTCGTCCAAGAACATGCTCATCCTCGGTATCATCATCATCGGTTTCATCTGCTTCCACCTGACCCATTTCTGGGCCAAGATGCAGCTGCCCGAGATGTTCGGCATCGGCAATTTCGAGAACAATCCCTATCTCCTGCTGAACGTCACCTTCGGCAAGTGGTGGGTCCTCGTCCTGTATATCATCTGGTTCGTGGCGGTCGGCCTTCACCTGACCCACGGTTTCTGGAGCATGTTCCAGACCGTCGGCTGGAGCGGCCAGACCTGGTTCAAGAGGCTCAAGGTCATCGGCGTCATCGTCGCCTGCATCATCTGCTTCCTTTTCATCGCCACCGCGGTCAACGCCTTCATCCAGGCCAACTTCGTCGCCTAGCCCGAGAAAATTTGTCCAAAACATATTTTTTGTGTACCTTTGCGGTCCCTATTTTGTGTAGGGATCGCAATTTTTAATATTAACTAATTAAAGATCAAGACAGTGGACACACTAAGCTACAAGACAGTATCGCTGAACAAAGCGACTGTGAACAAAGAGTGGGTCGTCATTGATGCTACAGATCTTCCGCTTGGCCGCCTTGCTGCCCGCGTCGCTCTTGTCCTCCGTGGCAAGAACAAGCCCGGCTTCACTCCCAACGTCGACTGCGGTGACAACGTCATCGTCGTCAACGCCGAGAAAGTCGCCCTCAAGGGACACAAGATGACCGACCGCGTGTATACCCGCTACACCGGATATCCGGGTGGACAGCGCTTCACCACGCCCAAGGAGATCCTCGCAAAGAGGCCCGCTGAATTGGTCCGGAGAGCAGTCAAGGGTATGCTCCCGAAGACCCGTCTTGGCAACAAGATCCTCGGAAACCTCCATGTGTATGCAGGTCCCGAGCATCCGCACCAGGCCCAGAACCCTAAAGTTATTAAGTTGGACGAAATTTAAACAGAGCAAATGGAACAGATTCACGCCCTTGGAAGACGCAAGGCAGCTGTAGCTCGCGTTTATCTCGTAGCCGGAAGCGGTGAGATCCTCATCAACGGCCGTAGCCTTGACAGCTACTTCGCCGAGGATTCCCTCCGTTACATCGTGAACCAGCCTTTCTCGGTCACCAAGACCGAGGGTCAGTTTGACATCAAGGTCACCGTCGTCGGCGGTGGCATCAAGGGTCAGGCCGAGGCCATCAGGCTGGGAATCGCCCGCGCCCTCTGCGAGGTTGACAAGGAAGCTTACCGTTCTACGCTCAAGGCCGCCGGATTCCTCACCCGCGACGCCCGCGAGGTCGAAAGGAAGAAGCCCGGACAGCCCGGAGCCCGCAGACGCTTCCAGTTCAGCAAACGTTAGTATTACAAAGCTGTTTTACAATTGCACAGTCCGGTTGAGAAATCTCCGGATCCATGGATGGATGCGAATCCGGCCAGGCTGCCGGGAGATTGCCGGGACTGCGGAAAAGACCTGAGACTGACAAGGTCACTACTCCGGTCTTGATGAAAAGAGAACAAAAAAACAAAAACAAAACAATGTCTAGAACAAATTTCCAGGAATTGCTTGATGCAGGCGTTCACTTCGGCCACCTCGCCAGGAAGTGGAACCCCAAGATGGCTCCGTATATCTTCGACCAGAAGAACGGCATCCACATCATTGACCTGCACAAGACCGTCGTCAAGGTTGACGAGGCTGCCGAGATGATGAAGGAGCTGGCCAAGTCCGGCCGCAAGATCCTCTTCGTAGCCACCAAGAAACAGGCCAAGGACATCGTCTCGGAGAAGGCTGCCGAAGTCAACATGCCTTCCATCACCGAGCGCTGGGCCGGCGGCATGCTTACCAACTTCCCCACCATCCGCAAGGCCATCAAGAAGATGAGCACCATCGACAAGATGAAGGAGGATGGCACTTTCGAGAAACTCGCCAAGAGAGAGCGTCTCCAGGTCGACCGCCAGAGGGCCAAGCTGGAGAAGAACCTCGGTTCCATCAGGGACATGAGCCGTCTCCCTTCGGCTATCTTCGTCGTCGATGTACAGAAGGAGGCCAACGCCGTCAAGGAGGCCAACCGTCTGAACATCCCGGTTTTCGCTATGGTTGATACTTGTTGCGATCCCACCCCGATTGATTATGTGATTCCGGCCAACGATGACGCCACGAAGTCCATCGAGTGCATCATGAATGTACTCTGCAAGGCCATCCAGGAAGGACTCGAGGAGAGGAAGCTCGAAAAGGACAAGGAAGCCGCCGAAGAGGAGGCTGCCGTGAAGCCTACCGCC
>JAFZQO010000002.1 GCA_017620335.1 Bacteroidales bacterium
CGTCGAGCTGCACACCTGGCGCGTCGGCCGCGCCTTCGCCGCGCCGAAGCTCCGCGAGATCGACGGCCTCTGGGGCGGCGAGCTCGCCGGGCATTATTATTTCAAGGACTTCTTCTATTCCGACAGCGGCCTGCTGGCCTCCATGATCGTGCTGCGCATAGTCGCAGCGCTCAAGGCTGAAGGCAGGACCCTCAGCGAGGCGATCGCCTCTATCGCAAAATACCAGAACTCAGGCGAGATAAACTTCAAGCTCGAAGACAAGAAGGGAGCCATGGACGCGCTCAAGGAGCATTTCATGGCGCAGGAGAAAGCCACCGCCTTCATGGATTTCGACGGCTACCGCGTCGAATTCCCCGACTGGTGGTTCAATGTACGCCCTTCCAACACCGAGCCGTATCTCCGTTTCATCTGCGAAGCCTCCTCCGAGGAGCTGCTTCGCCAAAAGGTGGCTGAAACCAAGGATCTGTTCATCCGGGATTTCGACGCCACCGTGTAAAAAAATAAAAGACATGACATTTCGTAAAGCACTGGCAGTGATGCTGTTGCTGGCCCCTACGGCCGTATATGCACAAGAGTCCCCCATTGACACGGTAGCCCGTCCCAGGCTGACGACGGCGCAGGCCGAGCTCCTCGTCCCGAGGCCCCGCCTGAAGCCCGTCAAGTCCATGATTCCGACGGACTCCGATCCTCTTGACACGCTCGACACCGCCAACCCTCTCGTAAAGCTCGTCCTCTTCAGCGACAACACCTGGAAATACATCAAGGACGGCGACTTGCTCAAGCAGCAGGACTATTTCACCCGTAATTGGGAGACAAACGCAATGGACCCGTACAGGGTATCCTTCAATTCCCTGCCGGACAAGGTCACCCTCTGGCTCGTAGACAACGCCACTGACTTCTGCTGCCCTTACCAGGTCAAGGTATTCTCAAAGTTCGGAGTCAGGCACCGCAGGCGCCATCAGGGCTGCGACCTTCCGCTCAAGACAGGTGACCCCATCCGCGCCGCCTTTGCCGGCAAGGTCCGCATTTCCGAGTTTTCCCGCGGTTACGGCAACCTTGTCGTCATCCGCCACGAGAACGGCCTGGAGACCGTCTACGGCCACCTTTCCAAACGCGAGGTTGAGGTCGGCGACTGGGTCAGCGCGGGCCAGGAGATCGGTCTGGGCGGCTCCACCGGCCGCGCCACAGGCCCGCACCTCCACTTCGAGACCCGCTATCAGGGCTACGCCTTCGACCCTGAATGGCTGATTGATTTCGAGACCGGCATGCTCCGCAGCGGCGTCTTCACCCTCAAGAAGAAATACCTGAGCGAGAACAGCAACTACGTTCCCGAGTCCGAGGACGTGGAGGAGGAAATCCTCCTCGCCGAGGCGGAGGACCGTGAGGCTGAAGCCAAGAGGGCCGCCGAAGAGGCTGCCAAGCAGTACCACACCATCAAGGCCGGCGATACCCTCGGCGCCCTGGCGGTCCGCTACCATACCACAGTGAGCAGACTTTGCTCATTGAACGGCATCAAGTCTACGACCACCCTCCGCATCGGCCAGCGCCTACGGGTGAAATAAAGACATGACGGGCATAAAGAAAAACCCTGCGGCAATCCCGCAGGGTTTTTCTTTATCGAAGCTCGAGTGTTTACACACCCATGATGGCCTTGACGACGAAGTACACCAGAGGAACGGTGATCGCGAACACTCCGACGAGATCGAGGACAATACCTGCCTTGATCATCTTGGTGATCGGGATATAACCGGAAGAATAGGTGATGGCGTTCGGCGGCGTGGAGACAGGCAGCATGAAGGCCAGAGACGTACACAGGGCCATGCAGACGCAGACCGGGACGGGGCTGAAGCCAAGGGAAACGGCCGTTGCGATGGCGATAGGACCCATCAGGTTGGCCACTGCGGTGTTGGAGGTAAGCTCGGACAGCAGCAGCGAGGTGACGGCGAACAGCGTGAGGAACAGGTACTCGGACGGCTGACCGCCGAGGGCGCTGGTCAGGGACTCGCCGATCCACTGCGACAGACCGGTGGAGAAGACCATTCCGCCGATGGCGAGACCGCCACCGAAGAGCAGCAGGGTACCCCAGTCGATGCCCTTGACACCATCCTTCCAGCTCAGGGTCATCTCACCCTTCTTGAGGTTGACCGGCATGAGGAACAGCAGAAGACCACCGACCATGGCGGCGACAGCCTCAGGGAAATGCGCGTTGTAGTTCTTTACGAACTCAGGATTGACGGCATCGGGATTGATATTCTGGAGAGCGCTTAATATACCCGGGGTCACCCACAGCACGACGGCTACGATGAAGGCGATGAGGGTGTTCTTCTGGGCGCGGGTCCATTTGCCGAGGGCTTTCTTATGATCCTGGATAAACTCCTGGGCACCGTCGATGTGCTTGACATCCGGCGGGAACATCTTGAGGAGGATGAAGTAGGTGACGACGAAGTAGAGGACCATGGCGAGGAAGCCCCAGATCATCCAGTTGAAGAAAGTAATCTGAGGGGCATCGGGTGCCAGCTCCCTGATAAAGCCGATCATGATGATGTTCGGAGGGGTGCCGATGGGGGTCAGAACACCGCCGATGGAGCAAGCGTAAGCGGTCATCAGCATGAGGCCGGTAGCGAACTTGTAGCTTCTGAGGTCGATCTCCTTGCCGTTGGCAGCCATCATCTCACGGATAGCCTCGAGCAGGCCGAGGGCGATGGGGAACATCATAGCGGCGGTGGCGGTGTTGCTGATCCAGCCGGAGCAGAGCATACACGCCAGGCCGATGGCCAGGAAGATGCGCCGTGGCGAATCTCCCACCCATTTCATCGACATGATGCCATAGGCGATGCGCTTGTCAAGACCGTTGACCATCATGCCTTTGGCAATGAGGAAACCGCCCATGAACAGGAAGATCATGGGGTTGGCGAACGCCTTGAAGGCATCCGTCGCATTCACTACTCCGAGGATGACGCAGAGGGTAGGTCCGATGAGGGAGGTTACGGGAATGGGTACCGGCTCGCAAATCCACCAGAAGGCGACGAAGGTCACGATGGCCAGAAGCTTGTGGGCCGCAGGATTGTCTGCCAGTCCGGCGATAGGCATCAGATAGACCAGAAGCGCTACGAGGGGGCCTGCGATGGCTCCGAAGATGTGGCGCTTGCGGTCAAAGGAAGATTCCTGTGCAACTGCACTTTTTTGTCCAAGTTTGCTCATAATATTGTTGAAGAAAATATCTGCGTGGCAAATCGGGTACAAAGTAACGAAAAATATTACTAAGAAGATGTAAATTTTTTTAAAATCTACCCTAACACCCTGCATATATGCAGAATACCCTGCGGGCGACATCCCGCAGGGTATTCGTGTTACCGGTCGTTTTCCGTTAGAAACGGATATAGGTCATAAGCCAGAGATCGTTGTACTGAGGCGCCGCCAACGTCTTGTTGTCGTGATGACGGAACTCCACCTGGAAGTTCAGGTTCTTGTGAAGACGGAAGTTCATGCAGGCTGAATACATATCATGGCTGCTCTCCGGATTGGCGTGGGCACGGAACTCATCCCATTTGGCGTAAACCTTGAACCAGTCCGTAACGGGTATGCCTGCAGTGACATACAGAGCATCAGCCGCACCGCTCTGCTCCTTTTCACCGCCGATGGCGGTCGCATACTCGGCGCGGAACGTCCAGTTATTGACGTCGTATTTAATGCCGGCGCTGATGCGCTCACGCTTGAGGGTTGCCCCGGAACCGTTCACCCAGTCTCCCTTCCAGCCGAAAGCGCCGACATACAGGCCTTTGACAGGCTGGAGCTGGATGGTACCGATGATGTCCTTCGCCTTGTTGGCATCGGCCAGATTGATGCCCTGACCGTTATACAGGCCCAACTGATAGTGGATCAGGCGATACTGGTCATTCGCCATCGGGATCAGGTCTCCCTGGACTTGGATACCCTGGTCACGGCCGCCCATGTTGGCTTCTCCGAGACGGTCTCCCATTCCGGCCATCTTCTGGACGAGCAAGGAGAAATCACCCACGCCCACATCCCAGGGGTTCATCGGATTCTCAAAGGTGAAGGCGCGCTTGAACTGGCCGACCTTCACGGAGAACTCCTTATACTTCGCCCACTCAATGTAGAAATCCTTCACATGAGGGGTACCGTTCGCCTGGAACTGGATGCGGTATTTGAAGTCATTGAAGATACTGCCGTCCACATACAAGCGGATAAGCCGGCAGTTGAATCCCGGACCGCCGTGCGCACCCTCCTGGTCCGTGTATTTGTAGCTGCCGATGATGTAGCCGCCCACCTTGGGCGCGCTCATGAAATCGGACACCTGATAGCCATAATCCTTTTTTTGACCCTCCTGTGCGAAGGCGGAAAAACATACGGCGGACAAAAGCGTCGCCAATAAAATGATAGTTTTTTTCATATCGATAGTGAATTGATTAAGCGAACGGGAATATCTTGGTAAGCCAGAAGAAACCGAATACCAGGCCTATCGCACCGATGATGATACCGACCTTGAGCATATCCTTGGTCTCGACCAGACCGGTTGAGGAAGCGATGGCGTTCGGAGGAGTGGATATAGGGAAGAGCATGGCGACGGAGGCGCAGGTGGCGATGAACACGATCATTGCCGGTGAGCCGCCCAACGCCATGAAGGAGGCGTTGTTGGCTGCGGCAGGGTCTGCCATGCCCTCGGCGACGACGATCAGAATAGGGATCAGCAGCGAGGCCGTGGCGGAGTTGGAGATGAAGTTGGACAGGAAGTAGCAGACGATGCCGGCGATGACGAGCACTACGACAACCGACATGGAGCCGAAAGGAATGGCCTTGATGAGGACCTCCGCCAGTCCGGTGCCCTGAAGGGCGGTACCGAGGGCGAAGCCTCCCGCGACGAGCCAGAGGACCGTCCAGTTGATCTCCTTGATGTCTTCCTTGGTGAATATGCCAGTGCAGGTAAGGACTCCCAGCGGAATAAGGGCGACGATGTTGGAATTGATGCCGGTAAGCTGCTCGGTGGCCCACAGCAGGATGGTGGCGGCGAAGGTGATCCAGACGACTGTGGTCTTCCAGTCCTTCTTGCGGTCACTCTCAGGGATGCGCAGGTTTATCTCCTTGGCCTTGAAGGGGAAGAAGAACTGAAGCAGGAACCACGCGATGACGATCATGATGATCACGAAGGGGATCATGTGGATGGCCCAGGTGTCGAAGGCGACCTCGTGACCGGCCTCTCCCAGGAACCTGACTGCCGTGGCGTTAGGCGGGGTGCCGATGGTGGTGCCTATGCCGCCGAGGTTGGCGGCGACGGGGATGGAGAGCGCGAGGCCGACGCGGCCCTTGTCATCCTTGGGAAGGGACGCGAGGACCGGGGCGAGCAAAGCCAGCATCATGGCCGCGGTGGCGGTGTTGCTCATGAACATCGAGAAGACGGCGATGACGATCAGGAATCCGAGAAGGACCATCTTGGGCTTCTTGCCGAAAGGCTTGAGGAGGACACGCGCGAGCGTCACGTCAAGGCCGTATTTGGAAGCCATGATGGCGAGGACGAATCCGCCGAGGAACAGCATGATGACCGGATCCGCGAATGCGGACATCAGGCTCTTGTAATTGACCAGGGTACCATACTCGGGCTTGCAGAGGAAGCCCAGGCCCTTGTCGGACACCGTCAGGAGCGAAAGGACTATCACCAGGAGCGAAGTCGTCCAGTTCGGGACGATTTCGAACATCCACATGAGCGCGGCGAAAACGAAGAGCGCGATGACGCGCTGCTGGACCGCGGTGAGGTCGTCGATTCCAAAGAACGATGTGGGAACAGCCAGAAGGAAGATTGTGACTATCAGCACGATAGGCAGAAGTACACAATACTTCATATTTATTTTTTTCGTAGCCATTTGATAATAAATTTATTCACTGACCTAAAAGGACCGCAAAGGTAGCCATTATTTGTGAATTAAACAATCCTGCTCCTCATGTCCCAGGGCGATGACGCACAATACGCCGAATTCCTCGCGTATGCCCAGCAGGCCGCGGAGATAGTCCTCCGCGGTGCCTTTGGAGGGGTCGTCCTTGGAGCGCATGCGGTCGCGGACGTGGACCCAGCAGCTTCCGAGGTCCAGTGCGGTGGCGGCCAGCTGGATGAAAGTCGCCGAAATGGCGGCGTTCTCTACCCATATGTCGGTCTTGCTGCGGTCGCCCATGACAACTATCGCGGCGGCCGCCCCCTTCAGGAAGGCGGAGCCGCGGTCGCGCATCTCGGAAACGGCCTGAAGCGTGTCCCTGTCCTCGACCACCATGAAGACCGTGCTGTGTGAATTCTTGGAGGAAGGGGCGGTCTGCGCTATGCCGATGATGGCGTCCAGCAGGTCCCTCTCCACGGGCTCGTCGGTGAACTTCCTCACCGAGTGTCTTTTTTCGATAACTTCCAGGAAATCCATATTCTTCTCCAATCCGTTTGATTATCAAAGTTAGCTATTTTCGGAGGAAAAAGAACAAAGACCGCCGAAGAATCGTTATATTTGGGAAAGATAAGGGAATCAACCGTATGGGAGCTGTCGGAAAAGGATCATACAGGACGACGGGCGCGCCGGGACGCCGCGTCCTCGTCGTCGCCGCATGGGGCGGCGAGGACCGGGCGCTGCGCGCCATGGTCACCCGCCTCAAGGAGCTGGTGCCCTGCGGATTCGAAATACTCAACCTCGATAGCGCGACGGCGGAGCGCTACCGCCTTTCGTCGCGGGCGCTTTTCGGGCGCATCCGCCGCTACGACGCGGCGGTCTTCGCCCTCACGGCCCGCGACGGAGCCTCCTCCCCCGCCCTTCAGCTTCCTTCGGAACCTCTCCCCTTCTCCCGCCACTTCGTCCGCCGCATCCCGGCCGGATACCTCGTCGACGGTCCCATTGCCACTGAACTGGAGGCGTCCATAGATGCCCACGCCCATGCCTGGCGCCTCCTCACTCTCGGCGCCGTCTCCAATGAAACGGAAAGCGGCGACGGGCCCGAAAGCCTCGCCGCCGCAATAAACGGAATGATCGGAAACTAGATCGTGCCCTGCTCGAGCATGGCGGTGGCTACCTTCATGAAGCCGGCGATGTTCGCGCCCTTCACGTAGTCGACCGAGCCGTCGGGCTGGGTGCCGTACTTCACGCACTGCTCATGGATGGACTTCATGATGAAGTGGAGCTTGTCGTCCACTTCCTGGCCGCTCCAGGAGATGTGCTCGGCGTTCTGCGTCATCTCAAGGCCTGACGTGGCGACACCGCCAGCGTTGACGGCCTTGCCGGGGGCGAAGAGGATGCCGTTGTTCTGGAAGTAGTGGATGGCGCCGGGCTGGCAGCCCATGTTGGAGACCTCGCAGCAGCAGAAGCAGCCGTTGGCCTTCAGCTCCTTGGCGTCGTCCTCGGAAAGCTCGTTCTGGAAGGCGCAAGGGAGGGCGATGTCCACGGGGATGCTCCAGCTCTTCTTGCCGGGGGTGAAGACGGCCTTGTCAGGGAACCTGGTGGCCATATCCTCGACGCGGTCGCGGTTGGACGCGCGCATGACGAGCATGTAGTCGATCATCTCCTTGGTGATGCCGTCAGGGATGTGGCATACGCCGTCGGGACCGGAGATCGCGACGACCTTGGCGCCAAGCTCGGTGGCCTTGATGGCCGCGCCCCAGGCGACGTTTCCGAAGCCGGAGAGGGCGACCTTCTTGCCGACGATGTCGATGCCGGCCTTCTCGAGAAGATGATGGGTGAAATAGAGGGCGCCGAAGCCGGTGGCCTCAGGACGGAGGATGGAGCCGCCCCAGGTGCCGCCCTTGCCGGTCAGCACGCCGGTATTGTACTGGCGGGCGAGCTTCTTGTACATGCCGTACAGGTAGCCGATCTCGCGGCCGCCCACGCCGACGTCACCTGCGGGGATGTCCTGGTCGGGACCGATGCAGTTCCAAAGCTCGAGCATGAACGCCTGGCAGAAACGCATGATCTCCTCGTTGGACTTGCCCTTCGGGTCAAAGTCGGAACCTCCCTTGGCGCCGCCCATGGGAAGGGTGGTGAGGGCGTTCTTGAAGGTCTGCTCGAAACCGAGGAACTTCAACATGGAAGGGGTGACGGCCCTGTGGAAACGCAGTCCACCCTTGTAGGGACCGATGGCGCTGTTGAACTGTACGCGGTATCCGGTATTGGTACGGACCTCGCCCTTGTCGTCCACCCACGTCACGCGGAAGGTGAAGATGCGGTCGGGCTCGACCATGCGTTCCACTATCTTTGCCTCTTCGAATTCAGGATGCTGGTTGTAAACTTCCTCGACGGATTCCAAAACCTCCTGCACCGCCTGGAGATACTCGCTCTCGCCGGGGTACTTGGCCTGGAGCCTGGCCATGATGTCAGATGTTTTCATTTCTTGATGGAAACGGTGTAAATGTGGTTATTAATTGATTATCAGAATATCATTGCACCTCCCAGGTCGAGCCGCTGTGCAGCAGCTCATCCATGGAGTGGATCTTGGACTTCACCATGACGTCCTTGACCTGGTCGCGGACACCGTCGTCGTAGGTGATATCCTTGACGTCACGGATGACTCCGAGGGCCACCGGATAGTCCGGTCCCTTCATGTCGGCCAGGGCCATGTGGATGCTGATGTTGTCCTTGTGGGCATCGTGGACGAGGATGTCCTCCTCGGTGAATCCGCCCTCTCCGATACGCACCACGCGCATTTTCTTGCCGTCGTAAACCAGGCCCTTGTCGCGGTTCTTGCCGAAGATCATCTTCTCGCCCTGGCGCAGGACGATGGTATTGTCCGCGCGAACGGCCGGGTCGGAAAGCGACTTGTGGGCCCCGTCGTTGAAAATGACGCAGTTGGTGAGGAACTCCACCACGGAGCAGCCGTCATGGAGAGCGGCCGCGGTCATGATCTCCTCGTTGAGCTTGAGCTCCACATCCAGCGAACGGGCGAAGAACGTGCCCTTGGCGCCAAGCACGAGCGAGCCCGGATTGAACGGGTGCTCGACGGTGCCGTAAGGCGAAGTCTTGGTGATGGCTCCGAACTTGGAGGTAGGCGAATACTGGCCCTTCGTCAGACCATAGATCTGATTGTTGAACAGCATTATGTTGATGTCGATGTTGCGCCGGATGGCGTGGATGAAGTGGTTTCCGCCAATGGCGAGGGCGTCGCCGTCGCCGCAGGCCTGCCAGACGGTCAGCGTCGGGTTGGCCACCTTGATGCCGGTGGAAATCGCGGTCGCACGGCCGTGGATGCTGTGGAAGCCGTACGTGTCCATATAATAAGGCAGGCGCGAGGAACATCCGATGCCGGACACCACCACGTAGCGCTCCTTCTCGTAGTTGAGGGCCTGGCTCACCTTGGGCAGGGCCCGCTGGAGGGCGGCCAGAACCGCATGGTCTCCGCAACCGGGGCACCAGCGGACTTCCTGGTCACTCTTGAAATCCTTGAAAGTCAAATATGCCATGGTCTACAATGCCTCGGTTATGGCCCCGACGAGCTCGTTCACGAGGAACGGCTGGCCCTGGACCTTGTTGAACTGGAGATAATCGAACTGCGGATAGATGCCGCGGAGGTAATTCACGAACTGGCCGCTGTTGAGCTCGCACACGATGATCTTCTCGAACTTCGAGAAGACCTCCTCGGTGTTCTTCGGCAGCGGGAGGATGTAGTCGAAATGGGCGAAGGACACTTCCCTTCCCGCCTCGCGCACTGCGTGCACGGCGGAAAGGATGTGGCCGTAGGTGCCGCCCCAGCCCACTACGAGGAGCTTGCCGGAAGCGGGGCCGTCCACCTCGAGCCCGGGGATGAAGTCAGCTATCTTCTGCACCTTGGCGGCGCGCTCGGCGACCATCATCGCATGGTTGGCGGGATCGGTGGAAAGCACTCCCTCATGGGTCTTCTCAAGACCGCCGACGCGGTGCTCGAAGCCCTTTTGGCCGGGCAGCGCCCAGCGGCGCACGAGCGTCTCGGGGTCGCGCTGGAAAGGATAGTACTTCTCGCCCTCGGAAAGGACGCCGTCCACGAACGGAGGCTTGATCTCGGGATAGTCGGCCATGGACGGGATGCGCCAGGGCTCGGAGCCGTTGCCCAGGAATCCCTCCGACAGGAGGATGACCGGGGTCATGTGCTCCAGGGCTATCTTGGCGGCGTTGAACGCCGCGTCGAAGCAGTGTGCGGGCGAATGCGAGGCCACGATGGGGATGGGGCATTCGCCGTTGCGGCCGTACAGGGCCTGGGTGAGGTCGGTCTGCTCGGTCTTGGTGGGAAGGCCGGTCGAAGGGCCGCCGCGCTGGACGTCCACGACTACGAGCGGCAGCTCGGCCATGACGGCCAGGCCGAGGGCCTCGCTCTTCAGCGAGAGGCCGGGGCCGGAGGTGGTGGTAACGGCGAGGTTGCCGGCGAAGGACGCGCCGATGGCGGTACAGATGCCCGCAATCTCGTCCTCAGCCTGCAATGTCTTCGCTCCGAGGCTCTTGTGGATGGCGAGCTCCTCCAGGATGGCCGTGGCCGGCGTGATGGGATAGGAACCGCAGAAAAGCGGCAGGCTCGACTTCTCCGAAGCGGCGAGCAGTCCCCAGGCGGTGGCCTGGTTGCCGGTGATGTTGCGGTAGGTGCCCTTCCTGAGCTTCGCGGGAGCGACGGTGTAGGTGTTGGCTATCGCCTGGATGTTGGAGGCGTAGTTGAAACCGTCCTTGAGAACCTTCTTGTTGGGTTCGATCACCTCGGGATGCTTCTTCGCGAACTTGCGCTCGAGATACTGGAAGATGTACTCCAGTGGCCTGTTATAGATGTAGCAGGCCATGCCGAGGGTGAACATGTTCTTGCACTTGTGCACGGCCTTGGCGTCCATCCCGAAGTCCTTGAGGCTCTCCTCGGTCAGGGACGTGATGGCGGCGACGATGAGGGTCCTGTCCTCAACGTGCAGTTCGGTGAAAGGATTGTCAGTGTTGAAACCGGCCTTCTTCATTCCGGCTTCGTCGAAGGCGTCTTCGTCCACGAGGATCATTGCGGTGGGCTTGCACCATTTGGCGTTGGCCTTGAGCGCGGCGGGGTTCATCGCGACCAGCATGTCGCAGAAATCGCCGGGCGTATTGACGTCACCGCTTCCGATATGGACCTGGAAGCCTGATACTCCGGAGACGGTGCCGTGGGGCGCGCGTATCTCCGCCGGATAGTCCGGGAATGTGGACAATTCGTTTCCGTAGATGGCCGACATATCGGCAAAAAGAGATCCGGTGAGCTGCATGCCGTCACCTGAATCTCCCGCGAAACGAATTACAACATCTTTAGTATCAATTACCTTGTGTTGCATTACGGTTATTTTGGTTATTAAGTTATGTGGAGAAAAAAGGGCGGAACATCCCGTTCCGCCCCCTAAAGAGTCTGCTACTGTGCCTGGGCGGCAGCCTGAAGCTCCGCCTGCAGGGTCTCGAGGGTCCTGCCCTCGGGGATATTAAGTGCTTTCCTGGCAGCGGGGGTCAGGTCCGTGCTCTGGGCCGGGTCGATGTAAAGCATCTGGGACGACTCGAAGACATAAATGTAGCCGCCAGCCTTGGCGAGGTCGGAGACAACCTCCTGAGCCTTCTGCACGAGCGGAGCCATCAGCGCGTTCTGCTGCTCGTTGAGCTCCTGGGAGATGCTCTGCTGGAACTCGGAGATGCGCTGCTCCATGTCGGCCAGCTCCTTCTCCTTGCTCTCGCGGATGGTCTGGGTCCAGGTGGAAGCCTTCTGCTGATACTGGGTGAGCTTGGTCTGGTACTCGTCGACCATGGTCTGGAAGGTCTCCTGGGCCTCGTTGGAAGAGGCGGTCATGGTGGCCCTGGCCTGGTCGGCCTCAGGCATGAGCTGATAGAGCTCGGTGAAGTTGACGTGGGCGAACTTCGGCTGGGCGAAGGCGGCCACTGAAACGAGCGCCATTGCGGCGAACATAAGGATCTTTTTCATATTCAATTACAATTTTGATTATTTCATTAGAACTGTTGTCCGATTACGAAGTGGAACTGGCTCTTGCCGTACTGGGCGTCGTCGAAGCCGTAGCCCCAGTCGACTCCGAGGAGTCCGACCATGGGGAGGAACACGCGCACGCCGACACCGGCGGAACGCTTGATCTGGAAGGGATTGAAGTCGCGTATGTCGGCCCAGCAGTTACCTCCCTCGAGGAAGAGGAGGGCGAATATGGTAGAGGTCGGCTGGAGCACCACCGGATAGCGGAGCTCGACCGTGAACTTGTCATAAACGTTTCCTGAATAGGTCGCATTGGTAGTATTGTACTTCGAGATGGTCCTCGGGGTCAGTGAATAGTTCTGATAACCGCGGAGGGAAACAACTTCCGTACCATAAGTTGAATATCCCGACATTCCGTCGCCTCCGACCATGAAGCCCTCGAACGGCGAGTAGCCCCAGTTGCGGTTGTAGTAGCCCAGGTATCCGAACTGGGCGCGCGTCATGAGCACGAGGTTGTCGACGAGCTTGACGTAAGTGGCTCCGGAGAATTTCCACTTGTGGTACTCGGTCCACTTGTAGCGCTGCTGCGCAGTGTAATTGTCGTAATCGATGTCACGCCAGGAATCCACGACCGTGGGCTTTCCGTTGGCGTCCAGGCGGCTGATGTCCTTGCGGCGCAGGAGCGAGAACGGCGGCGTAAGCTGCATCGACGCGGAGAACTCGGAACCCTGGCGGGGATATATCTGCTGGTCCGTGGAGGTCCTGTTCAGCGACATGGTGTAGCTGATGTTGTGCGTGATGCCGTCGTTGAAGATGAAGTATCCGGAATACCAGTCGGTGAGGCGGTAAGTCTGCCAGCTGAGGCCGTTGTACAGCACGAAATAGTTGTCGGGCCACTTCAGGCGGTTACCGAGGGACGCCGCGAATCCGAAGACCTCGAAGCTCTTGTCGGCGTTGAACATGCTGTCCCAGTAGGACCCGCCGGCATCATAAATGCCACCGTAATACTGGGCGTAATAGGGATTGTAGTTCGTCTGCTTCGTATAGTAGAGCGACAGGCTGAGCGAAGTGGGCTTCTTGCCGAAGAGCCAGGGCTCGGTGAAGCTGGCGGAAAGCGCGGTGTAATACCTTCCGTTGGTCTGGAAGCGGAGGGCGAGGTTCTGGGCGTCGCCGAGCGGCACGGGCCGCCAGGCGCCCTTCTCGAACATCCTCCTGGTGGAGAAGTTGTTGAAGCTGACGCCGGCCGTGGCCACGAACGTGCGTCCGCCCCATCCTCCGGACAGCTCGAGCTGCGAGGAGGGCTTCTCGGTAACGTTGTAGATGAGGTCCACGGTATTGTTCAGCGCGTTGGGAATGACGGAATATCCGGAGTTGGGGTCCATGATGGCCTCCGGGTCGAACTGGCCCAGGGAAGCGATCTCGCGTATGGACCTCTCGAAGTCGGTCTGGCTGAAAAGGTAACCGGGACGGGTATAGATCTGGCGGCGGACGACCTTCTCGTTGGTCAGGTCGTTGCCGTTGATGACGATGTTGTTGAGCGTGGCGGGCTTGCCCTCGGAGATGCGGATCTCCACGTCCACCGAGTCGTTCTGGATGTTGAGCTCGACCGGGGTGACGTTGATGAAGAGATAGCCGTTGTCGCGGTAGAGCTTGCCCACGCCATAGTCGGACTCCTTCTCGCCGCCCTGCAGGCGCTTCTCCATGGTGACGACGTCATACACGTCGCCCTTCTTGATGGCGAGGAGCTCGTTGAGGGCGTCGGTGGGATAAACGGAGTTGCCGGTCCAGGAGATGTCGCGGAAATAGTACTTGTCGCCCCTGTCGAAGACGAGGTCTATGCCCAGGCGGTTATGCTCGACGTAGTACACGGAGTCGCGGACAAGGCGGGCGTCGCGGTAGCCGGCCTCGTTGAAGGCGTTGATCGCCGCGATCTTGTCGTTCTCATACTCCTTGGCGTTGAACTTCTTGCTGTGGAAGAAGTTGTATATCTTGTTGGACTTGGTCTTCTTCATCTCCTTGGCGATCTTGAACTCCTTGACGTCGTCGTTGCCGATGAAGTTGATGTCCTTGATGCGGATGCGCTCGCCCCTGTCGACGTTGAAGTTGACGCGGATGGCTCCCCTGACCAGCGAGTCCCTGGTAACCTCGGGGGTCACGACCGTGTTGATGAAGCCCTTTTCGATGTAGAAACGCTTGATGATGTCCGAAGAGGTCTTGGAGACATACTCGGAGAACTCGCCGCCGCGGCGGAAGTTCAGGCGCTCCTCGATGTCCTTCTTCTCCCCGTTCTTGACGCCGGTGAAGGTCCAGCGGGACATGCGGGGACGCTCGAGGATGGTGATCTTGAACCATGCGGAATCACGCCCCGCGGAGAGGCTGTCGATGCTGACGGCCACGTCCTCGAAATAGCGCTGGCGCCAGAGGCGGTTCACGATGGAAGACACGTCGTCGCCCGGGACGGTTAGGGTCATACCCTCCTGCATGCCCGTCGCGGTTATGATCTGCTGGTCGCTGTAGTAGGTATTACCTGCCACAGAGATGCCGGCGACCACGTACTTCCTTGGGTTGTTGTAGTCGATTATGATGTCCTCCCGCTCCTGACCCCGTGCCGCGAGCGGCGCGAGCATCAAAAGCAGCAGGCTGGCTATCCTGATACGTCTCATCAAACGAGGTTTCATTTAGTAATCTGCAAATATACGCCAATTATTTGACTTTTCCATAACGTCTGTCCCGCTTTGCGTACTCTTCCAGTGCGGCGAAGTATGCTTCCTTCCTGAAATCCGGCCACAGCAGGGGGCTGAAGATGAATTCAGAGTAGGCTCCCTGCCACAGGAGGTAGTTGCTGAGGCGCTGCTCGCCGGAAGTCCGGATGATGAGGTCCGGGTCCGGGATGCCGGCAGTGACGAGATGCGAATCAATATCGGCGAAGTCCAATGTATCTATCTTTTCCGGGTCTCCGGCACACTCTTTGGCCAGGGCCTTCGCGGCCTGGAGGATGTCCCATTTGCCGCTGTAGCTGAGGAAGAGGATGAGCGTGAGGCGGTCGTTGGAGGCGGTGCGCGCCATCATGTCGTCGATGGCTTCGTTCAGGGTGTCCGAAAGGCGCGAGCGGTTGCCGAGCACGACGAAGCGGACGCGGTTCTTCATGAAAGTCTCGAACTCGCCCACCATCGACTTGAACATCAGCTTCATCAGGGCGTCGACCTCGTCGCCGGGACGACCCCAGTTCTCCTCCGAGAAGGCGAAGAGGGACAGGTACTTCACCCCGGCCTCGACAGAGGCCTCGGTGCAGGCGCGCACGCTTTCAACGCCTTCGAAATGTCCGAATACGCGTTCGCGGCCCCTTTCCCGGGCCCATCTGCCGTTGCCGTCCATGATGATGGACACATGCGTGGGGATTCTCTTTGTTTCCGCTTCCATTCGCTATAAGTTTCTTACATCCTCGCCCCAGAAGAGCTTGCTCTTGAGGGCCTGGATGAAGTTCGACCTGTAGAGGCGAATACTCTTGAGCGAAAACTGTGCCACTGAGACCTTGATCCTGTCCGCCACGGGCAGGGCCATCACCCTGTTGTCCATCGTGACCATGACTTCCTCCTCGCGGGAGCGGAAGGACAGGGACACCTCGGTGGTGTCGGGGACCACGATGGGGCGGATGTTGAGGTTGTGAGGGGCTATGGGCGCGAGGATCAGGACGCGGGCGTCGGGTGTGCAGATGGGACCGCCGACGCTGAGCGAATAGGCCGTGGACCCGGAGCTGGTGGCGACCAGGAAACCGTCGGCCCAGCAGGTCGGGAGGGACTCCCCGTCAACGGTTACGTCCACTCCGAGCACGGCCGCACCCTTGCGGTGGACGGCCACCTCGTTGAGGGAGATGTCGGAGACGCCGGACCCCTCGACTTCCATGCGGAGCAGCGAGCGGTCCTCGACAGTGTATTCACCTGCCAGCAAAGGCTTTACGACCTCTTCTGGCTTATACTCGGAGAGGAAGCCCAGACGGCCGAAATTGACTCCGAGGACAGGCACGCCGGAATCTCCGACGATGCGGGCCGCGGACAGGAACGTGCCGTCGCCGCCGAGGCTGAGCAGGGCGTCGAAACCGGGAACGAGGTCCCCCCGCGCCTTCACGACGGCCACTTCGCAGCCGCCCTCCTCAAGCTCGGCGCGCAGCGCGTCTATGCGCGGGTCTCCGGCGAGCGATCTTTTCTTAATATAGAGTGCAAGTTTCATATTCGGTTCAAGACGCCAAAATTAAAACTTTATTTATTAACTTTGAAATTATTGAGTAATTTTGTTGCCGCTATGACTAGACTGAGTGTCAACATAAACAAGATAGCGACCATCCGCAATTCCCGCGGGGGGAACCTCCCCGACGTGGAGAAGGCCGCCATCGACTGCGAGCGCTTCGGCGCCGAGGGCATCACGGTTCATCCACGCCCCGACGAGAGGCACATCCGCTATTCCGACGTACGGCTCATAAGACCGAATATCACCACGGAGTTCAACATTGAGGGCAATCCCATCCCCTCCTTCATCGACCTTGTATGCGAGGTCGTCCCGGACCAGGTGACCCTGGTCCCCGACGCCCACGACGCCATCACCTCCAACGCAGGATGGAACACTCTGGCGCACAAGGACTTCCTCACGGAGGTCTGCGCCCTTTTCAGGTCGAAGGGCATACGCACCTCCATCTTCATCGACCCCGACCCGGCGATGGCCGAAGGGGCCGCGGCCTGCGGAGCCGACAGGGTGGAAATGTACACCGCCGCATATGCCGAAGAGTACCCCGGGGGCCCGGAGGCCGCGATAGTGGACTACCTCCGCTGCGCGGAGCGCGTCCGCGAGCTCGGTCTCGGCCTCAACGCCGGCCACGACCTCAACCTGGAGAACCTCGAATATTTCATCCGCACCATCCCCTGGACGGATGAGGTCTCGATCGGCCACGCCCTCATCTCCGACGCCCTCTACATGGGTCTTGAGAAAACTATTGGGGCATATCTTTCGAAGATCAAGATTTTTTGATTAATTTTGCAGTCTGCGACAATATTTAAATTATTTACCCATAAAATGAAGAAGATTTCTATGTTCCTCGGCGCGCTGGCCGTCATGGCCGGTCTCGCTATCCTCAATTCCTGCCAGAACGCTGCTCCCGCAGCCGGGAACGGCAACGAAGAAACGACCGAAGCAACCATCGCCAAGGGCGCCATCGTTTATTTCAACCTCGACAGGGTCCTCAACGAATTTGATATGGCCAACGACCTCGGAAGCGTGCTCCAGAGCAAGCTCCAGAGCATCGACCAGGAAGTCACCCGCAGGGGCAACAAGCTCCAGAGCGACATGAACGCCTTCAACGAGAAGATCGAGAAGGGCCTCCTGACCCGTTCCACGGCCGAAGCCCAGAACGAGAAGCTCCTCAAGCAGCAGAGCGACTTCCAGAACTACTACAACCAGAAGCAGCAGGAGATGCAGGAGGAGCAGGCCGTAACCATGAACCAGATCGCCAACGCCATCAAGGAGTACATCGACAAGTTCAACGCCGAGAAGCAGTATGCCATGATCATCGCCACCCAGGGCGACATCCTTCCCCAGCCCGTGACCGCCGGTGATCCCGACCTCGACATCACCGACGCCCTGATCGAGGGTCTCAACGCCGAGTACGTAAAGACCAGGAACGAAAACAACTAGCCTTGAAAATTGCCATACTGTCCAGTTTCTACCCTTATAGAGGGGGAATAGCTCAGTTTAACGCAAACCTTTTCGAAGAACTGGGCCGCCATCATGATGTCCGGGCCTTCAACTTCAAAAGACAGTATCCTGACCTCCTCTTCCCGGGAAAGACACAGTATGTGACACCGGACGACGAAGCCGTATCCATCGAGTCTGAAGCACTCCTGGATACGGCCTGTCCGTTCTCCTACGGGCGCACAGCGCGGGCAATCCGCGCCTGGGGCCCCGACATCCTCGTTATGCGTTACTGGATGTCCTGGTTCGGCCCGTCCCTCGGATATGTGGCACGCCACATGAAGGACGGCTGCAAGGTCATCGCCATCCTTGACAACGTAATACCCCATGAGCCCCGCTTCTTCGACAGGCCATTCACGAAGTATTTCCTGTCGGGATGCGACGGCTTCATCAGCATGTGCTCGGAGGTGGAGAAGGACCTGCTGTCCTTCGACACCAGGAAACCCCACACGGTCATGCCGCACCCCCTCTACTCGCATTTCGGGGAGGCCATGCCCCGCGAGGAGGCCGAGAAGGCCCTTGGGCTGGAGCCCGGGAAGAAGAACCTCCTTTTCTTCGGGCTCATCCGCAAGTACAAGGGCCTGGACATACTCCTGAAGGCCTTCGACGGGCTCGACGACAGCTACCAGCTGATAATCGCGGGAGAACCGTACGGTTCATTCGCGCCCTATCAGGCGCTGATCGACGCCAGCCCGGGAAAGGACCGCATCAAGGTCTTCCCCCAGTACATCAAGGACTCCGAGGTCAAGAAGTACTTTTCGGCGGCGGACGTGACTGTGCTCCCCTACCGGAGCGCCACCCAGAGCGGCATCAGCTCGGTTTCATACCACTTCGAGGTGCCCATGATAGTCACAGCCGTGGGAGGCCTCACGGAGACCATCGGCGAGAGAGGCACGGGGATTGTAGCGGAGGAGGTCAGCCCCGGGGCCATACGCCGGGAGATTGAGAATTATTTCAGTGACGGCTGCGTCCGGAAGTACTGCGTGGAGCACATCCGGGAAGAGAAGAAGCGGCTCAGCTGGGCGAAGTTCGCGGACGACCTGCTGGATTTCGCCGGAACCATAAAAAGGACGAAGATATGAAAAGGATCGTCATGACCTTGCTGGCGGCGTGCATGCTCCTCGGAGCCGGCCTGCCAGCACGTGCCCAGGACACGGAATACAAGGCCACCCCCGTCACCATCTCCAGGGACAGGGTGCGCAAGGACGGCAAGCTGTACTACTCCCACGTGGTGCTGGAGAGGCAGACGCTCTTCTCCATCGCCAAGGCCTATGGCGTCACGATCCAGGACATCTACGACTCCAATCCCACGCTTAACCTGGAGAAGGAGAGCCTGAAGACCTACCAGATCCTGATGATACCCGTGGTGGACAAGCTGCCCGAGGCTGAAGAAGAGGCCGCCCCTGCAACCCAGGCCACGGCCCCGGTTCAGGCCCAGGTTCAGGCAAAGGCCGACAACACTTCCGTCGCCCCCTCCCCTCAGCCGGAAGACTATATCATCCACACCGTCAAATGGTACGAGGACCTTGGCTCCATCGCCAGGAAATACGGCGTTTCCAAGGAGGCCATCATGCGCGCAAACGGCTTGACGTCACCCACCGTCTCGCGCAAGCAGAAACTCCGTATCCCTACCGGAGATACGGCTGAGACCGAGGATGAGCTCCCGGCCGTCCAGGACACTCCGGAAGAGGCTCCCGTTGAGGAAGACAGGCCCAAGAGCATTTTCGAGACGATAGGTGAGGCCATCTCCGAAAAGGCGGACGAGTACCTTTACGTCGGCAAGAAAGACGTCACCGCTGCCCTCATCATGCCTTTCAACGCCCAGAAATCGCCCAGCGAGAACAATCTCGACTTCTACAGCGGAGTGCTCCTCGCGGCGTACGACCTCAAGGCAGAGGGCGTCAACGTGGACCTGAACGTCTATGACGCCGCAGGCGGCGTCAACGTCACTGCGGACAAGCTCTCTTCCTGCGACATCGTCATCGGTCCCGTCTCCACCTCCGACCTCACCAGCACCATGAGGCTCTGTCCTTCCGGTACGACCGTCATCTCCCCGCTCGAGCCCAAGGCCGTCGAGTTGGCCAGGATGTACAACAACCTCATCCAGGCCCCCAGCTCCGCGGAAAACCAGAGCGAGGACCTCATCGACTGGCTGGCCGAGGATTTCCGTACAGGGGACAAGATCATACTGCTTACCGAGAAGAACGTGACGCTGACCTCCGCCGCAGGGATCATGGTAAGCAGGCTCCAGAATTCCGGCCTTCCTTATTCAACCATCAGCTACGGAGTGCTCGAGGGCAGGAACATCGCCTCCTCCATCGATGCTGCGGCATCTCAGGGAGGCACCACCCGCCTCGTTGTCGCTTCCGAGAGCGAGGCCTTCGTCAGCGATGTGGTCCGTCACGCCAACCTCTTGGCGCTGAGAAACAACCGCAAGTCTGAAATAGTCCTCTACGGCCTGTCGAAGATACGTTCATTCGACACCATCGAGGTCGAAAGCCTGCACAACACCAACCTCCACGTAGCCATTTCCTACTTCGTCGACTACGACTCACCCAAGGTCCAGAAGTTCCTGATGTCCTACCGCGCGCTCTTCAACACCGAGCCCGGCCCGTTCGCCTTCCAGGGCTATGACACCGCTTACAACTTCATCAAGATGTGCTCCAGGTACGGAAGGCGCTGGCCCGACAAGCTCGACGACGAGCCCATGCGCGGCCTTCAGTCCAACTTCAGCTTCGACCGCAGGGACTCCCACGTCAACAAGGCCGTAAGACGCGTCGTCTACGGTCCGGATTTCACCATAAGGCTTGTAAACTAGCCCAGAAGGGCTTTCGCATTGGCGATGGCGGCGTCGGTTACTACGCTGCCGCTGAGCATGCGCGCGAGTTCCAGGACGCGTCCGCCGGCGTCGAGCGCCTCGATGGACGAAACCGTCCTGCCGCCGGGACCGGCGGATTTCGTGACGAGATAATGGGCGTCGCCCTTGGCCGCCACCTGCGGCAGATGCGTGATGGCGAAGACCTGCATGTCCCGTCCCATGTCGCATATCATCGAACCCATCCTGTCGGCGGCGCTGCCGGAAACTCCGGAGTCGATCTCGTCGAAGATGAGGGTGGGCATCTCCATGTACCTGGCCATCATGGCCTTTAGGCTGAGCATGATACGGGAAAGCTCGCCGCCGGAGGCGCACCTGGCGAGATCCACGGGGTCACGGCCGTCGGCGGAGAACAGGAACTGTACGAAGTCCGTGCCGGAAGGACCGGCGGGAGTCTCCGAAAAAGAGACCGCGAAAACGGCGCGGTCGAGCTCCAGGAAACGGAGCGACTGCATGATGGCTTCGGAGAATGGGGATGCGGCGCGGACGCGCGCCCCGTGCAGCTCCGCTGCGAGGGCGCCCAGGCGCGCCGCCGCATCCGCGGCTCCGCGCTCAAGTTCCTGCCTGCGCATCTCCAGGGAATCGGTGTCGAAAAGGGCTTCGGAGTAGCGGTCGCGCTCCGCGATGAGCTCAGCCACAGTCCTGCACGAATGCGACTTCAGCAGCCCGTAGAGGGTTGAAAGCCGGTCCTCGACAGCCTGAAGGCGTTCGGTGGACACCTCCATGCGGGAATTGATGGCCGACACCTCGCCGGCTATGTCCACCAGTTCGATGCGCGCCGAGGCGAGACGCTCGGATAGGCCTGCCGTCTCCGGAAGGTAGCGTGAAAGCTTCGAAAGGATACCGGCGCTCCTTCTCAGTCCGCTGTCAGGGGACGGGATATCGTCCGTCGGATTGAAGAAGCCCTCCACCTCGCACAGGCTCTCCTTAATCTCTTCCGCATTGGCGAGCCGCCGCTGCTCGGCCTCGAGCTCCTCGAGCTCTCCGTCCCGCAGCGCCGCGGCCTCCAGCCGGCGGAAACGAGCCTCGTTGTAATCCCTCTCGGAATTCAGACGCTCCAGGCGGTCCGTCAGTGCAGAAAGCTCCGAGCGTAGGCTGCGCAGTGCGTCGTATTCCTTGCGGTATGCGTCAAGCAGTGCGCCGTCGCCGGCGTACAGGTCCAGCACGGAGAGCTGGAACTGCCTGTCGGCCAGAGCGAGGTTCTGATGCTGGGAATGGATGTCGACGAGCCTGGAAGATATGGCCGTCAGCAGCGGGAGGTTGACCGGGCAGTCGTTGACGAAGGCCCTGGAACGGCCGGAGCGGTTCACCACGCGCCTTATCGTCAACTCCCCGCCCTCGAGGTCGTTCTCATCCAGGATGCGATTCAATTCCTCATCGCCGGAGGCTTCGAACACTCCCTCAACCACGCAGGAATCGGCCCCGTCGGCGATCGCGGCGGCATCGGCCTTCGCGCCCATGAGCAGCGACAGGGCACCCAGCAGGATGGACTTTCCGGCTCCGGTCTGCCCCGTAATAATGATCAGACCCTCCGGGAAATCAATCTCCAGAGAGTCTATCAATACGTAATTCCTGACGCTGAGGGCCTTGAGCATAGGGGTTAATCCTCCTGCTTGGCCTTCCTGTAGAAGAGTTCGTCATTCTCGAACTCGGCGATGGCCACCAGGTCCGGCTTGGGCTGCCTCTCGTAGTACTTGGATATCTCTATCTGCTCCTTGTTCTCGAAAACTTCCTCCATGGTGTCGCGCTCGTTCTTGAAATCCTCGAGCTTCTTGTTGAGCTCCTTCTTCTCGGCGAGGGCGATCTGGTTGGCGCGCTTGTAGAGGATGACCACGGACTCGTAGATGTTGCCGGTCGGGGCGGCCAGTTCCTTCACGTCGCGTGTAATGGTGTTGGTGGGGACTTTCTTTGTCTTGTTTTCCATATCTCTTATTCTTTCTTTCAAATTGAATACCCCCGGCTCCCGCCGGAAAGTTTCATTATTTTTCAATCTCGTCCCCGTTCTCCTCCTCCGGGGTCATGCCGGGGATGACGGAATTGCGGCCGAGTATCCTCTGCACGCGCCTGTAGAGGCCGTCCAGCTCGCGGCGATATTCCGACTCCGGATACTCGCCTACGAAATTGAGGTAGTCGTCCACGAAGACGAGGTAACGCTCCTTCTGTTTCTCCTGGACACTCATTGATGCGTACTTGTACGAGGACATGGCGATATAGTAGAGGATGTCCTCGCGGTAGATGTTTTCGGAATCGTCCTTCAGCACGTTCTTGAGGGCGACTGACGCGGCCTGGTAGTCCTCCATCTTGTAATAGAGGCGGGCGTTCTCATAGGCCTTGCGGTCAAGCCTGCCGTCGAGCTCCGAAAGCATGTTGTCGCAGAGGGTGTGGTAAGGCGTGTCGGGATTCTCCGTAAGGTACTGGCGTATGGCCTCGATGGCGGTATTCGTGGGCTTCTGGTCCAGCTCGTAGCGCAGGGTCTGGCGGAACAGGCAGTCGATGCGGAAGAATCCGGCGTCCGGGGCGAAGGGGCTCAGGGGATACATCGCCACGAAGTTGGTGAAATTGGTCTCGGCGGTATAGTAATCGCGGTAGCGGTAGTTGCTGAGACCCCAGTAATACTGCACGGTATCGGCCTTATCTGTACCTGAGGTAAGGGGAGAGAGCGACTCGAACAGCTGCGCGGAACGCAGATACTTGCCCTGGTTGAAATAGTCGAATGCCGCGGCGTACTTGGCGTCCACGTCGTTGCCCTCGAGGAGCACTTCGTACTCGGACTTGCAGGCGAGGGCGGCGAAGGCGGCCAGCAGCAGCGCAACGATAATCTTCGTATGTTTCATCATCATCTTTTATAATCCCAACAAAAACTTTTCGGCGTCCAGCGCGGCCCGGCATCCCGAGGCCGCCGCGTTTACTGCCTGGCGGTACGTGGGGTCCTGCACGTCTCCAGCGGCGAAAACTCCCTCGACGCTCGTGCGCGAAGACTTGCCGTCGGTCACGATGTACCCGAGCGCGTCGGTCTCCACCCAATCCTTGAAGAGGTCGGAATTGGGATGGTGGCCAATCGCCAGGAAGAAGCCGTCGATGTCGATATCAAAAACAGTACCATCCTTCCTCAGGAGCCTGGCTCCGGTGACGCCGAATTCGTCCCCGAGCACCTCCTGCGTGTTGCAGTTCCACAGGACCTCGATGTTCGGGGTGTCCGCGACGCGCTGCTGCATGGCCTTGGAGGCCCTCAGCACGTCCCTGCGGACTATCATGTACACCTTGCGGCAGAGGCCTGCAAGGTAGGTGGCCTCCTCGCAGGCGGTGTCGCCGCCGCCCACCACGGCGACGTCCTTCTTCCTATAGAAGAAGCCGTCGCAGGTGGCGCAGGCCGACACGCCCATGCCGCGGAACTTGCGTTCGGAAGGCAGCCCCAGGTACTTCGCCGCGGCTCCGGTGGCGATGATCACGGCCTCGGCCTCAAGTTCGCCGCCGTCGTCCAGCGTGAGGCGGAAAGGCCTCGCCGACAGGTCGGCCTTCACAACGGTTCCGCGCCGGATGTCGGCGCCTAGGCGTGCGGCCTGGCCGCGCATGGCGTCCATCAGCTGGTTGGCATCAACTCCGTCGGTGAAACCGGGATAGTTCTCGACGACCGTGGTGGTGGTGAGCTGACCGCCCGGCTCCATGCCCTCGTAGAGGACCGGGGAGAGAGCGGCGCGCGAAGCGTAGATGGCGGCGGTATAACCCGCAGGGCCGCCGCCTATTATGAGGAGCCTGACTTTTTCCATTTCGCAGTTTTAACGGATTGCAAATATAATCATTATTTTTTATAACTTTGTAAATCAGATTATCAGGATTATGAACGCGCAGACCAGGGATCCTTCCGCAATGGACCGCTTCAAATCGGTCCTGAAACGCCACAGGCTCAAGGCCACTCCCCAGCGGCTTGCGGTGCACGAGGCGATGCTCGACCTCGGGCACGCCAGCGCCGACCAGGTGGGCGAATGGATCGCCGCACGCAGCGACACCCGCGTCACTCCCGCGTCCGTGTACAACATCCTGACCCAGATGACCCTTCTCGGCGTCTATGTACACCGCTTCAGCGCCAACAACAAGATGTACTTCGACGTCAACACCTTCCGCCACGTCCACCTTTACGACACCGTCAACAACGACTACAAGGACGTCATGGACGAGGAGCTCCTGGAAATGGTCGAGTCAAGGATCAGGGGGAAGCGTTACCGCGGATACAAGGTGGACGGCGTGGACATCCAGATAATCTGTCATCCCACAACCAGAAAAAGCACATTGTCAAGATGAAACGCACATTTATCAAAGGTCTTGTCCTAGCCGCCTTCGCGGCCGTCCTCGCATCATGTTTCCCGGACTACGAGTACATGTATACGGAAACCGGCATGTGCACGCTCCTGTCCCCCACCAAGCTTCAGAACGACAACGGAGACATTTACTACATAACCCAGAACAATTCCGGCGGCAACATCCCCGACACGCTCAAGCGCGTCATGGTCCGCTGCGACGTCATGACCGCCGTTGAAGGCAAGTCCAACGAATACAACGTCCGGCTTGTGGAGTTCTCCGGAGCCTTTACCCAGGCCCCGGTCCTCAGGAGCGCCATGAACCCGGAAGCGGTCGGAGACAACGGAATCAACGTCAGCCAGGCCTGGGTTTCCGGCGGATACTTCAACGCCTTCGTCAGCATTCCCATGCTGAACCCGCCCAAAGCGGACCATGAAATAAACATCGTTTTCGACGACATCCGGAGCAATTCCGACACCCTCTATTTCGAGATGCGCCACAACGCCCACAACGAATGTCCCGAGAACCATGACATTTCCCTTAACGACTTCGTCTTCGCCGGGACCTACATGTCCTTCCCCCTCGACGGCATCCTTCAGCAAGGCGCGCATCCCGTATGCCACCTCGAGTGGGACTGGTACGACGGTGACGAGTATTCCTTCTCGTCTGACAAGGTCAGGCGTTCCGGCAACGTAACCGTACAGTAAGCAACCTAACTTATAAGCTATGAAGCACATACCTAAAATCATCCTGCTGGCCTTCTGCTCAGCCTTCCTCGCCCTGACGGCATCGGGACAGGAGACGGGGGTCATCACCCTCCACGGCCATGTCGTGGACGCGTCGAACTCCGAGTCCCTCTTCTTCTCTTCCGTGAGCCTCGGAGGCTCCAGGATAAGCAACGTCTCCAACTCCGACGGAGTCTTTTCCCTGAAGATCCCGATGGACACCCCGCCTGACGCGGAGATCTCCATCAGCCACCTGGGCTTCATGACACGCACCCTCAAGGTGTCGGCATTCTCCGGAAGCACCCCCGAGCACCCCCTGGAGATCACCCTCGCACCCATGTCGCTCACCCTCGACCCAGCACGCGTGAGGGCCATGGACGGTTATTCCATATTCCGTGCGGCATGGTACAAGGTCAGGGACAACTATCCCACGGAAAGGGTCGGCATGACCGCGTTCTACCGCGAGATGATCAAGAAGGGCAACACCAAGTATCTCGTCCTGAACGAGGCCGTCATCGACATCGACAAGGCTCCCTACACCGGATTCCAGTCCGACAGGGTCGGCATCTACAAGGGCCGCGGCAGCCTCAACTACGACAGCACCGACACCCTCTTCGTGAAACTCCAGGGCGGCATCAGCACCGCGCTGGCCATCGACATGGTCAAGAACCCCTTTGCCGGGGTCACGCTCGAGGAGGCCGAGAGCATGCTTGAGTTCACGCTCACGGGCACTGCCGTCTATGACGGAAGGGATTTCTACAAGATCAGCTTCACCCCCAGGAACGTGGACGACGGGATCCTTTACAAGGGGACGGTCTACATCGAGACGGAGAGCCTGGCCATCGGCCGGGTGGAGTTCTCACTTGACATCAGGGACCGCGCCGAGGATGCGGCCAGGATATTCATCATCAAGCACACCCCCGGCATGCGCTTCTTCATGAACAGGGCGGAGTATGTCATCAGCTACCGCTGCGTAGACGGCAAGTGGTATTATGACTACTGCCGGGCGGACCTGAACTTCACGGCACGAAAGCAGCGCTCCCTGTTCCGCAACAGTTTCACCATCATCGAAGAGATGGCCGTCACCGACCACAGGGCGGGCGGCATAGCCATCGCATCCGCCGACAGGGTCAAGTTCAACGACGTCCTGTCGGAGCAGGTCTCCGCATTCACAGACGACAATTTCTGGGAGGACTACAACATCATCGAGCCCGACCAGTCCATCGACGTGGTCATCCGGCGCATCATACGCCAGCTGAACCGTCGCAACAGACAATAAACCATTGACATGAAAAGGATTATCACATTAGCGACCGTCGCGGCGCTCGCGCTCGTTTTTTCCGCACCCGCACATTCCCAGGCCGTCAACGTCAGCCGCATGGGCATCCTGACCAGCGGATACTCCTGGGCCTACGGCTCTTGGCACGTCGTCGAATCGGTCCCTGACGGCGGCGCGGACGAGAACAACTTCTACATCTCTATCGACAAGTACCAGATCCGCCTCAAGGACAGGAGCCTGCCGGACATCCCGCTCTGCGTCATCCCCGAGACCAATTACGCCAACAACGACATGGACGCCGACATGTTCGGCGTGGGTCCCGACGAGATGCTCCTGGAGTTCGTGGGACGCTACGGAGAGGATACTTACCTGATACTTGACAAGAAGTCCAAAACCATCTCCCATTTCAGCGCGGAGGACAGGGCGGACCGCGGCATCAAGGTGACCGTTGAGAAGCATGATGCCGGCTCCGCACCCGCAGGATATTTCGACAAACTTACCTCCAGCCCCGTCGTCGGCAGCTGGGAGAACGTCGACAATCCGGAGGACACCAAGGACTTCAAGGCCGACAACCTCCGGAACGAGTTCATACCGGCGGCCGGAGGCCTCGAGCACTATCTCTGGGGATTCATCTACAGCGTCGACCCCGACTCCGGCCTCATGACCGCCCGCAACGTCTTCGACACCGCCGGCCAGCGCATCAGGACCTACCGCAGGAAATAAACCCCTGACCAGGCGCAAGTTAATCGGAACTGTCCCCGCCCGGGGACGGTTCCTTTTTTAAATACCGAGGAGGTTCCGGAGGAGCCACCAGAGCAATACCGCCGCAAGTATCGACCAGGACAGGGTCGGGCTGTTCCCCAGACGATTCAGGCGCGGCCATCTGTCCCTGAACAGTTCCGCGACGAGCAGGAAAAGGATGAGCGGGATGGCGATGACCATGAAGGCATTATTCCTGAACGCCTCTCCGAAATGAAGGGTAAGCAATTGATGCATGGCCCTCTGGGAGCCGCATCCGGGGCACTTGAGGCCGGTCAGCCAGAAGAACGGGCACTTCGGAAAGTAGGCCGTTTCCGAAGGATCGAAGACAGTGTAAACGGCCAGAAGCAGTATAATGCCGGCGATGCCGATGATAATGGCTGCTTTCCTCGGCATGTCATCACTATAAATAATCTTCCAGGACCCCGAGGGCGACGAGAAGGATAAAGAATATCACCTCCAGGAACAGATAGATTATGGATATGATGATCCAGGTCCTGGCTGTCCTGTTCTTCTGCTCAGACTGGAGATACAGGCTCTGCTTGAGACTGTCGTCTGAAGCGACGGTCGCGCTGGTGTAAAGTTCGTTGGACTTGGCTGAATAGACGATGGCTATGATGCCGCCTACAAGGCAGCAGACTATGGTGCAGATGATGGACATCGCCATCCTGTTGTTGTGGGGAGGAAGGATGAAACCGTACTGTCCGTAAGACCTGTTTACCTGGGGATCGAGTATTTCCATGGTCGCCTGACTTTGAATTGGTATATCTAAATGATTCGCCCCCCGTCACTTTCCGTCACATGGGCGATAGCACAAATTTAGCATTCTTTTTCGAGAATCAAAGCCTCTGCCGCACCCTTTGCACACCCCCACCCCTTCGTCCGGACGGCTACCTTCCCGCCAAGACTCCCTTCAGAAATCCCGGAAGGCGCATTGACCGCGTTCCAGGGCCGGAAACGCGCCCGTCGCGGGTTTGCAATCCCGCCACAGGCGCATTCATCGCCCTCAAACGCCTATTTCGCGCTTGATGAGAATCGTATTGCTCCCCAAATGAAAGTGACTGCCTTGGAGGGCAGTCATTCTTTTCATCAGTTGGGGTGCGATGTGGGGCTCGAACCCACGACACCCAGAACCACAATCTGGTGCTCTACCAACTGAACTAATCGCACCGTGTCGGACTGCAAAGGTAGTGAAAAAAAACGATTGACAAAATATTTTGGAGGGACGGATATGTTTTTTCACAAGAAAGTCGTCACAGCCGTCGGAATTGGCGGGAATTATTGTTATATTTGTGTGATTACGACAATTAAAATACACCAGATATGGCACGTGAAATAAAATTCTCCCTCGTATATAGGGATATGTGGCAGTCCTCCGGAAGGTACCAGCCGCGTGTTGACCAGCTCGTACAGGTGGCTCCGGCCATCATCGACATGGGTTGCTTCGACCGCGTGGAGACCAACGGCGGCGCCTTCGAGCAGGTGAACCTGCTCTACGGTGAGAACCCCAACCGCTCGGTGCGCGAATGGACCGCTCCCTTCCACAAGGTGGGCATCGAGACCCACATGCTGGAACGCGGCCTCAACGCCATCCGCATGTACCCCGTCCCGGCCGACGTCCGCGAACTGATGTTCAAGGTGAAGAAGAAACAAGGCACCGACATCGCCCGCTCCTTCTGCGGCCTCAACGACCACCGCAACCTCAAACTCTCGGTCGAGTACGCCAAGAAGGCCGGCATGATCTCCCAGGCCGCCCTCTCCATCACCCATTCCCCCGTCCACACGGTGGAGTACTACATGGGCGTGGTGGACAAGCTCGTCGAGTACGGCACCGACGAAATCTGCCTCAAGGACATGGCCGGCATCGGCCGTCCCACCGTCCTCGGGCAGATCGTCACCGAGATCAAGAAGAAGTATCCGCACATCAAGGTCCAGTACCACGGCCACACCGGCCCCGGCTTCTCGCCGGCCTCGATGCTCGAGGTCGCTCGCGCCGGCGCCGACTACCTCGACGTGGCCGTCGAGCCCCTCGCCTGGGGCAAGGTCCACCCCGACGTCATCACCATCCGCGAGATGATGAAGGCCGACGGATTCCTGGTCAAGGACATCAACATGGACGCCTACATGGAGGTCCGCCGCCTGACCCAGTCGTTCATCGACGACTTCCTCGGCTACTGGATCAATTCCAGCAATTCCCTGATGACGTCGCTCCTCGTGGGCTGCGGCCTGCCGGGTGGCATGATGGGCTCCATGATGGCCGACCTGCTCGGCTTCAAGGACGCCATCAACGCCGCCGAGCGCGCCCACGGCCAGCCCGTCAGCAGCCTCGACACCCTGATGGTCAAGCTGTTCAACGAAGTCGAGTACGTATGGCCCAAGCTCGGCTACCCGCCGCTCGTGACCCCGTTCAGCCAGTACGTCAAGAATACCGCCCTGATGAACCTCTTCAACCTCGCAAGCGGCAAGCCGCGCTTCTCCACCATCGACAAGGACACCTGGGGCATGATCCTGGGCAAGATGGGACAGCTGCCCGGACCTCTCGCCCCCGAGATTGTCGAGATCGCCAAGGAGAAGGGCATGGAGTTCTACACCGGCAACCCTCAGGACATGTATCCGAACGAACTCCCGAAGTTCCGCGAGATGATGAAGGAGGAAGGCTGGGACTGCGGCGAGGACGACGAGGAGCTCCTCAACATGGCCATGTTCGAACGCCAGTACCGCGACTACCGTTCCGGAGTCGCCAAGGAGCGCTTCAACAAGGACCTCGAGGCCCTCAAGGAAAAGGCGGGCGCCCCCAAAGTGGTCACCCGCCCCGTCGTCGAGATGCCCGAGTTCGACGTCAACGCCTATGTCGCGAAGTATCCCAAGGCCACTCCCGTCCAGGCTCCCGCCAAGGGCAAGCTCCTTTGGGAGATCGACGTCCAGGACGACTCCAAGGCCCCTCTGGCCGGCGCGGCCGTAAAGGCCGGCGAGCCCATGGGCTACGTCCAGACATGGTATGGTATGGAAGAGATAGTCCCGGCAGTGACCGGCCGCGTCGTGGCCGTCACCGGCAAGCAGGGTAAGGATGTCGTGAAAGGTGAGATAATCGCCTTCGTCCAGGACTAAGCCTGGGCGAGCCGGCAGAGCAGGGTGGCGGAGGTGCAGTCGAGCACTTCGACCTCCACGTAATCGCCAGCCTTGTGCTCGGTGTCCGGCCAGACGCACATCTTGTTGTTCGAAGCCCTTCCGCACAGTTCGGAAGGGTTTTTCTTTGACGGACCTTCCACCAAGACCTTGAAGCGCTTGCCGATGTCCCGGCGGTAGCTCTCCAGGCTCTTGCGGTTCTGCAGGGTGATGATCTCGTTCAGGCGGCGGGTCTTGGTCTCGATGTCCACGTCGTCCGGCCAATGCCTGGCGGCGAAGGTACCCGGCCTCTCGGAATAATAGAACATGAAGGCGGTGTCGTAGCCGACCTCCTCGAAGAGGCTCAGCGTCTGCCTGTGGTCCTCCTCCGTCTCGGTGCAGAATCCCGCGATGACGTCGGTGGTGATGCCACACTCAGGGATGAGCTTGCGTATGCGCTTCACCCTTGCGAGGTACCACTCGCGGGTGTAGCGGCGGCGCATCTTCTCCAGCATGCGGTTGGAACCCGACTGGACGGGGAAATGGATGTGCTTGCAGATATTCTCGTAGGCGGACATGGTATAGATCACCTCGTCCGAGAAATCCTGGGGATTGGACGTCGAGAAGCGTACGCGCAGCTGAGGGCTTATGAGGGCAACCTTCTCAAGGAGCTGGGCGAAGGTCACTTCGCCGTCCTCGCCCTTCCAGTGGTATGAATCCACGTTCTGACCCAGAAGGGTTACCTCGCGGTAGCCGCGGCTGAAGCAGTCGCAGGCCTCGCGCACGATGGTGCGCGGATCCCTGCTCCGCTCCGCGCCGCGGGTATAAGGCACCACGCAGTACGAGCAGACGTTGTTGCATCCGCGCATGATCGAGATGAACGCCGAAACGCCGTTGGAGTCGATGCGGACGGGGTTGATGTCGCCATAGGTCTCCTCCCGGGAAAGCATGACGTCGATCTGCGGGTGGCCGTCGGAGACCGCCTCCAGCAGCCTCGGGAGGCTGCGGTAGGCGTCCGGCCCGGCCACTATGTCCACCTTCCCGGTATCCAGCAGCTTGTCCTTAAGGCGCTCGGCCATGCATCCGAGTATGCCTATGACGACGGGGCGGTCCCGCCGCTGGAGGTTGAACTGCTCGATGCGGCCCCAGATGCGCTGCTCTGCATTGTCGCGCACCGAGCAGGTGTTGGCCATGATGACGTCCGCCTCCGAGATGTCGGTCGTGCGCTCATAGCCCGCTCCGGCCAGGATGGAGAAAACCACCTCGGTGTCATTGACATTCATCTGGCAGCCGTATGTTTCGATGTAAACTTTCTTCATGTCGGTCCAAATTGGCATGACCCTTGAGGGAATGCAGGGCAAAGATAGGATTTTTTTGTATCTTTGCGAAGAAAGTACCGTTCAGCATGAGACGACTGTTTCTCCTCATCATGACCGCGGTGGTCCTCGTCATGGCCGCCGGCTGCTCCACGGACAAGGGCCTCAAGGTGACGTCCTGCTCCGTGGCCTCGGTCACGCCAAGCGGCCTCAAGGCCCTCAAGGCCGTGCTCAAGGTCGGCATCGTGAACCCGATGTCCAACCTCACCATATCCAGGATTGACGGCGTGGTCAACAACGGAGGACGCCCCTTCGCCAACTTCAGCACAGGCAAGATCAAGGTGGCGAAGCGCAGCGACAAGGTTTACCCCCTGACATGCACCGGCTCCATTGCGGACGACGTCGGCCTGATGGACCTGCTGAGGCTGGCCTCGTCCCAGGATTTCAGCGGCATGACGGTTGACCTCTCCGTAAAGGTCAGGTTCATGCTGGGCATATGCAAGACTTTCAAGTTCAAGGATTTGAAGATTACCGAACTGATGGAGCCGAGCGTGGCCGCGACCTATCTCGACCTCATCATCAAAGAAACCATGATATGAGAAGATATCTGTTCGTGATATTGTTCCTGACGGTCCTGGCCGCCTCTCCGCTCCGAGCGCAGAACACGGAGGGTGAGGCCGCTGTCGATTCGCTGGTATATGTCCGCGCCGCTAGCATGGACGCCTCCCTCGCCGGCAAGAACGTCTTCAATTACGTTACTGTGCACCAGTCCCAGGCGATTTCCGACGCCATGAGGGGCAAGATCGAACGCAACAGGGACAAGAGGATGACCGGATACCGCGTCAGGATATTCTTCGACAACAAACAGAACGCCAGGGCTGCGTCCGAAGCCGCCATGGGCCGCTTCGAGGCGGCGTATCCCGGCCACGGAGTGTACCGCTCCTTCGCCAGTCCGTACTTCAAGGTCACCGTGGGCGACTTCCGCACCAAGTCCGAGGCCTTGCAGATGATGCGCCGCATCAAGGCGGACTTCCCTTCGGCCTTCGTGGTCAAGGAAAACATCAACTATCCCATCGTGGACAGGAAGCGTGCCTACGTCGTGGACACCCTGTCCGTCGCAAGGCCATAGATACCAGTCTCATGATAAAGCAAGGGCTCGAACAGAAACAGGTCCAGAAGCTTTCACCGCTTCAGATCCAGACCATCAAACTCATCGAACTCCCCATCCAGGAACTGGAGCAGAGGGTGAAAAGTGAGTTTGAGGACAATCCTGTGCTGGACGACTCCCCTGCCGAGGGACGTGACGACGATGACGACCAGCCCAAGGACATCTCCCTGGACGAGCTGGATGCCGACGATCCCATTCCCTCCTACCGCCTGCGCGTCAACAATTACGGAAAGGACGAAAGGCCCGAATACAACACCTTCTCCGTCAAGGAAAGCTTCACCCAGAGCCTGCTGACGCAGCTCGGGTTCCGCAACCTCAACCCTCACCAAATGGCCGTCGGGCGCTATCTCGTATGCAGCATCGACGATGACGGATACCTCCGCAGGGACCTTGACACCATCGTGGACGACATAGCCTTCCGCGAGAACATCGAGACCGACTACGAGGAAGTCTCCTACCTGCTGGGCATCATCCAGCAGTTCGACCCGGCCGGCGTCGGAGCGCGCAACCTGCGCGAATGCCTCACCATCCAGCTTCGCAAGATGAAGCAGACCGACGACGTGAAGAATGCCCTGACCATACTCGAGGACCATTTCCAGGAGTTCACGAACAAGCATTTCCAGAAAATCATGACCCGCATGGGCATCTCCGAGGAGGAGCTCAAGGCCGCCATAAACCGCATCGTCAAGCTCAACCCCACCCCGGGCGGGCAGATCGACGACTCCTATACCGAGCAGGCCCAGCAGGTCGTCCCGGACTTTGTCCTGGACCTGGTGGACGGCGAGCTCAGGCTCTCGATGCCGCGCTTCACCATCCCTGAGATCAGGGTGAACAAGAAGTACGCTGACATGCTCGCCGAGGCGAAGAACTCCGGTGACCGCAAGCAGAAGGAGGCGGCGACATTCGTCAAGCAGAAGATTGACTCCGCGAAGTGGTTCGTGGAGGCCCTCAAGCAGCGCCACAACACCCTTGAGAGCACGATGAGGGCTATCATCGACTACCAGCGCGAGTACTTCACCGACGGTGACGAGTCGCACCTCAAGCCCATGGTCCTCAAGGACATAGCCGAGGTGACCGGCTTCGACATCTCCACCATTTCGCGCGTGGTCAACAGCAAGTACATAGAGACCCATTTCGGCATCTATCCGCTCAAGTACTTCTTCTCCGAGGGCCTGGAGAACCAGGCCGGCGAGGAGGTCTCCACCCGCGAGCTCAAGAAGGCCCTGCAGGAGTGCGTGGACGGCGAGGACAAACGCAAACCACTCACCGACGACCAGCTCGTGGAGGAGATGAACCGGAAGGGCTACAAGGTCGCCCGCCGCACCATTGCCAAGTACCGCGACCAGCTCGGCATCGCCAAGGCCAGGCTGCGCAAGGAACTCTGATCCCTACCCCTTGTATACTATTTCGTCGGCGAAGCTGTAATAGCTATCGTCGCACAGGACCACGTGGTCCAAGAGCGAGATGGACATCGAGTCCATCGCGCGGCGAAGCGCCAGCGTCTGGTTGAGGTCTTCCGAGCCCGGACGGGGGTTGCCGGATGGATGGTTGTGGACCAGGACCACCGACTGCGCCCTGCGTTCGAGCGCCGAGGCCACGATCCTCTTCACGTCCAGGATGGTGGCGTTCAGCCCACCTGAACTGACGCACTCACGGCCGATGACGTATCTGGCGGAGTTCAGGTAAATCACCCAGCATTCCTCCGTCTGCAGGCCCTTCATGACCGGTTTCATCATGCGGTAGACCTGCGCTGGGGCCACGACGGGTATCTTCTCCAGGCGCGACTCCTCCGAAATGAAGCGGCGGCCCAGCTCCAGTGCGGCCAGGACCGGCAGCACCTTGGCACCGCCGAGGCCGCGCCGGGCGCGCAGCCGCTCCAGCGGAATCTGTGACAGCTGCACCAGCGAGCCGCCGGCGAGTGCCAGGAGCCGCTGCGCGAGGTCAACGGCGCTCTCGCCCCGCGTCCCGCTCCGCAGAAGGATCGCCAGCAGTTCCCCCGTCCCAAGCACCTCCGGCCCGTACTTCATCATCCTTTCCCGGGGCCTCTCCCCCTCCGTCAACTCCTTGATCTTCATAGTACTAAGTTTTTGGGAATGAAAATGCCTTTTTCATTCCCGTTTGGACAAAAATCATTGTTTTGGGAATAAAAACGCCCTTTTCATTCCCGTACGGCTTTTTTCGGCTGCGGTAGAGGTGTGGTTCTCAAAACTTTCGCTTCGCTCCATCCCTCCCACGCCTTACGGCGCGGGCCCCTCCCGTTCACGAGGCCACGGGCGGCCACGGTTTTGAGAACCACACCTCTACCGTCCAGCCGAGACGAAGCTGTTCCGAAAGCAAACCATTTGTTTACCACCAAATAACCACTTGCATGCAAAGGAAGGAAAAAAGGGGAGAAGGGATGGTCAAAAAGATATGTTTCCGGGGGGCGGAATACGAATCTGCATGCCGCGGAAGTTTTTAACAGGATATTGTGGAAAAATTTGGAAAATAGTGGAACAAAATGGAAAAGTTTTTCGTACCTTTGTGCCAATCGCGTGCTATAAGTTTTTTAAGGAACCATGGTCACATTCATCGGCAACTATACCTCCAAGCTGGACGACAAGGGGCGGCTCGTCTTCCCCGCGCCGCTCAAGGGTATGATGCCCGAGGGTGGCGACATGCGTTTCGTAATCAAGAAGGACATCTTCGCGGACTGCCTGGAAATGTACACTTTCGAAGAGTGGGAGCGGCAGTCTGCGGAAGTCAAGTCCCGACTCAATTTCTTCAACGAGGAGCACGCGAGGTTCTGGAGAGCCTATATGCGTGACCGCGACATCGTGGAGCCGGACGCCAAATTCGGCCGCATATCGATCTCGAAGGAACTTCTGGATCGTATCGGTGCAACAAAGGAAGTGGTGTTTTCCGGCAATGATTACAAGATCGAGATCTGGGCCAAGGAGAGATACGAGGCCGCAAGGATCTCCAACGACGAATTCGTAGCCATAGCCGGACGCCTGCCTGAACCAAGGTAGGAGAGGCTGGCCATGTCGGAATATCACGTCCCGGTACTTCTCAAGGAGAGCGTCGACGCCCTCATCACCGATCCTTCAGGATTCTACATCGATGCCACGTACGGTGGCGGCGGACACTCCGCGGAGATCCTCTCGAGGCTTTCCCCGGAGGGAAGGCTCGTGGCCTTCGACCGCGACAGCGACGCGATGTCAGGCAGGGTGGACGATCCACGTCTCACCCTGATACACAATAATTTCCGATTCGTCCACAATTTCGCACTCCTGGAGGCCCGCAAGGCCGCACGCGATTACCGGGAGTGCGTTGTGGACGGTATCCTGGCCGACCTCGGGGTGTCGTCCCACCAGTTCGACACCGCGGAGAGAGGCTTCTCGTTCCGCTATGACGCCCCCCTCGACATGAGGATGAACACCATGGCGGAGCTTACGGCCGCGGACGTGCTGAACACCTATGCCCAGGAGGAACTTGAGAAGGTCTTCCGCCTGTACGGCGAGGTGGAGAACGCGCGCAGGCTGGCGGCCCTCGTGACCGCGGCCCGCGCCAAGGCGGAGATCCGCACCACAGGCGACCTGGACACGGCCATCAGGCCGGCGCTCCCCGCCTACGCGGAGCACAAGTACCTCGCCAAGGTGTACCAGGCCCTGCGCATCGAGGTGAACCAGGAGATGCGCGCCCTCGGGAAGTTCCTCGACGGCGCGGCCAAGAGCCTGAAGCCCGGCGGCAGGCTCGTGGTCATCACCTACCACTCCCTGGAGGACAGGATGGTGAAGAACTTCATCAAGGCCGGAAACATCGACGGCGCCGTCGAGAAGGACGTGTACGGCCGCGCGTACACTCCCCTGCGGGCACTGGACCGTAAGCCGGTCCTGCCGCAGGAGAGCGAGGTCGCGGCCAATACCCGCGCCCGCAGCGCCAAGCTCAGGACGGCGGAGAAGCCGCTGTCCGCGGAAAACGCAAGGAGGGACGACTGATGGCGGAAGGACAGAAATGGAAGATACAGGACGTCGGAAGACTGCTGAAGGAGAGCTTCAAGGCCATCCTTCACGGCCAGTTCCTGCTGCGCCTGAACATCGGAAGGTACTTCATCCACATCGTTTACACCTTCTTCCTCTTCGGCATGCTGATCTGGTTCAGCCTGGTCGTGGACAACACCCTCGCGAAGGTGGAGAAGAACCAGGCCGCGATCAAGGAACTCGAGATCGAGCACGCCGACCTGGAGTTCGAGCTCAGGACCCTGAACCGCAGGGCGACGCTCCGGGACATGTTGAAAGACAGCGGCTCGAAGGTCGCGGAACCCGAGAAGCCCGCCATTGTATTGAAGAAATGACGCCATGGCAGAGAGAACGGAAAATAACGGGAAAAGAGACAGGATAGGAAGGCTCATGTACCTGTTCTACATCCTGTTCCTCATCGGGGCGGTGGTCCTGGTGGGGCAGCTCATTAGGGTGCAGGTCTTCTTCAAGCCTGACAAGGCCATCGAGTCGAAGCTCACCCCTTCCGTGACGAAGGACGTCATGCGTCCGGCGCGCGGGGCCATACTCGCCCGCGACGGCCGCATGCTGGCCATTTCCTTCCCTTCCTACACCATAGCCATGGACCCCACCGTCCTCAAGGACGAATTCGCGCGCGACTCCCAAAACGGCAAAGACCGCGAGCAGGAGTGGCTGGAGAAAGCCAGGGCCCTTTCCGAAGGCCTTTCCAGGTTCTTCCCCGAGAAAACCGCTTCCGAATACTACGAGACCATACGCAAGGACCGTGAGAACGGCAACCGTTTCCGCTCCCTCGGCACCCCGGTCGATTACGAGACCCTCCAGGAGATCAAGGAACTCCCGCTCTTCAATGAAGGCCAGTTCAAGGGTGGCCTCATCGTGAACCAGAAGGACGTGAGACAGTATCCCTACGGCACCCTGGCGCGCCGCGTCATCGGTTTCGTGCGTGACAACACCGACGCCAGCACCAACAACTACATCGGCATCGAGGGCAAGTTCAACTCCAAGCTTCACGGCGAGGAAGGCTACCGCTACACCACCGTCAAGGACGGAAGGGAGAGGATCCAGGTCCTTGACAGCGCCGCCGTCAAGCCGGTGGACGGCCTCGACGTGCGGACTACCCTGGACGTCGACATCCAGGACCTCGCAGACCGTTCGCTGCGCGCGCAGATAGACACCAACCGCAAGATCGAGGGAGGCTGCGCCGTGGTCATGGAAGTGGCCACCGGGGCCATCAGGGCCATGGTCAACCTCAAGCGCGACCCCAAGACCGGGAAGATGGAGGAGTCCTACAACTACGCCATCGGCCGCGCCGGCGAGCCCGGCTCCGTGTTCAAGGCCTCGACCATCATGACGCTTCTCGAGGACGGCTGCATCCATTCCCTGGAGGAGACCATCCCCACCAACCACGGCAAGGAAGGCACCCTGCCGCTGGACCAGCACATCTACGACTACGAGCGCCAGTACGGCACCAACGAGATTACCATCCTCAAGGGCCTGGAGATGTCGTCCAACTACGTTTTCGCACATCTGGCCGTCACGCATTACTCCAAGCGCCCGAAGGACTTCATCGACAAGCTCTACATGTACAAGCTCGGAGAAGCTTTCGACTTCGACCTGGACGGCATGGCTTCCCCGCAGGTGCCTTCGCCGGACCGAGACTCCTGGAGCATCACCAGCCTCGGCACCACGGCCTACGGCTATTCCGTGACCGAAACCCCTCTGCACATCCTCACTTTCTACAACGCCATAGCCAACAAGGGCAAGATGATGAAACCGTACCTGGTCGAGGACATCGAGAAGAACGGCACCGTGAAGGAGAAGCTCGGACCGAGCATCCTGAACGCGTCGATCTGCTCGCGTGCCACCGCGGACACCATCACCCGCGGCCTGACCGCCGTCGTCCAGAGCGGTACCGCCACGCGACTTAAGAACACCAAGTTCAAGGTCGCGGGCAAGACCGGAACGGCCCGCATCGTCCTGGACGCCCAGGACTCCAAGACCTCCGCCGGACGCTACACCGACGAATGGGGCCGCAAGAAGAACCAGGCCACGTTCGTGGGCTTCTTCCCGGCCGAGGCTCCCATGTATTCGTTCATCGTGGTCATCTACTCCACGCTGGACCGCGAGAGCTTCTACGGAGGCACCCTGCCGGCACTGGCCGCCCGCGACATCGTGGACGGCATCTACGCCATGGACCCCGTTTGGATGGAAAGCCTCAAGCCGCAAGCGGCGGTGCCGCCCATGCCGGCCAGGGAGGTGCTTTCCCAGACGGAGGACACCCTTACCGTACCGGACCTGTCCGGCATGGGCCTGAGGGACGCGCTGTACGCCGTGGAGAGCACGGGGATGAAATGTGATTACACGGGGACGGGGCACGTCGCCTCCCAGTCCCCCAAGGCCGGAGCGGCGGTGACCAAGGGCGGCACGGTAAAACTGACTTTGAAATGAGACTTGAGGAGATCATAAGGGACACCGGGGCGGAGATCGTCCACGGCAATCCGGACACCATGATAGACGCCATCTGCAGCGATTCCCGCAAGGCGGCGGCCGGATCCCTGTTCATCGCTGTCAAGGGTTTCGCCACCGACGGGCACAAGTTCATCGGGGCGGCGCTCGAAGCGGGCGCGGCGGCGGTAGTCTCCGCCGACCGCAGGGGCCTCGCCCTCTGCGCCGCCAACTTCTTCAGCCATCCGTCGGAGAAGCTGCAGCTCGTCGGCATCACCGGCACCAACGGCAAGACCACGACCGTCACCCTGCTGTACCACCTCTTCATGGGCCTGGGATACAACTGCGGCCTGCTCTCGACCATAGCCAACTACGTCGGGACCGAGCGACTGGAGACCGACAACACCACTTCCGACCCCATCACCATCAACTCCCTCATGGCCAGGATGGTGGACGCCGGATGCGAATACTGCTTCATGGAGGTCAGCTCCATCGGCATCGAGCAGGAGCGCGTGGCGGGCCTGAAGTTCAAGGTCGGCATCTTCTCCAACCTCACCCACGACCACCTCGACTACCACGGCACCTACGCCGAATACCTCCGCTGCAAGAAACTGTTCTTCGACGGCCTTCCCGCAGATGCCACGGCCATCACCAACATCGACGACCGCAACGGCCTCGTCATGGTGCAGAACACCGCGGCGAAGGTGGTCACATACTCCTGCCGTGGAATGGCTGACCATACCTGCCGCATCATGGAGGAAAGTTTCGAGGGCATGATGCTCAAGATCGACGGCGTGGAGGTATGGACGCGGCTCATCGGCCAGCACAACGCCTACAACCTGCTGGCCATCTATTCGGCGGCGCTGGCCGTCGGCGCGACGCAGGACGAAGCCCTGCTGTCGCTCAGCCGCCTTGAGTCCGCCAAGGGACGCCTGGAGAACATACGCGGTCCCCGCGGCATTTCGGCCATCATCGACTACGCCCACACCCCCGACGCCATGGAGAACGTCCTGAAGACCCTCCGCGACATCGAGCCCGCCAAGCAGCTCATCTGCCTCTTCGGCTGCGGCGGGGACCGCGACAGGACCAAGCGTCCCGAGATGGCTAAAGTCGCCGAGGCCTATGCCGACCGCATCATCGTGACCTCCGACAACAGCCGTACCGAACGGACTGAGGACATCATGGAGGACATCCGCAAGGGCTTCTCACCCGCCGGGGAGGCCAAGGCCATATTCATCGCCGACCGCAAGGAGGCGATACGCACGGCCATCCTCACCGCGCAGGACGGCGCCACCATCCTGCTGGCCGGCAAGGGCCACGAGACCTACCAGATCATCGGCAGGGAGAAGAGGCATTTCGACGAGAAGGAGATCGTCGAGGAGATATTTGCAAGTGTACGATCCTGATACCTGTTTGAAAGATTATGCTCTATCATCTTTTTGAAGCGCTCAAAGACTACGATTTCCCGGGACACGGCCTGATGGGCTACCTGTCCTTCAGGGCCATGCTCGCCAACGTGCTGGGCATGCTCTTCGCCTTCTTCGCGGGAGAGCCCATCATCCGCTGGCTCCAGCGCCGCCAGATCGGCGAGACCATCCGCGACCTCGGACTGGAGGGACAGATGCAGAAGAAAGGCACTCCCACGATGGGAGGAGTCATCATCATCGCCGCCACCCTGGTGGGCGTCCTGCTTGTGGCAGATCTGACCAACATATATACACAGCTCCTGCTCCTCACCACGCTGTGGTGCGGCGGCGTAGGCTTCGCCGACGACTACATCAAGGTGTTCAAGCACAACAAGGAAGGCCTCAGGGAGCGGACAAAGATGCTCCTGCTGTTCGGCCTCGCCTTCTGCATCGCCCTGATAGTATGCGTCAGTCCGGCCATACCTACGGACAACCTCGTGACCACCATCCCGTTCTTCAAGGGCAATGAGTTCGACTATTCCTGGCTGTCGCCCTTCAAGGGCCAGCTCGGAGTGTACTGCACCTGGGGCATATACCTGGTGCTGATCATCTTCGTCATCCTCGCCTGCTCGAACGGCACCAACCTCACCGACGGAATGGACGGCCTCGCCGCCGGCACCTCCGCCATCGTGGGCGTCGTGATCGGCGTCCTGGGCTGGCTCGGCGGCAACGTCATCAACGCCGACTACCTGAACATAATGTACATTCCCGGCTCCGGAGAGGTCGCGGTATTCATGTCCGCGTTCGTGGGAGCCCTGATCGGCTTCCTGTGGTACAACTGCTATCCCGCCCAGGTATTTATGGGAGACACCGGAAGCCTGACGCTCGGCGGCATCATCGGCGTCGCCGCCGTCCTCATCCGCAAGGAGCTGCTACTGCCCATCCTGTGCGGAATCTTCCTCGTGGAGAGCCTGTCCGTCATCATCCAGAGGGCCTATTTCAAGAAAACCAAGAAGAAATACGGAGCCGGCCGCAGGGTGTTCAAGATGACCCCCCTGCACCACCATTTCCAGAAGGAAGGGATACCGGCCCTTATACAGAAACCGGTGCGCGCGCTGCCTGAGGCTAAGATTGTCGCACGCTTCTGGTTCGTGGAGATAATACTCGCAGTGGCGACGCTCGCCCTGCTCAAAGTCAGATAAGAAAAGATACAGTATATGTCAAGGATTGTAGTATTGGGAGGAGCCGAGAGCGGAGTTGGAGCCGCCGTGCTCGCCAAAGTGAAAGGATTCGACGTGTTCCTCTCCGACAAGGGGAAGATCGCGGACCATTATGCCGACACCCTCAGGGAATGGGGCATCCCCTTCGAGGAGGGACAGCATAGCGAGGACCTCATCCTCAACGCCGACGAGGTGGTTAAGAGCCCCGGCATCCCCACCGCCGCGCCCATGGTGCAGAAGCTCATTCAGCAGGGCACGCCCATCCTCTCGGAGATAGAGTTCGCGGGACGGTACGACACCGCGAAGAAGATCTGCATCACCGGCTCCAACGGCAAGACCACCACGACCTCGCTGATCTACTACCTGCTTCAGCAGGCCGGCCTCAACGTGGGCCTCGGCGGCAACATAGGCAAGAGCTACGCCTTCCAGGTAGCGACCGAGCACTATGATTATTACGTACTGGAAATCAGCAGTTTCCAGCTGGACAACGTATATGATTTCCGCCCGGACATCGCCATCATCACCAACATCACCCCGGACCACCTCGACCGCTACAACTACAACATGGAGGAGTACGTAAAGGCCAAGTTCCGCATCACCCGCAACCTCCGTCCCGAGGACTGCTTCATCTTCGACTCCGACGACGCCATCACCATCGACCACCTGAACAAGATCATCATCCAGGCCAAGATGCTGCCCTTCACCCAGCAGGGGAAGGTCGAGCAGGGCGCCTACCTCGAAGGTGAGAAGATCATCGTGAAGTACGAGGAAAGCGAGAGCGAGATCTATCTCAAGGAGCTCGCCCTCGGAGGCAAGCACAACATCTACAACTCCATGGCCGCGGCGCTCGCCGCCAAGGCCGTGGACATCGACGACGACGTTATCCGCGGCAGCCTCTCTACCTTCGAGCCTATCGAGCACAGGCTCGAGCCGGTGCTGAGCATCAAGGACGTCCTCTACATCAACGACTCCAAGGCCACCAACGTCGACTCGGCATGGTACGCGCTCGAATGCCAGACCAAGCCCGTGGTGTGGATAGCCGGAGGCAAGGACAAGGGCAACGACTATTCGGTGCTGGACGACCTCGTGCGCGACAAGGTCAAGGCCATCGTCTGCATGGGCGTGGACAACGCCAAGCTGCACGCGCACTTCGAAGGCATAGTGGGGGCGGAGAACATGGTGGACGCCCTGTCAGCCGAGGCGGCCGTGAAGGCCGCGGCGGCGATGGCGTCCCCCGGCGACGTGGTGCTCCTGAGCCCCTGCTGCGCAAGCTTCGACCTCTTCCACAGCTACGAGGACAGGGGCGAGCAGTTCAAGAACGCCGTAAGGAACCTGTAAAGGGAGAAAGGGATGGCGCAGAAAAGCAGGATATGGAATTTCTTCGACGGCCTGAAGGGTGACAAGGTCGTATGGATGATCGTGCTGACGCTGATCATGATATCGGCGGTCTGCATCTTCTCCTCGACCTCCACCGTCAAGGAAGTGATGAACGGCACCCAGACCCGCGTGGACGTGGTTCTGGACCTCTTCAAGGTCATCGTATTCGGCATGCTCCTCCTGCTGGTCTGCTATAACTTCATAGGAGTCAGGGGATACCGCTTCCTGGCGAGGTTCGGCTTCATCGCGTCTGCGCTGATGCTCGTCGTAGTGGTGACGCACTTCGACAGCCTGCCCTTCTTCAAGGCCGGACAGATCAACGGAGCCTGGCGCGTCATCAAGATCGGAGGTCTCCAGCTGCACATCTATGAGGTCATCAAGGTGGCCATGGTCCTGTACCTGGCCTGGGCGGTGGACGCCTTCCAGCAGAAGAGGTTCCACATTGCAAACTGGCTCTCGAAGAAGGCGCATTTCCACTGGCTGGGCAAACCCGGCTGGCAGAAGGTCATATACATCTATTTCCCGATGTTCTTCGTGATGCTGCTCATGGCGCTCGGCAGCGGCTCGAGCGCGGCGTTCATAGGGATAGTGATGTTCATGACCATCCTCGTGGGCGGCCTGAGCATCAAGGAGCTCATCGCGCCCGCCCTCGCGCTCATAGCCATCGTCGGAGCCCTGGCCCTCGTCAACAAGGTCACGGACGGGAAGATCCTGGAAGGGACGCGCGTGGAGACCTGGGTCAGCCGCATCAAGGGCAGCGGCGACGCGCTGGAGGATTTCCATAACGCAAGGCCGAACTCTCCGGAGTACAACGCCGCACTGGACAAGCTCCGCCAGCCATACAGCGCCAAGATCGCCATCAAGCAGGGCGGTCTGCTGGGCAAGGGCGCCGGCCAGAGCACACAGCGCTACGTCGTGCCGGTCATGTACGAGGACTACATGTTCAGCTTCATAGTCGAGGAATATGGCCTCATCGGGGCACTGATAGTCATCATCCTGTACGTCAGCCTGCTGGCGCGCGGGTCGGTGATAGTGCGCAACTGCAAGGACAATTTCGGCAAGATAGCCGTCGCGGGACTGATCCTGCTCATCAGCGGCCAGGCCATGCTGCACATGCTGGTCAACGCCGGGATAATACCTTTGACAGGACAGACACTGCCCATGATCAGCTACGGCTCCTCCTCGTTCATAGTGTTCTGCATAGCCTTCGGCGTGATCCTGTCGATCAGCCGCGAGGCGGCGAAGAAGATCGACAGGGAGACCCGCAAGGCCGAGCCGCTCACCATCACCCACGAGGGGATACAGGGCGAGCTCGACGCATTGGATGAATTTGAATCGGAGATTTAAGGATATGGAATACAGACCATTGCGCGCAATCATCAGCGGAGGCGGCACGGGAGGGCACATCTTCCCGGCCATCTCCATCGCGGACAAGCTGAAGGAACTCAATCCCGATACCAAAATCCTCTTCGTCGGCGCCTACGGCAAGATGGAGATGGAGAAGGTCCCGGCAGCGGGATATACCATCATAGGGCTTCCGATACTCGGCCTGCAGCGCCAGCTCAACTGGGCTAACATCAAGAACGACCTCAAGGTGCCGTTCAAGCTCCTGCAGAGCCTGCGGAAGGCCGGGCGCATCATCGACGATTTCAAGCCGGAGATCGCCATAGGCGTGGGCGGCTATGCCAGCGCGCCGCTGCTGCGCGCCGCCACGCGCAAGGGCATCCCCGCCCTCATCCAGGAGCAGAACGGCTTCGCGGGCCTGACCAACAAGATCCTTTCCAAGAAGGCCGGAAGCATCTGCGTTGCCTACGAAGGAATGGAGAGGTTCTTCCCCGCCGACAGGATAGTCTTCACCGGCAATCCCATACGCAAGGAGATCGTCCCCGTAACCTCTGAGATGAAGGAGGAGGGCATCGCCTTCTACGGCATGAATCCGGACAAGAAACACATACTCATCGTCGGCGGAAGCCTCGGCAGCCGCACCCTGAACGAGGCGATGAAGCGGTGGATATCCGACGGATGCCCCGGAGGGGAGGACGTCGAGGTGCTGTGGCAGTGCGGCAAGTACTACAAGCCTCAGGTGGACGCCTTCATGGAGGAAGCCCGGGCCAAGGCCCCGCTCGAGGGCGTGAAACACTCCGATTTCATCAAGAGGATGGACCTCGCGTACGCCATGGCCGACGTGGTCATCTCCCGTTCCGGCGCCAGCTCGGTGTCCGAGCTCTGCGCAGCCAGGAAGGCGTCGATACTGGTCCCGTCCCCCAACGTGGCGGAGGACCACCAGACGCACAACGCAATGGCCCTGGTGCGCCGCGACGCCGCGGTGCTCGTCAAGGATTCGGAGGCCGGAGATAAGATGATGGCGGAGGCCGTCGCCCTCGCCCACGAACCTGAAAGGATAAAGGCCATGGAGACCAACATCGCGCCGCTGGCGCGCATGGACGCCGCCATGGACATCGCAAAGGAAGTTTACAGACTGCTGGAGAAATGAAGAACGTTTATTTCATAGGCATCGGAGGCATAGGCATGAGCGCCATCGCCCGCTATTTCAAGCGGAAGGGAATGGAGGTGTCGGGATACGACCGCACCCCCTCGGCCCTGACGGACGCTCTGCAGGAAGAGGGCATCGGCGTGCATTTCACGGACGATCCCGGGTTCATCCCGAAGGACGCGGACGAGACGCTGGTCATATACACCCCCGCCATACCTTCTGACAACAAGGAACTTACATTCGTGCGCAATCACGGCTACAGGGTGGTGAAACGCTCCCTGAGCCTCGGCGAGATCACGCGCGGGCAGAAGTGCCTGGCCGTCGCCGGCACGCACGGCAAGACCACCACCAGCACGCTGGTGGCCCACATACTGACGGAGGCCGGCGACGGCTGCTCCGCCTTCCTCGGGGGCATCTCCAAGAACTACGGAACCAACCTTCTGGTCAGCGAAGTTCCTACCGTCGTGGCCGAGGCGGACGAGTTCGACCGTTCGTTCCTGCAGCTTTATCCCGCCGTCGCCGTCATCACGGCCATGGATGCGGACCATCTGGACATCTACGGCGACCTCGAGCATGTGCAGGAGGCCTTCCGCGCCTTCGCTTCCCAGGTTTCGGGCGTGCTCATCAAGAAGCTGGGCCTGCCCGTCTCCTCCGAAGACACGAAGGCGAAAATCCACACCTATCACTTCGACGACCCTGCCGCAGATTTCCACGCGGAGAACATCCGCCGCGGGGAGCTTGGGCACTACACCTTCGACCTCGTGTATCCGAGGGGCGTCATTAAGGACATCACCCCGGGCATACCGGGATGGATATACATAGAGAACAGCATAGCGGCGGCGGCCGTCTGCCTGGTCCACGGAACGGACCCGGAGGCCGTCAGGCATGCGATAGGGACGTTCCGCGGGGTCCTGCGGCGCATGGACGTGCACATCAACCGTCCCGGCCTGACCTACATCGACGATTATGCTCACCATCCGCAGGAGCTGGCAACCACCATCTCCTCCATCCGCGGCATGTTCCCCGGAAGGAAGCTGACGGCGGTTTTCCAGCCGCACCTTTACACGCGCACCAGGGACCTGGCGCCGGAGTTCGCCGCCGCCCTGAGCGCGGTGGACAAACTCATCCTGCTGGACATCTATCCCGCACGCGAGGAACCCATCCCGGGAGTCACGTCCGAGATCATCTTCAAGGATGTCACGGCCCCGGAGAAAGTGATGGTCACAAAGGAGGAATTGCTGAAGACGCTCTCTGAGGAGCGTCCCGACGTGCTGGTTACCTTCGGGGCGGGCAACATAGACCGCTTCGTGGAGCCCATAACCGAAATGCTTGAAAAGGAATGAAAGCCAGGGTCCGCATACTCGTCTCCGTCGCGGTGCTAGCCGCACTGGTCGCGCTCTGCGCGCTCATCCACGCGGGAACCGCGCGGGAGAGGGCGCTGCGCACCTGCGAGGGCATACGCGTCGAGTACGCCGACGACTATCGTTTCGTGAGCGAGCAGGACATCAAGGACTACCTGGACAAGTACTACGGAGCCTATATCGGACAGAGGCTGGACAGCATCAAGCTTCACAAGGTGGAGTCCATACTCGACGTGCAGAGCGCGATACTCAAGAGCGAGGCCTACACCACGGAGGACGGAATGCTCAACATACGCCTGACGCAGCGCGAGCCCGTAATCCGCTTCCAAAAAGGAGGTTACGGATTCTACGCCGACTGCAACGGCTTCCTTTTCCCCTTGCAGGAGAACTACACCACCCCCGTACCCGTGATGGACGGGGCGGTACCGCTCCAGTACTCGGAAGGGTTCAAGGGAGCACCGGAGACCGAGGTCGAAAGGGAATGGATCGCGGGCGTGGTCTCCCTGGTCGACTACATGGAAAAATCACGCATCTGGGCAGAGAACATAGTCCAGATGCACGTGGAGGCCGACGGGGACATAGTTATGATACCCCGCCAGGGCGGCGAGCGCTTCATCTTCGGCAGCCCCTTCGGGGCGAAGGACAAGTTCGACCGCATGTCGGACTACTACCGCTACATCCTTCCAGAAAAGGGCGAAGGCTACTACAGGACAGTGAACGTAAAATTCGATAAACAGATTATTTGTAAAAAATAAGGATATGGACGACAGATACATAGCGGCCGTCGACCTGGGAACGTCGAAGATTGCCGTTACAGTGGCACAGGTCAGCAGCAAGGGGGTCCAGATGCTTTACTACCGCGAGACCCCTTCCGAGGGCATACGCAACTCCTACGTGTTCAATCCCATGAAGGCGGCGGAGCGTGTGAAGGATGCCATCACCGACGCGGAGAATGAACTGAAGATCAAGATCCACCAGGTGGTGACGGGTCTCCCCCGCTACGAGGTGCATCAGGTGAACGCCAGGGCCGAGTTCGAACGCTCGGACGGTGAAAGCGCCATCACGCGCGAGGAGATAGACTTCCTCAAGAACAACGCGATCGACACCTACCCGCTTCCAGATCCGGAAAGGCAGATCATGTACGGTGTAGTAGCCCAGTCTTTCACCACCGAGGAATACCTCAACGCCCGCGAGAGCGACATCGAGGGCATGGTCAGCGACACCCTCGAGGGCAACTTCAAGGTGTTCGTGGGCCGCAAGCGCCACAGCGACAACGTCGACCGCGTCATGAACCAGGTGGGCGTGGCGGTGGCCAAGAAGTATTTCCTGCCGGAAATCACGGCGAATGCCATCCTCTCCGAAGAGGAGCGCGAGAACGGCGTGGCCCTGATCGAGATCGGCGCGGGAGCGACTTCGGTGACCATCTACCACAACGACATCATGCGGTACTACTCCTCCATCCCCTTCGGAGGCAGGAGCATCACCTGCGACATCAAGCTCGAATGCGGCACATCCGAGAGCCTGGCGGAGAACATCAAGCTCGGCTACGGAGCCTGCATGCCCGAGAAACTCCTGACGCTCAGGGACAAGATCATCCAGATCAACAACCGCGAGTCCGGCTCATGCAAGCAGCTGTCGGTCAAGTATCTGTCCGAGGTCATCACCTGCCGCGTGCGCGAAATCATAGACGCCTGCCTCTACAAGATCCAGGAGAGCGGATTCGGCGGGAACCTGCGCAACGGCATAGTCCTGACCGGAGGCTCGGCCGTCATCCCCAACCTCTCGACCTACGTCAAGGAACTGTCCGGCTATAACATCCGCATCGGATATCCCCGCCAGAAATTCTCCTTCGTGGGATGCCCCGAGATCAACGAAACCAGCGCCGTGGCGTCGGTAGGCATGGTCCTCGCCGCCAAGGACAACCCCTACCTCAACTGCCTGTCGGAGCCTCCGGCAAGGTACGAGGAGGAGGAAGAGGAGGATATCCCTGTCGAGACCGCCGACGTGGAGGAGCCCGTCATCCAGGATGAGCCCTACGTGGAGCCTGTATCCGTTGAAACGGAAGAGGAAAGCAGGCAGGAGGAAGGGAAGAAGGAGCCCGGAGTCCTTTCGAAACTGCGCGAGCGTAACGAAACGCGCAAGCGCGAGCGCGACGAGGCCAAGCGGATAAGGGAGGAGGAGAACAGGAAGAAGCGGATGAGGATAGTATGGAAGAATCCGCTCGACTCCATCACAAAGAAGGTCGGCTCGGCCGTAGGCAAGATGATTGACGAAGGATATGACAGAATGGAAGACTAAAGGGAGGACAGCACCATGAACGAGATATACAAAGGCACCGAATTCGACTGCATCGACGACATCCAGCCCACCGGCTGGGTACCGGCCAACGAATCCAGGATCTCCGTCATAGGAGTGGGCGGAGGCGGCTGCAACGCCGTAAACTACATGTTCAAGCAGAAGGTCCAGGGTTGCAACTTCATAGTCTGCAACACCGACAGGCAGGCGCTGGACGGCTGCGAGGTCCCCACCAAGATACAGATGGGACGCGGCCTCGGGGCGGGCACCAACTCGACCGCCGGCCGCAACGCCGCGCTGGACACCCAGGACCGCATAGCGGCCGTGGTTTTCGGGCAGCCCATCGACATGCTCTTCATCACCGCCGGCATGGGCGGCGGCACCGGGACGGGCGCCGCGCCGGTCATTGCCAAGATGTCCCGTGAAAGGGGCATCCTGACCGTGGCTGTCGTGACCCTTCCCTTCGAGAACGAGGGACCGGAGGCCCTGGGACGCGCAATCGACGGCATCAACGAGCTGAAGAAGAACGTCGACAGCCTCCTCATCATCAACAACGAGAAGCTCCACGAGCAGTTCGGCAAGCTCCTCATCCAGGAGGCCTTCCCCAAGGCTGACGAGGTGCTCGCCACCGCCGTGATGAGCGTGGTGGAGATCATCAAGAAGAAGGGCTATGTCAACGTGGACTTCGAGGATGTCAAGACAGTCATGAAGGACAGCGGCCTGGCGCTGATGGGCTGTGGCGTAGGCAAGGGCCAGAACCGCATCGACGACGCCATCGAGGCGGCCATCAACTCTCCGCTGCTCAACGACTTCGAGGTCAACACCGCCCAGAAGGTCCTGCTGAACATCACCGTGGCCAACAACGAGAACGGCATCGAGATGGACGACCTCAACGTCCTGACCAACAGGATCAGGGACGCCCTCGGAAAGTTCACGATGTTCAAGAGGGGCATCATCTGGAACGACGACCCCGACGCCGACGACACCATCAGGGTGACCGTCGTCGCCACCGGATTCGAGTATAACAAGCTCAACAAGATAACCAACGTCGACCTGGGCAACCTCATCATCCTGGACAACGACTACGTCTTCGACAAGAAGCGCATCATGGACAGCGACGAGGGCCGCAGCCTGCCCGCCACCGAGGGCGGAGTGATCCAGACCATCGGGTTCAACACCCAGAGCAGCCATCCCGTCTTCGACGAGCAGAACAAGCCCGTCCTGCTGATGGAGAACGGCGAGGAGCTCAGCACCCTGGAGAACATCCCCGCCATCCGCAGGTCGTCACGGAACGAAAAGTAAAGACAAATGGAAAGAAGGACAAGAGTAAGGTTCGCGCCTTCACCGACCGGCCCCCTGCACATGGGCGGAGTGAGGACGGCGCTCTATAACTATCTGTACGCCAAGCAGCGCGGAGGCGACTTCATACTCCGCATCGAGGACACCGACTCCAACCGTTTCGTACCGGGCGCCGAAGAGTACATCATCGAGGCCCTGAACTGGTGCGGGATAGTCCCCGACGAGGGCGTCGACGCCTCCGGCAAGGTCGTGGAGACCGCTTCCGCGAAGCACCCCCACGCCCCTTACCGCCAGAGTCAGAGGCGCGGCATCTACCGCAAGTACGCGGAGCAGCTGGTCGCCAGCGGATATGCGTATTACGCCTTCGACTCCGCCGCGGAGCTCGAGGCGGTGCGGAGCGCGGCCGAGGCACGCGGCGAGACGTTCATCTACAACAAGAAGTCCCGCCTTTCCCTCCGCAACTCCCTTACGCTCAGCCCTGAAGAGACTTCGAAGCTGCTGGAGGAGAGCACCGGCTGGACCATACGCTTCAAGATGCCCGAGAACACCGTGGTGGCGATGGACGACATGATACGCGGACACATCGAGGTCAATACCGATACCCTCGACGACAAGGTCCTATGGAAGAGGGCTGACGAACTGCCGACCTATCATCTGGCCAACATCGTGGACGACCACCTGATGGAAATCACCGAGGTCATCCGCGGAGAAGAGTGGCTGCCTTCCCTACCCCTGCACTACATGCTTTACAAGGCATTCGGCTGGGAGGAGACGCGGCCGCGCTTCGCGCACCTTTCGCTCCTGCTCAAACCTGTCGGCAACGGCAAGCTCAGCAAGCGCGACGGCGACAAGATGGGCTTCCCGGTATTCCCGCTGAGATGGATCGCCCCCGATGGCACCGCATCGCACGGCTACCGGGAGGACGGATATTTCCCTGAGGCTTTCGTGAACATGCTGGCCATGCTCGGATGGAACCCTGGCGACGACCGCGAGCTCTTCTCTATGGACGAACTGGTGCAGGCCTTCTCGATGGACAAGGTCCAGAAGGCCGGAGCGAAATTCAATCCAGAAAAGGCGAAATGGTTCAACCGCGAGTATCTGCGCATGAAGTCCGACGAGGAACTTACTGACCTCTTCGTACCGGTGCTGGAAGCCAACGGCATCAAGGTCACGGGCTGCTTCAAGTGCCCGGTGAGCCACGATTTCGCGGCCGGAGAGGTCTCGAAGAACTATGTGAAGGGCGTAGTCGGGCTCATCAAGGAGCGCGCTGTCTTCGTGGCGGATTTCTGGACGATAGCCCCTTACCTGTTCCAGGCTCCCGCGGAATACGTGGAAAAGGATGCCGCGAAGTTCTGGAAGGAAGAGAATTACACGTTGGCACAGAAGGCCGCGGAGCACATGTACGCCTACGATGGACCATGGACAGCGGAGGCCATAGGAGAGGAGCTCGAGGGCTTTATCCGCGGCAACGAATGGCCCATGGGCAAGGTGATGAACTGCCTGCGCCTGGCGCTCTCGGGAGCGTCCAGCGGGCTCGGCATCGCCGACATCCTTTCCTTCATCGGGAAGGAGGAATTCCGCTCCAGGATGGAGCGTGCGGCTTCGGTTTTAGGATAATAGCGATATGAGAAGATCTGTCTTGATGCTGGCGGCCGTCCTCTGCATGGCCGCCTGCGCCCCGAAGGAGGCGCATCTGCCGCGCAACAATGACAGCGGCGTCAATACCGCCGCGTTCGACCAGCTGTTCCTCGACGCCAACCTCGTCGGGAGCACAAACGAGATGCACGGCGTGGTCGTCCTGAAGGACGGCGCGGTCATTTACGAACGTTATGACGAGGGGCACAGCGCGGACGTGAAGCATGCGCTGTGGTCCGGCAGCAAGACCTTCACGGCGACAGCCGTAGGTCTTGCCGCAGACGAGGGCCTGCTGTCAGTGAACGACCCGGTGATAAAGTTCTTCGACGCGTCGGAGCTTCCTGCGGAGCCGTCCGACAGCCTCAAGGCCATGACCATCTGGAACCTCCTGACCATGTCGTCAGGTTTCAGGCACGACATCCTCGGCGAAACCGAGGCGCTTGCTGTCAAGAATCCCACTTATTACATGCTTCATGACAGCTTCAGCTTCTATCCCGGCGAGATGTTCTCCTACAACAGCATGAACACCTACCTGCTGTCTGTCATCGTCAGCAAAGTCACCGGAAAGAAGCTCGTGGACTACGTGGCAGAGAAGCTTTTCAAACCCATGGGTATCAGCGACTTCTACTGGAAGGAGTCGGCCGAGGGCTACAACATGGGCGGCTGGGGCCTGTTCCTCCGGACGGAGGACCTGGCCAAGATGGGACAGCTTTTCCTGAACAAGGGCAAGTGGAACGGAAAACAGCTCGTATCTGAGAAATGGATAGACGAGGCCATGTCCGTGCAGATCATGCAGCCCCGCAACGAACGTCCGGGCTGGCCGGTCCAGGAGGACTGGGTGGCCGGGTACGGCTATCAGATGTGGCGCTGCGACAACGGCACGTTCCGCATCGACGGGGCCTGGGGCCAGTGGGCCGTCATATCTCCGGAGAAGAACGTGGTCATCGCAGTCAACTGCCTCAGCCAGAACGGACAGGCGGTGCTCCGCTATGTAATGAAGGATATTTACGACAAGATTTAACCATATGAAAATCGGTATCTGCAGCGATCACGCCGGGGTCGAATACAAGGCCCGGCTGATCTCGTACCTGCTCGGGAAGGGGTACGACGTGGTGAATTTCGGTACGGACAGTACCGATAGCATGGACTATGCCGACGTCGCGCATCCGCTGGCCACCGCCGTCGAGAACGGAGAGGTGGACCGCGGCATCGCGCTCTGCGGCACCGGCAACGGCATGGCGATGACGCTCAACCATCACCGCGGCATCCGCGCCGGCCTGGCGTGGAACACCGCAGTCGGCAAGCTGGTGAAGGAGCACAACGACGCCAACGTGCTGGTCATGCCTGCGCGCTTCATCAGCTACCGCATGGCGGTGAGCATAGTGCGCGCCTGGCTTCTGACAGAGTTCGCGGGCGGCCGCCACAAGAGGCGCATCGACAAGATTCCGGTGTAATGTCCGCGCTGGTGGCCGGTCGGGGGCTTGTCCTCACGGAAAATATCGACGATTACCCGGAGGGCATCATCCTTCCGGTGGACAAGCCGTACAGATGGACTTCCGCGGATGTCATCCGGAAACTCAAGTATCAGGCCATCAGGCATTTCCACAAGAAGAACCTCAAGGTAGGACATGCCGGTACGCTGGATCCCCTGGCTACCGGCGTGCTGCTCGTGTGCATCGGCAAGGCCACGAAACTGGCCGAGGAGCTGCAGGCTTCGCCGAAGCAGTACCTGGCCGGCGTGACCTTCGGGGCTACCACGCCCTCGTACGACCTGGAGAAGGAAATCGACCGGCTGCTGCCGCTGGACGGGGTGTCCGAGGCGGCGCTGCGGTCCGTGTTGCCCGACTTCGTCGGGGAGCAGGACCAGGTCGCGCCGCTCTTCTCCGCCAAGTCCGTCGACGGCGTCCGCGCCTACGAGATGGCCCGCAGGGCCTACAAGGAAGCGCAGCGCAGCGGCATCCCCTTCGACCACACCGCGACCGATCTCCTCTCCCGACAGTCCATCACCATCTACTCCCTCGACCTCGAGAACTTCGGCTTTGTCTCCAAAGGCGGGGGTATGGGTCCCGAAAATTGTGCCACCCTCGGCAACATAAGAGGGGGGGACCCATCGCTTGCGATGGGGGGGGCCGAACGTAGTGAGGCATTTTCGGGACCCATACCCCCACCAGGAGACGAAGCCGGAAAAGACAGGCCCCTGCCTGGAGACGAAGCCGGGAAGAGCGGCCGGATACACGTGGCGGACATCTCCGCGTATGACCTGCCGACGGCGATGCTGCGGGTGGACTGCTCCAAGGGCACGTACATCCGGGCGCTGGCGCGCGACCTGGGCGAAGCCCTGGGCAGCGGCGCCTTCCTCAGCAGCCTCCGCCGCACCCGCAACGGCGGCATCCCCGTCGAGGATGCCCTCTCCCTCTCCGACGCCCTCTCCCTCCTCCGCTGACCACCACATCCTTCGACCGCTGGTAAAACATACTGAAACAACTTATCCTCAATATGAAAAAGCTCATCCTCCTGACCCTGGCGCTGGCTGCCGTCACTGCAGCCGCCAATGCGGAGAACATCCGCTTCGCGTCGCATCCGTCGCTTTCCCCGGACGGAAAACAGATTTACTTCAGCTATGACGGAGACATCTATTCCGTCCCCGCCGCCGGTGGACAGGCTACGGCGGTGGTAACCATGCCCGGCGTGCAGGACTCGCCGCTCGTGTCGCCTGACGGCAAGTGGCTAGCCTTCAGCTCCGACATCCAGGGCAACAACGACGTCTACGTCGTGCCCCTGGCCGGCGGGCAGGCCGTCCAGCTGACCTTCCACGAAGCCCCGGACGTCCCCGTATCATGGTCACCCAAGTCGGACTGGATCTATTTCGAGACCACCAGGGCGAGCGCCCGCAAGACCACCTTCAAGGTGGCCGTAGGCGGGGGTACGCCCCAGCTGATGTTCGACGGATATTTCAACACCATAGTGAACCTCGTGGAGAACCCCAAGACCGGGGAGTTCCTCTTCAACGAGTCGATGGAAAGCATCAGTTTCCCCACCCGCAAGCGCTATGTCGGCGACCACAACCCCAACATCAAGTGCTGGAACCCCAGGAGCAAGGCCTATACCGAGCTGACCGACTACATCGGCAAGGACCAGTGGCCGATGGTGGACAGGGACGGCAACATATACTACGTCAGCGACGAGCTCAACAAGGAGTCCAACATCGTCAAGTACGTCAAAGGCTCCAAGCCTCAGCAGCTTACGTCCTTCGACAAGTCCGTCCAGTACCCGTCGCTGGCCTTCGGGGGCTCGGCGATGGTGTTCCTCAAGGATTACGAGATCAACGTCCTTGACCCCGCCACCGGCAAGGTCACCGTGCCCCAGATCAGCGTCGCCTCCGGAAGCGTCGAGGTGCGCAGGTCCTTCACGGGGCAGACCCCGACCGCCGCGGACGTCTCCCCCGACGGCAAGAAGTTCGCCCTGGTCATCCGCGGCGGTCTCTACATCTCCGACACCAAGTGCAAGTTCCTTCAGAAGCTCCCGACCCCCGCTGACGAGCGTGTGGACGAAGTTCTCTGGAGCGAGGACAGCAAGCACGTCTTCTACACCAGGACCGACAGGGGATGGACCAACATCTACAGCATAGCGGCCGACGGTAGCTCCGGAGAGTCCCCCGTCTTCCTGTCGCAGAACGAAACCAAGAACCTGGTGAAGAACCACAAGGGCGACAAAATAGCATTCACCGACGGCAGCCGTGCGGTGATGATGTACGACACCGCCACTGGAACCGCGGCGAAGGTCGCCGAGGCTGAGTTCTGGGCATACCAGGGCTATACCCTGTCATTCTCGTTCGACGACAACTGGCTGGCCTTCGACGCCATGCACATGTTCGAGTCGGACATCTTCCTTTACAACATCAAGGACGGCTCGCTCAGGAACTTCACCAACTCCGCCTCGGTGGAGCAGAGCCCCGTTTTCTCCCCTGACGGGAAATATATGTACCTGCTCGCCAACCCCACCTCCTCCTCGTTCCCGAGGGGTTCAAGGCCGACGCTCTACAAGCTCCCCCTGCGCAAATATGACACCCCCTTCAAGTCGGAGGCCTTCGACGGCCTGTTCAGGGACAAGAAGGACGAGCCGAAGAAGGATTCCACAGTAGTGATTGACTTCAAGGACATCCACGAGAGGCTGACGCGGGTGGAGCGCGACGGCAGCCAGGGCAGCCCGTACATCTACTCCTCGAAGGGAAAGGACTATCTCCTCTACCGTTCGATGGGTTCAGGCACCCCCGGTACCTTCATCCTGGAGATTTCCGATCCCGAGGCTAAGCCAAAGCAGATAAAGGATCTCTCCGGAGGCACCTTCTTCAGCTGCAAGGATGCGCTGTACTGCCTTGGCCAGGGCAATATCTACAAGGTGGAGCCCGGCCCGGCCACGGCCGCCAAGACCGAGGTCAAGAAGGACGTCGAGGCCGTGCTCGGCGACGAGTTCACCCAGATGTTCTACGAAGCCTGGGGAGCGCTGGAGCAGAACTATTACGACGTGAACTTCCACGGCGCAGACTGGTACGCGGTACGCGACTATTACGCCTCCCTGCTGCCTTATGTCCGCACGAGGGCCAATTTGAGGACCCTCCTGGCGGACCTCCTCGGCGAGCTTAATTCCTCGCACATGGGCTTCACCTCCAACGGCGCCGAGGAGAGGCTCGAGACCCGCACCCACACCTACGGCACCGGCATCATCTTCGACAACGCCTCTCCGTATACCGTAGCCGGAATCCTCGCCGACTCCCCCGCAGACAAGTATGAGATAGACATCAGGAAGGGCGACGAGCTGGTCGCCGTTGACGGCGTGGGTGTGTTCAAGGGCAACAACCGCGAGAAATACTTCTCCGGCGCGGTCGCTAAGGATGAACTGAAACTCCGTTTCAGTCGCGGCGGCAAGGAGTTCGACGTCAAGGTGCACACAACCTCCTTCTCCAACATCAAGACCCTTGCGTACAAGGCCTGGGAGGAGGAGCGCGCGGACATCGTCTCAAGGAAGACAAACGACAGGGTCGCGTACATCCACATGAGGGCCATGGGTGCCGATGACCTCGACTCGTTCCTGCTCAAGATGCACACCGAGGCCTTCGACAAGGACGCCCTGATCCTCGACCTGCGCTACAACAACGGCGGCAACGTCCACAAGGAGGTCATCGACTTCCTGCGCGGCCAGGGCCACTTCGAGTGGTCGTACCGAGACTTCCCGAAGACCACCCATCCCAACGTCACGCCTGCCGGCAAGCCCATCGTCGTTCTGGTCAACGAGCACAGCCTCTCCGACGCCGAGGTGACTTCCAACGGTATCAAGACCCTCGGCATCGCCAAGTTGGTCGGCACAGAGACCTATCGCTGGATCATCTTCACCTCATCCGTCAGGTTGCTGGACGGTTCCACCGTCCGCATGCCCGCCTGGGGCTGCTACAACGTGATTGACGGCAAGGACCTGGAAAACACCGGCGTCAAGCCCGACATCTACGTCAAGAACACCTTCAAGGACCGCATAGAGGGCAAGGATCCGCAACTCGACGCCGCCATTGCCGAAGTCCTGCGGCAGCTGTAGCCCCTTCACTTACGGAACGGGAATTCTATGCCGGTGACTTTCAGGCCTATGCTCAGGGGCAGATGGAAGTCACCGGTTCTTTCATAGGCGCTTTTGAAATAGCCCTTGCAGACCAGGGCGCCGTCTCCTTCGAACTCCACGAACTTGACGGCGAAGTAATATGTCCCCGGGTCGAGGAGCAGGACTTCAGGCTCCTCGAAAACAAGGGTTTTATAATCGTCTCCCGGCAGAATCGCCTGATATACGGGAACATGCTGGACAGGGACGAAAGACGTGCTGTCGCTGGTTATCTCGTAGATGACGAAACTCAGCACGGCCTTGTCCACGTCTTCCAGTTTGCATTCGAGTTCCGCCTTCTCAATCCTCGTCGGCTTCCTGAGCCTGACCTTGCTCCCCCACTCCTCGTTAAGGATACCTCCCAAAGAATTTGAAAGACCGAATCCCGCTCCGGCCCATCTCACTCCTTTTCCGAGGACGGTCACTTTTTTCCCGTCATCGGGGAGGACGACGGCCTCGGGCAACTCATGGTAGTTCAGGGTTATGCCCAGCCCCTCGGTATCAGAGCCGGCTTCCGGGGGATCCAGGGTGAAAGGGTCATAGGAGAGGTGGCTGAACACGATGCCGCGCGTATCGCTGTCCGGCAGCCGGAAGCGGAAATATCCGTTGATGTCCGACACCGTGAATATGGTGTCGTTCGGGACCCCTATGCTGACATATTCAATCCCGTCTCCATTACTGTCGGTAACCCTTCCGGAAAACGTGCGGACATCCTGCGCATTGAGGAAAGCACAGTGCAGGATTACAGCCAATCCGCTTATTATCAACTTTTTCATTCTTCTTCTGACGTATCTGTTCCCTCGGGGTCAGGGACATAATCGAGGATGTCGCCGGGCTTGCAGTCCAGGACCTTGCAGATGGCGTTCAGGGTACTGAAGCGGATGGCGCGGGCCTTCCCCGTCTTGAGTATGGAAAGGTTCGTGAGGTTGACGTCCACCTTCTCGGACAACTCGCTCAGGGTCATCCTTCTGGTGGCAAGTACTATGTCAAGATTGATAGTGATCATATCGCGAGGTTGCTGTCCTCCATCGCGAGGGAGGCCTGTTTGTAAAGGAGTCCGAAGACGATGATGATGAGGGGGATGAAGATGCAGTTGGAGGTCAGGACGGAGCACTCGACTCCCTTGATGACGTCGGAGACGTTCGCGTCGAAGAACAGCGAAACGCCCACCAGGATGGCCGTCAACATGATGAGGGCGGTGTTCTTCCTGGGGAACAGGTCCCCGGATTTCAGCCCCTTGAAGATGTTGATCTCTATCAGCAGGCACATTATGAAGACGGCCGTCCAGCCTAGGACATATCCAGCCAGGACAGCTATCTGCCATCCCATATGGGCGTCGTTCCAGACGATCCTCTCATGCGGCCCGTCAATCCACAGGACATTGATGGTTTTGAAATAAATGAATACAAGATAAAGCGCCCCCATGGCGAGAGCGATGAGGCTGACGGTCTTGATGCCCCTTTGGTTCGATAGTTTCATGACGTTCGTTTTTTTAATACTCCCGGTCAAAAGACAAAGACTATGCCAGTTTTGCGATTATCGATAAATTATTTTGCGATTATCAATAAATATGGCATTCCCAAGGTTCTAATCGGTATAATCTTTGAATAACAGTTCAGACCGTATGGGTAAAGGATTACTATTGACTCTTATGCTTCTGGTTGCCGGAACGCTGGCCGGACGGGCGCAGGATGTGCCGGTCACGGTGCTCGACGGACCTGTGGTGAAGCCTGACTCGCTGGAGAACAGGCCCGGGCCTTCCTTCCAGCCGGTCAATCCTTTCTCTTCCGGATTTCTGACGCCCATTTTCCAGCTGCCGTCATTCCTGTCGCCGCTGCAGCAGCCTCCTTTCGAAACGAAGGCTCAGAGGGCGGCAAGGCTCAACGCTTCCGCCTATTCCAGCGTGATGGGTTCCGTCGGCCGCGACCTTTATTGGCACCGTCTGCCCGATTTCTCGAAGTCAGCCCGGATGGCATTCCAGGCATCCCGCATGTTCCTTTCCAATCCCTTCGGGTTCCGGACGGGGTATGCCCCACTGATGAACCCTTCCTTCCCTTGGATCGACGTGTATGTCCCTGGACAGGCGCCATACGAACATCCGTATTCTCCGGAGTTCTTCCCTCAGAGCATATGGCTGGAATTCGATCCCGCCACAGGCACCTACAAGCAGGTGATGGTGGACTGGAACGACCTCCTGAAGAACATGGCGAGGAGCTTCGGAGGCGCATACAGGAATGACCCGGTGCCGAAGGTGCCGGTCACTCCCGTGGAGCGCATGATGCACTGACCTCAGATAAGCTTGTAGGATTTAAGCTCGCGCTGGTACGCGCGGTGGCCGGGGCAGACGATCTCGAGCAGGGCGTGGAACTCCGGACCATGGTTGAGGTATTTCAGATGGCAGAGCTCGTGGAGCATGACGTAGTCGCGCAGGTGCTCCGGGAGGCGCATCAGGTTGAGATTAAGATTGATATTTCCCAGTTCGGAGCAACTGCCCCAGTTGGAGACGTTGTGCTTGATGCGGACGGCCTTGTAGGTGAAGCCGTGGAGGGCGGCGAGCTCGGCCAGGCGCGGCGGCAGGGCCGCCTTGGCCTGGGCGCGCAGCCGCTCCACCTCCGCCGCCTGTTCGGCGGTCAGGGGCTTCCTCTTCCTCCGGCGTCTCCTGATGATGAAAAACATGCCTATACCAGCGGATGCTCTTCGTATAATTTGGCGCACCATGCTTTGAAGTCAGCCCAGTCGTAGTAAGGGCCGCTCACCGGGGTGAGCTGCCGTAGCTCCACCTCCACTCCGTTGTGAAGGAGCTTGAAGAGGATGCGTCCGGAATCCTGGGAACGGTAGAGGATGAACTGGAAGTTGGAGGCCATCTGCGTGTAATAATCCTGGAACCAGTACTTTACCTCGTCGGCGGTGTCGGGAACACGGTCGCTCCCGTACAGGCCGAGCAGGGGGAAGAATGCGCTGATGACATGGTCGTGGCCGTAGCGGAGGTCCAGGCAGACGTCACGCGTGCCCGCGATGGCCTCGTCGGCCAGCTGCTCGATCTCCTGCAGGAGGACGATATGGTCGAAGCGGTTCAGCGAGGCCTGGGTGTAACTGATGTAATTGTTCACTTCCCAGGTGTCTATCCTCGCCTGCCTGTCGAAGAGGTCCTCCATGAAGTCGCTGTCGCAATAGTTGTGGTAACCGGCCCAGATATCGTGGAGATCCATTACGAACGCGGCCTTGGCGCTGGCGTCGCCGATGAAGGACGTGTCGGTGAAAAGGCGGCTGAGGATAGCGTCGGAATCGATCTTGCGGACGCGGAACTGCTCGAGGGTCTCCCCTCCGGGCAGTCCGGGACGGCCGGCATAATGCTTCGCTATCTGCCGCGGTGAATGGCGCGTGGACGTGAAGGGCATGTCGGTATGCAGCGAGCGGACGGTGATGTCCAGCCAGGGGGCGTGCCTCTGCAGCCCGAGGCAGAAGGAGCCCATGCTGATGATGGAGCGCGGGGAGTCGGAGGCGCGGGCCAGGACCTTGTTGCCGTTGGTGAACACCTCCGGGAAATCGCGGTACATGACCTCGGCGATGCGCTCGTTCTGCCAACGGCCGAGCTCCGTCAGGTCGCCGGCGTTGATCATGGGCTCAAGGTAGAAGTCCATGTACTGGTCGTGGAATTCCTGCCCGCGGACGGTCAGGAGACCTTTCTCCTTCGCTTCGGCAAGCCTGGCCTGGATGCGGGAATACGGCGCGGCGCTGTAGCACCAGCGGGAGCCGTGACGGCCATAATGGCTGATATAGAACGGCTTGTACCCGTCCGGGGCAGGTGTCATGGGCGGGACGTCGAAGTCATACGCCCGCTCGCCGCTGGCGGCGAGGTCGCGGTTGCTTCCCACAAGCTCATCGACGTTGAAGGTCTGCGCCGGGGCTGCAGCCGCGGCGAGCAGGAGCAGGCATGCTGCCAGGAAGGTCTTTTTCATAATCCGAGCATGTTGTTTTTACACGGATAAAGATAAGAAAAAAAACTGAGGAACAATTTATGCAGTTCTCCCTGCAAACCATCAAGACTGACAAGATGACACCCAAGGATATCGAGAAATACCAGGGCAGGTACAATGAGCAGGATCTCCTGAAAAAAGTGACCCGCGTAGCGAAGAAGGCCGGCATAAAGGTCATTTACCTGGCGCTGCTGCTGTATTATGTCCTCAAGAGCCCCAAGGTCAAGATGGCCGACAAGGGGAAGATCTGGGGAGCTCTCGGCTATTTCATACTGCCCATAGACCTCATCCCCGACTTCATCCCGCTGGCGGGATATACCGACGACCTGGCCGCGCTGATGTGGGCTTTCTACGCCGTCGCCAAGAACGTTACGCCGGAGATAGAGGCCCAGGCGAAGAAAAAGCTCCGCGACTGGTTCGGGGACTATGACGAAGCCGACATCATCATCGAAAGGGCTCCGGAAAGCCACGATGACAATGTCGACGTACAGGGATGATTGTCAGATTGTTACTTTTCTTTCAGGAATCAAAGGGGACGGAAGGAATATCCCAGTCGGTAAAGCTCGAGTGACTGGCCGATCTGGAACATGACCTTGACGCTGCGGATGAGGACGTAATAAGCCTCGACACTCTGGGACTCGAAGCCTTCGCGGCGGATGAGGGTCAGGACCAGCGTGGCGCAGCGGCTGAGCATGGCGCCGACAGCCTTCGCCTGTTCCGAATCCAGGGCATAGCCCAGGACGTCCCGGATGATGTGGTCGTCCATGTCGTCGAAACCCCTCGTACCATAATACGACGCGTATTTGTCGGAGGCATGCCTGCGCCAATCCTCGTCCCAATGGCGGGCGACGCCCATGCCGAGATACGCAGCCCAGGCGAGGGCTACTTCGGGATACTCGTTGAACTCGTGGACGGCGTCGATCATATAATCGCGGGCGAACTCGTCCCATTTCGCATCTATGTCGTCAGAACGGAGCAACTGTCCGTTCATCATCTCGAACTCGGTGCAGAGCTTTATGAGTTCCTTCCTGATACTGGCCTCGAACCTGTCGTATGTCGCTGTCCTGCTGTCTTCCATCATTTCCAATGTCTTGGTGCAAAGATAGCAATTCCACGGTTTTTTCGTATTTTTGTATGGAATGGAAAAGGGAGAATTCGAGCTTATAGACTGGATCAAGGGACAGTTCATGGTGCCGGACGGAGTCCTGGGCATCGGGGACGACTGCGCCGTGCTGCCGCAGCGCGACGGCCTGGAGACGCTGGTGACCACCGACATGCTGGTCGAGGGTGTACATTTCCTGCTGGAGGACGTCGATCCGTACAGCCTTGGCTGGAAGTCGGCGGCCGTAAACCTCAGCGACATCGCCGGCATGGGAGGGAAACCCGTAGGGACCTTCCTCAGCTGCGCCCTGCCCAAAACTTTGGATGACGGCTTCCTGAAAGGATTCTTCGAAGGGTACAAGGCCTTGTCCGACCGTTTCGACTGCCCGCTGCTGGGAGGCGACACGACATCTTCCCTTAACAAACTCTGCATAAACGTGACAGTACTGGGAGAGTGCGTGGCCGGGCGGTCGCGCAGGAGGTCGGCGGCGGAGCCGGGTGACCTCATCTGCGTGACCGGCCCGCTCGGCGACTCCGCCGCGGGACTCCGGCTGGTGCTAGAATCCGCAGGGTACCCCGAAAACACCCTACCCTGCGGGATCCTTCGGGAAAGGCATTACAGGCCAGTGCCTAGGATAGAGGAAGGGATGAAACTGGCGGCGACGCCTGGGGTGAACGCGATGATGGACATCTCGGACGGCATAGGGTCGGACCTGAGGCACATACTGGAAGAGTCGGGTACGGGCGCGCGCATCGACGTCCGGAGCCTGCCGCTTTCAGCGGAGCTCCGGACCGTCTGCGCGCGCCGCGGCTGGGACCCGGTGGAACTGGCCCTGAACGGCGGTGAGGACTACGAGCTCCTGTTCACCTGCCGGCCGGGTACGGAGGTCCCCGTCCAGCACACCGTCATCGGAGAAATCCTTGCCACCCCCGGCCTGCATTGGGAGGGAACCGATCGCGACTTCATCGGTTTCCATCACTTTTGATACTTATTTCTTAAGATTATGAAACATTATATCATTTTCGCGACGGTGGTTACGCTTTCCCTCGCCGCCTGTACGAAGAAAGCCCCCGAAGGCTATCCTATCACTCCCGTCCCCTTCACCTCCGTCAAGGTCACGGACGATTTCTGGGGACAAAGGCTCGAAGCCTCCCGCGAAGTCACCATCCCGCTCGCCTTCAGCAAATGCGAGGAAACCGGACGCTACCAGAACTTCGTCGAGGCAAGGCAGCAGATGGACGCCGACCACAATATGGGATTCCATGTGGTGGGATTCCCCTTCGACGACACGGATGTCTACAAGACCATCGAAGGCGCCAGTTATATCCTGCAGACTTATCCCGACCCAAAACTCGAAGCCTATATCGACAGCGTCCTGGTCATCGTGGCGGCGGCGCAGGAGCCTGACGGCTACCTTTACACCGCCCGCACACGCAATCCCGAGCATCCCCACGCCTGGAGCGGCGCCGAAAGATGGGCACAGATCGAGGACAGCCACGAGCTCTACAATCTCGGCCACATGATCGAGGGAGCCATAGCCCATTACCAGGCCACCGGCAAGCGCAATTTCCTCGACATAGCCATCAAGTACGCCGACTGCGTCTGCCGTGAGATCGGCCCCGGGGAAGGACAGCAGGTGAAAGTACCAGGACACCAGATCGCGGAGATGGCCCTGGCGAAGCTCTTCACGGTCACAGGCGACCGCAAGTATTTGGACGAAGCCAAGTTCTTCATCGACATGAGGGGCCGCGGCGAGAAGGGCAGCGACGCCTACCGCCAGTCCCACAAGCCGATTACGGAACAAGATGAGGCCGTCGGCCATGCCGTGAGGGCCGAGTATTATTATTCCGGCCTGGCCGACGTGGCCGCCCTGACCGGGGAGCAGTCCTACATCGACGCGATAGACCGCATCTGGGAGAACATGGTCTCGAAGAAGACCTATATCACCGGCGGAGTGGGCTCGCGCCACGGCGGAGAGGCCTTCGGCGACAATTACGAGCTTCCCAACCTCACGGCCTACTGCGAGACCTGCGCCGCCATCGGCAACGTATACACCAATTACAGGATGTTCCTCCTCCACGGCGAATCCAAGTATTTTGACGTCCTGGAGCGCAGCCTCTACAACGCCCTCATCGACGGAGTGTCCCTCGACGGAGGAGCCTTCTTCTACCCCAACCCTCTCGAATCGGACGGCAGCCACGAACGCGAGCCGTGGTTCGGCTGCGCGTGCTGCCCGTCCAACATCTGTCGCTTCATCCCGTCCGTCCCCGGATATGTCTATGCCGTGAAGGACGACAACCTGTACGTCAATCTCTACATGTCCAACTCGATGGACGTGGAGGTCGAAGGCAAGGACGTTTCCCTGAGCCAGGTAACGGAATATCCGTGGAACGGTGACATCCTCCTCAAGGTGGAGCGTAACGCACACCGCAAGCCCTTCGCCCTGAAGCTCCGGATTCCCGGATGGGTCCGAGGCGAGGTCATGCCCGGCGGCCTGTATCATTACACCGACGGTAAAGAACTGAGTTACAGCGTAAAAATCAACGGCGCCGAAGCTGAAGGGACCCTCACTGCCGACGGTTATTTCACCATCGATCGCGAGTGGAAGCAGGGCGATGAAGTGGCGGTCCGCTTCGACATGGAGCCGCGCACCGTCGAGGCTGACGCCAGGGTCGCGGACGACCTCGGACGCCTCGCCGTCGAGCGCGGCCCCATCGTCTACTGCGCCGAGTGGCCCGACAACGGCTTCTCCGTACGGGAGGCGCGCATCCCCGAAGGGCCGGAGTTCAGCGTCGAGCGCAAGCCCGGCATGCTCTACGGAATCACCGAACTGGTCACCGACACGCCCGACGGTCCCCTCACCCTCATCCCCTATTACGCCTGGGCCCACCGCGGCCGCGGCGAAATGAACGTTTGGTTCAAAAAAGATTGATTTTGATTCAAGGGCGGTTCTCCGCCAAATCCAGTCTTCAGTGCACCCCGGGCCCCGGGGTGCATTTTCTTTCATTTTTGGTTCACAATCGTGCACTATCGGCCGCGGCGCTTCTTTCTCCTATGGAGAAAAGGGATTTTGTCCTATCTTTGTATAGCCACCATTATATGGAAAACTAAAACCAACGATATGAAATTCCACACAATCATCACCGCGCTGGCACTCGCCATCACCGCCGGCTTCAGCCTCCAGGCACAGACCACTGTCCGCATCAAGGACAGCGAAGCGGACGGGCAGATCATTCCGAAGGAAATCTACGGCCAGTTCTCCGAACATCTCGGCAGTTGCATCTACGGCGGACTCTGGGTGGGCAAGGACTCCCCCATCCCCAACAAGGACGGCTACCGCCTCGACGTATTCAACGCCCTCAAGGAGCTCCAGGTCCCCGTCATGCGATGGCCGGGCGGCTGTTTCGCCGACGACTATCACTGGATGGACGGCATCGGCCCGGTCAAGGACCGCGCCAAGATCAGCAACAACAACTGGGGAGGCACCCTGGAGGACAACAGTTTCGGCACGCATGAGTTCCTGAACCTCTGCGAACTGCTCGGCTGCGAGCCGTATATCAGCGGCAACGTCGGCAGCGGCACCCCCGAGGAGATGGCCAAATGGGTGGAGTACATGACTTCCGCCAGCCATAGCACCGTGGCCGAGCTGCGCCGCAGCAACGGCCGCGACGAGCCTTGGAAGGTCAAGTTCCTCGGCATCGGCAACGAGGCCTGGGGCTGCGGCGGCAACATGACGCCGGAGTACTACTCCAACCTCTTCCGCCGCTACACCACCTACACCCGCGACTACAACGGCAACGTCCTCTACAAGATCGCCAGCGGCGCTTCCGACACCGATTACAACTGGACGGAGGTCTGCATGCAGAACATCGGCACCGCGATGGACGCCATCGCCGTGCACTACTACACCTGCATGACCTGGACCGGGAGCAAGGGCTCCGCGACCAACTTCACCGACCAGGAGTACTACCGCGCCCTCGGCCGTGCGGTGGCCATCGAGCCCTGCATCCAGAAGCACATCGCCATCATGGACAAGTACGATCCCGACAACAAGGTGGACCTCCTCGTGGACGAATGGGGCACCTGGTGGGACGTCGAGCCCGGCACCGACCCCGGCCACCTCTTCCAGCAGAACACCATGCGCGACGCCATCGTCGCCGCCGTGTCGCTTGACATCTTCCACAAGTACACCCGCCGCATCAAGATGGCCAACATCGCCCAGGTGGTCAACGTCCTCCAGTCGATGATCCTCACCAGGGGCGACCAGATGGTCCTCACCCCGACCTACCACGTCTTCGAGATGTACAAGGTCCACCAGGATGCGGAGTTCCTGCCCGTCGAGTATGCGACCACCGAGATCGCCAACAGCGACAAGGGCCCCGTCCCGTCGCTCAGCGTCACCGCCTCGCGCAAGGACGGCGTGGTGAATGTCGACATCACCAACATCGACCTCAAGAACGGCCAGACCCTCCTCCTGACCTGGGATACCCTCGGAAAGGTGAAGAAGGACAATGTCTCCGCCCGCATCCTAACCGCGGACAAGATCAACGCGTTCAACGACTTCGGCAAGGAAGCCGCAGTCGCCCCGAAGGCATTCAAGGACTTCAAGGTCACCGACAAAGGCATCGAGATCAACGCTCCCGCCATGTCCATCATCGCCATCGCAATCAAATAACCCATCATCGATATGAAGCACATCACTACAGTAATCGCAGCCGCGATGGCCCTGCTGGCCGTCGGCTGCGCCAAGAAGGAAAGCGGCCTGACCAAATCCGGCCTCGACCCGCAGAATTTCGTGTCGGAGTATAATGGCAGCCCGACCGCGCTCTATACCCTAACCAACGCCAACGGCATGGAGGTCTGCATCACCAACTTCGGCGGCCGCATCGTCTCCATCATGGCTCCCGCCAAGGACGGTAGCTTCAAGGACGTAGTCCTCGGCTTCGACAAGGTCTCCGACTATTTCCCCGAGAACAACTCCACCGACTTCGGCGCCGCCATCGGCCGCTACGCCAACCGCATCGCGGGCGGCAGTTTCGAGATTGACGGCGAGACCTTCGTCCTCCCGAAGAACGACGGCGAGAACACCCTCCACGGCGGCCCCACCGGCTGGCAGTATCAGGTCTATGAGGTCGTAGAGGCGGATGCCAACCACCTGAAGATCCTCCGCGACTCGCCCGACGGCGACAACGGCTTCCCCGGCCATGTCAAGGCCTATGTGACCTACACCCTCACCGACCAGAATGCCATCGACATCTGGTATGAGGCCACCACCGACAAGCCGACGGTCATCAACATGACCAACCACTCCTACTTCAACCTCGACGGCGACCCCACGCACAACGTGCTGGACGACATCATGTACATCAAGTCCTCCACCACCACGGCGGTGGGTCCCGGCCTCATCCCCACCGGTGAGATCGTCTCCCTGCTTGACACCCCGATGGACTTCACCACCGCCAAGAGGATAGGTGACGACATAGACAAGCGCGACTTCGAGCAGATCGCCCTCGGAAACGGCTACGACCACAACTGGATCCTCGACACCATGGGCGACATCACCGACCCGGCCATCATCCTTCAGAGCCCCTCCACCGGCATCCAGCTTGAGGTCTATACCGACGAGCCCGGCATCCAGGTGTACTCCGGCAACTTCCTCGACGGCTCCGTCACCGGCAAGAACGGCATCGTTTACAACCAGCGCGCCGGCATCTGCCTCGAGAGCCAGCACTATCCCGACACGCCGCACAATCCCGACTGGCCGTCCGTGGTCCTTCGCCCCGGCGAGAAGTACACCAGCCACTGCGTGTTCGCTTTCTCCGTAAACAACTAAAACCTAGATAGAAATGCTGAATCTCATCCCCTTACAGGCTGCGGACCTGAACCGCATCGCCCTCGCGTCCTGGGACTGGATCGTCATCGGAATCTTCTTCCTGGCGATGGTCTGGATCTGCTGGGACGTCTCCCGCAAGAAGAAAGAGACCTCCGGTGACTACTTCCTCAGCGGCCGCTCGGCCACATGGATCGCCATCGGCGCCTCCATCTTCGCATCCAACATCGGCTCGGAGCACCTCATCGGCCTCGCGGGTACCGGCGCATCCGCCGGCATGGCCCAGGCCCACTGGGAGATCCAGGGCTGGATGATCCTCATCCTCGGCTGGGTCTTCGTCCCCTTCTACGAGCGCAGTATGGTCTACACCATGCCTGAATTCCTCGAGAAGCGCTACAACAAGGAGAGCCGCGGCATCCTCACCTGGCTGTCCCTCGCCAGCTACGTCCTCACCAAGGTGTCCGTGACCGTCCTCGCCGGCGGCCTCGCCCTGAACACCCTCCTGGGCATCAACTTCTGGGTCGCGGCCCTCGCCCTGGTGATCATCACCGCCATCTACACCGTCATCGGCGGTATGGAATCC